>NZ_JBAOJI010000005.1:0-256181 GCF_037080055.1 Halovenus anhuiensis
ACTCAGCTACCGCTCCGAGATTGAACGGCTCACACCAATTCAACTCGGCTTCCGAATTCTCGATTGGGAAGTACCGACCTTGCTTAGAAAACGGCAAGACGGCCTTTGTAAATGTGCTTGACGATGATGAGGTAGCCGTCGGGTCAACAGAATTCATTGTTCTCTCTGCGACTGATAGAACCTTACCTAAATTTGTCTATTACACTGCCCGCAGACCAGAAATAAGACAGTTTGCAATAAAAAGAATGACGGGAACCTCTGGGCGACAGAGGGTTCCTCTTGATATATTTGATAACAAAAAAATAGATATACCTCCTCTAGAAGAACAAAAAAAGATTGTCAATATACTAGACTCTTTAGACTCAAAAATAGAAGTCAATAACCAGATCAGCAAATTGCTGGAAAATGTAGCTCAGAGTCTATTCAAGTCAAGATTCATCGATTTTGATGAGAGTAAAGAACTCGAAGATTCAGATCTCGGCAAAATACCAAAAGAATACGACGTTAAGAAACTGTCTGAGATCGCAGAAATAGAAATGGGTAGCTCTCCTGACTCAAAGTACTATAATGAGAGTGGGGATGGTCTGCCTTTTTTCCAAGGAAATAAGAACTTCTCAGATATATATCCAAAAATAAAAAGATGGTGCTCCAATCCCGGGAAAGTAGCAGAGGAAGGAGATGTAATTATGACAGTTAGAGCGCCAGTCGGCGAAATAAATAAGTTACAAGAGAAAAGTTGTATCGGGAGAGGAGTAGCAGCTTTTAGATCCAAGTCTTTTGATAGTAATGAGTACATTTATTACCTTCTCAAAAGCCGAAAAGAGAGATGGAATCAATTTGCATCCGGAACTACTTATGAATCAGTGAATTCAACAGATGTGAAGAACTTTCCATTTGTTTGCCCAACTGAAGAGGATAGGAGAGAGTTCATAGATACTGTAAAGCCTATGGCAAATATAATTGAGAATAAATTCCATGAAAATAAACACTTAGAAGAGTTACGCGATATTCTCCTTCCTAAGTTGATGTCGGGTGAAATAAGGGTTGATGATATTAAGTTGGAAGAGTTAGAGGTTGATAGTGAGGTTTGATCTGTTATGTCTATGAATGAGATGGAGTTATCGGAGAAGCCGGCCCTACAGGCTTTCCAAGATATTGGATATGACTACAAGCCTGGTCCTGAGTTAGGACCTAATGGTGAGGATCCAGAACGGGAGTCTTTGTCTGATGTTGTACTAAGGGGGCGTCTTGAGCGTAAGCTGCGTGAGTTTAATCCTTCTGTACCTAATGAAGCTATTGAGGATGCGATTTCGCAGTTACTCGGTTACAACTCCACTCAGTTATTGAAGAATAACCAAAATTTCCATGAGAATCTTGTTAACGGGATCAAGGTTGAGTACGAGGTTAAAGGCGAGCCACGCGGGGATTTTGTCGACGTCTTCAATTTTGAGGAGCCGGAGGAGAATGATTTCTTAGTTTCAAACCAGTTCACGATTCAGATTGGTGAAGGGCCGCAGAGGAGGCCTGACGTAGTCGTGTTTGTGAACGGTCTTCCTATCGGAGTCTTGGAGATGAAGGACCCGACGAATCCACAGGCCTCGATGGGTAATGCGTATAAACAGGTCACTGATCGGTACGTAAATGATATTCCTGACTTGTTCCATTATAATGAGTTGATCGGGATATTGGATATGAATAATGCCCGTCTTGGCTGTCTTTCTGCGGGCTGGGAGTGGTATTCGCCTTGGAGATATATTGATGAGGAGAAGGATGAGACAGGTGAGTTACCACCTGCTGAGGTATTGATCCGAGGTGCTTTTAATAAGAAGCGGGTCTTGGATTTGATTAAGAATTTCATAGTGTATTCTGATGAGGACGGGAAGTTAAGTAAGAAGCTGGCTGCTTATCATCAGTTTTACGCGGTTAATAGTGCGGTTGAGAGCAGCCGTGAGGTTGTACCTAACCCTGACGAGAGCCGTATTGGCTTGGTGTGGCATACTCAGGGCTCAGGTAAGTCCTTGTCTATGGTGTTTTATGCGAAAAAAATTAAACAGGAGAGTTCGATGCGGAATCCGACTCTTGTTTTCTTAACTGATCGGAATGATCTTGACGATCAGCTGTATCGTGAGTTCAGGAAGCATGGTTTGGATGCGGAATGGGCGGACAGCGATAATCGTGTTCAGTTGCGTGACCGGTTAGATCGGGAAGCAGGCGGAATTATTTTTGCGACAATCCAGAAGTTCCAGACCACGGATGATGAAGTCGAGTATCCCGAGGTGAACGATCGGGATAACGTGATTGTGGTAGCTGATGAAGCCCATCGAACCCAGTATAGTACTTTAGCGACGAATGTTCGTCAGGGCTTGCCGAATGCCTCTCATCTCGGGTTTACCGCTACTCCGATTCAGAAGGAGGATCGATCGACGATCAATACCTTCGGAGGTTACGTCAGCCAGTATACTATCAAGGAGTCTGAAAAGGACGGTTCAACGGTTCCAATTTATTATGAGAGCCGATTAGCAAAACTCCAAGTTAATGATCCTGAGATAGAAGACCGATTTAACGAGTTGATGGAGTCGAAATCTGATGATTTGAAGCAGGAGATGAAACGGAAGTGGACCCAGCTTCGCCGTGTTATTGAGAATAGTGATGAGCGGACGGAGATGATCGCGAAAGATATTGTCGAACACTACAGCAACCGGGAGCTAGAGGGTAAGGCGATGGTGGTTGCTATTAGCCGTCAGGCCGCAGTCAACCTAGCAAATGAGATTCGAAAAGTACCGGGGGCACCGGAGACCCGGGTAGTGATTTCAGGCCAAGAAGACTTTATTGATGATCCTATCTCGAATGAGGAATTGAAGCGCAGGTTCAAAGATCCGGACGATCCATTCAAAATCGCTGTAGTCTGTGATAAGTGGTTGACTGGGTTTGACGCTCCACATCTTCACACGTTGTATGTTGATAAGCCGATGAAGAATCATAATTTGCTTCAGGCCATCGGCAGGGTAAACCGAGTCTACAAGGACAAACCGGGAGGCCTGGTCGTTGATTACATCGGGATCAGTGAGCGTTTGAAAGAGGCATTGGATAAGTACACTTCTGAAATCCGGGATGATGCTATGCTCGATATTGAGGAAGCTGTTGAGGTGATGAGGGAGAAACACCAAGAGGTAGCTAATTTCTTCTCTGAGGTTGATTACAGTGATTGGCCTCAGCTGGGTCAGATGGACCGTCAGCGGTTGTTGTACAAGGCCCAGAATGAGGTGTTGATTACTGAGAAGCGGGAAGAGGATTTCCGAGAGTCGATGAAAGGCCTGAAAAAGGCTCATTCCTTGGTTTCTCCGAATCCTGCTGCTAGCGAGATTAGAGCCGATTTAGCGTTCTTTGAGGCGGTACTCGGTGCTATCAATAGTATTGACAATTCTGGTAATCCTGATGAGATCGAGGATTTGGATTCTGCGATGAAGGAGTTGGTGGCTGAAGGTGTAGGGATTGAGGATTTGGTCGAGGTCACCGGTTTCGATAAGTGGGAGAAAGAGAAGCCTGTTCTGAGTGATGAGTTCCTTCAGGATGTGGAGGAGGTTGAGTTTGAGAATTTGCAGGTGAAGATGTTGCGCCAGTTACTGGAGAACGAGATTTCCACAAGGAAGAAGGGTAACTTGGCGAAGTATGAGTCATTTGAGGAGGAGCTTGAGGAGACTATTGAAAGCTACAATGAGGGCTTCTTGTCGACTCAGCAGGTGATCTCCGAACTCCGGGGTTACGCTGATGAGATTCAGGAGACGGATGATCGGCAGGATGAGTTAGGTCTGAGTGACGAGGAGTTGGCTTTCTTTGATGCTATTTCGTCGAATACGGATACTGAGCTTGATGAGGAGAAATTGAAGACTATTGCTCAGGAGTTGAAGCAGAATTTGAAGGATAAGGTGGAACTGGATTGGACGAACCGTGATAAGATCCGTGCGGAGATCAAGACCGAAGTAAAGGCCGTTCTGCGAAGTAATGGTCTGAGCCTGTACAGGCATGAAGAATTGGTCGATCCGATTGTTGCCCAGGCGGAAGCTTTCTATGGCGGTGCCGCGGCTTGACTAATTAGGAATGGTTGAAGTCGTAAATGCTGTCGGCTCTGGGTTTTTTGATCGGGAGTTTGATCTCTCTGTGGTTGCCGGTGATCTCGGGTCGATTGCTAATTTTGATCCTGACAATTATCCTGGGATGTATATTCGTTTTTCTGAGGATTCTCCATTGGTAACGGTGTATAGAACGGGAAAGTATATCGTCACAGGTGCAGATTCGGTCGATGGGCTTCACGAGTTTAATGAAAAATTGATCGGTTTATTTTGTGATAATGGTATTATTGAGAGAAATGATGTTGAGTGGTTTGAGGTCCAGAATTTGGTGTGTACCACCAGCTTTGATAAGGATCTGAATTTGTCTGCCCTGGCTATCGGTTTGGGCTTAGAGCAGACGGAGTATGAACCGGAGCAGTTCCCAGGTTTGGTTTATCGAAATCCTAGTCTTGACAGTGTTATTCTGATTTTTTCTACTGGTAAAGCGGTGATCACGGGGAGCAGTGATTTAGATGAAGTGGAGGCTGCTAGTGATCATTTAGTGGATGAGTTGGCAAGGCTTCAATTGAACTGAGGCCTTGGATTCTTGTTTTAGATTCTCATATTTCAATCCGAGGTGTTGTGAGTCGAGATGGGAGAAATCTTCTAGATCTGGCGAAGCGGAGTGATGTATTAGATGATGAGAAGGTTCATAAGCTGGTTTCCGCTGCTGGTTTGTCTGGGAATGAGCGTATTCAGAGTTCTGCGGCTAAAGCTGTGCTCGCTAAATCGATCCAGCAGCACCGTTACCCGTTCGACACCAATGCCAGGTACGGTGATGTCTATCTAGGGGAGACGTTCCAAGAGAACCGGTTCTATCTTTCTCAGGAGGAATTGACTAAGCATCTCTTGGCTGTTGGTCAGTCTGGTTCTGGGAAGACGACGTTGTTCTATAGTTTGATGCAGGAAGTCGATAAGCCGTTCTGGGCTTTTGACTTGAAGCAGGATTACCGGCATTTTGACGAGGATATTCTTGTGTTGCCGTGGACGAAGCTGAAGTTCAATCCTCTGAAGCCGCCGGAAGGGGTCCCGCCGAGAAGGTGGGCACAGGTTTTCGCGGAGATCTACGGCCACGCTACCTCTCTGTTGAGTGGTTCGAAGAATTACTTGATGAAGAAGATTATCGAACTCTACACGCTGTACAACTTGTTTGACAAGGTTTCGGAGCCGTATCCGAGTCTTCACGAGTTGGAGCTGTTGATCAAGAAGCAGAAGGTGAACTTTGTTCGGAAGGCGTCGGATTACCGCGACACCTTATTGAACCGTTTGGAGGCGATGAACCTGATCGCAGGCACGGTCTTTGACTGCAACATCGGTTATCCGGTAGAGGAGTTGCTTGACCAGGATGTTGTCTTCGAGTTTGACGGTCTTTCTCACGACGTCCAGAACTTCTTGATGGAGATTCTTTTTGCGTACGTCTACGAGTACCGTATGGCTCAGAACCACCGAGACGAAGGTTTGAATCACCTGTTTTTCCTGGATGAGGGGAAACGGGTTTTCAGTGTGTATAAGGAGCGGCAGGATGCCGCTGGTATCCCTGAGATTGATGAGTTGACGGCGAAGATGCGGGAGTTTGGTGAAGGTCTCGTGGTTGCAGATCAGGAGGCTTCCAAATTGACGGATTCGATCAAGGCGAATACTCATACCAAGCTTCTGCTGCCTACAGCGGATCGGAAGCAGTTCCAAGCAGTGACGGATGCGATGAACCTGTCTGGGAGACAGGCGGAATTCGCACACGATCTTGCCACGGGAGAAGCAGTTGTCCAGGTCGGAAGCCGTGACCCAGTCCCGGTCAAACTCGAAAACTACGAAGTCAAAAAAGAAGTCACGAACAGAGAACTGGAAAAACAGCAGGCGGAGAAGTGGAGTAAACTAAGCAGTGAGAGAAGGAAGACCACGAAGCGTTTCGACGACAGGATCGCACCCGGACGTTCCGAAGAGGTACCGGAGACCTCGATCCCTGATGACCCAACCGAGATACAGGTCTCGAAGGACGCCGACCGATTACTGAAGGATGTCATCAAGAACCCGTTCAAGCCACTCACCAAGCGGTACGAGCGTTTCAGTAGTACGTACAAAGGAAACAAGGCAAAGAACGAACTCGTCGACGACGGCGTCGTCATCGAACGCCACGTCAAAGCTCAGGATGGCAAGCGAAAGCTGCTCCAGTTGACCGAGAAAGGCCGTGACTACGCAGAAAGTCTAAATTTGGAAGTGAAACACAGGGGGCGAGGAGGGATCATCCACAGGTACTGGCAACACCAAATCAAGGAAGCATTCGAAAGACAGGGTTGGGACGCGTTTCTCGAAAAGTTCGACGCCGACGTCTACGTCAATATGGGAGACACAGAGTTAGTGGTAGAGGTGGCGATGGGTGACAACCCAAGAGAAATCGAGCACGTTCAGCAGCACTTGGAGAAAGGTTTCGACGCGGTATGGGTCGCAGGCCGGAACCAGGAAGTACTGGATGGATTGAAGCAGAGGATCGAGGAGGAAGGGTTAGACCTAGAACAGGTGGCGTTTAGATTGGTTCGGGAGTATAGAGAATTAGGGGATCGTTTGTAACCGGTTGTTTGTGGAGTTCGGTTGTGGTGAAAATTGTTTATTAATTAGTGTCTGAAGTGTTTGATAGATTGAAATGCCTAAGTTCCCTGATGGAGTAGAGCGAGGCTTTGGGATGATTATAGAAGCGGTTATAGTGGCTGCTATTTTTTCGGCTTTTATTGAATCAGGATTGATCCCTAGATGGGTCTTCGTAGCGTTCAATATCGTCTCTATTGTTGGTCTAGTCTTTTTGATCGACAAATCCCGGTACTGGTCTTTTGGCTACCTTGCTGGGTATGTTATCGGAATCGTATTTTCGCTTAGCACGTTAATGAGCACAGAGTTCCTAGGATATTTTGATGTCTTACTTTATCTGAGCGTTGCATTTGGAGCAGTTTACCTTCGGTTCAAAATTCATATATGAAAAGAAGAAAGTGAAAAACAGGTGTTATTCTGCTGTAACATCGATTCTCTTAGTTCTGATCAGCTCTGATTGGCCTTCGTTTTGTTCAAATAGTTTCGCGGTTACGAATGTGTCAACAGAGCCATTCAACGTTGAATGAAGATTAACACTTACTTCTCTTGTCTCTCCATTAGACTCGGCAGGACCTAGATCGAGTGTGGTCTTTCGATCTGAGTCTGCTACATCAAGGAATCGTCGGTCACCAGCTCCAACTTCAACGAGGTAGGACTGCTCGGAATCACGCGTGTTCTCTGCATAGAATGTGATCTCAGCGGGACTATCCTCCGCAGCAGTATAGGGACCCGAAGTTGCCGTCTTGAGTTTAGGCTCAGGAGAGCCGGAGAACGCGAGGAAAATCCCTATCAAGCCAAATGCTACAGCAATTGCACTAACTAACTTCCATATGTCTACCATAACGAACAGGATAGTTTGACGATATCAATTTTATAAGCCTTTATTTCGACTGGAGTATGTTGTATAACACATATGATCCAGTATGTGAACCATTTAAAATGGAACATATAATATTTTCGTCGCCATGTTTTCAACTGGAGTTAACAAATAGAATCTAAAAGTGGATCGCCCGTTCTATGGCATCCTAATGTTGGATATTATACAGTTGTGGATCCCAATCTAACAGCTATGCCCAGTTTTCTTGGATGTACTGGTTGGCGTCTTGGATGCTGAGTGGTCTTGCCGAGCTGCCTTGTCGTACTATGAATTCGTCTTCTTCGAAGTAGACGGGTTGGGTGCTAGACTCAACTGAAACCGTGCAGACGGTTTTGCCGTTGATTTCTTTGAAGTCGATCTCTGTGTAGAGCGAGGCTGTTGCATCTCCGAGGCGTGCAGAGATTTCCTGGCTAAGAGTGGTCTCGAAGTCGTCGAGATCATCCATCAATTTCAGGTCGCGTTCAACTCCTTTGATTTCTTTGTCGTCGTCGACGCCGATAATTAGAGTACCACCTTCTGCGTTGGCGAATGATGCGATCTCTTTCACCGCTGTTTTCTTCAGTTCCTTGTTGGCTTGGTTTTGATAGACATCGTAGAGCAGCGTTTCCTTGAACTCGATTCTGTGGTTCTCTCCCTTTTCGATCAGGGATTCAAGTGAAATTTCTTCTGGGCCATCTGGCGTGTCGAATGACTGGATGAATTCGTTGATCGCGTCAGCCAGCATTTCTCGACGCTCTGCCAGGAATCGTTCGTAGTTGTCCAGCTTCCAGAACTCGGGGTTCTCTGGGATGTATTGTTTCTTGAATATCTCAGGGTGGTCTTCCTGTACGTCAGGGAGGTAGTCTTCCGGTAGTGAGGTGAAGATGTCCTTGTTCCCTCTCTGGGTGAGGAAGGCTCTGTTGGCTATCTCGTTGACCTTCTTTCGGCCCATATGGTTGTTGGAGTCGTAGAGGTTGCCGTAGAGCTGTGATTTTGGGAAGATGTGGTGTGACTCCAGTTCGTAGCTTCCGCGTAGGGGTTCTCCAGTCTTCCAGTCGCTGGGGTTGTTGTTCCGGCTGATGATACGAACCATGTTGTAGAAATGCTTGCTCGACTTTCCACGGCCTTCCAGGTCGGAGGGCTGGACTTCGATACGTCCCCTGTCGTCTTTGATTTCTTCCATCAGGTCTTCGACGGGGTTCGGTCCTCCGAGTAGGGAGAGGTCTTTGTCGAGTGTGCTATCGGTGGAGCGGCTGTATCTTCTCCACATCATCGCGGAGTACAGCCATTTGAGGAAGGCATCTTTTTCTTCTCGTGTCATTCTGACCTCGTTATCGCTGAGGTATTTGATCAGTGGGATGAGGACTGCTCGGGTGTTGATGTAGCTTGAGTCGGGGATGAGTGCCTCGTTTTCGAGGAAGCTGGTTAGGTAGTCGAGGACTTGGTCGATAAGATCCCAGTTCTGCTTGAGTACTTCTTTCTCTATGTCGTAGACGTGTTCGTAGGTCATACCGCCGGTGACGGCGGCGATCATACATTTGACGTAGAAGTCGAGGTTGAAGTCGTACCCGTTCTCCGCCATCATAGTTTGGGTCTTCTTCATTTCGCGGCGGATGTACGGCCATTGTGCGCTCATATGGGCCAGGGCGAGTTCGGCGTCTCCTAGATCTGTTCCCTGTGAATTGACCTTGTCGAAGAGGTTGATCGCTTGGTGAACGTCAGCGGTTTTGCCGAGTTCCTCTTTCGGCATCTGAAGCGACGTGATCTTGTTGATCTTCTTCAGTTCACGGTTGTACTCTTCAGCTTTCTCGCCTACTTCTGCATCGTCCTCTGTCGTCTCTTTGGCGATCTGGAATATGCTAACGTCATCTTTGAAGCAGTCAATGACCTTCACCCATTCTGGATTGTCCCGAGTGCTCTTATTTTCGTATTTGAACTCGCCAGAATCCAGATTGAAGTATAGATGTCTTGGATCGGTTTGAATATCGTCTTCAGTGTAGTATGGTGGGATGTCGTCCTTAATCATCAGGTAGAGAACAGTCAATCGCTGTTGGCCGTCAAGAAGTACTTTGAACAAGCCGTATTGTTCACGGTCTACAGCGTCGTTCTTTATTTCAGGCGGGTTTTCAGTTTCCCAGATGAGAAGGCTTCCAATAGGATATTCTCGATATAGGGACTTCATCAGTTCTTTTGCTTGGTCTTTGCCCCATACGTACTCACGTTGGAATTCTGGGAGAACAATTTCGTTTGACTCTACTTTGTCAACGAGCTTTCCGATTTCCGGCATATTGTAGTCATTAACACAAACTGGTTAAAATCCTACCCACTATTCTTACCTCAAATTACGCGTTAGTCTGGACTCTAGTCTGTGAACTTGATTGCCTGGCGAACCAGTGCGTCGTGGGGATCTGTCTCTGCTCTTCGTTCGATTATCTGGTTGAAGGCTTCGTTGAGATTGTTTTCTGTGAGGTGTGTTATTGCTGCTGCGGCAACTGAAGGACTCCGGGAGGAACCTGCCGAACAATGGACTAGGACACGTTGACCGTTTTCTCGCTGCTTCACCACTTCGTTTACAGCTTTGGTGAATGCTTCGTAGCTGTTCTGTGGTCCGTCTATCATCGGCACATCTACACGGGTGATGTCTCCTGTATCTGGTTCGCTATGGGTTAGAGAGATGACGGTGTCGATACCGTGTTTCTGTAGAAGTGGCTCGTCGCCGGCGTCGGATTCGGTACCTACGAGAATACCTTCAGCCACCTCATTCATCCCAATACAACCTTGTTGAGAAGAATCTGTGAGCAGGATCTGGTTAAATTCTACCTGTCCATAACCCCCGAGTTCTGATGATGGTCAGGATAGATTATTTAAATATTCTAGACCAATTTTCAGATGAAAATCCAAACGAAGCGAGGAGAGCAAAGGAAACAAACGAAAGCCACGAGCAAACTAAGAACGAGACATTAAATCGTTTGTCAGATGCTCCACCCGCCCACTGTAACAACCGTATAGTGGGCCAGAAGCGAAATGAGGCCTCAAAGGCCAAGAGAAGTGCTGTGAGTTTCAACTGAAACAGCCAGTGAACCATCCGTGCCAATTCCCGACGGGAACACTATACCCGATTTCGGGTGGAGCATTGAACCATTGGAACTGTGGTCTCACCCTGTTTTCCTCCAAGGTTTGGGTCGCACAAGATTAGGTGAACCACCAAACTATGAGCTCTACACAGTACATCAGTGTCTCTAACGCCCTTGAAAATCTAGAGGACCAAGTCAGCACGGAGAACTACAATACTATTCGCTCCTTCATCAATGAGGTTGCGGCAGAAGGTATCGGTGACAGCCAGCAGCAGAGGCAGATCTACACCCTCAAGACCATTCTGAACAAGTTCGCACCCGAAGGCTTCACGCTCGATGGAGCTACAGAGCAGGAACTGAAAACCATCGTGGCAGAGTTGAACCGGAGCGATTACGCTGAATCCACGAAGGCGAAAATCCGTGGCTCACTGAAGAAGTTCTACAAGGTGCAGAACGGAGGAAACGAGCACCCGGAGAAGGTTGAGTTCTTCTCGGTACACACCAGCCGCAAGGAGGAGAACACGATCTCACGGGAGGACATATTCACAAAGGAAGAACTGAGGGAATTGATGCGGAACTTCAGCAATACACGGGACAGGGCTTTCACCATCACTCTCTATGAGACGGCAGCCAGGCCTGGAGAACTCTTGAACTGCAGCATCGGAGATTTCACCACGAACGGGAAAGGGGACTTCGTCTACCTGGAGGGCCTGAAGGGTACTCCTGATCGGACGAATCAGTTGGTGCGTGCCGGTAGGACCCTGCGTGAATGGATTGCGCATCATCCTCTGGGTGGAGAGATGGGCGACATCGAGGACCCCAGTGCGCCGCTGTGGGTGAAGAAAGAGCAGCAGATGTGCAAGAAGTGCGGTGAGAGAGTTACTCAGCACGATGGGTCGTGTAGTTATGAGCCGGATCTCCGTGAGGAGATGAGTTACCAGGCGTATCGTCGACGATTCAAAGCGGCCTGTGAGAAGGCAGGTATTCCGGAGAATAAGCGGCGGCCGTACAACCTGCGGCA
Source organism: Halovenus anhuiensis (assembly GCF_037080055.1). Taxonomy (NCBI): domain Archaea; kingdom Methanobacteriati; phylum Methanobacteriota; class Halobacteria; order Halobacteriales; family Haloarculaceae; genus Halovenus; species Halovenus anhuiensis. Next base: position 11,641 of record NZ_JBAOJI010000005.1, read on the forward strand.
CACGCGTTTGACTGAGGTTGCGACGTTTATGGGTTATGAGCAATTGAACAAGTTCGCTGGTTGGGTGCCTGGATCTGGACGAGCCAAGGTCTATGTCCACTTGAACAACGACGACGTCAATAAGGCCATTCGGGACAAGTACAACGTGGAAACAGAGGTTGAGGAAGAGGATCAGAGCAAGGATTGTCCTTTCTGTGGGACTTCAAACGAACCTCAGTTCAGCGAGTGCCGAGACTGTGGTCGACCATTGAGTCTCGAACAGCAATCGGAGAAGGAGGACAAACAAGAGGTTCTTGAACGGCTAGCCGAGCTGGAGGAGAAAGGTGTCTTGGAGAAGCTGGAACAGCTTGAGGATTAATCCTTGGGAAACCCGGTGTTCAGGTACTTTCCAATCCTTTCCTCTCTTCTTGTTCTGGTATGAGTCGAATCGCATCAAGCGAAGTGTTCGAGGCCGAGGAACTCTTGGAAGAAGTCGATTCTTGGAGTGAAGAGGAGATTGAGGAGTTGCCGAAGCTCTACAGGGAGAAGGCAAGGGAACTCCGGGGTCTAACGAACTCTGGAGAGGGATAACATCCTTTCCAGTTATCCGATCTTTACTGCGTTATGGAGTACCGGAACTACTGGGAAGACCTAGATCTGTCGTCCTCCGGGTTCAGTATTGAAGAGTTTCTGCGCGAGGAGCAGCAAAGCGAGGAAGAGAGACTGGAGCAGGAGTTGGAGAGGCTTGAATCTTTGTTGGAGGAGCGTAGAGAGATTCACTCAGAGACTGTCGAAGAGTTGGAGTCGAAGCTTGACTGGTATGTTGAGCGACTGGAGGATCTGTACCACGGTTTCGGCGGAGCCCAGGAGGAGAGGAAAGAGCGGCTGAAGTCGAAGATCGAAGGGTTCTATTCGGAACTAAGGAGTGAGAAGCGTCAGCAGTGGCGGGACCGGATCGAACTGGAGATGGAGGTTCGGGAGGTTGAACAGGCCTTGGAAGAAGTTAGAGATGAAGATGACCTGTGGAAGTTGCTCGAATAGCATTCCCAATTGATCTTCTGTCCGCCGAAATCACCTTGGTGTTAACCTCGTAGAGTAGTTGAGTAAAAGGTTAACTTATCGCAGGCCTTTCTTTTGGCTATGACTGGTTATTCTGCGCCAGGAGGCACGGAGCAGGAGTACAGTACCACGAATCGGACACGGGCTGAATTACTTGTCAACGGTGTGTACCCGGAGAAGGTTCGGGACCACGCAGCAGAAGTGTTGGAGGATGTGGAGCCAGGTGTTGAACGGTACAGGTACGCTGCTGCACTGACCGAGTTCGTCTATGAAAACGTGGATGGTACAGATGGTGAAAGCAACAAAGCACTGTACCGACCGGATTACGTCCTTGACCACAGCGTGAAGTCGGATTGCGAGGATCAAGCCGTCTTGCTGGCGTCTTTGTTAATGGTTCGCAGCTTCAAAACCCGTTTACTGGGTGTAGTAGGTAAGGACTGGGGGAATCATTTAATGATTCAGGTCTGTTTCCCGGAGAACAGCGTCGAGGATTTGCACGGAGAGGCAGAGGATTTCTACAGTGTAGAGGTTCCAGGTATTCGGTTTCAGTCCGACAGGAGTGGCGGTGTTTGGTTGCTGTGTGACCCGGTTTACAGTCCTGTAGTTGGTTGTATCAACGAAGAATTCTTTCAGGAGAGGAACGGTGGTGAACTGGTGTTCAAGGAGGATACCAGGTATGATTACTTTTCCTTGGAGGATTCCTGAATAGCAGGTTATGGTTCTGAAAGAATTTGCTGAGTTTCTGAAGAGAGCGAACGGTGACGAAGTAGCGTATTTACAGCGGGGTGATGAGGATATCTGGGTGTACGCCTTACCGAAGTTGAAGTACACGTTCCACTTCTCAATCCAGTCGGAGGATGGAGAGGTGAAAAAGATTCAGGCCCGGAATCTAGACTGGATCGATAAGCACGTCGCAGTCTTCGAATACGTAGAGCCACCTACTGTCGTCAGTGACACCGTTGAGGAACGTGTGGAACTGGTGGAAGATCCGGACGCACTGGCTGTACTGAAGGATACCTGTGTCCGGTGCCAGGAAGAGTACTTGGTGGATGTCACGCCGAAAATCGACCTGTTGATCGACGGGTACTACGCACAACGAATGATCGAGGAGTATTGCCCGGACTGCGGCCAACCTTTGATTCAAAGAAGTACTTTTCACCCACCGAAGCAATACCAAGAAGAGTTTCAACAGGAAGAAATCGACATCAGCGAATACACTTGGAAGCACGCCCGGCGATGACTGAAGATGAAGTTCATCCGATGACCCGGTTTCTACACGGGGCAGGGAACGGCACTGTTGCGTATAATCCGCCGAGTGAACAGGATTCGGGGCGGCATTGGATTTTCAACTGGGAGAACGCCGGTTTCAACTTCAATTTCGTCGTCCAGGACCGGGACAGCGTACTAGGGTACGAAGTCTACGCTAAGGATATCCAGTGGGTAGGCCGGTTCCTCTACGGAAGGGAGATCAGGTACGTGGAGGAGTTGTGTGACGAAGTCCAGGAACTGGTTTCCGAGTATGTGGAGATCCGGGAAAAGCCGTCCAGCTTTGAGAAAGTGAGGATATACTGTTCTACCTGCCATACGCGTCACGAGGTGGATGTTCAGCCGAAGATGGAGTTAATGGTGGATGGTGAGCCGGGGCAGAGAGTGTTTGAGGAAGAGTGTCCGACCTGCGGCGAGAAGTTAATTGAGAAGAAAACACACGGCGTCTAAGAGAATACGGTTAGTCTTTGCCGAACCAGTCTTCGTTGTTCTCTTCTATCTTGTCGTTGATCTTGCTGACTTTCTCGTTGTGTTCCTGTGCTTGCCGGGTGGCGTGCTGCAGTTCCTCCAAGGCTTTCTCAGGGTCTTCCAGGATCTGCTCCGGGTCGTGAAGCATCCGGTCTTCAAACTGGGAGAAGTCTTCAGCTGATAGTTCTTCGAGTTCTTCTCGGCTTGGCTGCTTGTCGAGGATTTCTTCGATGTTTACACCGGGTAGTTCTGGGGCCTGGTTTTGCTCTTGTTTGAGTTCGAGAACTGTTTTCTCAGAGTCCTCTAATTCCTGTTCGAGGAACTGGATGCGTTGATGCAGGTAGTCGATGTATTCCCGTGTTTCCTCGTCGAGATCCTTGTCCTTCATATTTCCCTCCGATGTTATTTGACCTTTTAGAGCAGTTCACCAAAAGGTTAATTCTGATACGGATATTAGGATTTAGTATGGATAGTGATGTCCCGGAGTCGATTCAGGATTTTGTGGAACCGTTTGATGAGCTAGAGTATTTTGAATGTGATGCGGAGCTGGTTAATGTGCAGTCACTGGGTATAGATTTGACTTTCACTGATTTCCATTACTTCAACGACGTTGACGGGGATGCCGCGTTTTATCCGTGCCCTGAGTCGAAGTACAGTAGTGAAGAGGTTGAAGGTAAGCAGGAGGGAGTGTTGATGTATGCTCAAGGGGTTGGTTGGTACTGCGGCCATGATTTAGGTGGTGTAGGTATCGTTGAGGAGTGGTTTCAGGAAGGACTGGAGGATTTTCTTTCGTCAGATATCCGTTTCACTGCTTTCGACGAGTAAACCTGTCAGAGTTCCTGTTTCGGCAGGTCTGCTACAGCTTCTTCTTCGCAGTCGAGGACGTGGTCTCGGCGGCGGATCATAGAAATATACTCGGTCGGTCCTTCGTAACTCTCTTGAATGAAGTAGGCTAGACAGTTTTTCTCAACTAGTTCGTTGACTCTGTCCCTCCTAATCAACAGTGTATTCACCCCAGTTACCTTTGTTCAGCTCTACGAGCCCTCTTTCCCGCATATCCTCCAAGTGGTCGTGGAACTCCCCGACATCGTATTCCTCTATCACACCTCTCCTCTTCAGCTCTAAACCGATATCACCGGGTGTCCGAACAGGTTCGTCGCCGGTCAACGTATCCAGGATCTCATCTTCAATCTCGGCGGGATCAGTCATAACAGGTCTTCTGCTTCTTCCCAAATGTTTTGCCAGGCTTCTTGCTTCAGTTTTCGCTCGAACTCAGTAACGTCGACACCGGCTTCCTCCAGGGTTTCCCGTGTATCGCTTTGTTCTCCTTCTAACCGGTTTAGCTCTTCCTCCAACATCTCTCTGGTCTTAAGACTGGTTTCTTTGTCTTTCTCCAGTACGTGGACGTAGTGTTCGCCGAGCGGGGTTAGTGCGTATGTCTTTGATCCTTCTTCCTGTGGTCTGAAGGCGAGTTCCGAGTCGATCAGGCGTTCGATGTTTTTCTGGAGGCCGCTTCGTGAGATACCGAGTTCTTCTGTGAGTTCGGAGACCGGTTCGTCGTTGTAGAGTTGTAGAAGGATACGCAGACGTTTCTCGTTTGAAAGGGCTTGGTAGAGATCAGCAAGGTCTTCTAGATCTTCCCTGCTCAAATCACTCATTGACTCGAACCTATACACTGTCGCTGATATAAAACTGCGGCAGTTGGAGGAGTCAACTATTCGGTAAAAGTGATTAAGTGGTGAATGTATCCGGATGAAGTCCGTGCTGTCAACGTGAATTCATATGAGGAGGGAGGAGATACAGGTCTAAAAAGCCCTATGCGGATGAACGAGGTGTAATAAAAACATCTTATCCTTTTCACAGTTTCTGGATCGAAAGATGTCGGTGACGGGTTATTTATAATTGGAGGAACGGATTTTCGTTAATGCCCCCTGAGAATGAAGACCTCTTCTTAGAGGATCGCGCAATTACATCAGAAGAGGACGATGAATTCGGGCACAAAGAATACGCAGACAGTTTAGAGAGAATTCTACGGAACGCTAACCCGCCTTGGCACATTGGCATCTTCGGCGAGTGGGGATCCGGTAAGACTTCTATAATCCGGATGCTGTATAATCGTCTTAGGGAGAAAAAAGAGTTCGAAGATACTGTTTTTGTAGAGTTTGATGCTTGGTCTCACGCTGAAGGATCAATCCGAACTGAGCTACTTCTTGAATTAGATGAGAGAATCGGTAAGGAGGTCTATGGAGATGATTCAGATGGAATTCTTGGCGAAGACGAGATTACAGGCCGACTGTATGATGTAGAAGAGGAAGAGGATGTCTCGAAGCCATCTAACCCTAAAGAAGTCATAGTAAACTTCTGGGAAGACAGCCCAATACTTGCAATCAGCTTTGTCGTTATTGCCGGAGCTGCTGTGCTCTTACAGTATATTGGCCAATCGACCCTCGCATCGGTGGCTGTTACTGGATTACTACTTCCGATTCTCGGTTATATCCTACAGCAGTTGGATACTGTGGCTCAGACTATCCAGAGAAAGTTCCTACACCCGAGAAAAGAGTGGTCAGGAGCTTACCAGCGAATATTCGAAGATATAATCGAAGAATCAAACGCAGAAACTATCGTAATCTCTATCGACAATCTAGATAGATGCGAGAGTTCGACAGTCTACGATGTCCTGGTGTCTCTCAAGACGTTTATGGAGAACGACAACTGTATCTATCTCATACCGTGTGATGACAAAGCTCTAGAGAGCCACATCAAATCGATTGACAAGGGCGAATATTTTGAAGAAGGAAAGAATGAGCGGGAGTTTCTCCGGAAGTTCTTCCAAACCCATATCCGTATTCCACCGTTCCTACCAGAAGATATCGAGGAGTACACTGAGAAAGAAAATCAGAGACTCACCAACCCATTTGAGGAAGAGGCTCTCGACGTACTCACTAATGCCTACATCGACAATCCACGGAGGATTAAACACGCTCTCAATAGACTTTCCACGCTTAGAGTTTTAGCAGAGGAAGTTGAGGAAACCGGCGGGTTAACTGAGGGTAGAATCACCGACAACATCCCATTCTTGGCAAAGGTCTCTATTTTAGAAGAGGAATATCCAGACTTCTATGGCACACTTTCGGAGAATCCTCGGTTGCTGGAAGATATTAACGACTATTTCCGAGATCAGCTTAGTGATTCAGACGACCGGAATCGAATTGAAAATATTTTGAAACCAAATGATGACTCAGAAAAGAACGGCGATCAAGAATCCCGTCTTGAGGCGTTTCTCCGCTCAACCCGCCGTATCCAAGTTGAAAACCCAGATCCGTTCCTGAACTTGTCTGAGCCGTCTTATGCAACCAGTCTTACCGACGTCGACGCCTTCCTACAAAATCTCAGGACCGGGCAAGAGGAAGATGTTAGGAAGGAACTTGAGCAAGTGGACGACTATGGACCGTATGTTGACGCAATTGAGAGTACAGTCCAAGAATACACCACGAAGAGGAGAGAGCAACCGCTATTCGGGACAATAGACACTACTATAGCGGTCTTCGATGAATTTAATCAGCGTTCACAAGGAAGATTGATTCAGCTCCTTGGGGAGTATCTAACTGTAGAACCTGGGAAAGGATTCTTGATCGATCTGGATCCGAGTACTCTTTTTCCTATCATTATCCAGATGCGGGAGTCTGATTCGACATCACTCCTAGAGGAGTATGCTGTTCTAGTGGGTGATGGCAAAGAACTACGCGAGAATATCTTGGAGGCATTTGTAGAGAATGCTGAAGATATACCTCCGAGTGTAGCTAGAAAAGTCTCAAGCCAGATTTCTTCCCTCGATGATGAGGTATTCAAGAACGCACTCACAACTATTGAGTCATCCGAGAAAGCAAAGAACCGATTCATCTTCACAGAGACCCTGAAGCGGGCGGTTTCGATGATTGAACTACAAGATAACAAGAATGAATTCACAGATACAGAGTATTATACTCTATTTGATGATGTGGCTTCAAAGGGTGCCAGGGGAGACTACGTAACCCATCTTTTAGAGCAAAGACAGGATTATTCAAGTAACCAGGAGCAGCAAGTTGACCAAGAGCTCGCAGTCCTGTTATTAGATACCCAAGGTGGAATTCTTCAATCAAGTGGTAAGGAGGTGTTTGACACTCTTAGAGAGATTGTAGAAGGTCGTGGAAACCAGCAACCTATAGATCTCGTTGAGGTCTGTTTCCACTTCTACGATTCATTCCCACGTAAGATTCAACAAGAGTTCCATAGTTGGATAGATGACTTGCTCAAACAATGGAATGCGAACAACAAAGAACAACTCTTCGTCCTCAGTGAAGACTACGAAGTTCCCATTCTCGAATCCGAGGTCGGTGTCAATGCAATTCTATCGCAGATCCCGAATCCTGTCGACAATGAAGACTTTGTCAAGAATACGGTTGTACCGGCTATACCAGAAGAATTCAATCAGCAACTCCACGAGAAGGTAAAGAGTCTAATTAAGAACAACAATAACAATTATAGCCGACTTGGGATTGACATATTCACCGAATACGCCGGCCGATTTGAGCCTGTCTGGGGAGAAGTCATTGAAATCTGCGGTAACCAGGCAAACCGTGAAAACAACGTTAATCGGAAAGAGCGCTACCTAGAAGCTGGTTCTGAGATTTTCTCGAAGCTTGATGGACCGGAACAGGAGAACTATCTCGGTCAGATAGACAATCTACTCAGTGGTAATCAGAATGAGTACCAGTTGTATCGGGATCTTTGGAATAAGATAGCTTCAGATGTGGATGCAGACCGTAAGGAGACTGTTGCTGAAGATGTACGGGACGAATTGGCACAGGCTTTCAGCCGGAATCAGAATCCTGGGCAGCTTGATGCTTTGATCGAGGTAATGAGTTCTATTACTGGATATCTGACCGAGGATAACGGGCAGCAGTTTATGGACCGTATCAGCAATCAGTTAAAACAGAATAATCTGAACGATGGTCAAAAGGCCAGAGTATTAGGTCATATATCGGAGTTTGATGAGTTCTTCGGCAAGGAAGATGTGATTCTGGATCGGGTAGAGATTGTATTGAAGCAGTCGAATCATAATAACGTTGAACAGAAAGCAGAGGAGCTACTAAACAAGTTTGAAGAAATTGGTGAGGCGGATCAGGCACGGATTGATCAAATTAGAGAAGATTACCTTTCAGAGTGAGACCAGTTTCACGTCTCTTGTTTTGCCGTTGCTACCGCCGTAGTGGTACTCTGCTTCGATCAAGTCGAGCAGCTCCAAGTGCTTCAGGTAGTCGCTGAGCCGGCGTTTGGACAATGTGTTTTCGTTGTAGGTCTTGCAGAGTTCCTCGTACCGTGTGTAGATTTCTCCGGTCCGTATCGTGTTTTCTTCGACGTCGAGTTCCTGTACTGCCTGGTAGAGTAGTCGGTGGTGTTCTGTGAACCGGTTTAGGAGGTGTGCGGCGTACTTCTCGTATGCTTTCTCCTGGACTTGTTGGACGTGGGATTCTGTGATGACTGATTCCGTGGTTTCGGCTGCGTGTTTCAGCCAGTACAGGCCGACGGCGATGTTCTGGGTTGTGGATGTGATGTAGGTCAACGCCGCTTTCTGGAGGCTTTGGTTGACCAGTGATTTCTGAGCTCTTTTGACAAGGATTTGGTATGCGTCTTCTGCGGTGTAGGGTTCGAAGCTGACTCTCCGGGGCTGTAGGCTGCTGTAGGTCCGTTCCTCGATCTTTGATCTGAGGCCGGAGTGGTTTGAGGAGATGAGTACTAGATCTACGTCGTTGCGTGTTTCCATCCGGGTGAGGAAGTAGAGGAGGTCGTCGCCGTCGTTCAGGAGCAGGAAGTCGATGTCGTCGAGGATGATTACCGTATGTACGGCCTTGGTTTTCTCCACGAGTTTTCTCTGTAGGTCGGAGGTGTGGTGGCCGTCGTTGACTTCTTCGTTTAGTCCTCTGAGTATCTGTTTCAAGGCCTTGTACTGGGTGTCGTGCTGGGTGCAGGGAACGTAGCATTTCCTGTCGGTTTCTTCCAGGGCAAGGTGTGTGACGTGGGTTTTACCTGTGCCGCGTGGTCCGTGGAGGAAGAGGTTCTGTGGAGCAGAGTTTTTCGATGAAATGTTTTCCAGCAGCTCTTGCTCTTCCTGTCTGTCGTGGAGTTTCTCGGGCAGGTAGTTTGGTTGCAGTGGTGTCGGGTCTTTCAGTGGTTCTGGCATAGATCATTTTCTTCGAGGAAAGGGGTTACACGGTTTTACAGGCACCAGGGTTCGGATGCACCGGTGTTTGAGTACTGGGGCACTCTTTGTTTTAATTCGAGTCCGGAGGTTTCCGCGGAACGGATAGAGGCAAGTGAAACGCCTCCCCTGATCCGGTTTTTGAAGCTACCCGTTACACGTTAGATGATACGAGGTGACAGGTGAACTTTGTTCCAAGAATCAACGAGCAGCGGCGGGATTCTACGTTCAGAAACCTACTTGACAACGAACTATGAGCCGGATGAACCGGTGGGTCGAGAGACCGAGATCAAGAGGATAGCTGACGCTGTCCGACCACTCACTCGACGGAAGACACCGGAGAATCTCCTGGTGTATGGACCTGCTGGAGTCGGGAAGACCACCTGTGTCAAGCACGTTTTCGACCGTTTAGAGACTGAAGCCGGCGCAGAATCCGTGTACATCAATGCTTGGCAGTACAACTCCCGTTCCTCGCTTCTGACCGAGTTACTGATTCAGCTCGGGTATCCTGCGCCTCGGAAAGGTAAGCCGGTGGATGAACTGCTTTCCAAGCTTCGTGAGTGGTTGGATAAGAACCGTGGAGTAGCTGTAGCCATTGACGAGTTCGATCAGTTAGAGGAGAAGACGGAGATCATCTACGACCTGCAAATGCTGAATCAGGAAGCAGAGAACTCGCTCGGCTTGGTGATGGTTTCCAACCAGCCTCCTTCCAAGGTCCACCTCGATCCCAGGAGTCAGAGCCGCTTGAACTGTCAGACACTACAGTTCAACTCCTACAATGCACCACAGCTACAAGAGATTCTGTCTAAACGGGTGGAGCAGGCCTTCAAACCGGGAACCGTCTCCGACGACGTCCTTGAAGAGATCGCGGAGACTGTGGCGGAGAACAGCGGGGACTGTCGAGAAGCACTGGAGAAACTACTGAGAGCAGGACGGAAAGCAGATCAGCGTGATGAGGATTTGCTCAGTGTTTCATACGTAGGAGATTGAAAGAGTATATCACAATAATGGTCTTCTACTACAAGTTTTCATTTAAATACAAGATCAAGAACCATTAGTATGGAATTAGAGAAGTTCTTGGAAGACAACAAGTACTATGTTTTAGCTGGATTGGTCGTTTTGCTACTTGTTGCTCTGGTGTACGTCGGTAGTCGTTTCTGGCCGACAGGAATAGCTGGATAGAACATTTTCTCGTTATTTTCTTTTCATCAATATCGTATTCCTTCTCAGGCCGAAAGACTGCTTCCCCGGTGTTTCAAGGGGGTGCACGATAATACTAAGTTGACGAAGAAACCTGCCAGCTACCGGAAATACAGCAAAGTCCAAGACGGCGACGTGGTCTGAAAGAAAGAGAGAATACGTGTCGTCTGAAGACGGTCAAAATGCCGTTTTCAGGCCACGAAACATATCAACGTCTTGGTAAGGACGAGACCCCGGATTCAAATTCCGGCCTAGGCTTTTTCCAAGCGACTAATTCCGGAGCGTCAGCGACGGATCGGAGCGCGCGAAAAGCCGGACCCGGAGTTTGAGCTTTTTTATTCCCGCCCTCGGAGCCGTGGCTCAGGAGTCGGGTAGCCTGATCGGGTCACCGTTCCAGCTGATATCGAGTCGGTGACGCGGGAGATACGGCGCAAGTTGCTCTCCCGTTACGAACCCTTCGTATCCATCGTCGACGACGGGAAGCACCGTCACGCCAGAGTCACGCATCCTGTCGGCGGCGAGCCCCACCGTAACTTTCGGATCGACTGTCTGCACTGGAGTCGACATGTACGACTCAACAGGCGGGTTCGTGCCTCCCTCTGCGATGGTAGCCACGATATCTGATTCCGTCACCACACCAACCAGGGTTTCCGTTTCGTCTTGCACGAACAACGCCGGTGTCTCCGGATCTCGCAACTGCTCGGCTGCAACCACTGTCGTCGCCCTCGGACCGATCAGGAGTTCTCGCTCGGCCATCGCCGACGTGACTGGAACGTCAATCATATTTCGACGTTTTTCTCGACTCAGGTAAGTTTTCTGTACATATACATACAATAGCCTCATACAATACTAGCTGTGGCCAGTTATACTCTCGAAAAGACATAATTAGGATATAACTCGGTTTTTGGGTGATATTTCTCTTTCTCGTCCGACTGGAGGTCAACCGAGCGAAGTAATCCAACCGCAACTGTGGGCTCCGCTGGGCCACGCTTGGTTCTCTGTGCGCCGCAACTACTGTTCGAAAGATGGCGTGGAACGGGCAGCTCAGACGAACCGTTCCGCCGTTTCGAGGTTCTCGGCGAGCGTTCGGAGAAAGCGCGCGCCGTCGGCTCCGTCGACGATTCGATGATCGAAGCTCAAATCAAGGGGGAGTTCCCGGCGGAACGTCACGCCGCCGTCACCGCCGGGTCGGGCCCGCTCGTCGAGCCGTCCGATAGCGAGGATCGCAATCTCCGGTGGATTGATGATCGGCGTGAACGAGTCGACCCCGAGTGGGCCGAGGTTCGTCACCGTGAACGTCCCGTTTTTGAAGTCGCTCATCGAGAATTCTCCGGCCTGAACGCGCTCGACGAGCGCCCGCCGCTGTTCGGTGATCGTCGCCAGCGACTTCGAGCCGACATCGCCGAGCACCGGCGTGACGAGACCGTTCTCGATGTCGACGGCGATACCGAGGTTGTGCTCGTCGTAGAGCTGGTGGGTGCCGTCCTCGTAGGTGGCGTTGAACTCCGGATGCTCCGCGAGCGTCGCCGACAGCGCACGCAACAGGATGTCGAAAAACGACACGTCCTCGATGTCCTCTTTTGCGCGCTCGGTCGCTTCCAGAAGCGGTTCCGCGTTCACCCGCCGGCGCAACGTGACATGGACGGCCTCGCTGTAACTCTCGGAGAGCCGTTTCGCGATGGTCTGGCGCATCCGGTCCAGTGAGTGCTCTTCGCGGACCGTCCGCTCGACAGGGTTGGTCCGCCCTCCATCGGCACGGAGACGAGCGGGATCGACCGTCTCACGGGCCTTCGTGGCCGGATGCAGTTTGGTCGGTCTGTCGTTGTCTTCAGTCATGTTCGTCGATGTACGCGAGTACGTCTCCGTGTCCGAACTCTCCGTCCTCCGGCACGACGATTTCCGTGAGCGTCCCACTGGTCGGCGCGAGGATATCGACGTCGACTTTCTCGACTTGAATCTCACAGAGCACGTCCCCTTCCTCGACGGCGCCGCCTTCGCGGACGAACCAGTTGATGACGATCCCCTCGTCGTCGTCGGCGTCCTCCGGCCAGTACTCGTCGACGTTGATCGCCACCCGTTCGTCGCTCATGGTTCTGTCGCGCGGATTGCTTCCTGGATGTCCTCGCTGTCGGGGACGACTTCGTCTTCCATCGGGCGTGAGTACGGGATCGGAACGTCTGGTATCGCAACCCGTTCGACGGCCTCCAGAGTGCCGAGATCGTTCTCAGCGACGCGTGTAATCACCTCGCCGGTGACGCCGAAGGATTGGTAGTCTTCGTCGACGGCGACGAGACGCCCGGTCTTGCTGACGGATTCACGGATCGTCTCCTCGTCGAGTGGGACCAGCGAGCGGAGATCGATCACTTCGACGTCGATGCCGTCGTCGGCGAGTTCTTTCGCGGCGTCTAGGGCGCGGTGGACGTGCAGACCGAGGGTGACGACGGTGACGTCATCGCCCTCGCGTTTCACGTCGGCGCTGCCGAAGGGGATGGTGTAGTCCGTCTCGGGGACGGCTGTCTTGGGTCCATCTGGCGCTGGGAGCCAGCCGATCCCCATCAGGCGCTTGTGGAACATGTAGGCGACCGGGTCGTCGTCGCGGATGGCGTTGTGCATCAGTCCCTTGGCGTCGTAGGCCGTCGACGGGACGACGACCTTCATCCCGGGGACGTGCGCGAATGTACCGTACAGCGTCTGTGAGTGCTGGGCGGCGTCGTTGTACGTCCCCCCGACCGCGGCCGTCAACACCATCGGGACGTTGACCGCCCCGCCGCTCATGTAGGTGTTTTTGGCCATCTGGTTGTAGATCTGGTCCATCGCGACGCCGAAGAAATCGACGAACATCAACTCGGCGATGGGGCGCATCCCCTCCTGAGCAGCGCCGACAGCAGCGCCGATATAGCTCGTCTCGCTGATCGGAACGTCCATGATCCGGTCGTAGCCGAACTCCTCTAAGAGGCCGTCTGTGGAGTCGAAGATACCGCCGTAGTCTGCGACATCCTCGCCCATGTAGAAGACTTCCTCGTTCTCCCGCATCTCGGTCGCGATGGCTTCGACCATCGCGTCGCTCATCGTCCGGGTCCGATCGATTGTCTGTCGCTGTTGTTGTGCCATTAGTCGTCACCTCCTGCGAGATCGAAGTCTGGTTCTGTGTCTGTTACGCCCGAGGGTGGATTCACCCACATGTCATCGTAAGCATCCTCCGGGTCCGGTTTCGGTTGGTCTTTGGCCCACTCGATTGCCTCGTCGACGCGCTCTTCTGCGCGCTCGCGGATCTCCGTCAGGGTCTCGTCGTCGACACCGTGGGCGCGGAGATCTGTTGCGAGGCGCTCGATGGAGTCCCGGCGCTGGTGGGCCTCCTGATCCTCCTCGGACCGGTAGGTTTCTGGATCGCCCATGAAATGACCCATCCGACGGTGGACCTGAATCTCGATGACCGTCGGTCCGTTCCCGTCTCTGGCGCGTCCGATTGCCTCCCGAGCGGCTTCGGAAACTGCGAGGGCGTCGTCTTGATCGACTCGTACGCCCGGCATGTCGAAGCCGTCTGCTCGGCGGGAGCCATCGTGGGAATCCGCGACTCGATCTTTGGGCATGCTGATCGCCCAGTCATTGTCCTCGATGACGAACACGACCGGCATGTCGTGGACGCTCGCGAAGTTCAGCGATTCGAGAAAGGCCCCCTGGCTGATCGCTCCCTCGCCGAGGAAGGCGACGCCGACGCTGTCCTCGTTGCGCTTCTGTGCTGTCAGGCCCGCCCCGACCGCCGGAGGAACACCTTCGGCGATGATCCCGCTACAGGCGAAGTTCACGTCCGGATCGAACAGGTGCATGTGACCCCCCTTCCCAGAGGAGAGCCCCGTTTCTCGGCCGAATATCTCGGCGGTCATTCGCTTGAGATCGACTCCCTTCGCGATGGCGATGTGGTGCGGGCGGTGTGGTGCTGTCACGGTATCCTCCGCACGGAGATGGTGACAGACCCCGACCGCTGCGGCCTCTTGTCCGGCCGCAAGGTGCAATTCGCCCGGAATCTGTCCGGCGCTGATGTCGAAGCCCGGTGTTTTCCCCTCCATATACTCCTCCTGCAACCGCTCTTCGTACACCCGTGCCGTCACCATATCTTCGTAGAACGCTTTTATTTGTGAAGTGCTGACACTAGTCATAAAACCCCCACAGAAATGTTTGTTAGAATAGAATATAAAATTCCGGGTCAAAGGCCGAAACCGCCAGTAACGTGTATACATTGTGTGCTCATAATCGATTACCTGGGGTCCGAATAACGAAAGAATAGTCGTGATTTCTCGCGCGATACATCTCGGGGGTTGCACCGCGACAGGTGGTCTGTCGAGCATCGCCTGGGACTTCCAGTGACCAGCACGGGGAGTGTCGACCTGTGGGAGACGGTAGCCGAGACTCACCGGGACGATCGTACCGGGGCGTCCAATGGAAGGCGAAAAAAGCGCCCGAGCCGGGCTAATTAGAAGTACTCTGCGCCGGCGTCGTAGGCACGCTGGTAGGCTTCTTCAGGCTCGAATCGTCGGTACTCCTCCGAGAGAATCTCCAATCCGTAGGGGCCTTCGAAGCCGGCCGAGTCGAGGGCATCGATCCAGCCTTCGATGTCGAATTCGCCCTCGCCGGGGAGTTTCCGGAGGTTGATCGTCTCCTCGAGGAAGTCCAGGTCAGTCTCGACGTAGCCGTCGTTGAACTCGACGGCGACGATATCGTCATCGGCGTCGAGGTCGGCGATCTCATCGAAGTCGACGTCGAGTTTCACGTTGTGCCACAGATCGAGGTAGAGCCCGCCCACCCCCTCGTCGCGAGCGAGACTCGTGGCCTCGAGTGCCTCGGAGATGCTCTGGATGTTCGGGTCGACCGGGAAAAACTCCAGCCCGACCTCAGTACCGACATCGGCAAACTCCTCGCTCACGTCGAGGAATCGGTCCTGGATGTCTTCCATCTCTACGGGATAGCCGTTGATGTTCCCGATCTTCAGGTGATTGGCGTCCAGCACTTCCGCGGCTTCGAGCAGGAGTTCGCGATCGTCCTGTTCGGCCTGCCGGCGCGGGTCGTCCTCGTCGAGGATGAACTCGGTGAGAAACTCGAGTTCGACGAAGTCGATGCCGTTTTGCTCCAGAATGCTGTTCAACTGCTGGAGGCGGCCCCGTCTGCTGTTCGGTTCAGTGAGTTCGTACTCGAGGATGTGCCTGATGTCCTGCTGGATGAATCCGATGGCCTCGAACCCGACTTCCGAGAGAATCCTGGCGCGTTGCTCGATCGGGTAGACGCTCCAGTTTCGGTGGCCGTGTGCCCCCCTGAACGGCGTCGCACCGATGCCGTGTGCCCACATGCTCGCCAGCAGTGGCGCACCGTCGTCGGTGTCGGTTTCCTCCTCGTCAGCGTCTTCCTCTGCCTCGTCGTCTCCGTCCTCTTGTGCGCTGGCCTGACCGATCCCAGCGACTGTCAACGTTCCCCCTGTCGCTTTGAGAATGTCGCGTCTGTTTGGTCTCATGGTGTGCCCTCGTGTGTGTTCGGTTTCGTGCCACCCCGCAGACCACCTATTGGGGTACAGACATGTTTGTTACTAGCATAGTATCGAAAATAAGATCGCATTAGTTCACGGGCGTGCGCCCGCTCACTGTCTCGGTGAATCCCATATCCGTCCACGGACACTGACGAAAAACAACAGAATTCCCAGCAGGTGCCAAGGCAGGGGCTGCTTAGTCTTTCGGCGAGACATCGGCGGCGAGTGTCTGGGTGACAATCTCCCCGTCGCGGATGATGAACGTATCTGAGGCGAATTCGTACTCGTGTGCAGGCGTCTCGGCGTGCCAGACAATGTAGGCATACTCATCTTCGATGACTCGTTCGTCGAGGGAGAACTCGACTGATGGGTCGTCGAACTCCTCGAGCAAGTCCGCGAACATCTCCCGTATCTCGTCGGTCCCGTGGAGGACGCCGCTGTCCGAGATGAACGTCGCGTCCGCCGCGTAATCCTCCATGATTCCGTCGAGGTTGCATTCGCCGAACATCTCCAAGTGGTGGTCGAGCACCGAGTCAGTCGATGACATACCGAACTGTAGGGACAGCCACAATTATTGTTCTGAGTAGGTTACCGACAACACTGGCTGTGGCTAGGGCTCCCGATAGCACTGTGACCGGGCCGTTATACCATCGTTACTGTCCGTAGGACGGGCTGAAACCTCACTCGCTCGGACTCGAAGCGTGGATTCTCTCCACTAGGCCTCTATTTCTGGATTTCCGGTGGTTCTACACCTCGATCCACCTGCAGTTCCTGTGATTGGGCCCGGTATTCGGCGATCTTGTTTTCGGCCCACATCCGCAGGCCCTCTCCCTGGGATTCGATCAGGACGGTCATGTACTCTTCTCCGCGAGTGATTAGTAGCGTGGTGTCGTCGAGGCAGGTCAGCATGTAGGGGAACTCGCCTGGATAGCGTAGCAGGTCGACATGCGGGTCTTCTTTGTATTTTTGCAGTGCTTTCCGGTGTCTCTCTGAGTCGTTGATGTCCTCGATCATACCCTCGGAGAAGATGTACCTGCAGTCTGTGTCGGTGGGGAGGACGGCTTCGCGTGATTCAATTCCCGCTCCGAGGATGAACGGGGACAACTCCTGCAGCGTCGCACTCTCTCCTGCGAGTTCATTGTACCTGTCGACGACCTCTCGTGTGCACTCCTGGGATTGCTCGACTCTCACCGAGGCGTCCTGCAGGAGGTGAAACGGCGGCAACGTTTCTTCCCAGTCCTCAGCCCGGTCGATCAGCCAGTCCAGTTTGTCGAGAAAGCTTTTGTCCATGAGCTGGTGCACGATCGGGTAGAAGATCTCGCCTTTCTCGGTCAGTTCGACCGACCCGTCGACGCGTTTGACGACGTTCTCGTCTTCGAGTTCGTCGACGACGGGTCGTTCGACATCAACGCCGCCCCCATTTTTCACTCGGTAGATGGCTGCGATGTTCTCTTTGGTGAGTAGTGCCCTCGATAACAATTCGGCATGTTCTGCTTGCTCATCAATCGCGTCCATTCGTATACTAGAACGATTTCAGTCGTGGGAAAAATAGGTTTATGTCAAAATCATATTTGATGGGCATCCGCAGGTGCCTTTTCTGGGAGCGGGACGGGCAGCCTGCGCGCAGTCAGGTCGATCGCCTCGACCACGCCGACGGCCCCACCCGGAAGCACGACAATCCTGTAACAATTGCTGATTTCTCCCCCGTCCAGTTACTCGAAAAAACTAGGTTCCCAGCCCCATGTGCAAAACTATGCGCATCAATACGAGCGGCAAGAAAGAGTGGCGGACGGATCTCTACGAGCGTACTGCTAACACGCTCAATGAGAGTCCCAAAACAGGGGCGATCGACAGCGCGTGTATTCACACCATCAGGAATTTGAAGCTAAACAGAGGGCAATTGAATATCTCAGTGGTCGGCTCTCGCCGGAAGAAATCAAACAAGTTGCCGATATTCTTAGCACTGATGTGATTGAGATGACGGTGGAGCTGGATACTGAACTCCTTGTAAAGGAGTAACTCACGCCCTGTTGCTTGGATGGGAATCGTATATACTACCGATTTAGGAATGCCCGAACTCGATCAAGTAGACCGTCTTCCGATTTGTCTGGGACTCGACTCAACCGTTGATGAACACGCTTGCGAATATCTGGGTGCGCTTCGAGGTACTCATCGAGCATCCACATCGATCCTGTCTTGCGATATTTGAACATCGCTGGCAGATCGGTTTCTTCGGCGATGTACTTCCCACGTGCAATGCCGTCCACCTGACTGTTTTCGGTTCCACCATCAAACTCCTCGTCATGTGCGGTGACGATCACATGGACATCGCCATCGGTGTCGTCTTCTACGATAATTCCGGACTTCTCCACCTCCTGAAATTCTTCTTGACAGCCTTCACAGTAGTGGTACTCCCCAGTTGAGCTCACATCAGTAAAGTCCCCACATCGGGTGCACTCCGGCATACGCTGGTATTCAGGCTTTTTCTTGTTAAATTCCTCTATCTAGTGAAAATCTCTGCGGTGCGATCTACGGTCAAGCATCCGCGCCGAAGGCGCGGTTCACTCAGCGTGAGCGAAGCGAACGCTGAGGTCGTTTTTCCCCTAGTTTTTACGAGGAGCGGTTCGCTCGAAGAGCGAACCCGACGAAGTAAAAAGAGGTATGGACTCGCCGGGATTTGAACCCGGGGCCTCTTCCTTGCGAAGGAAGCGATCTGCCACTGATCTACGAGCCCGCAAACGTCTGTTCAGTCTGGACGAGTAAATACGTGCTGTCTTCGTGCCGGGAAAGCCTGCGCGTGAGCCGTCCCGTCGTCAGTCTTCGAGGACGATCTCGATGCTGACGTCGTTCGGGACTTGGATGCGCATCAGCTGGCGAAGTGCACGTTCGTCGGCGTCGATGTCGATCAGCCGTTTGTGAACGCGCATCTCCCAGTGCTCCCAGGTGGCAGTCCCCTCACCGTCGGGGGACTTCCGGGCAGGTACTTCCAGCGTCTTCGTCGGCAGCGGCACCGGACCCGACAGTTTCACGCCGGTGTTGTCGGCGATGTCTTTGACCTCGCCACAGATGCTGTCGAGGTCTTCGGGGTTAGTGCCCGCTAGGCGGACGCGTGCTTGCTGCATGTTATCGCTCGTTGACCGAGAGGACCTTTCCGGCCGCGATGGTCTGGCCCATGTCTCGGATGGCGAACGAGCCCAGTTCCGGAATCTCGCTGGACGGCTCGAGGCTGAGCGGTTTCTGCGGTCGCACCGTCACGACTGCAGCGTCGCCGGACTGGATGAAGTCCGGGTTCTCCTCAGCGGTCTCGCCGGAGGCAGGGTCGATCTTCTTGTCGATGGACTCAATGGTACAGGCGACCTGTGCCGTGTGGGCGTGGAAGACCGGGGTGTAACCCGCGGTGATCACGCTCGGGTGCTGCATGACGACGACCTGTGCCTGGAACGTCTCGGCGACGCTCGGCGGGTCGTCGGCCGGGCCACAGACGTCGCCACGGCGGATGTCGTCCTTACCGATGCCGCGGACGTTGAATCCGACGTTGTCACCGGGCTGGGCTTCCGGCACCTCTTCGTGGTGCATCTCGATCGTCTTCACTTCGCCGCTCACGTCAGAGGGCTGGAAGGAGACGTTGTCGCCGGTGTTGAGGATACCGGTCTCGACACGGCCGACCGGGACGGTACCGATTCCGGAAATCGTGTAGACGTCCTGGATCGGGAGTCGGAGGTCGGCGTCCGTCGGCGGCGACGGCTCCGGCAGGTTGTTGAGCGCTTCGAGGAGAATCTCGCCGTCGTACCACGGCGTATTGTCGGATGCGCTCTGGACGTTGTCCCCCTCGAACGCGGAGACGGGGATGTATTTGACGCTGTCAGTGTCGAAGCGGACCTGGTTGAGCAGGTCGGTGACTTCGTCTTTGGTCTGCTCGTAGCGACCTTCTTCGTAGTCGACGAGGTCCATCTTGTTGACCGCGATGATCATCTCGTCGATACCGAGGGTTCGAGCCAGGAAAACGTGCTCCTGGGTCTGTGGCTGGACACCGTCGTCGGCGGCGACGACGAGCACAGCGTTGTCGGCCTGGCTCGCGCCAGTAATCATGTTCTTCACGAAGTCCCGGTGGCCCGGACAGTCGACGATCGTGAAGTAGTATTCGTCAGTGTCGAATTCCTGGTGGGCGATGTCGATGGTGACACCTCGCTCTCGCTCCTCTGCGAGGTTGTCCATCACGTAGGCGAACTCGAAGCCGCCCTTGCCCTTCTCTTCTGCTTCTTCTTTGTGCTGTTCGATGACGTGCTCCGGTACGTTTTCGGTCTCGTACAGGAGTCGTCCGACCAGTGTACTCTTCCCGTGGTCAACGTGGCCGATCACGGCCAAGTTCTGATGTGGTTTATCGTCACTCATTTGTTCTCACGCGCAGAGGCGCTATACCGGATACTTAACGCGGTTGTTCATAAAATCATTTCGATACCGCACGCCACCCACACCGATGCCCTCTGGTGGTTCTGTGAACTGGTCCCACGGCACTCGGTCGAAGCGACGTGTCCTGGTTTCGGCGGCAAGCTATCAGAAGTCGATGCGGTTGTCAGTCGAGATGGCCGATATCCGCGAACACGGCCGTCGCCGTCTCGGGGCCGCCGGCACCGCGCCCGGAGTTGTACAGCGACCCGGCGTAGGTCGTCTCGAACTGGACGATATTCTGGGTTCCGGAGACTGCAAGCGCGCTGTTTTCGGGAATCAGTCGCGGCCCGACGCGAACGGTGTCTCCGGTCACCTCTCCCACCAGTCGGATCGTCTGACCGTCCTCGTCGGCGAGATCCAGCGCGCTCGCTGGAAGTTCGTGGATCCCTTCGACAGTGGCGTCGTCGAGGGTGAACTCCTTGCCGTTCTGGAGCACGTTCGCGACGATCACACATTTCAGCGCGGCGTCGGTCCCTTCGACGTCGAAGGAGGGGTCGGCTTCGGCGACGCCGAGATCCTGTGCTTCCGCGAGGACGTGTTCGTAACTCAGCCCCTCGTTTTGCATCCGCGAGAGGATGAAATTCGCCGTGCCGTTGAGCACGCCTCGGACCGTGGTGATCTGGTCAGGGCCGAAACTCTCGATGGTCGACAATACCGGAATCGCCCCGCCGACGGTCGCCTCGAAGCGGACTTCGCCCTCGCTGTCGGCTTCGAGGTCGCGCAGGTCGCCGTACCGTTCGGCGACTGGTCCCTTGTTCGCGAGGACGACGTGACGGTCGCGTTTGAGCGCTGCCTCCAGGTAGCCGAAGCCGGGTTGGGCGTCGCCCAGTGTCGTCGGCGTCGCCTCGACCAGTACGTCGTAGGAAGCGTCCAGCGCGTCTTCGGGGTCGGCGTCTCCGACGATGCCCTCGCTGCTCTTTCGGTCGAGCACGGCCGCGGGATCGAGGCCATCGGGATCGACCGCAGCACTGCTGGAATCGGCCATCGCGGTGACGGTGTGACCGTACTGGGCGGCGAGTTCGAGCACAGCGGTGCCGACCGCACCGGCACCCATCACGGCGATATTCATACTGCCTCACCTCCGAGTAGCGGTTCGACGACACGGAGTCCTTTCTCCTCGGCGATCCCACGAATCGAGTCGATCACGTCCGTTGCCTGTCCTTTCTGCGTCGCGAGACGCATTCGCGCGCTGGATTCTTCCTCCTCGCCTTCGGGTGCAGACAGTGAGAAATCTCGGACCGATGCACCGGTCGAGTCCTGAATACGTGAGAGTGTGTCGGAGAGATCTGTGTTGACGAGATGGCCGACGAGAACGATTGTGAGTTCGTCGCTGTACTGCTCGGCCCCAGCCTGGATGACGTTGATTCCGGCGTCTCGCAGCGCGTCGACGATATTGTCGAACTGTCCCGGTGTCGCCTCCAGATCGACTTCGACGGGGATATCGCCGCGGGGTGTGAGATTGCCGCGCTCGTGGAAAATCGAGAGGAGGTTCCCTCCCTGGTTGGCGATCGGTTCGAGCGCCCGAAGCAACTCTCCCGGCCGGTCGACGAGTTCGAGCCGGACGGTATAGGCGCGTACGTCGTCGGCCGAATCGCTCATCGTCCACTCACCTCGTCGGTCGTGTCCCTCATTAGGTCCATCTCAGACGGCCGACTATAAGAAACCAGTCGTTCGCCGTCGATTCGACCCCGCGAACGCGGCCCTCGGCCCGATCAGCCGCCGAAGGTATTCTTGATCTGCTCCTGCCAGGTCTGGAGGTCGTCGATCTGTGCTTCGAGTTCGTCGACTCGTTCGGCCACATCCTCGTCGGTGACCTGCGCTTCGAGTTCTCCGATCGACTCCTCGATTTCGTCGATAGAGGCATCGAGTTCGTCGACGGTCGTATCCATCTCTTCGAGGTCTGAACTCACG
The DNA here is from genome assembly GCF_037080055.1 of Halovenus anhuiensis. Classification (NCBI taxonomy): domain Archaea; kingdom Methanobacteriati; phylum Methanobacteriota; class Halobacteria; order Halobacteriales; family Haloarculaceae; genus Halovenus; species Halovenus anhuiensis. The sequence continues at coordinate 33,726 of NZ_JBAOJI010000005.1, forward strand.
TCTTCGACCTCAGATTCGATAGAACTCACGTCGCTGCTCACCTCGTCGACCTCCTCGCCGAGTGAATCCATCTCGGAATCGACCGTCGAGACGGTCTCGCTCATCTCCTCGACTTCCTCGCTGACTGCCGAGACCTCCTCGCTGTTGGACTGGAGTTCGGACTGGACGGATTCGAGCCGCTGATCGAAGGAGTTCAGTTGCTGCTCGAAGTCCTCGATCAGTTCCTCGCCGGTCCCGTTCTCGTCGAGGAACTCCTCGAGTGCGCTCGTATACGCGCGAAGATCTGAAATGTCGTCCTGAATCTGTGCGATTCGTGCCTGGTCGCTCCCGCCGCCGTCTTCCTGTGCGGCGACATCCAGCGCCCGTCGAAGCAGTTTGAGGTCCTCGCCGGAGACGTTCTTCTGCCGGATCTCGGCGGCGAGTGCGGCGGTCAGGCTCTCGCCGGAGGCCGAAACCGTTGGCTCGTCTCCCTCTTCGGACACCGATTGCTCGTCGTCTTCGGCCGCGGCCGCCGCAGATTCGGATTCGTTCGGATCGTTCAGCTCCAGCGTCGCAACATCCTCCTCGTCGGCCTCGTCGCCGTCCTCTTCTTCGAGGCCGGGAATCTCGCCGTCACCGGCGATGGCGTCTTTGACGACATCGTCGTCGGTTTCGGGAATGACATCCTCGGGGTCGTCCTGCTCGTCCTCCGGCAGCGGCGGATCGACGGATTCGATCGTTGGCTCGGTCAGAAACTGCTGGACGTTGTCGCTGCCGGTCGCCCGAATCCCGTAGACCGTCGTATACGAGCCCTCGGCATCGAGTTCGCGCTCGAAAGTGATGGTATCGTCGTCGATGGTCCAGAACTCGCTGCCGTACTCGGGGTGAAAGCCCAGATCCTCTACCTCGATTCCCTCGGGAACAGTGTCGCTCATCCGCACCGTCACTGATTCGTCGCGAGTGGACTCGAACTCGAATGCAATCGCCGGCACGGGGAACTCGTCTTCCTCGAACCGTTTGACCACGGTCACCCCGTCCGACGAAATAGTGACCTCCTCGTACGCCTGTGAATCACTCATGTATCCATGTGGGATCTTCCGATGTATTAAACTTAGTTACTGTTCGCACTCGGATGCTCACAGACTCCGGCGGTCTCCGATTTCGACAACCGCAATTGTCTCCGGGTACGGGAAGCTACTGGCGTGTCTGTGGATAACCGTCGGATCGGCCGTGAGTCCCTTCCACATATCCCAGTGCGTCGGAACTAGCCGCTCGGTCTGGAGTTCGTTGGCCGCCTCGACGATCATGTTCTCGTCGCTGTACCACGTCGTCCGCTTTGGCTCGCGGGTCTGTTTGTCCGGAATCATCCCCGTCGACCCGAAGGCAAGCACGGCCACGTCGACGTCGTACTCCTCGCCAATCTCCTCGAACTGGCCGGGTCGCGCGTCGCCGCCGTGGACGAAGGTCCCGGCCTCGTGTTCGATGACGTAGGCGACGGGATGGTCGGCGTCTGGATCGTTCGCCGGATAGACAGAGATCGTCAGGTCGCCGATCTCGAAGCTGTCGCCGTCGTCGATTTCTTCGATCTGATCCTCGCTCACGTCCCAGCGGCCGGTCCAGTCCTGTTCGTCGGTGACGGCGACGCTGGCGTCGGGGCCGTAGAAGGTCGCGCCCGTGTTATCGAGAATCGGTGCCTGGCTCTCGCCGTGGACGTGATCGGAGTGTTCGTGGGTCGCGAGCACGGCGTCGGCCTCGCTCACGTCATCCGGATTGAACGGAACCGGAATCATCCGCACCGTCCGCGGTGGATCGCCGAGTCCGAGATACGGGTCGATGAACACCGTCGTTCCGTCGGCACTCTTGACAATGAAGCCGTTACAGCCGAGATACCAGAAGTCAACGCCGTCGGGGTCTGCGTCGGCAACCTCTTCGAGCAGCCAGTCGCCCCAGTCGCTTTCGATGGTCATACCCGTGGCTGGCGGGGCGAGCGACTAAGCGTTTCGCCTTTTAGTCCTCACAGCAGCCGCCTGCTTTCTCGCCGAAGTCGATATCCAGCGGGTCGCTGACGTACTCGTTGAGCGCCTGCAGGCGGAGTTCGAGGTCATTTTCGGCCTGCAGATACTCTCTCATTACCGGGATGTCGTGCAGTTCCTGCTGGGTCTCTTGCAGTTCGCGCAGGTCCTCTTGGCTGGCCTCGCCGCGCTGGCGGGCAGACATGTACTCGGTGCGGACCTGCTCGAACTCGGCGATTTTCTCCTGTGTGTCCTCGTCGGCCTCGACGGCTTCCTGCTTTTCGAGGAAGGTCTGGTACTCCGGCAGGTCGGCGATTGCGTCGCCGAGACTCCGGGCGAGGTCCTCGATGCTCTGTTCGCTGTCGGCGGGGGAGTCGCTGTCGATGCTCATTGTGCCTTGGTTGGCGTGAGTATGCAAAGCGTTGGCGGTCCGCGTTGTTCTCTCGCTTATTCCTCAAACCGCTTGTCGACGCTCTCGGCGTGGGCCTCCAGTCCCTCGGTCCGGGCGAGTGTCGTCACGGTGTCAGCGATATCGTCGAGTGCGTCTTCGTCGAGTCGCTGGACGGTCGTCGACCGAAGGAAGGTTTCGACGGAGAGGCCACCGACTCGCTTCGCCGCGCCGCCGGTCGGCAGGACGTGGTTCGGTCCGCTGGCGTAATCGCCCGCGGCGACGGGGCTGTACGGGCCGAGGAACACCGATCCCGCGTTGTCGATCCGGTCGAGCAGCGCCTCGTCGTCTTCGGCGATGATCGAGAGGTGTTCGGCCGCGTACTCCTCGGCAAACAGCGTCGCCTCGCTCATCGATCGACCGACGAAGACACCGCTGGCCTCGCTGTCGAAGGCCCCGCGGATGATCTCCTCGCGTTCGCGCTCGCTCGCCTGTTCGTCGGCGTGATCGGCGATTACCGCCGCGAGTTCTTCGTCGTCGGTCACCGCAGCGACGGCGGCGTCGGTGTCGTGTTCGGCTTGTGCGACCAGATCCGCCGCGACCAGTTCGGGGTCGGCGCTCGAATCCGCCACCACGAGCACCTCGCTCGGGCCGGCCAAGAAGTCGATCTCCACGTCGCCACGGACCTCCGCCTTGGCGGCGGTCACCCACTTGTTCCCCGGGCCGACGATCACGTCGCTCGGGACCACAGTTTCGGTTCCGTAGGCGAGCGCGCCGATCGCCTGTGCGCCGCCGACCTGATAGACTGCGTCAGCGCCAGCAATTTCCGCGGCGGCGAGGGTGGCCGCCGGCAGTTCGTCAGCAGGCGGCGTTGCGACGGCGATGTGCTCGACACCGGCCACGTTAGCGGGGATGACACCCATCAACACGCTGGAGGGGTAGGCGGCCGTTCCGCCCGGTGCGTAGACGCCAGCGCGGTCGAGCGGACGGAATCGGCGGCCGAGTTCGCGGCCGTCGAACTCCTCGCGCCAGTCCTCGGGGCGAGTCCGTTCGTGGAAGGCTCTGATGTTCTCTGCTGCATCTTCGATTGCCTCGCGCAGATCGTCGTCGATCTGGTCGACCGCTCGCTCGGCTCGGTCGGTCACGTCGATGTTGCCGACCGACACGCCGTCGAACTCCTCGGCGAACTCCCGGAGGGCAACGTCACCCTCCGTCTGCACCCGGTCGACAATCTCCGCGACATCCTCCCGGACTGCCTCGACGCCGCTCTCCCGGTCGAACACCGCTGTGCGCTCGTCGGGAGAGAGGCCCTCGATTTCTCGAATCTCCATACTCCCTCTACCGGGTGCCCGATACATAGGCCCCTCGGAGCGGTCTCAGAACTGGTTGTCGACGAGTTCGCCGACGCAGTTTCCGCTGGCGGTGTACTCTGCGGGTTTGTAGTAATCGAGATGGCGAGTTACCTGCTCGGAGACGTCCACGTCGGTGTAATTCGAGGGGAGTCGTCCGGACGAGCGGAGCAGGCCGCCCCGGCAGTCACTCCCGCGACAGCCGAGACCGGCAGAGAACTCACCGACCCGGTAGAGTCGACAGACCATCCCGTCGTTCTCGGAGTGATAGTTGAACACCGGGCCGTCGACGGCTTCGATGCCGGGTCGGTACTGGTGACAGACCGAATCAGGGTCGACGGCGGCCCCGAGCAAAGCGACGGATTCGATACAGCTTCCGGGGCCGTTATCGAGTGTTTCCAGTGAGACTCGACCGCCGAGTGAGTGGCCGACGAGGTGGACAGAGCGCTGGCCTTGTGCTCGGAGCCAGTCGGCCAGCGTCTCGCTGGCGTGCGTCGACCGCCGTTTCGCTCGGGGCCACGTCGTCGAGGAGTCCCACATCCCGGCGACGACGGTCGGTGACTTGCGGGTGCGCGACTCGTACTCCAGTTCGAGTGCTTCCTGCAGTGCCGCGGCCTGGTGAGCCCCGCTCATCTTGGCGACATCGAACCGGCCCTGCCCGAGAAAGCCGTGGACGTAGAGAATCAGCTCTCCGTCGGGAATCTCGCCGGACTCGACGGCCGTCTCGCCGGTAAGATCAATCTGGCTCTCGACTTCGGTCGGCCAGTCGGTCAGTTGCTCTTCGAGCATCGGCACGAGTCCATCGCCGAATCGTGCCCGCGTCGCGGCGACTCGTTCCTGCACTCGGGCCCAGGATTCTCCCAGCCGTCCGCGCAGTCTACTCGACTGTGGGGCTGGGTTCGAGTGGTCGCCGGAATCTTGCGTCATTGCTTCGGCTATACACTCGTCGATGCGATCCTGTAAATTAGTTGATTTTGTATTTTGATCTGTAGAGAAACGGAGCGTGTAAACCGGCTGCTTCCCTATAGCGTCCCAATGAGTACACCCAGTCCCGATGTCTACGAACAAGGGCGGGGGATGGACGCCCACAATCAGGCGATGCGGGAGATCCGCTCCCGGAACGACGAGAGTCACGACCCCCGCGAGCCGACCCGCGTCTGGCTCGACGAGGACAACACGCCCGACGGTGTCTACGACTCGCTGACGATCATCCTCAACACCGGCGGCTGTCGCTGGGCCCGCGCCGGTGGCTGTACGATGTGTGGTTACGTCGCCGAGAGCGTCGACGGCGGCACCGTCGCCCACGAGGATCTGATGAAACAGATCGAGCTCTGTCTCGAACACGAGGAAGAAAACGCCGAACAGCCGGCTGGCCAGATCAAGATCTACACCTCCGGTTCCTTCCTCGACGAGCGCGAGATTCCCGCCGAAACCCGGGAGGCAATCGCCGAAACGTTCGCCGACCGCGACCGGATGGTCGTCGAGTCACTCCCGGATTTCGTCGACGAGGAGAAAATCCGCGACTTCACCGACCGCGGCATCGAGACTGACATCGCAGTCGGGCTGGAAACCGCCACGGACCAGATCCGCCACGACTGCATCAACAAGTACTTCGACTTCTCGGAGTTCGAGCGCGCCGCCGAGGCTGCACAGGAAGTCGGTGCGGGGATCAAAGCCTATCTCCTGATGAAGCCGCCGTTCCTCTCGGAATCGGAAGCTATCGAGGACATGAAGCGGTCGATCCGCCGCTGCGCTGCGGTCGAAGGCTGTCACACCGTCTCGATGAATCCGACGAACGTCCAGCAGTACACGATGGTCGAACAACTCTACTTCGACGACGGCTACCGCCCGCCGTGGCTCTGGTCGGTCGCCGAGGTGCTGGAATCCACCGCGGACGAAGACGTGATCGTCGTCTCCGATCCGGTCGGTCACGGCAGCGACCGCGGCGCGCACAACTGCGGCGAGTGTGACGACCGCGTCCAGCGCGCGATCAAGGACTTCAATCTCCGGCAAGACCCCTCGGTCTTCGAGCAGGTGTCGTGTGCATGCGAGCGCACGTGGGAGGAAGTCTGCAACCGCGAGCAGAGTTACTCGATGCCGCTGGTTCGATGACTGATAGACTCGCTGACGATACTGTCACAAATCCTTATCCCCCTTCCCGGTGAATCTCCTCTCGATGGCCGACGACGACCTGGTGTACTACGTGATCAGCGACCTCCACATCGGCGGCGACGAGCAGTTGGAGCAAGTGGATTTTCTGGACGAACTGCTCGGCTTTCTCGACCGCCTCGCTGAGACCGATGAAAACGCGGAGCTGATCATCAACGGCGACGCCTTCGGACTGTGGGAGTTCACGACCATCGATGGGATGGCGAAGTTCGACTCTCTGGAAGAGAGCTATCCGAACCTGTTCGAGCAGTTCCGCGAAACCGGCGAGAACATCGACATCACGCTGTTGCCGGGCAATCACGACCACGAATTAGCCGCTTACGAGGAGTACATCGACCGCTTCGCCGAGTACAACGTCGACCTCGTGCCGGACCAATCGATGACCCGGGCGGTCGGCGAACAAGCGATTTACTTCGAGCACGGTCACCAGCGCGACCCGAACAATCAGATCGACGACTGGGGGAATCCACACGCCTCGCCGCTTGGCTACTACTACAACACGCTGGTTACGAGCCGTGCCGGCCAACTCTCGGACCGCGGCCGGTACAACTGGCTGAAAGACGTGCAGGCAGTAACGCCAACCGAACGGATGCCGATCTGGCTGTTCTCGAAGTACTTCTATCGAGAGATGAATCCGCTGATCCGCTACTCGTTGATCCCCTTCTTGCTGTTGTTCAACATCAGCCTCGTCCTCGCGGTGCTCGCCGGACTCGATGTCATCGGCGTGTGGTCGACCCCCGTCGAATCGGTGACGGCGTTTCTCGGCCAGTTCGGCTCCGCTGGCACCGCTGTCTGGTTTTTAATCGCGCTCAACGTCACCGCTGTCGGGATGTTGGTGCTGATGGGAATCCCGCTGTATTTTATCCGCCGAGATGTCCGCAAGACGATCGACCGCTTTGGCGTCTTCGAGACGGAGTTAACAGTTGACGGTGTTTCGCCGTACATCGAGGCCGCCGAAGATGTCTTCGAGGACGACTCCGAGACGAGCATCTTCTGCTACGGCCACACCCACCGGCCGCAGGTCAACAACGTTGACGGTGGACTGATCGTCAACACCGGCACGTGGCTCAAACGCCTCCACCGCCGGGACGGAATCATCGGCATCCTCCCGCCGGTGTTCTATCCCTCCTACCAACTGCTGGTCGTACGAATGGAACCAGCCGACGACGGCATCGCCGTCGAGTACGAAGAGATCAAAAAGCCGAGTCCAGCAACAGAAGAGCTCACCCGGACTGAACGGATTCTGACTGTGGGTCGAGAGCCAGCGTTCGACGTGCCCACACGCCGAATTGTCGACCGGGACGGCACGGTAACGAAAGTGCCCGCCGATTCCGACAGTTAACTGTCGGCGAAGCCTTTCAGCACGCCCCGGCCCTCGGTACTGCCCAGTTCGGGCAGCGAGACGCGTTCGGGGTGGGGCATCATCACTGCGACGTGTTCGTTCTCGCCCGTGACACCCGCGACGTTATGTTTCGAGCCGTTCGGATTCACGTCGTCAGTCACGTTCCCATCTTCGTCGCAGTACCGGAAGATGACCCGGTCCTCGTCTTCGAGTTCGTCCAGTCGGTCGTCTTCGATCTCGAAGCGGCCTTCGCCGTGAGCGATTGGGAACTCGACGACTTCGCCTTCTTCGTAGGCGGCGGTCCACGGCGTGTCAGCGTTTTCGACGCGCAGGTGGACGCGCTCGCACTGGAAACGGGCGCTCTCGTTTGTCGTGAACGCGCCGGGAGTCAGCGAGGATTCACAGCCGATCTGTGCGCCGTTGCAGATCCCGAGAATGGGTGTCCCCTCCTCGGCCTGATCGCGGACCTCGTCCATGATCGGCGAGCGGGCAGCCATCGCGCCTGCGCGGAGATAGTCTCCGTAGGAGAATCCGCCTGGGAGGACGATTCCCGAGGTGTCCGCCGGCAAGCCGTCCTCGTGCCAGACCAGTTCCGCGTCGATGTCCACCGCGGATAGCGCCTGTACCGTGTCGCGGTCGCAGTTGCTCCCGCCAAACTGGATGACAGCGACAGTCATTGTTCGTCGATGGTGATCTCGTAGTCGTGAAGCGTCGGGTTGGCGAGCAGTCGCTCGGTCATCTCTGTCACGCGATTTTCGGCCTCTTCGCGGTCAGCGGCGTCGATATCGATCTCGAAGTGGTCGGCCGAACGCAGATCTTCGAGCTCGAAGCCGAGCCGTTCGAGCGAGCGCTGTGTCGTCTCGGCCTCCGGATCGAGGACGCCCCGCTTGAGACGGACGGTGATCGTCGCGGTGTAGGCTGTCATTGTTTGCTGTGGGGGTGGGCAACTCGAAAACGCTTGCGGTTTGGGGGTCGTCGAGGTGTACTTTATCAGTGATCGTGCTCTGTCAGCGACTCTGCTACGGGAGACGGCAGAAACCCCTCGCTCGATGGACGTGTACGGAGGGCCCCGGGCGAGTCGTTGCCGTTAGTCGCCACCGCCAGCGACACCGCTCCCGATTGCCGCGCCGCAGTTGCTGCAGCCAACTACGTAGAACCGCTTGGAGGAGCGGAACAGGCCGGAAATCTTCGCGTCCAGGTCGAGAAATTCCACGTCCGATGCTTCGGTGAGTTCTTCACCGCATTCAGTGCAGTGTACCATACCCGTAATTTTCGAGGGATATTTCATAAAGAACCAGCCAGCCTTGCAGGCTCTGAAACGACCGGGTGTCTGTCCGTGTTCTCCCACCGCAGCGCCTGACGCCTCTGTCGGTACCAGCGGATTCTCCGCTGAACAGATCTGGAACTCGCCACGGTCGACGCAATCGACAACACGACACGGCCCCAATGACTGGCATGGAATCTACGCCGAACTCGCTTCCGGCGGGGACGGAAATCGGGCGAACGGCGCTGAGGGTGGCAGACAGCGCTGCGATGATCGAGTTCTATCGCGGTGTCGTCGGCCTCTCAGTTCTCCGTGAGTCCGGAGCCACGACGATCCTCGGCGTGGACGGATCGCCGCTGCTCGTACTGACCGAAGACGAGAGTGTCCCTGAACAGCGGGGGACACCGGGACTCTTTCACAACGCATTCAGAGTCCCGACCCGGGAGGCGCTGGGCGACGCACTGACACGGATTCGTGAGCAGTGGCGACTCGACGGCGCTTCGGATCACGGCGTCAGCGAGGCGCTGTATCTCTCCGATCCCGAAGACAACGGCGTCGAAATCTACCGGGACTTTCCTCGCGAAGAGTGGCCGCGCACCGACGACGGTACCGTCGAGATGGGGACCTATCCGCTCGACCTCGAATCCGTCGCGGCCGCGGCGGGCGGCGCGTCCGAAGCACCACCGGGGACCGACCTCGGCCACGTCCATCTCGAAGTCTCCTCGCTGGACGCGGTCGATGCGTTTTACACCGAGACACTTGGATTCGATCTGCAGGCGACTATGCGCGAGGCACGGTTTCTCGGGGCCGGCGGCTATCACCATCACGTCGGCGCGAACACGTGGAACGGTCGGACCGGAACGGCCGGCGAGCGAGGGCTGGACTGGTTCGAGGTCGTACTGCCCGACAGCGAGTCACTCGATGCGCTCAGAGAGCGACTCGACCGCAGCGAGTACTCGGTAACGGAGACAGCGGAGGGGATCTCGGTATCGGATCCGGATCGCATCGAGATTCGACTGCGGACCGAAGAATGACCCACCGCGAGTGGAGAAAACGAAAGCTTATCGGCCCCTAATACACTCACTACGAGTATGACTGTCGCTGCGAGGTGGTACGAATGACCCGGGAGTTCACTGAAATTACCGTCGTCGGCGAGGACGATACCGGGCTGATCGCCAATGTCACGTCGCTGCTGTTCGAGCGGAGCATCAACATCGAGGATCTCGATCAGGCCGTCCGAGACGGAGTCTTCCGCATGACGATGCGGGTCGACACCTCCGAGATGGTCTGCACACAGGAGAAACTCCGCGAGGATCTCCACGACCTCGGTGACGAACTCGGCGTCGACGTGCAGGTCCGGTTTCCCGCCGACCGAGAGACCCAACAGATCGCCGTCCTGGTCACGCAGGAATCACACTGTCTCGAAGCGATCTTCGAGGCGTGGGCCAGCGGCGAACTCGGCGCGGACGTGAGCGTCGTCATCGGCAACCACAGCGATCTGGAACCGCTCGCCGAGAAATACGACGTGCCATTCCACGATATCGGCGACGAGAAGGGCACCCCCGACGAGGAACAACTGCTCGATCTCCTCGGCGAGTACGACGCCGATCTGATCGTCCTGGCACGGTATATGCGGATCCTCAGTCCCGACGTTGTCTTCCGATACGAACAGCGGATCATCAACGTCCACCCCTCGCTGCTGCCCGCCTTCCCCGGCGCGGAGGCGTACTTGCAGGCACTCGAAGAGGGGGTCCGCATCGCTGGAGTGACTGCCCACTACGTCACGACCGATCTCGATCAGGGACCGATCATCACTCAGCGAGCGTTCAACGTGCCGGCCGACGCAGAGGTCGAAGATCTCGAACGACTCGGCCAGCCACTGGAAGCCGACGCCCTGCTCGAAGCGATCGATCTCCATCTGAACGACGATATCACCGTCCACCGCGGGCGCACTCAACTGCGCGATAGCGCCGACGACGACGTGCAACTCGGCTCGCCGCCCGAACTGGACGACCTCAACCCCGACAGACCGCTCGACGGTCTCGGTGAAATCGTCGCCAGTGAAGGCGAAGCGGACGATTGAGACGGCTGCTTCGACTTTTTTGTAATCTCAGAACCACCGTAGGCTCTATTACGTATGAATTGTCTTACAATTATATATGACAGAACCAGACGGGGAACTCACAGAAGGGGGGGTTAGCGAGGTAACCCACGAATTTGCCAGCGACGAGTTCTACCGGGTACTCGCGAGTACAGTGCGCCGGCGGGTCCTGTTTTCACTGCTGAACAACGAGCAGTTCAGCACCGAGGAGTTGGCAGAGCTTCTGTACGGCTGGGAATCGACGACGGGTGAAGGCGCGACCTACGAGCAGATCCACACGGAGCTCCATCACGTCCATCTGCCGCGGCTCGCGGCGAGCAACCTCGTCGAGTTCGAGCCTGAAACCGGGACAGTCACCCAGGTCGAGTTACCCGAGGCGGTCCGTGCGGTTGTTCGCCACAGTATCGAAGCGGAGCAACACGAGCGACCACGGGACGCCTGATTCCGTCTATGTTCGATGAACTTTTCGATTCTGTCGAACAGCAGCACAAGAAGTGTACCGTGTACAGTGCCAGTTCAGACACTGACCTCGACGAGCGACTCGCCACCAGAAACGTGTCGGTCACGCATCGAGAGCTCCCGTCTGGCGGCCCGCGACCGTTCGTGACGATCCGAGAAGACAACGACACAGTCGGTGCACTGTCAGTGCAGCGTCTCAAGGGGCTGCTCTCTCCGACAGTCGATCAGTCACTCGACGCCAATACAATCGATCCGGGATCGAGTGAGACCTTCGAGTTGTTCGACGAGACGCTGTTTCGTTCACTCGATCGCCGACAGCTACTGCTCGCGAGCCGCGAGATCGAAGACCGGGCACTTCGGGTCGGAAGCGGGACACTCCGTGCTCAGTTCCAGACGTGGGACTCGTTCGAGCCACAGAAGGAAATCTACCACCGACTCACGACGGAGACGGATCTCTCCGTTCACCTGTACGGACCGTCCGACCGGACGCCGTCGGATCTCGACGGGATCACGGTTCACTCCGATCCAACGGGCACACTTGCGCCGTTCTGGTGTCTGGCCTTTGACGGCGGACCCGACCCCCAGCAAGCCTGCGTTCTCCTCGCCAAGGAAGGAAATGCGGGCTACGAAGGGTTCTGGAGCTACGACCCGGACCTCGTGGCGAGAGTCGTAGACGAATTGAAAACTGTTGATTGACTGTACTCCACAGTGTGAACAATCCTCCAGGCTCGACGCTGCACCATTCACAGATCTGATACGACCCACACAGTGGACCCACCCTCGAATGAGCGATTTCGCATGTTTTTAACCCGCTGACCGCATTTATTCGGGTACAATAAGTGACCGTTGGGATCGACGCCAGACCCTACTTGAAGCAACCAGTATATGCTGGTCCCATTCCTATGCTGATAGACCAGTACTGTTGTATCAAGAGGCCACGAGGCGGATGTCAGAACGCGAAACACGATCAGGAGGCGGATATCAATCCATGAAAGAGTATCAGTTCACATGTTCTTCGTGTGGGCAACAGATCGATGTTAACGAGACGATGCGGGAGGCAATCGAAACGAACGGCTGTCCAGTCTGTGCGGCGGCAGTCGACGAGAGTGAGTTCTCCGGGTAGTTCAGAAATCGCGGTCGACTTCGGTCCGGCGGCCAGTCAGTTCGTCCGGACGAAGGCGGTATAGTTTGATATCGAGTTCGTCTTTTCCTGTGCCCCAGATCTCGAACAGGGGGCGGCGTGCTTCGCCGTACTGCTCGATCTCTTCGACAGACATCTCGGACGGATCGATCTCTTCGAGGGGGCCGCTGGCCAGTACACTCCGGTACTGGGTCTGGGGATCGTTTTCGTCGTAGATGGCCAGTCGGGCCTGTGGCTCGGAAGAGAGAAACCGCCCCTTGTCGCTGTCCGGGGTCGAGACTAACCGCATATAGAACACTCGCGAATCAGCATCGTACCCGTAGGAGATCGGAATCGAATAGGGCTCGTTGTCACGGGCCAGCGAGAGTACGCCCGTCTCCGCGCCGCTAAGAAACTCGTCGATCTCTGCGGCCGACATCTCTGTTTCCTGGGCTAGACTCATTGTTTCCTTCGTCATGAACAAATGCTCTTGGGCCCTTAAGCTATTTCATGGGGAACCGTTCACGACTGGTTCGTTTCGAGCACGTCGCCGAGCAGTTTCCGCTGTGCGGTCATTAGATGTTCTGTAAACGTCGACTGTGCAATTCCGAGACTCTCTGCGATTTCGGTCGCGTTGGACTGTTTGGGTCGCTCGAAGTATCCCATCTCGTAGGCGACTTCGAGCACTTCGAGTTGCCGGTCGGTCAGTCGGCCGCGGTTGACGAACACCCGGTCTTCCGGCGTCCCCTCTAACGGCGGCTGGAGCAGTCGCTGGACATCGACTGGTGAATACCGGTCGCGCAACTCCCCGACGACGGTCTGGAGTGTCCCGAAGTTCTCGGCGTGAAAGACTAGTGTTAGCTCGCCATCCTCGGCGATATACCGGTGGACCGGACAGTCGTGTTGCCCGAGACACTCACACGGACAACATTCCGGCCCGTCGTGCACGACCCGGTAGATGGTCTGGGGGCCATAGGAGAAGATTGGATCGACACTGTCAGGAGCCTCGATATCGCTCGGGGCGAGAAACTCGGTCACGCTGTCGGTTCCGTCCAGACCGACCGAGGTCGAGACCTGATCGATCTGCGTCTCGACCAACCCCGCTGTGGCCGCAATCGGGCACTCGCCGGGATCTGCAAACGCAATCGTCGCGCGAATACCGGAGGACATCGATTGGCCGACGTTTCGAACCCGCCGGGCTTGAACGTATTGCTCCGGGTCAAGCGCCCGTTGGCTCGGTTCGCTGTCGGCGTGGTCCGGTATCGAGCAGTCCGATCCGGCCGGCGAGCAATCCGACGAGCAGTCCGGCGAAGTGTGCGATCAGCGCGACACCTGGACTGGCCGTCGCGAGGGTGACCACCGCTGCGATGACGATGAAGACGACGAGTGTCACCCACGTCGGCACCCGAACCGCCTGGACGAGCGAACTCGACAGCCGGTTACCGACTATCAAATACCCAAACAGTGCGAAGACGGCGCCGCTCGCACCGAGCACGCCGGCCGCGTCGCTGACGACGATTTGGGTAATGCCAGCGACTGCACCGCTGACAATGAAGAATAGATGAAATCGAAGCCGAGTCGTCGCGCGGGCGACCGGCCAGCCGAATAACACGAGTGCAACGGCGTTCGAGAGGAGATGACCGGTCCCGTTGTGGGCGTAGATACTCGTCACAATCGTCCAGGGATTCTGTGCAATCGGCGGCGAGAGGATGAACAGACTCTCGACGACGCCAGCGAATGCCGTGATAAACTGGAGGACGTAGACGAGGACGAAGACGAACAACAATTCGAGGACCGGCATACCTGAACCGTTTCCCATACTGTCACTGTGACTTTTTCTGTGATAATTCTGCCGCCGATCCGGCACCCGGGGAACGAAAAGCCTAATGGCTCCACTCCAGTAGCTGCCTGTATGAACAGTGAACAGATCATCGCGCTGTTTTTCGTCGGCCTGATGGTGCTCTCGATGCTCGCGTACAGCGCAACGCTCATCTGACCAGTGGTGGCCTCCGTCCCGACCCACCGCGCTGCCGTTCTGCGGATCGCAACATAATTACTCCACATCCCCCGAGATGGGGGCGATGAGTTCGCTTCGAGAGCAGATCCACGCCGTCGGTCACGACCACGTCAGCGCCGAACACGCGAGTACACTCGAACTGACCAGCGACGACTTTCTCACGCCTGCGGGTGATTGTATCATTGGGATCGAGGCCGACCGCGTGCCTGCAGACTTCGATGAGGACTTTGTCGCGGACTGTCAGGACGCCAGCGCGACGATCACGGTCGAACTCGACGCAGGCGGGTACACCGACCGCCTCCAGGCCCGCGGCGATCCCGAACTGAGTTTCGACAGCGAGCGCAGCGCGGTGATCCGAACTAGCGAGTACACCGACGACGACCGGACAATCGCCGTCGACGCGACGGCCGCTGCCGGCGATCTCGACCGCGATCTCGTCGCGGCGCTTGCCGATGGGGCGGCGCTTACCGCCACGCTGCGTGTCGAATAGCGTCTAGAGGGATTCCGGATCGAGTCCGTTCACGTACTGCCGAACGAGTGCGAAACTGACCACCGAGACGACGGTAATCCCCGCGACGTGGCCGAAGGTGATCGCTGCTGGACTGTCGACCGCCAGCAAGGCCGCTGTCGAGGCCGGATGCTCCGGTAGGGCGGCCGCTGCGCCGAACAACAGCAAGACCAGCGTCGAGTACAGAAGCTGTGCCTTCTGACGGGTTCCGGCAACCAGCCCGAGAAATAGGCCGATAGCGACGGTCAGCGTCGCGACTGCGGCGACGAGTAACAGCAACAGGCCCACGTTGGCGACGGCGATGCCGTTGACGCCCAGCAGTCCCAGCCACAGAATCGCCTGCAGTGGGGCGATCAGAATCATCCCGATCGCTTTCCCATCGACGATTTCTGTCAGTGAAACCGGTGCGACCCTGAGTAGTTCGAGCGTGCCCCGTTCTAACTCTTCGGTCACCGAGTCGACGACGACAGAGCCGCTGATAAACGGCGGCAAGAAGAGCAACAGCGGCAGCAGGATGGTGTAGGTGAAGGTGAAATACTGGGTAAAGTCGTCGCTGTTGTCCTGTTCTTCGGGCATCTCGACGGGCGAGAACTCCAGTGCATCGCCCCGGAGAGTACGCTCCTGTCGCTCGAACTCCAGCAGCAACTCCTGCAGGCGGACGATGATCAGCGTCGTCTCCAGACTCTCGGCCGGCACGTCTGCATCGACCGCGATACGGGTGCCACTGTCGGTTTGTACGGTCCTCGTGTGTAACACCGCGTTCAGTTCGCGGTTCTCGAAGGCCTCTAGGGCGGCCTGTCGATCCTCGTACGCGTTCGGGCTGACGCCCTCGGTCTCTTCTGCGACGCGGTACAGTTTCGTCTGTTCGTCGCCGGTGATGCCCACCTCGACCTCTCCTCCCTCTGCCGACGGGTCGTACAGCGAGGTTAGCCCGACGACCAGAAACGAGGAAAAGCCCGCGATGATCAGTTGAATCACCAGCGCCAGCACGATGGTCTTCTCGCGGCTGAGTGCCGATATCTCTCTGCCGGCGATCGTTATGCGACTGTCCGAACTGAATGCAGTCAATGGGTTACGCAACGAAGGTCACCACCGTTAGATTGTAGGCCAGATGGACGACGATCGCCAGCGCGACCGCCGCCAAATACGACCACCGATCCCGGGCGGCCCCGAACGAGGAGATGGTCGCCGTCACGACGTGTAACGCCAGCGGCGCGAGCAAGAAGAGTAGGACGACCGGCCCCTCGACGATCCCGCCGGTCAGTCCCGCCTCGGCAACCGCCAGTTCCGGGAGTCCGACCAACTGGGCGAGCAGCGCGATTTTCTCCCCGAGGAAGAAACCGACGCCGCTGGCGAGACCAAGGACGAGCGCCACTCGACTCGTCCGCTCGAAGGTGTTGTGACTGTGAGCGGCGTAGATGTGCAGGCTCTTGGCAAACTCCTCGACCACTGCGACCACGACCAGGATGAGCACGGTCGCGAGTTGCAACGAGACCTGCCCGATGGCGAAGATGAACGCGATCGCGAGCAGTTGGCTCACGAAGACAAAGGGGATCAGAACGACCGTCATGATCCCGACGTGGGAGGGACGAGAGATCGGAACTGCGAGTGCGTCGAGAATCTTCCCCGGAATCGAGCGCTGGTTGAACAGGTCTTCCTCGCGGTACAGCCCCGAGCCGAGACCGAAAAAGAGCATCGAGGTCAACAGTGGGGGAATCGTCGAGAACACGACCGACGAGAGCGCGATTGCCTCGCCCTGTAACTCCCGGACGACCAGCGTCAGCGGCGAGATCAGCGCGAGCGCTCCGGACTCGGTGAATATCGCCGGGACGAACGCATAGCTCGTCAGGACGACTGTGATCGTGACTGTGACGAACGTGAGTTCTTTGAACGACCGGGCGAACATCGCCCCGAGGAAGGTCGCAGAGAGAAACAGGAGGACGATAGGCATGACCGCAAACAGCGAGATGAGGCCGCCGAACCCGCCCTGTGCGATGTAGTACAGCGAGCCGGCGATCACCCCCTCGACGGCCATCGCCCCGAGGAAATACGGCAGCGTCTTCCCGCCGATGATGTCCAACCGGGAGACCGGCGAGACGAGCATGAGTTCACCGCGCCGGTTGAGTCGCTCCGAGAGCATCGTCGATCCGTACGCCTGAATCAGGAAGTTCAGCGGGATGACGAAGACGAACGCAAGCACCAGCGACTGGAAGGGGAATGGTGGGTTGATGTCCGCGGGTGAACCGCTGATTTCGTCTTCTGACAGCGTCGGTGTCGCAGTGCCGACCGCTGGATCTCCGCTGGTACTCGAATCGTTGCCGTCCTCCGAGCCATCTGTCCCGTCGGAGTCTCCGCCATCACTCGATCCGTCGCCGTCCCCTGTCCCGCTTTCTCCGCCACTCCCGTTGTCCGAACCGCTGCCGTCGTCTGTTCCGCTGCCGCCGTCCGTTCCGCTGCCGTCGTCCGTATTATCGCTGGATTCGTCGACAATCGTCTCGTTGTCTGTCGGCTCTTGCTCCTCGGGGGCCTGCTGTTCGCGGAACTCGACAGTAACCTGAATCGGGAAGGCAGCAGTCTGGTTGTCCTCGCCGGCCAGTTGCTGGTTGTTGTACAACTGGATGCTGTCCCGGAACTCCGAGAACGCCGCCGACCCTTTCCGGGTGTCCGCGATGCGGATCCTGTCGCGTTCGATCAGCAGTTCGATCTCTCCGTTCTGGAGTTCGTCTTCACCTGCGCCCTCGATAATCTCGAATTTGGGATCGGCTTCGGCGACGCCGTAGTACTGGCTGTCTTCGTCGACGCCGACGCGATAGATCCCGTCTTCCAGTCCGACGCCACCGGAAGCGATTAGCGGCGACACGGCGCCGAACAGAACGATCACCGTCAGCGTGATGGCAACCGTCCGCCGGTCGAGCCCGCCGGCGTTTTTTTGGACTTCCCAGCGGGCGATCCGCAGCAGTTTGCGCGGATTCACTGTCTGTCCTCCTCGTCGACGTATCGACTGCCGGTCGTCCCGGACTGGGCGACGTTCAGGAACACCTCTTCGAGGCTGGATTCTTCCGTCCGGATATCGATCACCTCCCCACCGGCCTCCTGTGCCGACGTCCGAACCTCGTCGACGGCGTCCATACTCTCGACGACGGTTCGGTAGCGGCCGTTCTCACGAATGCTGTCCCGCAGTTCGACGGTCGTGTAGACGTGATAGGTCGTCTCGCCGTACTCTTGCTGCAGTTGCGCGAGGTCGCCGCGGGCGACGATCTGACCCTCGTTCATGATCACGACCCGATCACAGATCGACTCGACGTGAAAGAGGTTGTGCGCGCTGAAAATGATCGTCTTCCCCTCCTCGGCAAGCCGCTCGGTGAACTCGATGATGTAATTCGTCGTGAGCGGATCGAGTCCACTCGCCGGTTCGTCGTAGATCAACACCTCCGGATCGTTGATCAGCGAGCGTGCGATGGCGACCTTCCGTTTCATCCCTTTGGACATATCGCCGAGTTGGCGGTGACGGTGTTCTAACTGGAGGTCGTCGAGCGTCTCGTGAATGCGCCGCTCGGCCACGTCGTCGTCGACGTCGTACAGATCCGCGAAGAAGGAGAGATACGAAATCGGCGTCATCTCCTCGTACAGCGGCGATTCCTCCGGTAGAAAGCCGAGATGGTGGCGCATCTCCGTCTCGCCCACGTCGTAGCCGGCCACCTCGGCACTCCCGTCGGTCGGGTCGAGCAAGCCGGCGAGCATCTTCAGCGTCGTCGTTTTGCCCGCTCCGTTCGGGCCGATCACGCCGAAGACCTCCCCCGACTCAACGCTGAACGTACTCCCTTCGACGGCGACGAAGCCACCGTACTCCTTGCGTAGCTCCCGCGCCTCGATCATCTACCCTTTTCTTTCGACCCGACCAATGTATATCTGGCCCCCCGATTATCGCCAGCAAAACTGTGTTGTGGTCTCCCACGACCGTCGCGGGTAATAATATTTAATTACGATGCGACCGGAGAGATGAACATGGCAGCAGAGGCGAACGAGATCGAAATCTGCCGGCACGATCTCTCCCTGCTCGTGATCGGCGGCGTGTTGCTGGTGGGGCTAGTGGTGGGGCTCCTTCCGGCAGTGGAGCTCTCGCGGTCGCTGTTCGCCGCCAGCGTTCCGGCTACCGGGGGGATGATCTACACACTGTTCTATCGGCCACCGACGGTCGAATCCGCAGATACGGCGAGTGAGCGCCGGGAGTAGAAAAAATCTGATTACCGCGCGACGGGCGAGCGCTCGCCCTGCTGTGCCTGTTTGACCTGCAGCGCAGCGCTCGCTGCCAGGCCGACCGCGAGATCTTCCTGCTGTGTTTCGTCGATTGTCATCTCCTCGTCGAGCGTACAGTTCGCGCTCACGATGCCGCCGATGGGCGGCTGGACCGCAACGGTCGCCTGCGGACCGTTCGAGCTATCGACGAGTTCGGAGCCGACGACGAACTCTCCGGGCAGGAGATCACGCGTCCGGTCCGCGACGGTCGAGAGTTCCTGTCGGAGATGTTTGCGCTGCTCGGCAGTCAGCTCGATGTCCGACGACTCGTCGCCAAACGGGGTATTCCCATACATGTGGTTCCCTATTCCATAGGTGGCAGGCGCTTATAAAGGCGGCGGCCAGTACAAAACCTGCGGCTGTCTCCGCCGAGGTACACGTCACGACAGTGCTATTCGCCTCTCAAAATGGGTCGAGCGACCTGTTTGCGAGGTTAGCGCGCTGCAAATAGCGCTTTGACCTCGTCATTTGGACCGTGTCGACGGGCCGCCAACGAGCGCTGCTGGATTACACTCTATGTCGGGTATTACGAGCTAATCTCTCAGACACTACACGATGATACCATCGAGCAGTTGGGACTTTCTGTCCGGTGGGCGAACGCTCCAGAAACTCAAATCTCGTGTGTGTACTTCTCGAATGATGATATCCATGCAGATTAATAAAATACTGACATAATGCAGAATTGCTAATTGTCAGCATCCCATTAGTGTCTAGATAATACACCATGCACGAGGACTCGGGCCCAGAGACAACGAGAGAGTTTCAAGCGATTGGCGGCGAGGGAGAGAGCGTCTACGAGGTAATCGTCCGCGAAATGGAAGATGCCGTCTTTTTGATCGATGTTGAGCAACACGACGAGGAGTATACGTTCCGGTACCGACGACACAACGCCACACACCAGCATCCGACTGGCTTTTCTTCGGAGGAAGTACGCGGACAGACACCACGAGAACTCCTCGGCGACGAACAGGGCGCGACCGTTGCAGCGAACTACCGCCGCTGTGTCGAACAGGGAGAGTCGATACAGTACCAAGAGACACTAGATCTCCCGAGTGGAATGAGTCACTGGCAGACGAAACTCACCCCGATAACCGACGGAGAGCACGTAACCCAAATCGTGGGGGTTGCCCGTGACATTACCGAACAAAAAGACCAACGGCAGAAGCTACAGCGACTGGACCGCCAGTTCGAAACCGTCCTCGAAACCATGTCTGCAGCGGTCTTTCTGAAAGATGTCGACGGCCAGTATCTGCTGATGAATCAGGCATGCCGGGAGTTGTTCGGCGTAGACGATCAAGAGATCGTCGGGCTCACGGACGACGATATCTTCCCACCAGAAATCGCGACACAGATCTCACGAGACGATCAGCGGGTCATCGAGAGCGACGAGACGATCGAACTCGAAGAGGAACTCCCGATGGCCGGAGGAAACACCGTCCGACTCACCCGAAAATCACCAGTGCACGACGACGACGGGGAGGTCACGGGTATCTGCGGTGTCTCGACTGACATCACCGAGCAAAAACAACGGGAACGAGAGATTGAGCGCCTCAAAGAGCGGTTCGAACTCGCTGTCGAGGGGGCAGATCTCGGTCTTTGGGACTGGGACATGAGGACCAACGAGGTCGATTTCAACGAGCAATGGGCCCAGATGCCCGGATACTCTCTCGACGAGATCGAACCACGTCTCGAGGAGTGGGAACAGCGCGTCCATCCCGACGATCTCGACGCCGTCGAGGCGGTTTTGGACGAACACATTGCAGGTGAAACCGACATGTACGATACGGAACACCGGATGCGGACTGCCGACGGTGACTGGAAGTGGATCCGTGACATCGGAAGAATCGCTGAACGCGACGAGGACGGCGAACCAGTTCGGGCCGTCGGTATCCATCTCGACATCGACGAGATAAAAGAGTACGAGCAGGCTCTCGAACGCCAGCGCGAGCAACTCCGGCAGATTATCGATCTCGTACCTGACCTCGTCTTCGCAAAAAACCGCGACGGTGTGTACCTTCTGGCCAACGAAACCACCGCCAACATCTATGGGTTATCTCCCCAGCAGGTCGAAGGGAGCAAAGAAAAGGAGATCATTCCTGATGTTGATGACTCTGAATCGTTCCGAAAGGATGATATCGACGTGATTGAATCGGGAGAATCAAAAGTGATCCCCGAAGAAGAGTTGACCACTGCCGAGGGCGAAACGAGGATTCTTCAGACGACAAAAATCCCGTACGAGGTTCAGGGCAGCGGCGAAGATGCGGTGTTGGGATATGCCAGAGACGTAACCGAACTCAAAGAATACGAGAGAGCACTCGAACGCCAGCGGGATAATCTGGGGGTGCTCAATAAAATTGTCCGTCACGATATTCGCAACGACCTCCAGATCATACTCACTTACGGCGATGTCCTCGGTAACTACATCGAGGAAGACGGCGAAGAGTATCTTCGAAGTATAATGGACGCAGGCCGCGACGCAGTTGGAATCACTCAGACTGCTGCTGAAGTTACTAATGTGATGCTCGGCTCAGAGACCGAGCAGACGCCAGTGAATCTTCGATCGGTCCTCAACACGCAGATGGAACACGTGCGAACGAACCACGAAGGCGCCCTCATCTCTGCTGATGGAACGGTCCCGGAGGTAACAGTGTTGGCTGATGATATGCTGGAGTCGGTGTTCCGGAACTTGCTGAACAACGCTATCGTTCACAACGACAAAGAGCTTCCCGAAGTCACCGTTTCGGCGACTGCTGACGAGGAGGTGGTTCGGGTTCGTATTGCAGACAACGGGCCAGGGATTCCCGACGACAAAAAGGAGCAAATGTTCCAGGAGGGTGAAAAAGGTCTCGACAGTGAAGGGACTGGAATCGGACTGTATCTCGTCCAGACACTGGTTGATCGGTACGGCGGAGCTGTCTGGATCGAGGACAACGAACCTGACGGAAGCGTGTTCATCGTCGAACTGCGCCGTGAATAGGAGGAAGAATACCCGACCGTTAGCCGATGATTGCTGAGCAGGATGTTTCTGTTTCCTGTGCCACACGTCCCCGCTATCTCTACACGCAGGCTGTCCCGCAGTCATCTCAGTCGTGACTGGTCTCCCTGCTGTGCTAACAGTACTCTCTGATCGTCAGTTTCAGTGCACGAGCCGTTGCTGACTCTGGTCCGTCACGTACTTGCTCGTCGCGTCCCTACAATGCAGTAATGGAGTATTTGAATCGACGGCGGGACCGCATCGAGCAACGGCTCGAAGCGGTGCTGGCCGAGACCGAACCGGACACGCTCACAGAGGAGATGGAACACGTCACTCTCTCCGGCGGCAAGCGCGTCCGGCCGACGGTCACCGTGCTGGTCTGCGATGCGCTCGACGGCGACACCACACAGGCACTGGATTACGCTGTCGGGATCGAACTCGTCCACAACGCCTCACTCGTCATCGACGATATCATCGACGAATCTGAACTGCGCCGCGGGACGCCCGCCGCGTGGACCGCCTTCGGCTACGGTCCGGCGATCACTGCCTCTGATGGCCTGATCGGCGAGGCCTTCGCGCTCTTTTCGGAGAACGAACGCGCCATGCAGGCCGTCGCCGAATCGATGGTCGAACTCGGCGAGGGCGAGGCGATGGAACTGGTTAGCGAGCCCGTCGGCGAGGAGGAGTATATGGAACTGGCTCGCCGCAAGACGGGGGCGCTGTTCCGCGCAGCGGCCGAGCTCGGCGCGATTGCGGCCGACGCCGACCCCTTCACCGTCGAGGCGTTCGGCCAGTACGCCGAACGCGTCGGCGTCGCCTTCCAGATGCGCGACGACGTGCTCGATGCGACGGCCGACGCCGAACAACTCGGCAAGCCCACAGGAACAGACGCGGCGATGGAGCGTCCCTCGTTGGTCGAGGTGACCGATCTCACGCCGGAGGAAGCGACCCAGCGGGCCCGCGACCAGTCGAGCAAGGCGCTCGATTCACTACAGGCAGCCGACGTGGCGGACAGCGAAGCGAAACAGTTCCTGCGGGAGTTCGCCGAATTCGTCGTCGAACGCGAGAAGTAACCATGGACCAGCGGGCCGTCGTCACGGGGTTTTTGCACAACGGCGGCGAGATTCTCTTGCTCCGCCGGAGTGAGAACGTCGGCTCCTATCGTGGCTGCTGGGGTGGCGTCGCGGGCCACGTCGAAGACCACGCCGGCCCGGAGATCGAAGACCCAAAACTGGCCGCGATTCGAGCGGAGATTCGCGAGGAGACGGGAATCGATCCGGATCGCCTCTCGCTCGTTCGGTCTGGCGAGCCGTTTTCCGTCGAAGACGCTGATCTCGGCACCCGCTGGACGGTTCATCCCTTTCTGTTCGATTGCCCGACGCGGACGGTCGAACTCGACAGCGAACACACCGTCTGCGAGTGGACTGCCCCCACAGACATTCTCGACCGGGAGACGGTGCCTCGGCTCTGGACCTCCTACGATCGGGTTCGATCGACCGTCGAGGATATCGAAACCGACCGCGAACACGGCTCGGCGTTTCTCTCCGTGCGCGCGCTGGAAGTCCTCCGTGACGAGGCCGGCCTGCTAGCACGGGCTGACAATCGGGCTGCTTTCGAGAACGTCGAGTCGGTCGCTCGCGCACTGCTCGATGCCCGCCCGTCGATGAGCGTCCTCACAAACCGGGTCAACCGAGTCATCGACGCGGCCGGAACAGATCCTGCTGCCGTCGAGACGGCGGCAATCGAGGGGATCGACCGCGCGGAGTCCGCCGACGAGCGGGCCGCCGAGAATCTCCGTTCGCGGATCGACGGCGCGCGTGTTGCAACCCTCTCTCGATCCGGGACCGTTCTCCGGGCGCTGCAGGAAGCCGACCCGGCGGCGGTCTTGCTGTCGGAATCGCGGCCGGGGCGGGAAGGAATCGATGTGGCGGAGACACTCGCCGCCGAGACGGCAGTGACGGTCACGAGCGACGCCGCTTTCCCCGGCCTGCTGTGCTCGTGGGAGGCGGATTTCCTGGTGGTCGGTGCCGATGCAATCCTGCCCGACGGGGCTGTCAGGAACAAGGTCGGTACTCGGGCCGCAGCGGCCGTCGCCGCTCAGGCGGACGTTCCAGTTGTCGTCGTCTCAGCAGTCGATAAGGTGACACCAGACGACACCCACCACGCGGAGGACAGACCGGGTGAAGAACTGTACGACGGGTCGGCAGTCATCGACATCGTCAACCCGACCTTCGAACGAACCCCCGCGGAGTTGATCGACCGCTACGTCACAGAACGAGGCAAATACGATACTGAAGCGATTCGCTCACTCGCCGCGAACTTCGAGAGTCTCGGCACGTGGGCAGAGTAACGGTGGCTCGCTGGCCAGTCGAACTGGTTGTTCGCGGTCCCGAGTGAACCGGCTGTCGTCAGGAACCGATCGAGCCGTGCTTGGTCGCACAGTTCGGACATTCGTCGTCCGTGGTGATCCGATAGATCACCTGACACTCGTCACACTTGACAACAGCCACTTCGTGTACCTTGTCCAGATCCATGCGATCCATACATCCCTTACTCGGCAACAGGTAATAACCCACAACAGACCCACATAATGACAACACTGTCCGCGAGGATGGAGCGACGCCACTCTGGCGAAAGGGACACACATTTATGCAACCACGGGGTAAGAACGGGTACTATGAGCAAGAAATCGAAGGCCAAAAAGAAACGACTGGCCAAACTGGAAAACCAGAACAGCCGCGTCCCGGCGTGGGTCATGGTCAAGACCGACCGCGACGTGATGCGCAACCCACAGCGACGACACTGGCGGCGGAGTGACACGGACGAATGAGCGCGAGTGATTTCGAGGAGCGGGTCGTCACAGTCCCGCTTCGCGACGCCAACCGCGGATCGAACACCGACGCCGCCGACAAGGCGATGTCGCTCGTCCGCGAACACCTCGCACAGCATTTCTCCGTCGAGGAGGATGTCGTCCGTCTCGACCCCTCGATCAACGAGGAAATCTGGTCGGGCGGTCGCTCCTCGCCACCGACGTCGATCCGCCTCCGTGCGGCCCGGTTCGAGGAGGAAGGCGAGGTCGCCGTCGAAGCGGAAGTCGCTGAATAACGGTGCTCCGCGCGGCATTCTCCGGGTCGCCGTACATCGGCGTCTTCGCCCGGGCAACGAACGACTGTCTGCTCATCCGTCCCGATATCGACGACGACCTCGTCGCCGACTGCGCCGATGAACTCTCCGTGCCGGTCGTCGAAACCACGATCGGCGGCTCTGGAACCGTCGGTTCGCTCGTCGCCGGCAACTCGAATGGGTTGCTCGTCAGCAACCGCGCTACCGACCGCGAGATCGACCGGATCGAGGAGGCAGTCGATCTGCCGGTCACCGAACTCCCCGGCCGGATCAACGCCGCCGGTAACGTCGTCCTCGCAAACGACAACGGCGCGTACGTCCACCCGGACCTGCCTCGCGAGGCGATCCAGCGGATCAAAGACGGTCTCGATGTCCCGGTCGAACGCGGCGATATCGCCGGCGTAAACACCGTCGGCACGGCCGCCGTGACGACCGGCCGCGGTGTGCTCTGTCACCCGAAATCGACCGACGAGGAGCTCGATCGGATCGAAGCACACCTCGACGTGCCGGCAGATATTGGAACGATCAACTACGGCGGGCCGCTGGTTGGCTCGGGGCTGATCGCAAACGACGACGGATACATCGTCGGTTCGGAGACGACCGGTCCGGAACTCGGTCGGATCGACTCCGCGCTAGGCTACGCAATTGATTGATCTGACAGTTTTCTGCCGGATATTTCGTCCGATCTGAGACACCCAACGCCGGCGATTCCTCGGTGCCTGAACCGGAAATATTTACTCCGATACAACAACCAACTTTAACTTTGACAGGCCCAATACAATTGTGTGAACAACGCTCAGCGCGATAGAGGGAAGGCCATCCATCGCGAGACAGGCCAGACCTTCTATTATGCGACACGGCTGCTGCCCGAGCGGATTCGGGAACAGACCTACGTGCTCTACGGATTCTTCCGTGTCGCGGACGAAGTCGTCGACGACGGTTCGGCGCAGTCCCCAGACACGCAGCGCGAACGCCTAGAGTCGCTCAGGTCGGCGGCTCTCGGTAATTCGCCGGCCGAAGAGCCGGTTATCGAAGCGTTTTCCGAGATCCGTGAAGCGGAAGGCATCGCCGACGAGGAGGTCAACGAGTTTATCGACGCGATGTGTGCGGACATCGACACCGACCGGTACGAGACCTACGAGGATCTGGAGGGCTATATGCGGGGTTCGGCGGCAGCGGTCGGGAACATGATGACGACGATTATGGACATCGACCAGCCAGAGAAAGCCCGCCCGCATGCGATGGCACTCGGTGAGGCCTTCCAGTTGTCGAATTTTATCCGCGATGTCCGGGAGGATATTCGCGAACTTGACCGGGTTTACCTCCCGATGGAGACGTTACAACAGCACGGCGTCACTGTCGAACAGATCGAACGCGAAGAGTCCAGTCCGGAGTTCCGTCGTGCAATCCAGTCCGAACTCCGCCGCGCCGAACAACTCTACCGCGAGGGTGTCGCGGGCATCGAGTATCTGCCGAAAGACTGCCAGTTTGCGGTCGTGCTCGCGGCGGTCCTCTACGCCGAACACCACCGGCTCATCCGCAAGCAGGATTACGACGTGCTCTCGACCCGGCCCGAACTCTCGACGCCCCGGAAGTTGTATCTCGTGGCCAAGACGTGGTGGAACTGGCGGCGCTACGAGGATCCTGTGACTGTTTTCCGTCGGGTGAGCGCGGTGCCCGCCGACGAGGCCATCTCCGGCGACGCCGAACACGGGATTCCGTCCATCAAGTGACCGCAGCGCGGCTACTTCTCTCGAAAGTTGTTCGATTAACTACCACTGCTCGACTACCTGCGGGATGCAGCCGACATCCCGGATATAGTAATCGTAGTGTGTCGGGACGATACTCCCGACATCGTGATCAGCGTAGTTCGCTGGTTCGGGGCCGTCACAGCCCTTCTCTCCGGCGGCGTCCTCGAACTCGCGGGTTTCGTAGATCCACTCTAACACCTCGTCGCCGTCGTCGTGGAAGTTGTCGCACTCTCTTGCTGCGTACTCGATGTACTGGCCGTACTCCGCGTCGAACCAGCCGGCATCGAGCGAAACGGAATCGTCCGCGACGGCCGCGCCGAGCAACGACACAGAGTCGACGACGTTTTCCTGGCCGTAGTCCTCGGTCAGCGACTTGAGTGCGAACAGGACGACACGCGCGCCCAGTGAGTGTGCGATCCACCGGACGCTGGTGTCGTAGGTGTTCGTGTACCACTGCGTGAAGTTGGCCAGTTTCCGACCGTTTCGTTCGGCGATGGTCTTGCCGTCTGCCCACCCAAGGTCGATGCTGTCGCCCTTGTCGGCGTCCCAGGTGAACACCGCCGTATCGCCGGTGTAGCCGTTCGCCTCCAGCGCGAGTTGGCACTCGTACCCGGAGTCGATATCGTCGTCGTCCTCGTCAGAACTTTTGAACCCGTGGATCAGAAGCGTCAGCGTGTCCTCTCCCCACGAGGACGGCCACGACCCCTCGACGTCGTAGCTCCAGGCTGTCTCACCGTTGATCAGGTTGCCGTCGCTGTCGAAGTGATCTCGCGTGGAGACGCGCTGGTAGTCGCTTGGCGCCTCAGCCTTCTCGCCCTCTCCGTCGGTCAACCCCCCCGCTGCTGCCGTCTCGCTCGCCCCCACGAGCGCGACGGTACCCAGGGCAGCGCCGGCCCCCCTGCGCAGAAATGACCGCCGTGTTTGGCCCTCTGTCTCCGTTGGTTCCCCAACCGTTCGATTCCCCCACTGATATGGCCCTGTTGGCGCCATACTATGTTAGCTAATCACAACCAAATAATAATTATGTTGCTAATGTGATTGTTTGTCACCTCGACAGCAGAGTCTGCGGATTCGTTGTGGTATTGGAGCGCCAGACCGGGCAAGAGGGCAGTTAGTCGAAAGTCGGCAACTCCGACCGGACTGGGAAGTCGAACCGGTCGAGGCTGTACAGTGTGAAGCCGAACCCGGCCGCAATCGCGACCGGAATCCACGCGCCGTAGAAGGCGTTGATCGAGCCCCACAGCAGGACGAAACTCACCATGTCGTCGAGCATGTACTCACAGTCTCGGATTCGGCCGAGTAACGTCGTTCCGTCGAACGCGATGTCCATCAGGACGGTCGCAACGACCGCGCTCAGGATCCAGCCCGCGTAGTTGAGCAGCGGGACGCCGTAGTACGCGCCGGACTCGTAGACCCAAAAGCCAAGCGCGACAGCGCCCGGATCGAGCACCAGATCGATCGCGACGACCATCGCGGCGACAGCGGGGACGCGAACGACTCTCGCGCTCGCTCGCTCGCCGAGCAACAGAACACAGAGCAAGTAGCTGTTGAGCACCAGTGGAATGAAAAACAGCGGCAGTGCCCACGGAATCGTTCCGCCGACCATCGGCCCCAGCGACACCTCGTAGCTGAACTCGCCGTATGGGAGCCCGGTTGTCGCGCCCACGTACTCGATGCCGTAGGTGTACGCAACGAGTGTCGACAGTGCGATACCGGCCCGACGATCGACGAGTGGCGCGAGGCCACCGATCAACGGCAACCGCATCACTGCGACGCCACAGAGTACGAGCCACGGGTTAAACGAAAGCGGTGCGGGGAGCAACCCCTCCGCGCTGGCCAGGAGCAAGACTGCGCCGACGACCGGGAAGACGACAGCGATGGTAAATCGATTTTCGGCGACGAGGGCATCGAGGCTGTGCTCGAAGGCTCGACGGTCCGAGACCATCCGGCGAAGCAGTTCCCGAGTCGTTCGGTCGCCCGAATCGGACGTTTCAGGCATAGACCAGCCTCCAGATTGCAGCCATCGTCAGCGCCGCCCCGGCGGCCGTGTTGAGAATCGGGAACCACCAGTACGCGCGGTCGATGTCGACGGATGCGAGGACAATGCCGGCGATAAAGACCGGATAGACTCCCAGCACGACCGCAAAGAAGGGATGCACAGCACCCATCAGCGCCGCCGATCCGAGCCAGCAGCCAGCGCAGTACACCAGCGTCCGGCCGTGTCCCAGGACCGTCGCTGTCGTCTGGATTCCAGCCTCACGGTCCGGTTCGATATCCGGGATCGCCGAGAAAGTGTGCATCCCCATCGTCCAGAGCCACCCGCCGGCGATCACCAGCACTGGCGGCAGTTCGCCGGTGAGCGATCCGTACGCGACCAGTCCCGGCATGATGTACAGGCCGTTCGAGACCGAATCCAGAAGTGGCGTCGTCTTGAACCGGATCGGCGGCGCGCTGTAGGCCGTCCCGAGTAGCAAGAAGCCGGCGAGCGGGCCGCTTCCGGCCGGCGGGAGGATCGGAACGAACGCGAGGCTCAACATCGCCGAGACCACCACGACCGCCGTCACCAACCAGCCACCGCGGTAGCGGACTTCTTTGCCCTCGTCGGATTTTTTCGGGTTCTCGTCGTCGATATCCGCGTCGAACATGTCGTTGATGCCGTACAGAAAGACATTCGCGGGGACGAGGAAGTACGCGAATAGCGCGACCGAAAGCGGCGTGAAATACTCCGCCGTCGAACTGGCTCCGTACGCGACGCCGACCACGACTGGTCCGGCCAGATAGAACCAGAAACGAGGCCGGGAGAGCCAGAACAGGTAGCCGACGAAGGACTGCTCGGAGGGGGCAAGCCCGCTCAGTCGGTCGCTGACATCTGTCACGGTACTGTGTCAGTCGTCCAGTCTCTTTACGCTTCCCGATTCAGCCGATCTGTCACCGAGTCAGGACGGCCTGATCCTCTATCAGCGCATCCGCAGCGTGCTGGCCGCTAATCAGACACATCGGCACGCCGATGCCCGGCGTCGTAAAGGAGCCGGTGAAATACAGTCCGTCGACCGCCGACGAGCGATTCGAGGGTCGCAACAGCGCTGTCTGGCGAAGCGTGTGGGCCAGTCCGAGCGCGGTCCCTTCCGTGGCGTTGTACCGGTCGACGAAATCCGACACCGAGAACTGCTCTTCGACGACGATCCGGTCGTGGAGGTCAACGCCCGTGTTCTCGGCGATATCGTCGAGAATCTTCTCGCGGTACTGGTCGCGGACTCCGTCGCCGTCGGCCAGTCCCGGCGCAATCGGGACGAGCACGAACAGGTTGCTGTGGCCCTCCGGTGCGACGCTGTCGTCGGTCTTCGAGGGCACACAGATGTAATAGGCCGGTTCGTCGGGCCAGGAGGGGTCGTCGAAAATCTGCTCGAAGTGGCCGTCCCAGTCCTCCGGCAGGACGAGCGTGTGGTGTTCGAGCGGTTCGACATCACCCTCGACGCCCATGTAGAGGAGATACGCCGAGGGAGCGTAGGTGCGCTTCTCCCAGTACTCGTCGTCGTACTGGCGTTCGTGTTCCGGCATGAGGTCTTGCTCGACGTGTGCGTAGTCGGCGTTGACGACCACGTTGTCGGGGGTGACCGTCCGCTCGCCGCCCTCGATGTCGATCAGGAAACCGTCCCGACCTTTCGTGAGACTGGTCACCTCGTTGCCCGTCTCGTAGGTGACGCCGAGTTCTTCGCCGAGTTCGACGACACCGTCGACGACTGCGCCGAGGCCGCCCTCGGGGTAGTAGACGCCGAGGTTGAAATCGACGTGGCTCATGATGTTGTACAGTGCTGGGGTGTTCTTCGGCGCCCCGCCGAGGAAGACCAACGAGTACTGCATGATCTGCTTGAGCTTGGGGTTCTCGAAGTAGTCACCGACATAATCGTCCATCGTACCCGTAAGCTGGAGACCGATCGGAGCGGCTTTCATGACCTCGGGATCGACCCAGTCGCGCAGCCGCGAGCGGTCCTCGTAGACGAATTTCTCCATCGCGGTCTCGTAGTGGGTCTGGCTCGTGTCCAGATACTCCTCGAAGCGCTCGCCAGCACCCGACTCGTAGGACTCGAACAGCTCGCGCATTTCGTCGCGGTCGCCGCGGATGTCGACTGTGTCGCCGTCTTTGAAGAACATCCGGTAGTGTGGATCGAGGCGTTCGAGGTCGTAGTAATCAGACGGCTCGTGGTCGAAGTGAGCGAAAAACCGCTCGAAGACGTCGGGCATGAGATACCACGACGGTCCCATGTCGAACTTGAAGCCGTCGCGTTCGAGCCGACTTGCCCGGCCGCCGAGTTGGTCGTTCTTTTCGAGCACCCGCACGTCAGCGCCGGCGTCAGCCAGATAACAGGCCGACGAGAGACCGCCGAATCCGCCGCCGACGACTGCAACCGTCTTTCCGGACAACGATGTCATTGACTCTCATTACGACGGGATCGGCATAAAGGACCGCCTTCCCCGCTGCTCTGCCGGGTTCTCAGAACGGCTCGCTCAGATGTTCTCCTCGGGGAAGTCTTTGTACGTGCGGCCCGTCTACTATGGTATGCTCGGACTCCGATACTTTAGCTGCGAGCGCTGTGGGACTGTCTACGCGCTGCCGGAGACACCCTCCCAGTGTGGTCGGTGTGAGTGCGACCGGCTTTCGGAACTCACTGCCGAGGGCCGAGCCGCTGCGTACTTCGCACCGGTGGACGACCAATCTCCGTGATGAACGCACCAAAATTACTTGTGCGTCCTGGCTGACCGCTGTGTACAATGGAGGAGTTGGACGATGTCCAACTGGCGATTGCGAACTCCCCGGAGCCAGCCGAGGAGTTCGATCGACTCTCGCGTGAGCGCAAACGCGATCTGTTCTTTCGGTTTCCGCAGTCACTGCAGCAGTCGCTGGTCGCCGAGATGAACACCGACCAACTGCAATCGTTCGTTCGTCGACTGGATCCCGACGAACTCACCGACGTACTGGCGCTGGCACCGGAGGACCGTCGCGAGCAGGTTCTCCGGCAACTCGATCAGACCCGCCGCGAAAAGGTCGAGTATCTGCTCGGCTTCGAGGCCGAGAGTGCGGCGGGGCTGATGCGGCTGAACTACATTACCATCGATATCGAACGGGGCCTCGACACTGTCGCCGAACGAGTCAGGAAACACGAAGCGAAGACCGGCGAAGTCCCAACGATTCTGGTCACGGACAACGGTGACCTCGCGGGGCAACTCCCCGGCCAGGTGCTGGCGATGGCCGACGGAAAACCGGTCGATCTCGCCGAGCACATCCGCGCAATTCCGTCGGTTCCCTACAACGCGCCGGATACGACTGTCGCCGATGTCTTCCGGGACAACCCCGAGAGTGCGGTCGTCGTGCTGGACGAGGACGGCGCTATAATCGGGGTCATCTACGCCCAGGATCTGCTCAGAGTCGTCGAAGAGGAGGCGACGGGGGCACTCTACGAGTTCACCGGCGTCAAAGAGGAGGAGAGTATCCTCGACGGGCCGTTCACGAAGGTCAAATACCGGTATCGGTGGCTGATCATCAACCTCGGGACGGCCTTTCTCGCGGCGGGGATGGTCGGATTCTTCGAGGACACGATTGCGGCCTTTACGTTGCTCGCGGTCTACATGCCCGTCGTCGCCGGGATGGGCGGCAACGCCGGAACACAGTCGATGGCCGTCACTGTTCGCGGGATTGCGCTCGATCAGATCACCCTCGCGACCGGTGGTCGGGCGATCATCAACGAGGCGATCGCCGGCGCGGCCAACGGCTTCATCACGGGCGTGTTGGTCGCCGTGATTGCGTCGGTGTTCAACCAGAGCCCACTCTTGGGGCTGGTGCTCGGTGTCTCGATGGTGCTGAACCTCATCATTGCGGGCTTTTTCGGGACGATCATTCCACTCGCGCTCGACAAGATCGGCAAGGATCCAGCCACGTCGGCGACAATTTTCATCACGACTATGACCGACGTGCTCGGGTTCTTCATTTTTCTTGGACTGGCACAGACGGTACTCTGATCGGCTGTGCTATCCGTTTGACACACACGAACCGAGACACAACGTTGATTACTGTTTCCGGAGTGTAATACGGTATGATCTGGTCTTCTCTCGGTGGTGAGCCGCTGTGAGTGGCGACGAGGAACTCGCAAAGGACCTCGGCTTACTCGCAGCGCTGACCATCGGCATCGGTACGATGATCGGCGCTGGGATTTTCGTGCTCCCGGGAACCGCCGTGGCTCGGGCCGGACCGCTCGCCGCTGGGACCTTCGTCCTCGGTGGTGTTATCGCCATCTTTACCGCCCTGTCGGCCTCCGAACTCGGAACGGCAATGCCGAAATCCGGCGGCGCGTACTTCTACGTCAACCGCGCGCTCGGCCCGCTCTTTGGGACAATTACCGGTTGGGCGAACTGGCTCGGCCTGGCTTTCGCCTCCGCCTTCTACATGTACGGCCTCGGCGAGTACGTCAACACGCTGATCGGACTCGGCCCGCTCGCGCTGGGACCGATCACGTTCGAGGCCGCGCAGGTGATCGGACTGATCGGTGCCCTGTTTTTCATCGCGGTCAACTACCTCGGCGCGAAAGAGACCGGCGGCCTTCAGATCGTCATCGTCTCGATTCTGGTGGCAATTCTCACCTTGTTCACCATCGTCGGCCTGTTCAACGCCGATCTCGAAAGCCTCCGTCCGCTCGCGCCGCCGGGCGCTGCGGGTGAAGTCCTCCCCGTCACCGCTATCGTCTTCGTCTCCTACCTCGGCTTCGTCCAGATCACATCCGTCGCCGAGGAGATCAAAAACCCCGGCCGGAACCTCCCGCTCGCTGTCATCGGCAGCGTCCTGATCGTGACGACTATCTACGCGCTGTTTCTGGTCGTGTTGCTGGCGGCTGTCCCGACCGAACTCGTCTCGGGCAACGACACCGCAGTCGTCGAGTCCGCGGAACTGCTCTTCTCGCAGTACGGCGGATTCGGCGTCACCTTCGGCGTGGTCGGTACCGGAATGCTCCTGTTCGGCGGCCTACTTGCGACGGCCTCCTCGGCAAACGCCTCGATTCTCTCCTCGTCGCGGATCAACTTCGCGATGGGTCGGGAGAAGATCATCACGCCGAGCCTGAACACCATCCATCCGCGATTCGGGACGCCGTATCGCTCGATTGCGCTCACCGGCTTTTTGATCCTCGTCTTCCTCGCACTCGGCAACCTCGAACTGCTGGCGACCGCCGGCTCAGTCCTTCATTTGGTCGTCTACGGCCTGCTCAACCTCGCGCTGATCGTGATGCGTGAGGCCGAACCCGAGGGATACGACCCCGACTACGAAATCCCGCTGTATCCTGTTGTTCCGATCATCGGTGCAGTAGCCTCTTTTGCTCTGATCGCGTACATCAGACTGTTCGTGATCGGGCTCTGCGCCCTGCTTGTCGTCTTCGCCGCACTGTGGTACTTCCTCTACGCCCGCCAGCGCGTCGAGGCCGCCGGCGTGCTCGGTGACTGGGTGCTCTCTCGTTCGGAGGATCTGCCGGACGCCGCCGTTTCGGCGGCGACCTCGGTTCAGCCGGAAGCGAACGACTTCCGCGTGATGGTGCCGCTCGCCAATCCTGCACACGAGAAAGACCTCGTTCGCCTCGGGGCGGCACTGGCCCGCGAACGAGAAGGGACCGTCGTCGCGGTGAACATCGTCGAAGTGCCCGACCAGACCTCACTCGAAGCCGCTCGGGACCAGCAGGAGTACGAGGCTGCCCACCACCTGCTCGAACAGGCCGAGAAGGATGTCCAGTTCTACGGGGCCGATGTCGAGACACACGTCGTGCTCTCGCACGACCCCTTCGAGGAGATTTTCGGCGCGGCCCGCCGGTACGGTGCCGACATGACGCTGATGGGTTGGGGGCAGAACTCCCACGCAGCGGGGCCATCGACAGGGATCGTCGACGAACTCGCTCACTCGCTGCCCTGTGATTTCCTCGTCTTGCGGGATCGAGATTTCGATACCTCCCGCATTCTGCTGCCGACCGCTGGCGGCCCGGACTCCGATCTCGCCGCGGCGGTCGCCCGCGCGCTCAGAGATCAGGCTGACGCCGAGGTGACGCTGCTTCACGTCGCCGACGACGAGCAGCAGGGCCGACAGTTCCTGCGGTCGTGGGCCGTCGAGCACAATCTCCCCGAGGCGGAGCTACGTGTCGACACCGGCGATGTCCAGAAGCGGATCGCCGCGGCGGCCGACGACGCGACGCTTCTGATCATCGGCGCGACCGAGAAGGGCCTGCTCTCGCGGCTCGTCCGCGGCTCTCTGGTCCTCGACGTGCTCGAAGAGGTCGACTGTTCGGTGCTGCTCGCCGAAAAGCGACACAAGCGGACGCTTCGCGAACGCCTGTTTGGCTCGAAAGACGGCCCGGACTACGACAACACTGGTGTCGAACCCGAACCGTCGACGCCGGACGTTGACGACGAGTCACCGGACGGTTCGCCCGAAGCCTGAACCCAAATCTCCCTTCGACTGCGCTGCTGATAGCGACATCTCCGTCGGTCGTACGCAAGTCTTATGTACATCTCTGTTCATTAGTGTTCAGTAATGACCGATACAGATGGCGTCGCGCCGGCCGTCGAGTCGATTCTCGCGACGGCACGGCAGCGCGGTGGCGGCGACGAGCGAGTCAGTGTCGAACCACGGTCCCTGCCGGCGGCCATTGAGGCTGCAGAGGCCGATGGGCGAGTCCCAGTCATCTCGGAGATCAAACCCACCTCGCCGACGACCGACGGCGAGCGCCGGGACGATCCAGTCGAGTTGGCCGAACAGATGGTCGCGGGCGGGGCGACGGCACTGTCGGTGCTGACCGAACCCGAACACTTCGGCGGATCGGTCGAGACGCTTCGAGCGGTCCGGGAAGCGGTGGACGTTCCGGTCCTCCGGAAGGACTTCATTCTCCGCGAGGAGCAACTCGATACCGTCGAGGCGGATCTAATCCTCCTGATCGCTCGGTTCGTGGACGACCTGGACGCGCTGGTGACGGCCGCGCGTGACCGCGGCTTCCAGGTGCTCGTCGAGACCCACACTGCGAGCGAGGTCGAGACAGCAGTCGAGGTGGGGGCGGAGATCATCGGTGTCAACAACCGCGACCTCGCCGAACTGGAAGTCGATTTGGCGACGTTCGAGTCAGTCGGGCCGGCAGTCCCCGACGAGACGACGCTGATCGCAGAGAGCGGGATCACCAGTATGGACGATGTCGAGCGGATGCGAGCGGCCGGAGCCGATGTCCTGCTGATCGGCTCGGCGATCATGGACGGCGATGTGACGGCGAACACCCGAAGGCTAACCACCACAGAGACGGAGTCATAACCAATGAGTACGGATAGCAAGTTTGGCGAGTACGGCGGACAGTACGTGCCGGAGGCGTTGATGCCGGCGATCGAAGAACTCACAGATGCCTACGAGCGGTACGTCCTCGAAAACGAGGATGGCTTCATGGACGAGTTCCGCGAGCGAATGGCCGATTTCGGCGGCCGACCGCTCCCACTGCAGCGCGCGGATCAACTCTCAGAGCGCTACGACACCGAGGTTTATCTGAAGCGGGAGGATCTACTGCACGGCGGCGCACACAAGTTGAACAACGCGCTGGGTCAGGTATTGCTGGCGAAGTACATGGGCAAAGAGCGGATCATCGCCGAGACTGGCGCGGGTCAGCACGGCACCGCGACGGCGATGGCGGCGGCCCACCTCGATATGCCCTGTGAGATCTACATGGGCGAGACCGATATCGCCCGTCAGCGACCCAACGTCTTCCGGATGCGGACCAACGGCGCGGAGGTCAACCCGGTCACGACCGGCCGCGGGACACTCAAAGAGGCAATCTCGGAGACGATGCGAGACTGGGCGCGGACCGTCGAGAACACTCACTACGTGATCGGCTCGGTCGTCGGCCCGCACCCCTTCCCGTCGATGGTCCGGGATTTCCAGTCGATCATCTCCGAAGAGGCCCGCGAGCAGATTCAGGCGAAGACCGGCGACTTGCCGGACAGCGTTCTCGCCTGCGCGGGCGGTGGCTCGAACACGATGGGGATGTTCCACAACTTCGTCGAGGACGACTCCGTGGATTTGTACGCCGTCGAGGCCGGCGGCTCTTCGCTCTCTGTCGACGAAGAGGAGGGCGTCGCGCCAAACTCCGCCTCGCTGTCGACCGGCGAAGAGGGGGTGCTCCACGGTGCCCGCACCAAACTCCTGCAGGACAGCGACGGCCAGATCATGGAGTCACACTCCGTCTCGGCGGGGCTGGATTACGCCGGTGTCGGCCCGGAACTGGCCCATCTCGTCGACGAGGATCGGGTCACGCCGGTCAACGTCGACGACGACACCGCGCTGGAGGCGTTCCACCGACTTTCCCAGGACGAGGGAATCATCCCCGCGCTGGAGACGGCCCACGCCTTTGGATACCTTGAGGAACACCATGACGAACTCGGCGAGACCGTGATCGTCAACGTCTCCGGCCGCGGCGACAAAGATCTGGAAACCGTCATCGAGGAGACGGGCAACCGCGATCTCGACAACGCGCCCGACATGAGCATCTTCCGCGAAATCGGAGGTGGGATGCTATGAGTCTCGAAGAGGCCTTCGCAGACGAACCCGCCTTCGTTCCGTATCTCGCCGCCGGCGACCCGAGTTACGAGGCTTCTATCGAGTACGTCGAAGCGCTCGCCCGCGGCGGCGCGGATGCGATCGAACTCGGGCTTCCGTTCTCCGAGCCAATCGCCGAAGGGACGACCATTCAGGAGGCAATCGTCCGCGCGCTCGATGCGGGCATGACGCCCGAGCGCTACCTCGAATTCGTTCGCGAGGTCGACGTGGACGTGCCGCTGGTCTGCATGACCTACTACAACCTGATCTACCAGTACGGCGAGAGCGAGGGGCCGCGGTCGTTCGTCGAGGCCGCCGCAGACGCGGGGATCGAAGGCTTCGTCGTGCCGGACCTGCCCGCCGAGGAGGCAGGCCCGCTCCGGACGGCCTGTGACGAGTTCGGGCTGGATCTGGTCTTCATCGTCGCGCCAACGACCGAGGGAGAGCGTCTCGACACGATGAAAGCACAGGTATCGGGCTACGTCTACGTACAGGCCCGCCTCGGAACGACGGGAGCGCGTGACGAGGTCTCAGATCACACCGAGCGCTCGCT
This sequence comes from Halovenus anhuiensis, assembly GCF_037080055.1. Classification (NCBI taxonomy): domain Archaea; kingdom Methanobacteriati; phylum Methanobacteriota; class Halobacteria; order Halobacteriales; family Haloarculaceae; genus Halovenus; species Halovenus anhuiensis. The sequence continues at coordinate 71,728 of NZ_JBAOJI010000005.1, forward strand.
CGCACGCATCGCCGACTGGGACGTGCCCAAGGCCGTCGGCTTCGGTATCAAGACCGGCGAGCACGCCGAGCGGATCATTCGTGCCGGTGCCGACGGGATCATCGTCGGTTCCGCGTTGGTCGATATCGTCGCGGAGGGCTACGAGAACGGCGATCCGACCGAGGAAGTCGCCGATCGTCTCGAATCGAAGGCCAGAGAGTTGAAGGAAGGCGCGCTGGCCGGCCGGGCCGTCCAGCAGTGAGGAGAGACCGACCGCAACCGGAACTAACATATTCGCTTATGCCAGAGGGTGACACGATGACCGCAGGGAAGTCCGCACGACTCGACCGCATCGGGACAGGTGGGAAACACCTGATCGTCCCGATGGACCACGGGATCACACTCGGCGCAGTCACAGGGCTGGCCGAGATCGAATCGACAATCGACGCCGTCACCAGCGGCGGCGCGGACGCCGTGCTCACGCAGAAAGGCATTGCGCCACGGGTCCACGAGAACAAAAACGACGCTGGCTATATCGTCCATCTCAACGGCTCTACCACCATCGGACCTGACGAGCGGGACAAACGCTCGACGGGGACTGTCAAAGACGCTATCCGAGCCGGTGCCGACGCCGTCTCTCTGCATCTCAACGTCGGTAGTGAGCACGAACCGGACCAGATCACTCAACTCGCCGACCTGACCAGCACGGCCGCAGAGTACGGGATACCGGTACTCGCGATGACCTACGCTCGGGGCCACGACGTCCGCGACCAGAGCGACCCAGAGGGCTACGCGGAGGATCTCGCCCACGCGACCCGACTCGGTGAGGAACTCGGCGCGGATCTGATCAAGACCGGCTACTCCGGCGACCCCGAGAGCTTCCAGCGCGTCGTCGAGTCGACGCGACTGCCGGTCGTAATCGCCGGCGGAAGCAAGGGAACCAATATCGAGACGCTTTCGATGGTTCGCGGCGCAGTCGATGCCGGCGCGGCCGGCGTCTCCATGGGGCGGTCGATTTTCCAGCACGACCAGCCCGAAGCGATCACCGAAGCGATTGCGGCCGTGATCCACGACGGCGCAGTCCCGGAGGACGCGGCCCGACAGGCCGGTCTCGAACACTAACTGCTCAGGACTCGCGGCTCGCCGACGGCGTGACGGTCGGTGACCCCGCCGTCGACTCGTCGCTCGCTGTCTCACGATCTTCGTACACTGCTTTTCCCGAGACGACGAGCGCAGCGATACCGATCATGAAGATGATGTCTGTATAGCTGGCACCGAGTTGGCCGACGAAGAGATTCGTCAGCCCGAGCGCCTGCTCGGAGAGTGCAGACTGGAGGATGAGTGCGCCCCAGCAGAGGACAAAGAGGTTCCGCAACTTCGCGTAGAGCAACCGCCGCTGGCCGCTGACCGCCCGAGCGCGCCGCGTGACCGGCCCAAAGAGGTAATAGACCCCTCCGAGATAGGCGAGGATCGTACACAGCGTCAGCACTGATTCCAGTACACCGCCATCGGGCAGCCACGAGGCCAGCGCGAACCACGGCGTCAACAGGAGGACGACGGTCATCGTGAGAAACTGCCTGCGGCCGAGTCCGAGCACTTCTCTGACGATCACTCCGATCGCCCCGAGAACCACCGAGTAGCCGGCAAACCGGGCGACCGATTGCTCGCGGCCGCCGGTCGTGACCGTGACCCACTCCATTCCCATGAACACGTATGCGACGGCCATCGCCAGCGCCGGGACGGCCCCAACGAGCACCATCCGTCGGGTGTCGCCGGACTCGCGCAGCGCCAGCAGTCCGAAGACGGCCCCGCTGAGTCCCAGCAGTGCCGCCGTCCCGAAGTAGATCACCGTCGCGGAAACGAGCATGCCGCTGGTCATCAGTCGCTCATCCCAACGTGTTCGACCGCCTCTGACTCCACGCTGAAGGAGTTCATGATCGTGCGCAGTTCACGGGCCTCCTCGTCGAGATCCTGGGCCGTCTGTGAGACGTTCTCCGTCGAGGCGGTCACCTCTTCGGCAGTCGCCGAAACCTTCGTCGCCTGGTTGTTGGTCTCTTCGGAGATTTCGGCGACCGAATCGACGATCTGTGAGAGTTGTTGTGCGCTGTCGGCCTGTTCGTCGGAGGTCTGTGTGATCTGTTGAATGCTTGTATCGACATCGTTGATATCGTCGGCGATCGAATCGAGTTTTCCTTCGACATCTTTGATGTCTTCGGCGGTGACTCGCACCGCGCTGTCGACATCTTCGATCTCGGCGGAGGTCTCCTCGGCCCGCTCGCGGACGTTCTGCAGCGTCGCCTCGATATCGTCGACCGCTTCCATCGCTTCGCCAGCCAGTGTTTTCACCTGATCGGCGACGACGGCGAACCCGTCACCGTCCGCGCTCGCCCGTGCTGCCTCGATGTTGGCGTTCAGCGCGAGCATGTTGATCTGATCGGCGATGTCGTCGATCGTGGCGATCACCGTCTCGATCTGGTCGGCCTCTGCGACCAGTTCGTCGACCGTCTGCACGACTGATTCGGTCTGTTCGACGGCGTTGTCCATTCGCTGTGCAGTTTCGTTGGCCGCGTCTCGGCCCTCGTCGGCCAGTGACGCGACGGCGTCGGACTGACTTGCTATCTCCGAGGTGGTCGACGCGACTTCCTCGGTCGTCGCCGAAAGCTGGTTCACCTGATCGGCGGCGTGTTTGAGTTCTTCGGTCTGGGTCTCTGCGCCGTCGGCAATCTGTTGGATCGAGTCGGCCACGTCGTTGGTCCCGCGTTTGATCTCCTGGCTGGAGTGGCCGAGATCGGTCGACATTTCGTCGACAGTCGAGGCGACGTGTTGTGCGCGGGCGACCGCACCACCGAGTTCGTCGAGCATGTCGTTGAACGAATCTGCGATGGACCGGATCGCCTCGTCGTCGGTGTCGACGTCGAGTCGCTGATCGAGATCACCCGCTGCGGAGGCTTCCATCGCCTCCGAGAATCGCTCGGCGATGGCGAGCAACTGCTCGTTTTGCTGTTCGGCCTCCTGCTGGAGTCGTTCGGCTTCCTGTTTGGCCTGTTCTGCACGCTCCCGTTCGTCTTCGATTTCGGTGCGCGTCTCCTCCAGATCGCTGACCATCGTCTCCAGTGAATCCCGCATCATGCCGATGCTGTCGTAGAGATCTGCGATCTCGTCCGACCGGCTGGTCTCGATTTCGGTGTCGAACTCACCCGCACCGATCCGCTCGGCCCGGTCGCTGAGTCGGCGAAGGGAGAGGGCGACGTTGCCTCCGAGAACGATTCCCACGAGTCCGAGATTCAAAAGCAGCAACACCATCAGCCCCGAAATCGCCGCGACACCGCGCTGTGGTGCCGTCTCGGTCGGTCCGGTCGTGACGTGAAGGGTGAATATAACTGCCATGGCGAGCGTTAACAAAAATATCCCGCCGAGAGCGGTCGCGATCTTTAGGCTATACTGCGTCCGAATCCGGTCGATCAGTGATGGCAATTGCATCTGTTGAGCACCCTTGCTCATCTTTCGTCACCACCACGGGTGGTCGGTGACTGGTTCGATGAGTCTACTGGTAGAATCCACGTAATTATGTATAAAAAAGGATGGTGTGAGATTATCTAATTTGAAACTGCGAGTGGTAACCGTAATCGAACGTACGTCGGATTCGTCTCGGCCATTGACGGTAACCATGGCATGCCAGGCGATTCTCCGAGCCCCTACAGTCCGTGACTGATCGCTGTGCACGAACTGGGAGTATTTTCCCGAAAGAACTCTCCATTCGTTTACTGTGGTCGATCATGATGACAGATCTGTTCGACGTGTTGCGGAATTCTTTTGCCGTTGCTTGTGCATTCATCGGCCAACGGATGGTCGGGAGCACGCAGCCATGACGATGGAAGATCGAATCACTGAACTACGAGAGAAACGGGAACAGGCTCGCAAAGGCGGCGGCGAAGACCGCATCGAGTCTCAACACGACAAGGGGAAACTGACCGCGCGCGAACGCATCGATTACTTCCTCGACGACGGAACGTTCACCGAGTTCGACCAGTTCCGAACCCACCGCACGCACACCTTCGACATGCAGGAGAAGACCTTCTCCGGCGACGGGGTCGTGACGGGGTACGGTGACGTCAACGGTCGAACTGTCTTCGTCTTCGCGCACGACTTCACCGTTCTCGGGGGATCGCTCGGTGAGGTCTTCGCTGAGAAGGTCACGAAAGTGATGGACAAGGCGATGGAGACGGGCGCGCCGGTGATCGGACTGAACGACTCCGCAGGCGCGCGCATTCAGGAGGGGATCGACTCGCTGGCCGGCTACGCGGAGATTTTCCACCGCAACCAGCAGGCCAGTGGCTACATCCCGCAGATCTCGGCGATCATGGGTCCCTGCGCAGGTGGAGCGGTCTACTCCCCGGCGATCACGGACTTCATCATGATGGTCGAGGACACCAGCCACATGTTCATCACCGGACCGGACGTCATCGAGACGGTCACGGGCGAACAGGTCGGCTTCGACGAACTCGGCGGGGCGAGCACGCACGCCTCCGAATCCGGCGTGGCACAGTTCACCGCCGCCGACGAGAAGGAAGCACTGGACGACATTCGCTATCTCCTCTCGTATCTGCCACAGAACAACCTCGAAGATCCGCCGCGGCTGGATCCGTGGGACGACCCAGATCGGCAGGACGACCAGCTCCGGGAAATCGTTCCGGACGAGCCACGAAAACCCTACGATATCGTCGACGTGATCGACAGTATCGTCGACGAGGGCTCCTTTTTCGAGGTCGCTGACTCCTTCGCCCGCAATATCGTCACCGGCTTCGGCCGACTTGACGGTCACTCGGTCGGCATTGTCGCCAACCAACCTCGCGTCAATGCTGGAACGCTCGACATCAAATCGTCGCGGAAAGCCGCCCGGTTCGTGCGCTTCTGTGACGCCTTCAACATCCCTATCCTGACCTTCGTCGACGTGCCAGGGTTCATGCCTGGAACCGATCAGGAGCACAATGGGATTATCGTCCACGGCGCGAAACTGCTCTACGCCTTCTCCGAGGCGACGGTGCCGCTGATGACCGTCATCACGCGGAAGGCTTACGGCGGAGCCTACGACGTGATGGCGTCGAAACACATCGGCGCAGATGTCAACTACGCGTGGCCGACCGCCGAGGTGGCGGTGATGGGGCCGAAAGGCGCAGTTAACGTGCTGTACAGCGACGAACTCGAAGCCGCCGACGACCCCGACGCCCGCCGGCAGGAACTCATCGACGAGTACCGCGACCAGTTCGCCAACCCCTATACTGCTGCGGACCGCGGCTTCGTCGATGCCGTGATCGAACCGGAGAAAACGCGGCCGCAGTTGATCAGCGATCTGGAGATGCTCCGGTCGAAACGGAAGTCACAACCGGATAAGAAACACGGGAACATCCCACTTTGATATAGGGGGGCCGAGTATGAGTGAGCAGATGAAATCGGTACAGATCGACGGACACCGGGTACGGATCCCGCTGGATGCCTCGGCGTCGGAAGCCGCGGCCATCTCGGCGGCCATGGGGGCACACATCAGCGATCAGCAGGCGGCTGCTGTGGCCGCTGGTGAGGAAGACTCCACGGACGAAGACGACTGGGACGGCGAGCGATTCGCCTTCGCCGGCCGTCTGGAAGGGATCGGGACCGCCAGCCGGCGAGTTCCGCGAGACGTACCGACCGACAGGTGGACAGCAGCAGGACGAGCGGACAGATACTAACACATGACAGGAGACACATTCGACAAGGTACTGGTCGCGAACCGCGGCGAAATCGCGGTTCGCGTCATGCGCGCGTGCGAGGATCTCGGAATAGACACCGTCGCTGTCTACAGCGAGGCGGACAAACACGGCGGCCACGTCCGGTACGCCGACGAAGCCTACAAGGTCGGCCCGGCGCGGGCGGCCGACTCCTATCTCGACCACGATGCGATCATCGACGCCGCCCAGCGCTCGGGTGCAGGCGCGATCCACCCCGGCTACGGCTTCCTGGCGGAGAACGCCGTCTTCGCCGGCAAGGTCGAGGAGACCGAGGGAATCACGTGGATCGGCCCGTCCAGCGACGGGATGGAGCAACTCGGCGAGAAGACCAAAGCTCGGACGATCATGAGCGAGGCGGATGTCCCCATCGTTCCAGGGACGACCGATCCGGTGACCGAACCCGAGGAAGTCAAAGAGTTCGGCGAGGAGTACGGCTTCCCGGTCGCGATCAAAGCCGAGGGTGGTGGCGGCGGTCGGGGGATGACCGTCGTTCAGGGTCCCGACGAAGTCGAGGACAAACTCGACACCGCCAAACGCGAGGGCGAAGCCTACTTCGACAACGACTCGGTCTATCTGGAACGCTACCTCGAAAACCCGCGGCACGTCGAGGTCCAGATTGTCGCCGACCACCACGGCAACGTCCGCCACCTCGGCGAGCGGGACTGTTCGCTCCAGCGCCGTCACCAGAAGGTCATCGAGGAAGGCCCGTCGCCGGCACTTTCGGACGAACTGCGCGAGGAGATCGGCGAGGCTGCCCGCCAGGGCGTCCAGGAGGCCGATTACGTCAACGCTGGGACGGTCGAGTTCCTCGTCGAGGAGGACACCGACCGCGACCCCGACGACCTGCTCGGCCCTGACACCGACTTCTACTTCCTCGAAGTGAACACCCGGATTCAGGTCGAACACTGCGTCACCGAGGAGATCACGGGCATCGACATCGTCAAGTGGCAGTTGAAGATTGCCCAGGGCGAGGAACTCTCTTTCTCACAGGACGAGGTGGACATCGACGGCCACGCCTTCGAGTTCCGGATCAACGCCGAGAACGCTGCAAACGAGTTCGCGCCGGCGACGGGTGGCACGCTCGACACCTACGATCCGCCGGGCGGGGTCGGCGTCCGGATGGACGACGCGCTTCGACAGGGCGACGATCTGGTGACCGATTACGACTCGATGGTCGCCAAACTGGTCGTCAGCGGCGAGGACCGGACCGAATCTATCGCCCGCGCCAAGCGGGCCCTCGCGGAGTACGAAATCGACGGCATCGTGACGATCATCCCCTTCCACCGGATGATGTTGAACGACGAGCGCTTCGTCGACGGCATGCACACGACGAAGTACCTCGACGAGCATATGGACCACGCCCGTATCGAGGAAGCCCAGGAGAAATGGGGCACCGAAACCGCCACCAGCGAGGGCGACGAGGAGGTCACCCAGCGGGAGTTCACCGTCGAAGTCGACGGCAAACGGTTCGAGGTCGAACTCGAAGAGCGCGGCGCGCCGCCAATTCAGGCACCCAGCGGGGGCAACAGCGGCGGCGGCGGAAACCAGTCACAACGGCCGGATCGGGCCGGCCCCGGCGGCGACGACTCCGACTCCGCGAGCGTCAGCGCCGACGGCGAGACCGTTTCGGCGGAGATGCAGGGAACGATTCTCGAAGTCAACGTCGGCGAGGGCGACGAGGTCGGCGCAGGCGACGTGCTCTGCGTGCTCGAAGCGATGAAGATGGAAAACGACATCGTCGCCGAGTACGGCGGCACCGTCGCCGAGGTGGCGATAAGCGAGGGCGACAGCGTCGACATGGGCGATCCGATGTTCGTCATCGAGTGATCTGAATCCCTTTTGCTAGGATTTGTGTCCTCCGCTTTCCTGTTCGGTAGCCTGTCTTTTCGCCGATACTATTAATCAGCCTCAGACCGTTGCGTGTGCATGGCATTCGCACGGCACGAGTCGGGGCTGCGGGCGGAGTTAGCAGCCCTGCTCTCGCAGGTCCATCCGGTCTTTATGCTCCCGCCGCTCGCGGCGTCATGGTTCGGGGCGGTCGTCGCCGGCGACGTGACGATGGCGCTGGGGGCTGTCCACATGGTCGCGATGTTTTTCGCCGTCTACACGGCTCACGTCAAAGACGGCTACATCGACTTCTACAAGCGCGGCGAGGACGACGACCATCCGCTGACCAGTCGTGGCTGTCGGATCGCCCTCGTCGGAGCGGGTGTCGGCTTCGCGGTCTGTACGCTCGCGCTGGGCATCCTCGTCGGCCCGGGCGCGGCGTTGATCACCCTCCCGACGTGGTTCATCGGCTACATGCACGCCCCGCAACTTGACACCAATCCCGTGACGACGACGCTGGGCTACCCGACCGGCATCGCGCTGTCGATCCTCGGCGGCTTTTTCGTGCAAACTGGGACGCTCACGCCCGCAATCGTCGGCTTCGCGCTGGTCTTCCTGACGACACTCGCCGGAGTCAAGATCATCGACGACGAGCAGGATTACGACTACGACCGCTCCATCGACAAACGAACTGTCTCGGTGTTGCTCGGCCGTTCGCCCGCCCGGACGCTCGCGGTCACGCTGCTGCTACTCGGCCTCCTCGGCGTGCTCTGGGGAGCGATCAGCGGCCTGTTCCCGCCCGCGTCGCCGGTCGCCGCCCTCGCTTTCGGGTCGGTCGTCCTCGTTGCCCGCCGTGCCCGACCGACGATTGCGACGATGCTGCTCATTCGTGGTGCGTACGTCTTCCTGGCCTTTCTGCTGGTTGCGGTCTGGTTCCGACCGCTGTCGGGGACCGCACTCCCGGACATTACGGTACTCGGCCCGTACACCTACCTCGCCACCGAGGTTGCCTTCGGGGTCGTCGCGTTCGGACTGCTGTCCTACGCCGGTGCGCTCCGGTCGGCCGCGCGAACTATCGCCGCCGTCTATCCGATTGCCTACGTCTGGGACTGGTACACGCTGGAAGTTGGCGTCTTTGAGATTGTGATGCGCTCGGGATACGATCTGTTCGGCATCCCCATCGAGGAACACATCTTCATGATCGTCGTGCCGGCGCTGGTGCTAGGCTTTCACGAGGCGATGGGTGCGGTCGCCGAACCGACGCCGGCCGAGACGACCAGTACACAGCCAGCGGACGACGATTAATGCCGGGAGCGAAACACCGAGGTACGTCGACGCTAACCCCCGGGCATGACCGAGGAGTTCCCCGACGACCTGCCAGATGGCATTCCCGAAGAGCACGCCGACCGGGCGCGTGAACTCCAGATGCAGTTGCTCGCGCTCAGAGCGCAGTTGAAATCTGCCAACTTCGAGAACAAGGAGGCCTACCGCCGGAAGATCAACGAGAAAGAAGGTGAACTACAAGCGCTGAAGCGATCCTGAGTGGGTGCCCTGCAAGATTCCGTTCAGCACACTTCGATTCAAATCGTCCAGATCACTGCTCGACACCCGCAGAAGATAAGTCGCGCAATCTGATTTCTGCATTACCACATGGACACTCCGCTAGTCCGATCAGATAAAAACGATCTGTCGGATCTCATTTCGGCTACGTTATCCGGTCCACAGGTATCTCACTGGCCAGTTCGCGCCTGTATTCCCACTCAATTGTACCGCTGCCGGCGTTTGAACAGGGATTGTGTGTGGTGGATCGACACTACAGTTCCACCGGGGCTTTGACCGACGGATCGGCAGCAAAGATCGTAGACAGAATCGGCCGTACCTGATCTAATTGCTCAGCCGGTTCCACGAGTTCGTGCTCTCGATCGTAGTTTATGAATCCTTCTGCGGCCAAATTCGGGAGGTCAACGTGATACAACGAGAGGCGAATTTCTGTTAATACGTTCTCAGACGCTTCGGTCGGTGGTGTCTGATGCTTGTACTCGAAGATGGCTTCCGCAAGGTCGTTGAGCGTTAGTGACCGCTGGTCCTCTGCGAGCACCTCAAGCACAATTTGCCGGTGCTGGTTTTGACACATTTCGAGCATCGAGTCGAAGGCAATCGGTTCCGTACTCATCATACTCCTGTAGTGGACCGACAGCCATCACGCTGACTTATTCATACACAATGGTCTTTTAAGTACTCTCTCGGGTTCAGACTGTGAGGGTAGGGAGCGTGCTCCCGAGGACGTGGTCAAGTCCCCCTCTGAGCCGGGAGCCGAAGGCCTGTTGAGAGATGCCGAGTTGCTCACCGAGTTCTTCTAAGGTGACATCACGGGGTGACTCGAAGTACCCACGCTCGTGAGCGAGTAAGAGCGCCTCTTGTTGAGTCTCTGTGAGGGCGGCTTCGGTCTCTGTCTCAATCGGGGTCAGTGCGTGCAACTCCGTCAACGTGATTGGGATGTCCACTTCTCGACACCGTCGTTGAAACTCCGCAATATCGCTTCGATCATCACCGCGGATCTCGAATGTCCACTGTTGGCCTGTCCCGGTGGCCTTGATCAGTGGAACCGCTGTCTCCGCCAGTATGGTGAGCACGTCGTCGTGCTCCAGCGCCCACTCGACGCGTAACAAGTACTCGTCCTCAACAGAGTCGACGAGCCGAATCGTTTTTACGCCCGGACTCTCGGTGAACGCGCTCTCGATACTGTCGACTTTGCTTCCTCGAACCCAGAAGTAGGGGATCACCACGTCCTGTGCGGGGATCAATCGATCCAGTTTAACCGTCACGTCCGGCATCTGGTGGAACACAGTCCCCAAGGGGAACTGGCCTGACGGAACGGTAAATGTTGCCTCAGTAGCCATTGTCTGTGTTGTTGTCTTATAGACATAAATATCTGCTACCGATTGTAGTGTCGCAATATAAAGAGCGTATTTCCGAATCCGTCAGGTTCGTCAGCGGCAGTCCGCAGCCGTATTGACTGGATGTGAGCTTGCAATCCAAGACGTGACTCAACTAGGACCAGTCCCGCGACACTTTGCTCTCGCTGGCATCGATCTCGTCGAGCAGCCACGCCGCCGCGCCGTCCAGCGCCTCCTGATCGGTGGCAGTGATCTTCAGTCGGTTGTGGCCCTCGTCACGGTCTGGATAACAGCCGACCGACACGTCGAACTCCGACTGGACATCGTCGAGTGCCCAGACGATGTTACCCTCGGGTTCGACCGTATACAGGAACATCGACCGACTGTCGCCGTCGAAGGCCTCGGCGACCGTCTCGAACATGGCTTTCAGCTCGTCTGGGATGCCGGGCATGACGTAGACGTTCTCGATGACACAGCCGGGGGCGAGTCCCTCCGGGTTCGACAGCGGCCGGCTCTCGGCCGGCAGCGAAGCTTCCGCTTCCATATCGATGTCCAGTTCGAGTTCGGGACGGGCCTCCTGGTACCGTCTAATCTTCTCTTCGATCGTTTCCAAGACTGGTTCGCGGACGACCATCTCGCGGTCGAAGGCGTCGGCGACGGCTTCCATCGTCACGTCGTCGGGCGTTCCCCCCGTCCCGCCGGTGACGATCACTGCGTCGAAGGCGTCGTTGTAGGCCCGAACGCGCTCGGCGATCACCGCACGGTCGTCGGGCAGTGCGAGAATTCGCTCGACGGTCGCGCCTCGCTGTTCGACCCGGTCGGCCAGCCACGTCGCGTTGCTGTTGACCGTATCCCCCGCCAGCAACTCGTCGCCCACCGTGATAATAGCAACTTCCATTACACAGATCTTTGCCGTCGAGAAAAATAGCCTTTTGCTCTCTGTACTCTGGCAATTGGGCACTCGGCCGGCGTGAGTCGCCGAAGGGGTAACGACTATCCGGGCTCCCGCCGTTGTGCTGTCCATGACCAACGGCTCACTCAATGCGCCCGCACGGACGGCCGTCGAGCAGTGTATGAATCTTCAGTCCGGGGAATCCTGTGCCATCGTCACCGACGACAAGCGCAAGGCGATTGCGGAGGCGCTGTACAGCGTCGCCTCGGGGATCACCGACGACACGGTGTTGCTCAGATACCCGCCGGGTGACCAGCACGGCGAGGAACCACCGGGGCCGGTCGCTGCGGCGATCCAGCACAGCGACGTGGTGCTCGCGCCGACGACGAAAAGTCTCAGCCACACGACCGCTCGCGTCGAGGCCTGCGAAGCGGGCGCCCGGATGGCGACGTTGCCCGGTATCACCGACGGCGTCTTCCTGATGGGGCTGGATGCCGACTACGAGGCAATTCGTGAGGAGTGTGCGAACCTCCTCGAACAGGTCTCGGAGGCCGAAGAGATTCGCGTCACCTCCCCGCAAGGCACCGATATCGCCTTCTATCCGGGTGAACGGGAGTGGCTGGAAGACACAGGAATCGTCCACGAGGCCGGCGAATTCTCGAATCTTCCCGCCGGAGAGGTGTTCATCAGTCCCGAGAGCGCAGATGGAACCGTCGTCGTCGACGGGACGATGATGCCCCACGGCCAACTGGACGAGGGTCACACCGTCGAGTTCACTGTCGAGGACGGTACGGTGACCAGTATCGAAGACGAGGGCCTCCGTGGAGAAGTCGAGGCCGCCGCCGAGGAGGCCGGCGAGGACGCCTACAACCTCGCCGAACTGGGCATCGGGACGAACATCGCCGTGACGGATCTCGTCGGGTCGGTGCTGCTCGACGAGAAAGCCGGCGGGACCGTCCACATCGCAATCGGTGACGACCACGGCATCGGCGGCGATATCGAGGTGCCGATCCACCTCGATGGCATTCTGACTGAACCGACCGTCTACGCAGATGGAGAGGAAGTGACTCTGCCATCAGCAGGGTTGTAATCTCCTGTGAACCGGTCGGGAGAGCGCCGCTGGTTTTGAGATTTGTCGATGCATGTATGTGTACCAGTACCCATTTTTGTCTTCCCCGCTAATATCGTGTAAGAATAAATGATTGGAATCGAGTCCCTGGAAAGTTCCTCCCAGTCAGGTGCGGCCGGACAACGCACTGAGCGCTTGCTCGCTGAACTCGGGCAAGCAGACCTATCCCGCCATCTGGCTCTCTTCTACGAGGAACCCGCCACGCAGGTGGAGATGGCCGCGACGTTCATCTGCTTCGGGTTGCAGTCCAACCAACGATGTCTCTACTTGCTCGACTCGAACGACCGTCGAAATCTCACAGCGGCGCTCGCGGACATGGGTATCGACGTGGAGAAACGGATTGCCGCGGGTGATCTGGAGATTAGCGATGCCTCCTCCGTCTATCTGGAGTCGGGATTCAAGCCGGACGAAATGATCGAAACGCTGGAAATCGCCGTCGAAACGAGCCTCGAAGACGGCTACGATGGGCTCTATGTAGCCGGGGAAAACACCTGGTGTTTCCATACCGAAACCTCGTTCGACCATATCCTCGATTTCGAGATTGACTTTGACGCGACCTGTCCGGAGTATCCCGTGACCGCACTGTGTCAGTACGACCTCAATCGGTTCTGTCAGGAATCAATCGCGAAAGCGCTGTGGACACACGAGCAGATCATCTACCGGTACGCGCTCTGTGAGAATCCGTATTATCTCTCGCCAGAAGAGTATCGCTCTCAGTCCGAGACGAGGCTGAATCCGAAACTCATGCTCGAACAGACCTACGACCTGGCGCAGTCACGGCGGCGATTGCGACGCAGAGAGCAACGACTCGAGGTCGTGAGTCGAGTACTTCGGCACAACATCCGCAACGATCTCAATGTCGTCTCTGGAAACATCGAACTCCTGCAAGAAGCCGACGCGCTGACCGCCGAGGACAGAGCACGCCTCGAAACCGCTCTCCAGCATATCGACGATGTCTCGGCAATTGCCGACAAGGCTCGATACGTCCAAGAGACTCTCGATCCCATGCGCGTCGAGCGTGTGTCTCTCGATTCGTTGCTCACCGAAGTCGTCGACGAAGTCTCGGAGGTGCTGCCGGAGGCGACAGTTCAGATCAACGAGCACGAGGAGTATCTCATCCTCGCAGACACCAACATCGGTGAAGCGATTTTCGAGTTGCTCACGACAATCCTTCGCTGCCAAGAGGGTGAGCCACCGACAGCAGGACTCAGCGTCGAGTCGACTTCGCCCGGCACTGTCCAGGTCCACGTCGAAGCGCCGGACCCGTTGATCCCGCCCAGTGATCGGCAGGCGCTTCGCCGAGGAACCGAAACCCAACTCCAACACGGTAGCGGACTCGGGCTCTGGCTGGTCAAGTGGATTATCGAAAACGGCTACGGGAGACTCGATCTTCCCGAGGATGAAACTCGACTTTCGTTCGAATTCAAGCGGGCGATGGAGTGATTCTCACGCGGAAATTACATTCGGAAGACCAGTGGGTTTAATTACCACCCTGTCGCAACAGGCTGTCATGAGGCAGAACATCAGGCTGTTTGGTCGGATTTCGTTGACGATGTTGTCGGTTGGGGTTGGGTTGGCAATCACATCATGGGTGCTCATGTGGTGGGTTGGGTCCACCGAGTTGGCGGGCGAGGGCTCGCTGATCGCCGGCGACGCGCTGTTGAATCTGGCGTCGCTGGTCGCTCTGCTCATCATCATCATGGCTGCGCCGGTCGTCGCCGGTATGGTCGGCGTCTTCGAGGGACTGCGCGAGTCGAACCCGATTCAGGGCGTCTGGATCGGGATCGGCTGTCTGCTGGGGGCTGCTGTGATGATCCCCGTCGCTGCAGTCGTTCTCGGCCTCGCCACCAGCGGGAGCGGCGGTCCGGGCCCGCTGGATCTAGTGACGATCACTGGATTGACGGGGCTGGCGAGTGCCTTCGCTGGCGGACTCAGTTCACAGATGACTGCCTGAGAGAACGGTCGGCCCGGTCTCGCCGTCAGGGTTCGAGCGAGACGAGGCCAGTCACTCGTGCCACGACGGTCACGAGCATCGCGAGTACCGCAACACCTAGGCCGGCGAAGCCGAAGGCCTGTCCGAGAACGGTCAACACGAGCGTCTCGGTGCTCTGTGTCTCGGGGGTCTCCTCCTCCTCGGTCGATCGGTCTTCCAGTTGCTCCTGATTGAGCGAGACATCCATGTGGAGGACAAGCCAGTTTTCGCCCTGCTGGTCGGCCGGTAAGTCGAGGAACCCGTCGATGGTCTGGCTCCCGGACCGTTCGTCGACAGTGAACTCGTTGTCGACGAGAGTAACCTCGGCCGAATCGCCGCTGAAGTCGGCCGTGCCGGTCAACTCGCCGCTTTCTCGGGTCGTTTGCACGGACTGGTAGGTGAACGACGCGTCCTGAATCGTCACGCGAAACTCTCCTTCAGCGGTCATCACGCCTGTCTCGGGATCGATCTCACCTTCGAGGCCGTCGATGACCTCGACTTCCGCTTCGAGTCCGAGGTCCTCACTGACGGTCAGTGCCGGAAAAGTAAGGTTCTGTGACTCCCACGTCCCGTCTTCGTTTACCTCGGCTTCGATCTGGATCGGTTCCTGTCCGTCTTCGAGTGCCGGGAACGGCGTCCCTTCCTCCTCCGCAGTCGCTTCGGAGTCCTGCGAGAACGAGACGTACCCGCCCTGACTCTCCGCGACGAAAGAAGTCAACTGGGTCTCGTTGGTGTCCTGTGCAACGCTGTGTGCGGTCCTATCGCCGGAGTCGCCGGCGGTCACAACACCACCCGCTGTGATCAGGAGAACAAGAGCACCCACGAGCAGAACTGTTCTGCCTGACAACCCCACATCTCGGATTCGTGTCATTCGATCACTACCTGGCATTGATCTTTCAGTTCCTCTGCTCCTCCGTTTACTACGACCCATATTAAGAACTATCGCATTCCTCCGGGAGAACTACCCACGAGTTGTAAGTTTATCAACGGCCCGCGGACGCCACGACGAGCAGTTCCTATCGCCAACTCCTCACAGACTCGAAATTATTGTCTGTTCTCCATCACATTCGGAGTTCGCCCACATAATTATATTTTAGATTACATTATCTGTATGCCAATCTCCTCTGGCTCGTTCGAGTCTCGATCTCCGAGTGGTCGGGGGGCACAGGTAGACAGATATATATGTCTGGCTCGTTCTTCTTCGAATGCTTATGTCCAACAACGAGGATACGTCGGAATCTCCGGCGGATCGAGTTCTTCCAGGGTACACTGGACAGTACGTCTGAAATCACAGACGCACGAATTTTCGACACCACGCTCCGCGACGGAGAGCAGACGCCACGGACTTCGTTTTCCTACGAGGACAAACGAGAGATAGCGGCGCTGCTCGACGATATGGGAACCCACGTCATCGAGGCTGGCTTCCCCGTTAACAGCGACGCGGAATTCGAGGCCGTCCGTGACATCGTCGAGGCGAGTTCGACGACAGTCTGCGGGCTGGCGCGTGTTGTCGAGGAAGATGTAGAGGCCGCGCTTGACAGCGGCGTCGATATGGTCCACGTCTTCGTGTCGACCAGCGACGTCCAACTCGAAGATTCGATGCACGCCACCCGCCGGGATGCGGCCGAGCGTGCCGTCGAGTCAGTCGAGCGCGTGAAAGAAGCCGGTGTCGAGTGTATGTTTTCCCCGATGGATGCGACACGCACCGACGAGGGATTCTTGCTCGATATCGTCGAGCAGACCGTCGACGCCGGCGCGGACTGGATCAACATCCCCGACACGACGGGGGTCGCGACGCCGACTCGCTTGCAGAAGATGGTCGGAAAAGTCGTTGAGGTCGCCGACGCCGGCGACGCGCGCGTGGACGTTCACACGCACGACGACTTCGGGTTGGCCTCGGCCAACGCCCTGGCCGGCTACGAGGCCGGTGCCAGTCAGGCGCAGGTGTCGGTCAACGGCATCGGCGAACGGGCCGGCAACGCCTCCTACGAGGAGGTCGTAATGGCGCTGAAGTCGTTGTACAACGTCGAGACGGGGATCGATACGACGAAGATCACCGAACTCTCCCGGATCGTCGAGGAGAAATCCGACGTGCCAGTGCCGGGCAACAAGCCCGTCGTCGGCGCGAATGCCTTCTCACACGAGAGCGGTATCCACGCTGCCGGCGTGATCGAAAACTCCGATACCTTCGAGCCGGGCGTGATGACTCCCGAGATGGTCGGTGCCGAGCGGGAACTCGTACTCGGGAAACACACCGGCACGCACTCCGTCCGGGAGCGACTGATCGAGGCTGGCTTCGACCCGACCGACGAGGAGGTCACCGAGGTCACGCGCCGAGTCAAAGACTTCGGTGCGGAAGCCCAGCGGGTGACGATGTCCGAACTGGAGAAGTTCGCCCGCGAGGTCGGCGTCGACCGCAACCGCGAAGGGGAGGTTCGGGCCTGAGCCCATGACCTCGCCGGCGTTCGCTTCCAGTCGACGAGCACCCGCAGAAGGGCCGCCAGCCGTGGTCGGCGCGGGCAACTCCCGCAACGACCACCAATGGCCCCGCCAGCGGGCCGTTCCGTCACGGAACGTTTATTATCTACCCCGAACAGAGATACGTACTGATGCGACAGCACGCTGGCAGTCGATGGCCGACCGTTGCCAGCAGCGGCGCCCGACGGGGCCAGCCCGTCATCGGCCGTATTGTAGGGGCGGTATAGCCCCTCTTCTCCCCACTCACCACTTTTCCGGATCGTATCGCCGTTCAGCCGAGATTCCAACAACAGAGACTATGAGACCGACACAGCCACTGGGGGGATGCACATGAGCGAACGTGCATCAGTCCCGAAAGAAGACAAAGAAGAACAGACGACGACAACCGACATCGAGACAGGTGCGGACGCGACCGTCGCCGCACTCGAAAACGCCGGCGTGAAGAACCTCTTCGGCGTGCAGGGCGGGGCGATCATGCCCGTCTACGATGCCCTGTACGAGCACGAGGAGATGACCCACTACACGATGGCCCACGAGCAGGGCGCGGTCCACGCTGCCGACGCCTACGGGATCGTCACCGGCGACCCCGGGGTCTGTATGGCCACCTCTGGCCCCGGTGCGACCAACCTCATCACCGGCATCGCCGACGCCAACATGGACTCGGACCCGCTGATCGCGCTGACGGGTCAGGTCCCGACGGATTTCGTCGGCAACGACGCCTTCCAGGAGACCGATACCATCGGCGTCACCCAGCCAATCACGAAGTACAACATCTTCGCCGACGACTCCGATACGGTCGGAGAGGATGTCGGCGAGGCGTGGGCGCTGGCCAACGAGGGCCGACAGGGGCCGACGCTGGTCGACCTGCCGAAAGACGTGACCAACGGCGAGACCGACACCGAGGCTGCCGTCGCGGAGACACCAGAGACGTACAACCCGCCGACGACGGCCGACAAGGTCATCGTCGAGGAGGCCGCGAAGACGCTGGCCGAGGCCGAACGACCGGCCATCCTCGCTGGTGGTGGCGTCATCAAGGGTGAAGCCTGCGACGAACTGCGAGAGTTCGCCCGCGAGTACGAGATTCCCGTACTCACGACGATGCCCGGAACCGGTGCTTTCCCCGAAGACGATCCGCTCGCACAGGGAATCGCTGGAATGCACGGCACCGGCTACGCGAATCTGGCTATCTCGAACTGCGACGTATTGGTCGGCGTCGGCACCCGCTTCGACGACCGCCTGACCGGCGATATCGAGACCTTCGCGCCCGACGCGGAGGTCATCCACGTCGATATCGATCCGGCGGAAATCTCGAAAAACGTCGAGGCCGACTACCCGCTGATCGGCGACGCGGGCATCGTCCTCGACCAACTCGACGACGAGATATCCGGCATGCCACCAGCCGACGAGTGGCGTGAGCAGTGCCAAACCTGGAAAGAAGAGTATCCGCTGGATTACGAGATGCCCGAAGACGACCCGCTGAAACCGCAGTACGTCGTCGAGAAGTACGACGAACTGACCCCCGACGACACGATCGTCGCGGCGGGCGTCGGCCAGCACCAGATGTGGGCCTGGCAGTTCTGGACCTGGAAAGAGCCCCGGACGTGGGTCACCTCCCACGGTCTCGGCACTATGGGATACGCAGTGCCCGCGGCAATCGGCGCGAAGATCGCAGCACCCGACAAGGAGGTCGTCGCCTTCGACGGCGACGGCTCCTTCCTGATGACCGCACAGGAACTCTCGGTCGCGGTCCGCGAGCAGTTGAACATCACCATCGTCGTCCTGAACAACGAGGCTGTCGGGATGGTCCGACAGTGGCAGGACGGCTTCTTCGAGGGCCGACGGATGGCTTCGGAGTATCCGTGGGTGCCCGAGTTCGACAAACTCGCCGAGGCCTTCGGTGCGCAGGGGCTGCGTGTCGAGGATCCCGACAACGTCGAGGAGACGATTCAGGAGGCCCGTGAGTACGATGGACCGTCAGTGATCGATGCGATCATCGATCCCGCAGAGAACGTCTACCCGATGGTGCCGAGCGGTGGCGACAACGCCCGCTTCGCACTGAACGAAGAACATCTGGAGCAACTATGACAAAAGGCGAACTCCCCGGTCCCGGTCCGGACGAGCGGATGCATCCGGAGGGACGACGGAACAGTCAGGGGATCAGGATCGATCCCGAGGCAGAGGCAGAACACCCACCGCAGCGAGCCGTCCTCTCGGCGCTGGTCAAACACGAACCCGGCGTGCTGGCGGAGGTCTCCGGCCTCTTTAGCCGCCGACAGTTCAACATCGAGTCGCTGACCGTCGGGACGACGGTCGACGACGATCTGGCCCGGATGACTATCGTCATCGAGGAGTCGGAACCCGGCGTCGAGCAGGCGAAAAAACAGCTCGAAAAGCTGATTCCCGTCATCTCGGTGCGCGAACTCGACCAGGACGCGGTCCAGCGCGAACTGGTCATCGTGAAAGTCAACGGCCGCGAACCGGACAAGGTCAACGCAATCACCGACATGTACGACGGCCAGACGCTGGACGCCGGGCCGCGGACGATCACCGTCGAAATCACCGGCAACGAGCAGAAGATCGACGACGCAATCGACGCATACGAGCAGTTCGGTATCCGAGAGATTGCACGGACGGGCTACGCCGCCATCGCGCGCGGTGAGGCACCGACCGCACAGGTCTCACGGCCGAATCAGGCTCCGACAGAAGCGCAGGTCGCAACAGAAGAGCGCGCAGACGACTAACAATGACAGACGAGTTTACGACGACAGTCTACTACGACGACGACGCTGAGGAATCGTACATCGAAGACAAAACGGTCGCGGTACTCGGCTACGGCAGCCAGGGTCACGCCCACGCCCAGAATCTCGACGACAGCGGTGTCGACGTGATCGTCGGCCTGCGAGAGGATTCGTCCTCCCGGTCTGAAGTCGAGGCTGACGGCCTCGAAGTTGCGACGCCGGACGTGGCGGCCGAGCAGGCAGACACGGTGGTCATGCTGATCCCGGACACGGTCCAGCCGGCTGTCTACGAGGCCATCAAGGACGGTCTCGACGAGGGCGACACGCTCCAGTTCGCACACGGCTTCAACATCCACTACGGGCAGATCGAACCGCCGGAACACGTCGACGTGACGATGGTCGCGCCGAAATCGCCGGGCCACCTGGTCCGCCGAACCTACAAGCGTGGCGAGGGCACGCCCGGACTGCTGGCGGTCTATCAGGACGCGACCGGCCAGGCCCACGAAGAAGGACTCGCCTACGCCGAGGCAATCGGCTGCACCCGGGCGGGCGTCATCGAGACGACCTTCCGCGAGGAGACCGAGACTGACCTGTTCGGCGAGCAGGCCGTCCTCTGTGGCGGTGTGACCGAGATGGTCAAAGCCGGCTTCGAGACGCTCGTCGACGCGGGCTACTCACCGGAGATGGCCTACTTCGAGTGTCTGAACGAACTCAAGCTGATTGTCGACCTGATGTACGAGGGCGGCCACATGGAGATGTGGAACTCCGTCTCTGACACCGCCGAGTACGGTGGCCTGACCCGCGGCGAGGAGGTCATCGACCGCGAGGGGATGGAAGAGATCCTCGAAGGCGTCCAGAACGGCGAGTTCGCCCGCGAGTGGATCTCGGAGAACCAGGCCAACCGGCCGGCCTACAAGCAGTACCGCAGCGCGGAACAGAACCACCAGATCGAGGAGGTCGGCGAACGCCTCCGAGAGCTGTTCGAGTGGGGTGAACAGGAATGAATATGCAGGACATCGATCACACACATCCAAACACGGGCACAGCATTCGGACAGAACTACTACGACTCGGGCACGGTGGCCACAGATGGCGGCCGCGACGAGGACGAAGAGACGATGGAAGACGTCGACCACGAGCCGCCGAGTGAAGGTGCAACACGCTCCTTCGAGCGCGGCACAGAAGGACGCGAGAGGTCTGTATAATGAGCGAAAACACACTGTACGACAAAGTCTGGGAGAAGCACAAAGTAACTGAACTGCCGAACGGACAGGATCAACTGTTCATCGGGCTGCACCTCGTCCACGAAGTGACGAGTCCGCAGGCCTTCCACATGCTGGAAGAGAAAGGTCACCAGGTGGCCTACCCGAACCGGACGTTCGCGACGACCGACCACATCGTCCCGACGACGCCGGAAGGCCGAGAACGACCGCTGAACGACCCCGAAGCCGAGGAGATGCTCTCCGCGCTGGAAGAGAACGTCGACGACAACGGCATCACCTTCTTTGGACTGGAGTCGGGCAAACAGGGGATCACCCACGTCGTCGCCCCGGAGCTCGGACTGAGCCAGCCCGGGATGACCGTCGCCTGTGGTGACTCCCACACCGCGACCCACGGCGCTTTCGGCTCCATCGGCGTCGGGATCGGTACCTCCCAGATCCGGGACGTGCTCTCGACTGGCTGTATCGCCGCCGAGAAGCAGAACGTCCGCCGCGTCGAGGTCAACGGCGAACTCGGCAAGGGCGTCTACGCCAAGGACATCATCCTGAAGATCATCCAGGAACTGGGCGTCGACGGCGGCGTCGGCCACGTCTACGAGTACGGCGGCTCTGCGATCCGCGATCTGGACATGGAAGGTCGACTCGCGATCTGTAACATGTCCATCGAGGGTGGCGCTCGTGCGGGTTACATCAACCCTGACGAGACCACCTACGAGTACCTCGAAGGTCGGGAGTACGTCCCCGAGGGCGAGGAGTTCGAGGAACTCAAGCAGTACTGGGATTCGATCAGCTCCGACGACGACGCCGAGTACGACGACATCGTCGAAATCGACGCCGACACCATCGCGCCGATGGTCACCTGGGGAATCAACCCCGGACAGGTCATCGAAATCGACGATCCGATCCCCGAACCGGACGACTTCGAGGCTCGGACCGACCGCGAGGCCGCCGAGCAAGCACTCGACCACATGAACCACTCGCCCGGCGACACGATGGAAGGCTACGACGTTGACGTTGCCTTCCTGGGTACCTGTACGAACGGCCGCGTCAAGGACTTCGAGGTGGCGGCCAAAGTCCTCGAAGGCCGGCAGGTCGACCCCGACGTGCGCGCACTTGCCGTGCCAGGGTCCGAGACCGTCCGGCAGGAGTGTGAGGAACGCGGCATCGATCAGACGTTCATCGAGGCTGGCTTCCAGTGGCGGCAGGCCGGTTGTTCGATGTGTCTCGCGATGAACCAGGATTCGCTGGAAGGAGACGAGGTCTGTGCGTCCTCGTCGAACCGGAACTTCATCGGTCGGCAGGGCTCGAAAGAGGGCCGCACAGTCCTGATGAGTCCCGCGATGGTCGCTGCCGCGGCCGTCGAGGGCGAAGTCGTCGACGTGCGCGACCACTTCGATACCGAGTTGCCGAGTGGGACCAATCGCGCCGAGGAGGTGGCGGACTAATGCCTGAAGATATCCAGATCAGCGCGGTCGGCGGTACCGGCGTCCCCATCCCGGGCGACGACGTGGACACCGACCAGATCCTGCCGGCGCGGTTCATGAAGGAGGTCACCTTCGAGAACATGGCGGATTACCTGTTCTACGACGCCCGCCGTGACGAGGACGGCGAGTTCAACGACCACCCGCTCAACCGCTTCGAGGGGGCCTCGATTGCGGTCGTCAACTCCAACTTCGGCTGTGGCTCCTCACGCGAACACGCGCCGCAGGCGATGATGCGCTGGGGCGCCGACGGCGTCGTCGGCGAGTCCTTTGCGGAAATCTTCCGCGACAACTGCAAATCGCTGGGGATTCCGGCCATCACGGCCTCCCACGAAGAAGTCTCCGCGCTACAGGAGTGGATCGAAGCCAATCCTGACGGCGACATCGAAATCGACGTGGAGGAAGAGACGGTCACCTACGACGATACCGTCATCGAGGGGAACATCGACAACGCGATGAAAGAGGCGCTGATCGAAGGCATCTGGGACACGACCCAGTTGATGTACTCGAACCTCTCGAAAGTCGAACAGACCGCGGCCGGTCTGCCCTACGTCGAAGAAGCCTGAACGGCCGGCGCTTGGCACTTTCTAATTCTCAGAGCTGTCACTGTCGAACGGAGAGAGCCGAATAGAGCGGTCCGCAGGAACAGTTACGACGAGCCAGCGCGTGTCGCTTCCGTGTACTCCGGGGTCGGATCCTCGACCCCCGAGAGATACGCCGCGAGGTCCGTCGTCGAGAGCATGCCGATGACGTGGTCGTCGTTGTCGACGACTGGCAGGTGATGAATGTTGTAGGTGATGAGTCGGTCGGCGGCTTCCTGGACCGAATCCTGCGCGCCGACGGTAACTACATCTTCGGTCATGTAATCCATCACTGAACTCTCGTCTTTCGGATCGTTCTCGGCGACGATGTGGACGAAGTCTGTGCTCGTGAGAATCCCGCGGAGTCTGTCGTTCTCGTCGACTACGACCACCGAGCCGATGGTGTTGTCACGGAGCAGTTCCGCGGCCTGTTCGACGCTCGTTCCTGGTCGCACTGTCACCACGTCCGAGGACATCAGTCGTCCGACGAATATGTCTTCCATGATTGTTCCTGACAGTCCGTGCTCCTAAGCAGTATCGGTTTTGGTCGATATTGCCCACATCGACGACGCGTTCGGGATATCGACATCCTCTTTTCCGCGCCACGTGGAGAACGGAGCATGACTCACGAGATTGCGGTCATCCCAGGCGACGGAATCGGACAGGAGGTCACACCCGCGGCTGTCGACGTGCTCGAGGAACTGAACATCGACTTCGAGTTCGTCTACGGCGATGCTGGCGACGAGACACAGGCCGAAACCGGCGAGGCACTGCCCGAGGAGACGGCAGAAATTGCAGCCGATGCGGACGCGACGCTGTTCGGCGCGGCCGGCGAGACGGCCGCGGACGTAATCCTGCCGCTGCGCTCCATCGTTGGCTCGTTCGCGAACGTCCGTCCTGCCCGCGCCTACCCGGGCCTCGACGCACTCCAGCCCGACACGGATCTGGTCTTCATCCGGGAGAATACTGAAGGAGTGTACTCCGGCATCGAAGACGAGATTACCGACGGTGTCCGGACGCTGACCCGAGTTATCACCGAAGACGCCTCCGAAGAGATTGCCGAGTACGGCTTCCAGTACGCCAAGCGAAACGACTACGACGACGTGACCATCGCCCACAAAGCGAACGTGATGCGCGAGACTGACGGCCTCTTTCTCGATGTCGCAGAGCGCGTCGCGGAGGAGCGCGGCGCAGAGTACGACACCGCGCTGATGGACGCCCTGGCGATGCACCTCGCGATGACGCCCGAAGACTACGGTGTCGTCATCTGTCCGAATCTGGCCGGCGATATGCTCTCGGATCTGGCCGCCGGGCTAGTCGGCGGACTCGGTCTGCTTCCCTCGGCGAACATCGGCGAGGAGAACGCGCTGTTCGAGCCAGTCCACGGCTCCGCGCCGGACATTGCCGGCGAAGGCGTCGCCAACCCGTCGGCGATGATTCTCTCGGCAGCGATGATGCTCGATCACCTCGAATATTCCGAGGAAGCCGGTGCCGTCCGCTCGGCCGTCGAGAGCGTCCTCGACTCGGGGCCGCGGACGCCCGACCTCGGCGGCTCTGCCTCGACCGACGAGATGACCGAGGCGATCATCGACGAACTCTAATCGGGTTTGACGAGCTTGTTGCCGTCCTCGGCGAGCAGCCCACGGTCGATAGCGATATCGAGAACCTCCGCGCAGTCGGCTTCTGAAAGGTCGTAGGTACTCGCTGCGACCGCCATCAGTTCCGTTCGGTCGACGGGGAATTCCCGGTTTTGCAGCAGCCGCATGACCTTGTTGTACTCCAGTGCCGAGATCGACCGGCGCTGCTGGTCGGCGTCGTCGCTTTCGGTAGTCGTCGGATCGTCGGCTCCGCTCTCGGTGGGCGCCGGATCGTCTGCTCCGTTCCCGGCCGAACTGGGTTCGCCGGCAGAGTCGGAATCGGTGTGATTGTCACCTGCTGATTCGGAGACTCCGGGGCCAGTCGCCGCACTCTCGTCCGACTCGGCTTCCTCAGAGGAGTCGTCATCGAAGGCGATTTCCTCGTCTTGCGCGCCCGGTTCGGTCGTCTCGTCGGAGTCTGCTCCGGAACTCATCGCATCGATCGCTTCGAGATCATCCTTGACCTCTTCTGCTGGCTCCTCGGCCGCCGTTCCGGAATCGGGGCGTAATTCCTCGGGGATGTCCGCCTCCATCTCCGACTGAAGATCGTCGTCGTCGTCCGGCGGCGTCCCGGGATCGTTCTCGAAGTCGAAGCCGCCGTCGTCTTCGCTGTCGTCTGATTCGTCGTCCGTGTAGTCGGATGCTTCGTAGTCTTGTTCGATTGACTCGGTCGTTCCCGGATCGTCCGTATCGGTGTCGAGATCGAACGGGTCCTCGGTATCCATCGCGTCGGGATCGACAGCTTCCTCGCCGTTCGTCTCCGGCTCTACCGGTGGCTGGTCGTCGCTGGAGTGGTCGTCGTCACCGCTGGCTAGATCGTCTGCTTCGCTAGCTGCGAGTTCGTCGGGAATCTCGATTTCGCCGTCGAGGACCTCTTCGATGTCGGCATCCCCGGTCGCGATTTCGTCGGCCTGCAGGATACTCGGATCGATGCCATCCTCGTCGGCCGGTGAGTCCTCAC
This sequence comes from Halovenus anhuiensis, assembly GCF_037080055.1. Lineage (NCBI taxonomy): Archaea > Methanobacteriati > Methanobacteriota > Halobacteria > Halobacteriales > Haloarculaceae > Halovenus > Halovenus anhuiensis. The sequence goes on from NZ_JBAOJI010000005.1 coordinate 97,284, forward strand.
TCCGATCCGACGGCTCGACGTGCTCGTCGCCACTAACGGAATCGTCTGACGAGGACAGTGGGTCGTCGTCACCGACCGGCTCCGGTTCGGGCTCTTCGTCCGAGTCCGCCTGCGTCGCGCGCTCGGTGTCCTCGCCTTCGTCACCGGTGGCTGGTTCTGGCTCGTCCTCCGATGGAATCTCCGGCTCCAGGTCGCCTTCGGCAGGATCCTCAGCATCGGCTGCGATCGGTTCGTCGTCGGCCAGCCCTTCGGGTTCAGCCGTTGGCTCGTCTTCGAGTGTTGCTGAATCCTCCGGTTCAGACTCACGTTCGGCTGCTGTCGCTTCCGGCTGGTCCGCGTCGGAGTCCGCAGCCCCCGAAGATTGGTCCGTCTCTGGCTCACTCTCCGCAAATTCGTCGGGGACGTTCGGTTGCATTTCGTCTTGAATGTCGGTTTCCCAGCCGCCGGAGGCCGATTCGTCGGCGTCGGCAGCGATCCCCGGTACTTCGTTGACATCCTCGTCGTCCGGCAGTTCCTCGGGATCAGTTGTGATCGGTTCGGGGCTCAGATCATCCTCACGATCGGCCGGTGTCGTGGTGCCCTCGGCTTGCTCGCCCCACTCTCCGGGATCCGGATCCCACTCGTCGGCTGGCTCTTCTTGGGCTGCTGCTGTCGTCGCGTTGGCTTGATCGTCCAGTTCCTGTGTGTCGGCGTCCTCGTCCGCAGAGTCCGACTCCCCGTCGGCTTCGGCAGATGGCTCTTCGTCGACCTGTGGTGGCTGCTCGTTGCTCTCGTCTTCGAGCAACTCCGACGGTTCTTTGTTACCGACTTCGGGCTCTCCGGTCTCGTCGTCGTGGCCCCCGTCGCCCGCCCCGGCCTCGTCCGATGATGCTTCGGCCGGGACCGTTTCACCGATCCCGGTCGCGTCGAGCAGCCGATCCAGTTTGTGTCGACAACTCGCACAGAGCGTGACAGATTGTGCCCCATCGGAGGGCTCGATGGTGTACGCGCCCAGTGGCTCGTCGAGGGCGGCCCCACAGAAGTAACACGATGAGAGATGGTCCATGTGGCTACGAGGGTGCCATCAGGGCAAAAAGCCAGCGACTGTTTTTATTGGCTCGCGTACACGAACGCTCGGAGCAGTTTTGCCCCGAGCGCCGCCGCCTGCCCGTGGTCTCGGTCGTTCACTTCGACGAGATCACAGCCGACCGCCTGCGGGGCAACGTCACGGACGACCTCCCGCATCGTCCGTGGTTCGAGCCCGAACGGCTCCGGCGTCCCGGTCCCCGGTGCGAATCCCGGATCGGCCGCGTCGATGTCGATGCTGAGATAGACTTCACCCGAGCGGTCGAGTTCCCACGATGGAACCCGCTCCGGTTCGACGACGGTCACGTCTTCGCTGTCGGCCCGCTCCCACTCGGCTTCCGATCCCGAACGAGCGCCGAGGACGACGACTTCGTCGACGGTGTCGAGTGCGTGGTGGCTCACGGTGGCGTGGCTGAGCGGATTGCCGGCGTAGGATTCTCGGAGGTCGAGATGGGCGTCGAGACAGACGTAGACATCGGGGTCGAGCGCGCGCAGTGCAGCGATCGTCACCGTGTGTTCGCCGCCCAGCAGGAGGGGTGTCGCTCCCTCGTCGTCGAAATCGGCGAGTGTGCCGGAGAGAAAGTCGAGATACTCACTGGTATCGTCGGTCGGATGGACGTCACCGTGGTCGTAGACTGCACAATCGGTAAAACGAGTGTCCGTCGACTGGTCGTAATCCTCGAAGGGTCGGGCAGCGTGGCGCAACTCCCGCGGACCGAACCGAGTTCCCGGCTGGAAACTCGTGCTCGCATCGAGCGGGGCCCCCACGATCGCAAACGAGGCCTCGTCGCGGTCGGCCACGGCCCCCGGAAACATCAGACGATCTTGCGCTGGCCCTCGAATTCGAGGAATTCGATCTCGTCGTCGGCGGCCAGGTCCTCGTCACCGGCTTTCATGACGAAGTTGTCGTACGTTTCCAGATCCATCACCTGAATCTCGTCGGAGCGAACGTCGATGACCTGCCCCTGCTTGCGGTTGATGATCGGGACCCAGACCTTCGCGTCGACTGGCTGGGAGAGCGAGCGTTTCTGCCCGTCGAAAACACCCTCGGCGTCGATTCGGGCCTTGGCGCTGCCGTGTTTGCCCGGCTTTGCCGTACTGTAGGAGGTGATCTTACACGGTGTCTCTTCGATAAGTACGTAACTTCCTTCGTCGAGTTCGCGGACCTCGGTCTGCTGCTTTGCCATGTCCCGCTGTTGTCTACCTGTGAGTATAAACGGTTTGGAATCGAGGCGAGCGGGTTCGGGACTCAGCGTTCGTCACTCTCGGAATTTTCACGTTCCTCGACTGGGATCGTACTCCCACTGGCTCCGGACTGAGAGCCGCTTTCGGCCCCTGGTGTCCCGGTTGGAGATGGTCCGTCAGCGCCACCAGCCCCTGAGCCGCCGAGGGCTTCACCCAGTCCAACAGCGTCGCTGTCGCTCTCGCCCTCGCGTTCGCGCATCCGCTGTCTGGTAAACTGTGGCTGGCCGCTGAACCCGCGGTCTTTCGTGAAGGAGCGATAGAGCAGAAAGCCGACGACTGCAGTCGGGACGACGGCAGCGAGTGCCGCCGGGACGCTCTCGAAGATGTACAGCAGTGTTGCCGAGACTGTGCCGGCGGTGAACAACATCCCGAAGATCATCCGTTTGGCCAGTCGGTCGAGGTAGTCGTTGTCGTCTTCGAGTTCGGCCTTCACACGCAGGTCGTTGCGCTGCATCCGATCCAGCGTGGATTCGAGTTTCGGCGGGACTCTGACCGCCGACGTGGCCGCGTCGCCGACCTCCTGCACGCGGTCGGTGACGAACTCCCGGGCACCCCGTTCGAGATAGCCCTGCTTGCGGAGGTAGTCCGTGGCCACCGAGATAAAATCGAACTCGGGATCCAGCGTGACACAGACGCCCTCGACAACCGTCGCGACCCGGAGGACGAGCGCGAGATTCGAGGGAAGCCGCAGCGGGAACTCGTAGATGGTGTCCTCGACCTGCTCGATGATCTGCTGGACACGGTACTGTTCGACCTCCTCGCCGCGAACGTCGGCGATGGCGATTTCCATCACGTCTGCCATCACGTCGCGGTCGGCCTCTGGCGAGAGCGTCCCCATCTCGACGAGCGTATCGAGAATGGCGTCGATATCTTGCCGGGCAACAGCGGTGTAGAAGTCGACGATCCTGTCCTGTACGAACGGATCAACGAAGCCGCTCATCCCGAAGTCGTAGAAAATGAGTGTCCCGTCGTCGGCGACGGCCAGATTCCCGGGGTGGGGGTCTGCGTGGAAGATACCGTCCTCGACGATCATCTGGAGGTAGGTCTCCTGCAGCGTCGTCGCGAGTTCCGAGCGGTCGAGTCGCTTGGCGTCCAGTTCCTCCAGATCGTTGATCTTCGTCCCGCCGACGTACTCCATCGTGAGCACCCGCCCAGTCGAGTGCGACTCGATCAACTGTGGGATTCGGACACTGTCGTTGTCGGCGAAGTTCTCGCGGATGCGTTCGAGCATCTCGCCTTCGCGCTCGTAGTCCATCTCTTGGTGGATCGTCTTGTCGAATTCGTCGGCGAGCGTTTTGAGTGAGAACGACCGAGCGTCCTCGACGAACCGCATGAGGATCGGAAGGCTCCACCGTATTACCCGGAGGTCGGCCTCGACTAACTCCTCGATACCGGGTCGTCGGACTTTGACGGCGACATCCTGACCGTCGATCTGGGCGCGGTAGACCTGTCCAAGACTCGCTCCGCTGATCGGAGCCCGGTCGAACTCGGCGAAAGCCTCCGAGAGTGGCCCGAGTTCTTCTTCGAGCACCTGTTCGGCCTCGGACCACTCCGCCGGCGGCACTTCGTCCTGCAGTTTCGAGAATTCAGCGATGTACTCCGGCGGAAGTACGTCTGGTCGCGTCGAGAGCAGTTGTCCGAGTTTGATGAACGTCGGCCCGAGTGTGAGCAGTGAGTTGAGCAGTTTCTTCGCGCGAGTGCGGCGCTGGGCGCTGGATACCTCGCGAGGGCCACCGACGATCAGAAAGCGTCGACGGTCCCGCAGGTAGGCGACGATCAGGGGGAAAAACTGCCAGATGACGATAACGAACCGCCAGTATGCACGGGGATTCACCACGGCGACACCTCAGTGTCAGCCCTCGTTGACGGGAATCGACGTTTCGGCAGTGGCGGCGTGTTTGGGCACGCGGAGTTCGAGGACGCCACGCTCGACGGTCGCTTCGGCTGCCGTCGGATCGGCATCCGGCGGAAGTGGCAGGTCGACATCGAGAAACAGCGACCGTTCCTCTGAGAGAAACCGGAACTCGCGGGAGGCGTCCTTGCTGCGTCGAGCCTCGATCCGCAGTCGGTTGCTCTCGGCGCTGATGTCGATGGTCTCGGCAGTCGCTCCCGGAAGATCGATCACGAGGAGATACCCCTCCTCGTCCTCCAGGATATCGGCGAACACGGCCTCTGGCAGATCACGCAACGCATCGCGCAGCGCTGACATAAACGGGGGTACGGACGGAACAGTCGTAAACCCCCCGGTCGCGGCAGCGAACAAACGCCGTCGTTTTACGGACTGAGCGGATATATGAGTGTAATGAGCCACGATTCGAGCGAGCGACCTGACGGCGACCTGCGGAACACTGGTATGTCCCTGCGCCACGACCGCGAGTGGGATTACGAACTCGACCGCATCGCCGAGGCCGTCGACGAACGCGACGCCGAGACTGTCGGCCTGCAGTTCCCCGAAGGACTGAAACGCCGCGGCCCGGGCGTTGCCGACGACCTCCGCGAACTGCTTCCCGACGATGTCTCCGTGATGATCTCCGGCCAGCCCTGCTACGGCGCCTGCGATCTGGACACCTACATGATGAAACGGACCGACGTGTTCGTCCACTTCGGCCACTCGCCGATGAAAGACTCCGACCGGATCATCTACGTCCCTCTCTTTTCCAACGTCGACGTGTTCCCGATTGTCGACCGCGCACTCGACGAGGAACTCGCCCCGCCCGAGGAAGACCCGGACGTGGGCCTCGTCACCACCGCCCAGCACATGAACAAGTTCGACGAGATGCGGGAGTATCTCGAAGACGAGGGCTACACCGTTCACGTCCGTCGCGGTGACGAGCGCCTCACCCACGAGGGACAGGTACTCGGTTGTAACTACGCCTCCGCGGATGTCGACGCCGAGCAGATGCTCTACGTCGGCGGCGGCAAGTTCCACCCCCTCGGACTGGCGATGGAACACCCCGAGAAACACGTCGTCATCGCCGACCCGGTCAACAACACGGTCTCTGTCGCGGACACAGAGAAGTTCATGAAACAGCGGTACGCGACCGTCCACAAGGCAATGGACGCCGATAGCTGGGGCGTGATCTTCTGTACGAAGATCGGACAGGGCCGCTGGGATCAGGCCCAGGAAATCGTCGAGAACAACGACGACGCTTACCTCATCACGATGGACGAAGTCACCCCGGACCGACTGCGGAACTTCGGACTCGACGCCTACGTGAACACTGGCTGTCCCCGGATCACGACCGACGACGGGCCGCAGTTCCACAAGCCGATGCTCACCCCTGGCGAGTACGAGATTGCAATCGGCGAGAAACCGCTCGATAGCCTCGAATTCGATACCTTCCACGGGACGTGGTGAGCCGTTCAGAAGAGGCCGAAAAATCTGCCCCCGTCATCATCCGAGTCTCCTCCTGAGGCGGTATCTGCATCACGGTACGCCCGCCGTTCTGGCCCCAGATCGCCGACACCGATCGATCCCGACGAGACCTCCGAGGGATCGCGGTACGCCTCCCTGGGTACCGCTTCGAGTGTGTCGTATCCCTCGGCTTCGAGAAACGCCGCGAGGTTGCGCGCGTACTCGGCCGAAGCCGCCTTCGTCTCGTCGTCCTGTAGTGCGAACCCGTCCCGAACGTATTCGGGGACTCCCCGCGTCTTCGTCCGGTCTTCCGCACACTCTGCGATCGCTTTTAGCGTCCGCGGTGATTCGGTCTCGAAGCCCTCGACCAGGAACTCCGGGATCGTCTCGTCAGGCCTCGGTATGTCTGTCATTAGCACGAACATTCATGCAGATTTGATTTAATTCTTTGTATCACTTAAATTATACCGGGCCTGGGTGTTTATCTCGCCGCGGTAACGTTAGAACAGTTCTTCTGCCAACCAGAGTAATTACTTACAGTTATCCATAACACTTTTAGTATTAACAGTAGTATTCTCTGGAGATGTCGACACGGAGTCAACTGACCCAGCAACTCGGGGTCGTCGCGGGGTTCGACGATCCCCGGGTCGATCTGGAGCAGTACCGCACGCCGCCGGAGCTAGCCTCGTATCTCGTCCACGTGGCCGATCTACAGGGAGATATCGAAGATCGGACGGTGATCGATCTCGGCTGTGGGACGGGGATGCTGGGACTGGCGGCGACGCTGCGGGGACCGCGGCGAGTCGTCGGCGTGGATATCGACGATGCCGCGCTGGGGACTGCCCAGGAGAACCGCCGTCGGATCGCCGCGACGAGTTCGGTGTCGTGGGTGCAGGCCGATGCGACCCAGATCCCACTGGATCCGTCGGATGGGGTGACGGTCGTGATGAATCCGCCCTTCGGCGCGCAGAACGGCAACGAACACGCCGACCGGGCGTTTCTGGAGACGACCGCGGAGATTGCCGAGGTCTCCTATTCGATTCACAACGCGGGCAGTGCCGACTTCGTCGAGTCCTTCGCGACTGACCACGGTGGCGAGATGACCCACGCCTACAGCGCCGAGTTCGACCTGCCGAAGACCTTCGAACATCAGTCCGAGCAGTCCCGGACAATCGACGTGGAACTGTTCCGCATCGAGTGGTAGCGGACGCGGGAGAGGACGGATTTATTGCGGTATAGACACACACGTCGGACGTGACAGCAGCCGAAGCCGACGGAGTGGAGACCGCTGGGGACGGCGAGGGACCCCGACCGACGGCACCCGACGAGCGCATCGTCAGCCTCGACGTGCTCCGGGGAATCGCGATTTTCGGGATTCTCGTCATCAATATTCAGTCGTTTTCGATGCCGACCATCGTGCGGATCAACCCGACGCAGTACGGTGAGTTCAGCGGCGTCGAACAGCTGATCTGGCTCGGCAGCCACGTCTTTTTCGAGCAGAAATTCATCGCGCTGTTCTCGCTGATGTTCGGGGCCGGTATCGTCCTGTTCATGCAGTCGAAGCAGGAGGCCGACGGTTCGGCGATGCTGATCCATTACCGGCGCACTGCGGTGTTGCTACTCATCGGGCTGGGACACGCCTACCTGCTGTGGGACGGCGATATTCTCGTCATCTACGCGCTGTGTGGCTTCTGGTCCGTGCTGTTCTGGGAGGAGAGCCCGCGACAGCTACTCGCTATCGGTGCGGTACTCATCGCAATTCCGACGCTTCTGAGTATCGACGCCGCTTTCCGGATCGGACTGTCGGCAACTCACGACGCGTGGACAGCCTCCGAGGCGGCAATCCAGGCCGAGATTACCGCGTACCAGGGCTCGTGGCTCGATGGATTCGCCCAGCGACGCGACGCCGCAATCGCGGCACACACGACGCAGTTTCTCAGTTCGACCGCGTGGCGATACACGGGGCTGATGCTGTGGGGGATGGCGCTGTACAAGACCGGACTGCTGACAAACGACTGGTCCCGAAAGGCGTACCGACGGCTGATCCTCGTCGGGGCAACAGTGGGCTTCGCCTTCGTGGGTGCGGGGGTCTGGCTGGTGTTCAGCTACGACTGGGCTGGCGGCGCAGGTATTCTCCACTGGGAACTAAACAACATCGGGGCGCTGTTTCTCGCGCCGGCGTACGCCAGTCTCGTGATGTACTACTGCAAGGACCGAGTTTCGGGACCGCTGATCACCGCCTGTCAGGCTGTCGGTCGAACTGCGCTCAGCAACTATCTGTTCCAGACAGTCGCTGCGACGACGATATTCTACGGATACGGACTCGGACTGTACGGGCAGGTTACCCGTGTCGAACAGATGGCGGTCATACTCGTGATCTGGCTGGTTCAGGCAGTTCTCTCCATACTGTGGCTACGACGGTTCGAGTACGGCCCCGTAGAGTGGCTCTGGCGGCGCGGCACCTACGGTGACTGGCGGTAACTCGCAATTAGATCGAATTATTTAATAACTGGTATAACAGTTCGTGGGATATGTCGAGTTTCTCGTCTCGTCGGAGAGTGTTATCGGCAACAGGCGCTGCCGTGGTGGGGGCTCTCGCTGGCTGTCTGGACACGTCAGAATCTGAAGATATCGACATCACAGTGAGTAATGCGTCTGACACCGGAATCAGCTACGAGGTGCTGGTCGAAGCGTTCGAGGAAACTGGCGTGATCGAAGTCGGGGGCACCGATCAGTACGACGCCGAACTCAGCCAGCCCAGTTCGTCGAGCCAGTTCGAGGTCGTTGCGACCTTCGAGACACAGGGGGCCGACGACAGCCAAGACGGGACGAATGGTTCGAACAACGAGACTGACGGCACCGAGGCCGACGGGAACGAAACTGACGGGGAAGACTCAGAGGCTGAACAGTTCGAGCGAACAATCAGCCTCCAATCCGATGTCGTCGAACTCTCTGTCACCTATACTGGCGGGCAGATGACGGTAAATCCAGTCGTCGAGAACGACTGATCTTCGCCTGCCTACGACCTGAAGGCCGCGATCTGGACGACAGTCCCCTCGTGCGAGGCGAACAGCGCCGGGCCGTCGCGGCTGAACGTGATGTTCTCGACTGTAATCTGTTCACCCTCCCTGGGGATTCCTTCGACACCCACCACCTCCCCGTCTCGTTCGAGAACGACTTCGTAGAACTCCGTTGCCGGGCGAATCGTCGGGATGGTTCCGTTGATTCGCAAACGGGCGGTCGCAGGCTCGTCGGCGTACAACTGTCGCCACTGGTCGTCGTGGTTCCCGAAGATTTTGTAGGTGGCATTCGAGCCGGCGACTTCCCAGCCAGTCCGGCGGATATCGACCGTTTCACGCCACGTTCCGTCGCCGAGAGCGATCGTCGCCGACCGCTGTGTCGCGAGCTGTTGCTCGGAGGCCGCGACTTCCCAGCTATTGCGCTGTTCGCTGACGACGATCACCCCGCTTCTGGTGACGCCCGCCCCGCCGAAACCGGGGAGTTCGACCGCCGAGATGTACTGATCTTCGACATCCTCGGCGTAGACGACTGTGTAATCCCGAACTTCGATGGCCTCACCCCCCTCCGTCGCGGGACCGCCCTCGACGGGAACGAGGTTGTACGGGAGGCCGATCACCGCGAGACCGACGACGATTGCGAGGAGGATGCCGGCCGCCGCCGTCCCCGAACTCAGACCCGAATACGGTATCGAGGGCCCGTCGACGGGACGAGCAGCGACCGCAACGACCGCTGCGAGGACGAAGACGCCAGCGGCCCCGACTGCGGTGAACAGAATGTACGTCTCCTCGCCGAGAAACCAGTAGACGGACTGCAGCGAACGGGTGACCGAAAAGACGAGTGCAGCGGTGAAGACCGCGTAGAAACCCCGTTCTCGGCCCCGATAGCGGAGGAGGACAACCCCAAGCAATGCACCGACGAGCAACCCGTAGAGGTGGCCCTGCACTGCGATGTTGGCCCACGACGGTCGGACGAACTGTTGCTCTGCCTGCGCGATGACAAAGGGGTCGGTGACCGCGTTGTACAGCAGTCGCACGACGTGAATCCCGACGATTGCGAAAACAGTCTCGACTGGTGCGGTGATGATCGTAAAGCCGGCGAAGGCGAAGACGACACCGGAGAAGCCGATAACTGCACCCGGGACGATGACGCTTCCGAGAACTCCGACGCCGCCGACCCCGAGCACGAACAGACCGATCCGAGCGTAGGGGTTCGACCGCCATCCGGTCAGGTCTGGATCGTCAGGATAGTGTCGCCAGACGTACTCCGCCAGCGGGGCGAAGGCGACCGTTCCGATCATATTCCCGGTCAGATGGCCGTCACTGAAGTGTGCGAACGATGAGAGGAGAATCCCTCGCGGGTACCACAGCGACCACGACCGGAAACCAGTGACGATCGGCCCGCCTTCTTTGCCGCCCCCCTGAAGGAGATAGTAGACGGCGACGACGAGGAGGATGACGACCAGCGTTCCCCACGGAATCCCGAAGACGAATCGCTCTCGGGGGCCGGCGAGCAGTCGGGTCCAGTCTTCGGTGCGAGTCAGCACGAACGCGGAGATGACGAGTCCTGCGGCGAGGATAGCCAGACTCCCAACGCGGAGGACTGTCTCGTCGATACCAAGCACCTCGCTCATTACAGTCACACCGGGACGGGACCCTCTTAAACGTCTAGCGACGGGGCTAGTCTTCGGGACGCCTGCGAGTAGCTACTCCTCGGGTTCGTAGGGGTGTGCGATATCGGTCGATGGTGCGCCGACGCCGAGCACAGTCACCGATTTGTCTGCCGTCTCGGGGTTGTACGCCCGGTGTGGACTCTCCGGGTGGGCGACGAAAATTTCCCCGGCTTCGAGTTCGTACTCGCCGTCAGGTGTTTCGACTGTCAGTGTTCCCTCGCGGACGGAGAATAGCTCTTCGCGCTGTTCGTGGTAGTGATACGTTCGGGGCAGTTGCTCGCCGGGTGCGATGTCGTAGACTGCGGCGGCGAGCAGACCGAGGCCGGCCTCGTCGCCGACCGGGCGGCGGTCGCAGGGATAGTCGGGGGTCGGGGAGAGGTCGTCGGGGTCGATGCAGTGATAGCGGCGGTTGGAGTCGGACATGTCTGGGTCGTGGGTGGGAATCGTCCTGTTCCTTTCGGCATGATCGTGGGGGAATCTCACAGACGGCAGCCGAAGCACAATCCTTAAGCAGTGACCGGAGTTATGAATGAGTAGCGGGATGGGATAGCTAGGAGATTCCGGCGGGCTCATAACCCGCAGACCGGTGGTTCAAATCCACCTCCCGCTACTTTCTGACGACGCTACAACGAGGAGCGAAGCGACGAGTTACGCGTCGTCGAACGTACGTCGTGGTGGTTGAACCTGAGAAACGCGAACGGAGTGAGCGTTTCCCGTGGTTCAAATCCACCTCCCGCTACGTTTCAGCGAGATGGCTCTGTGAAACCCTCCGAAGTTGATACAAGGGGTTATGCTGAATGTAGATGTTCTACTCAGCAATCGGGTTCACGGTCCGTGCAACGATTGAGAGACTCTCATCAAGGGTAACGGTGAGCGTGTCGTTGTTTTCGGTGATCGAGACCTCGATTCGCCATGGATCAGTTGATTTCACGGTCGTGCAGTCATCGCTTACACACCAGTCCAATCGCCAATATGGTGTAGTCCCGAGGTCAATGCCGTGGTCACGGTAGAACGAAACGACTGGGGACTGGTCAAGTAGGGCGATACCGATGGTCGAACACTGGTCGTGATGGCACTGAAGACACGTGTACTCGACCCGGGGGGTCGCATTCAGACAGCAGTCCTCTTCGCGGACAATTTCGGCCTGCATCTGGCCACTGCACTCCGGACACCGTCCCTGGCGAGGCTGTGGAGATGGCGGACTCGCTGATCGAACGCAGAGAGTGTTTCCTCGTCGTTACGACCGATCAACCCGCCCGGTGGGAACGAATACTGTCCATGCGTACAACCACACACCGTACATCCGATAGCCAGCTTTTCGTCGCTGTACGTCGCGACTAGTGGATTCCCACACTGCGTGCAGTCGTCGCCCGTTTCGATCGGATCAGGGTCAGGATGGGCATTGAATGACCCCTTGACGGCTGCCCGCACAACACTCTCCCCGGACGTTCGGAGTTCGTATCCCTCGTCTGTCTTACAAATGAAGTGCCCAGTCAACTGGCCGAGATGGTAATTGAACTTCGCACTGTCATTCGCTTTCGACTTCTCGTACAGCGCCGTGAAACCGACCGGCTGCTGGTCGGTGTGCCAGAGTGCCTCCAGAATCTCCACCCGTATCTCGTTGCCGATCAGTGAAAATGCCTCGGCAGGAGTAAGACAGTGTTCTGATTCCCGGGCGAGTTCCATTGCCTCCAGCCTATTCATGCCCACTAATTGTGTCCAGACGCGCTAAAACCCTCGCTCAACCCAATTTTTGAAAAGGAGACGATAGGTGATTGCTATCCTGTTCGATTTCCCAAACTGAATTTTTGCAAGCGTCGTTACAAAATATCATTTTTGCGAGAGCTTTTGTGACAGCGAGCCGTATCTGCGTGTGATGTCACGCGGAACTGAACCACGAGTCGTTGCAATCTGTGGGAGTCTACGCGACAGTAGTCGGACACGGGTGGCGTTGGCGGAGGCGCTGGCGGCGTCGAAGGGGGTCGGTGTGACGACGGAACTCGTCGATCTACGCAACTACGAGTTGCCGAGTCTAAACGCGGTTGAGACAAACGTGCCCGATGCCGAAAGATTACGAGAAACTATCAACCGGGCTGACAGCGTCCTACTCGGGACTCCGAACTACCACGGATCCTACTCGGGGGTGTTGAAGAACGCACTCGATTACTGTGGTCGTGACGAGTTTGAGGGGACAACAATCGGATTGCTGGAGGTCGCTGCCGGTGAATTTCCCGGGTCAGCCCTCATGCATCTCCGGACGGTCAGCCGAACGTTGCGTGCGTGGACCCTCCCGACCGAGGTTGCAATTCCTGATTCACACTCGATTGTGGACGAAAACCGGATCAAGGATCGGGACGTCGCCGAGCGGACGCTCCGACTCGGGCGAGAACTTGCTCTGTACGCTGGTGTGGCAGAGTATCCTGACTGCACAAGTCCCCGCCATCACAACCGACGGTGAAGCAAACCACTAAGAGAGATGAAATCGATACAACTGCAGGAAACTGGCGGTATTGAGACACTCCACCAGGAGGGTGTCCCTCGTCCCGAGCCGGGACGAGACGAATACCTCGTTCGGGTACATGCGGCCGGGATCAATCCCCTCGACTGGCTCATATGCCGAGGGATGCTTCCCCACCTGCTTGACACTGACCTCCCGTGGATACCCGGCTGGGACGTGTCGGGTGTCATCGAGTCGGTCGGAACCAACGTGACAGAATTTGATCCCGGCGACGCCGTCTGCGGAATGTCACGCCTCCCCGGTGCTGGAGGGGCGTTTGCCGAGTACACCACGATGTCGGACGACGAGATTACGGCCAAGCCGGACTCGCTCTCCCATGAGGAGGCTGCAGCCGTTCCTATGGCAGGACAGACCGCCTTTCACGCACTCTACAATGAAGGCGGCCTCAATACAGGCGAAGCTTTGTTCGTGCACGCAGCGGCCGGTGGTGTCGGGCATATGGCTGTTCAGTTCGCGTCACATACGGGGGCGCGCGTGATCGGAACCGCCTCCGGCCGCAACGAAGAAATTCTCCGCGATTTGGGGGTCGATGAGTTCGTCAACTATCGGGAAGAGCGCTTTGAGGACGTACTAGACGGTGTCGACTTTGTCCTCGATGCCGTCGGCGGGGATGTTCTCGAACGGTCAATCGAGATCGTCCAACCGGGCGGTGTCGTCGTCACGCTCCCGGAACCGCCCTCACAGGAGGCAGTCAGGCGATACCAGGACGAAAACAACGCCGACGTCCGCTTTTTTGATGTGATTATGGATTCTGACCCGGTGACACTCCAGCAGGTTGCTGCCCACGTCGAGGCCGGCGTAGTTACACCCAGAGTCAGTGACGTGTATCCACTGTCCGAGGTACAAGACGCACTTGACCGGAGTGCAGAGGGTCACGTCCGTGGCAAACTCGTCGTCAATTTGTCGGAGGCAACTGACGACTGAGGCTGCCATTGCATCCTTCAATACGCGTCTCTGACGTGACTGTGTTCGACCAGTCGGTGGTGCTAAAGATGTTGACTCTCGACACAGACATTCTCCGTCAGTGATCGCGTGACCGACTCAGAGGATTTGAACCGAATGAAGACTCGGCGGACTACTCTTGGGTTTCGCGGTCACGGAGTTTTCGGCGTTGAATTTTCCCCGTCGTCGTCGTCGGTAATTCGTCGACAAACTCGATTTCGCGGGGGTACTCGTATTTCGCCAGGTTGTTCTTGACGATTTCCTGAATCCCGTCCCGGAGGCTCGGATCAGCCGTGGCACCGGAGACGGGTTTCACGAAGGCCTTGATGATCTCGCCGCGAGTCTCGTCGGGGGTGCCGACGACACCGACTTGCTCGATGTCTGGGTGTTCGAGAATCGCTCGTTCGACTTCGCCCGGTCCCACCCGGTAGCCTGAGGTGATGATGACGTCGTCGTCACGGGTCTTGAACCAGAAGTATCCATCTTCGTCCCGAGATCCCAGATCATCGGTGAGGTGCCAGGTCGTCCCGTCGGGACTTTCGATACTGGCGGACTCGGTCTTCTCCGGTTCGTTCCAGTACTCCTCGAAGATGACGGGATCGTCGTCGCGGGCAACTGCGATCATACCGACCTCACCGTCTTCGAGTTGGGCGCCGGTCTCTTGGTCGACGATAGAGACATCGTGTCCGACGACCGGTTTTCCCATGCTTCCGGCCTGGGCCGGGAACCACTCCCGACAGTTGGTCACGAGGAGATTCGCCTCGGTTTGTCCGTATAACTCGTTGACGACGACTCCGTCGAGCGCTTCGGCTGCCCAGTCGAGAATTTCGGGGGTCAGTGGCTCACCGCCCGAACAGATCGTTTCCAGTTCGAGGTCGTACTGCTCAGTCGGATTCTCGACGTCCATCAGCATCCGGATGGCTGTCGGTGGCAGGAAGGTGTCGGTGACGCCGAACTCCTCGACCAACTCGAAGGCGGTTTCCGCGTTAAAGGACTCCATTGGATAGCTCACGACGGGCTGGCCGTAGTGCCAGGCCGGGAAGACGATGTCCCCCAGTGCACCGATCCAGGCCCAGTCGGCGGGCGTCCAGTACGTCGAGTCGAAGACGTCCTGCTCGAAGTACATGTAGAATGCGGGACAGTGTCCAGCCCACAGGCCGTGCGTGTGAAGCACACCCTTCGGCGGCCCAGTCGAACCGCTCGTGTAGATAATGATGGCCGGAGTATCCTCGTCCATCTCGGGGATCTCGTACTCGGTGTCGTTGTCGGCCCGCATCTGCTCGAAGTCCTCGACGTCGCTGCCGGGATCGGTAGCGTCGACACTGATGATATGTTCCAGGTCGGGACAGTCTTCGCGTACCTTGCGGACGGTATCGAGTATCGACTCGTCGGCGACGACGACGTTGGCACCGCTATCTGCCAGCCGATACCTGAGCGCATCTGGGCCAAACAGCACGGACAGCGGTAGCGAAATCGCACCGATCTTCCAGCAGGCCAGATGCGTCAGCGGGTTCGCTGGCTTCTGCGGAACGATGATGGCAACACGATCCCCACGCTCGACACCACGTGCTTCGAGCGCATGGGCGACCTGATTCGACAGTTCGTCCAGGTCCCGGAACGTGTAGGTTTCGCGCTGTCCGTCGGGAGCGGCCTGATACAGCGCCGGGCAATCGGTGTCCTCGTGTTTCCTGAGAAGATCCCAGGCGAGGTTGTACCCGTCGGGGAACTCCCACTCGAATTCCCCGTGAGCCTGTTCGTACGTGTCGTAATCAAGGGTGATACACCAGGTCACACCCTTGGCGTTGTGGTCGCTCTGGTATAGAACCCCCCGCTCGACCGAGCGAACGCGAAAAGGCTATGCCGGCGGGGGACGCGCCGAGTAATATGTTCGATGAGTGGCGGGCCACGACTCCGCGGGAGGATTTGGCCGAGCAATCGGTCGCCGTCCCTGGCCGACCGGAGTCGTTCGCGGATGCGGGGGCAGTCGAGTACACGACTTCGTTCGACGATCCTCGGGGCCCAAGTGACGAGATCGGGGTCCTCGAACTCCGGGGGCTGTACGCACACGCAGAGGTTGAACTGAGCGCAGACCGCCTCGACGGCGAGGGGCCGGTCGACCACGACACATACTTTCGACCGCTCCGGATCCCCTTCGATCCCGAGGAGAAGACCGAACTCACCGTCACCTGCCACGAACCTGAAGACCGATTCGGTGGGATCCACGACACGGATCTGGTCCCCGACAGCCAGTCTGTTCCGGGGATCTGGTGGGGAGCAGAAGTCGAGTCCCACCCGCTGCCGTACGTCGACCGAATCGATATCTCGCCGGTGATCGAGGACGACGGCGTCCAACTCGATCTCCGAACGACTGTCATCACTGACGGACCGCTCGACGATCACATCACATACTCGATCAGGCCAGCCGGGGACACCAACTCTCGGGGGATGATGCAGCGAGGCAGCATCGAGACCGACGAGGCCGGGCGGACCGTCGTCGAACACACAGTCGACGTTCACGATCCAGAGCTGTGGTGGCCCCGAAGACTCGGCGAGCAACATCTGTATACCCTGCGTGCGAAACTCGGCGAGACAGAACACACCTGTACGACTGGCATCTGCGCCATCGAGTTCGAGGACGGCAGTCTGCGGGTCAACGGCCAGTCGCTGTCGATCCGCGGACTGAATGTTTTGACGGCCGACGAGGCCGACATCCAGCGGGCAATCGCTTCTAACGCGAATCTCGTGCGGGCACACGGGCAGGTGCTCCCGCCGGCGTTTTACAAACGCTGTACCGAGGAAGGACTACTCGTCTGGCAGGATCTCCCGCTCACGGGCCCCGGCGAGTTCGATACCGACCGCGGCGAGAAAGTCGCTACTGCCCTCGACCGACAGTACAGCCGCCATCCCTGTCTCGCGGTCAGTACCGTACACGACGACCCCGTTGATGCGTTTGCGGATGGGCTTGAGACGGGCGTTCTCGATCGGCTTCGATTCCGCTATCGGGTCTGGCAGTCCAGCTACGATACCGGATCGGCCGAGCAGGTTGCGAAGTCGCTGCCAGATCATCGGCCAGCATTTCCGGTCGTCGGTGGACCTGGCGTCGATACCGAGGTCCGTTCGTACTATCCGGGCTGGTCCTACGGTGAGGCCGACGATATCGAGTCACTACTCGACAGCCACTCGGCGTCGGTCGTCGCCGAATTCGGGGCCGGTTCGCTCGCGAGTGATCGTCGGGATGAGGGAACCGTCTGTGGCTTCGATCCCGACAAACACGACCGCCACGTCGACGGCGGTGCTACCGAGTCCCAGGAGTATCAGGCACACCTGCTGCGAACGCTGATCGAACACCTCCGGCGTCGCCGAATGGGGGCGATGGCGTTCGCGCTTCGGGATACGGATAGCGCAGGCATGGGCGTGTACGCCCACGACGGGACCGAGAAGACGGCAGCCGAAACCGTCCGGCGTGCGTTCGAGCCGATTCAGGCGTTTCTGGACACGCCCACGGCGGAGGAAAGCCAGATCACAGTCATCAACGATACTCCACAGGGACTGTCTGCGACGCTTCGCTGGGCGGTCGACGACCGGGAGGGGACCCTCGATCTGACAGTCGGGGAAGGCGGGCGATGGGCCGGCGGCCCAATCGAAATTCCGGAAGACGCAGCGCAGGTCCGACTCGAAATCGCTGTCGACGACCGGACAGTGACGAACAGCTACGATCTCTCCGAGTGGCGATAAGCCGCCCCATGGCAACACGCGTCAATGGGTCATTCGACCGGAATGTTTAAACCCAGTCCTGCAATACTATCAATCACCAGAACGCGTGCGGCGTTTCGGTCGTACAGCACTTCGCCCAAAATGATAGGGAACGCCTGTTTTCGACGACAGCAGATCCAAGGGAAGAGTGTCAACGACAGCCGCAGCGCATATGGCATCGAGGTTCAACCATGGCAGATTCGATAGACCAGTCCAAAAACATTGAAGTTACAGACGAAGAGCTCGAAAACAAATCCAAAGGCGAACTTATCAAACTCGCTGGCAAGCTCCGCGACCGGCGCAACGAGCTAAACCAGATGGCCTCCGAACGGGCCTCAGAACGCGACGATCTCAACGCTAAGACCCGCGAGAAAGTCGACGAGGCTCAGGAACACCGGGAGACTCGTGACGAACTCAACGAGCAGGTCCAGGAACACAAAGAGCAGCGCAACGAACTCAACGCCGAGGCCAACGAACTGTTCGACCGCGTCGAACAGCTCAAAGACGACGCCAAACTCGACGAGGGAAAGGATATCGAGGAGCTTGAATCCGAGATCGAAGATCTCGAGTTCAAACAGCAAACCGAAGTTCTCGATACCGAAGACGAGCGCGAACTCATCGAGAAAATCGAGGAGAAACGCGAGAAACTCCAGGACAAAAAGGAGAAACTCGATCAGAACGAGGAGATCGACGAGATCGAGGAGGAAGCCGAGGAAGTTCGTGCCGAGGCATCCAAACACCACCAGAAGGTGACCGAGCTCGCCGACGAAGCTCAGAAACACCACAACGAGATGATCGAGGCCTACCGCGAGGCCGACGAGATCCGCGACGAGGCCGACGAGATGCACGAGAAGTTCGTCGAGGCCCAGGAAGCGGCCGACCAGCACCACGAGGACTTCGTCCGCGTCCAGAAACGACTTCGCGAACTCGACAAGAAAGAGGAAGAAGAAGAGCGCGAGGAGCGCGAAGAAGAGCAGGAAGCCGCACGCGAGGAAGCCGAAGAGATCTACCAGCAGTTCAAGGAAGGCGAAACCCTCGATACCGAGGATCTGATGAAACTGCAGAAGACGGGTCTGCTGTAATTAGTTCCGGCTAATCCGAGACGGCGTATTTTCACACCGCTCAGATCCCGACAGCCAACAGTGCAGCATCGGCCAGCAACAGCACCGCACAGCCGACGCTTCCCAGCAGATACGGCTGCACTCGGTCGAGAAGCGTCGCCGTCTCCACCCCCTGGGGCAGTATCTCGGGTGGAAATCCCTCCTGCAGGTAGGTACCGAACCCGATATCTCCGACCGTCCGGCGCATCTGGAGGACACCAACTTCGATCAGCGTATTCATCACGCTCCACAGCCCCAGCATCGTCAGTACAGCCCAACCACGGGGTGTTTCGAGGAGGATCGACAGAGGAAGATACCGGGCCCAGATCATGTACGCGCCAGTGATCGGGAGAACGACACCGGTCCAGCGCGTGATCAGCAAGAGTCGGTGAAGCTGTTCGGTGAACATCTCGGCGCTGAGTCGACCGGCCCGTGCCCCCGGAAGGACGGCGTACGCGACGTACAGCGTCGCGCCCGTCCACAGCGCCGCCGAGAGCACGTGCAACACGTACGCCGCCGTCAGTACGACCATCACCCACCTCTTTGACCGGAGACGGCAAAAAACGGTCCCGCGATACCGCGGGCTCTCAGACCTCCGACTCACTCGACAGGGAGCCCAGCGGTATCGATGGCGTCGCGTCGCCCGTCGAGGACGCCGAACCGTTCGCTCCGACGGCGTTCGAGCCAGTACAGCAATCGCTCGGCCCACTGGAGTTTGTGACGCTTCTCGGTGCTCACCGTCGGATCGTCGAACGCCCAGCCAGGAAAGACCAGTTCGGCTGCGCCGAGGGCGTCTGCAAAAAACGCCGCCCGGTCGCCGTCGGTGAACCCGCCGAAGTTCCGAACTCCGTCCGCAGGTTCAGCCTGCGTCGTTGGGATTACGAATTCGGCGTCGAGCGTCGGGATCCACTCCGATAGTGTGGGAACGTTGTCGCCGTGAGCGTGGACTGCGACGGGAGTGTCCTCTTCGGTGAGTTCGCGGACAGTGTCGGGATTCTTGTCGAGATCAGTCACCATACAGTCGACCGCAATCCCGTGTTCTCGGAGTCGATCAGCAGCGATCGATGCGGCCACGACAGTATCTGCATTCCGGGCCGTTACCAACTCGGCCTGTTCGGTCAGGGAGCCAGCACCGCCGGCGATAGCGACCGTTTCGTCACCGAAATCGAGCTGTGAGGGCTCGAAGGTGTCCGAGTCCAGCAGTGTTGCGAGACGATCACGGGCCTGCTTGTCACCGTCACGACCGTAGCCGAAGTCCGCAAGAATCTGCTCGTACACCGGTTCCCAGTCGGCGAAATCCACGGCTACACACCTCTCTGTCGGGTATGTCGAGTGGGTCCGATATAAACCGGGTTGAGCCGAAATGGCACACCGAACTGCCCCTGCCCGAGTATGCCCTTTCGGCCGTCATTGGCTGATTTTGGCTCTTGGGGTATAAGTTTTCTCACCGAGAACCCCTCAGAATTGCCGTTAACGCCCGGGAGAGTCGGTCGTTGGCCGTCACTGTGTCGGCCACTGCTCGGACCGATTTGACCGATCCGGCGACGAACACCGGGTCGCCCCCGCCGACAGCAACGTTGCACTCTCTGCCCGCTTCCCGGAGCGTCGCCGCCGCCTCCTCGTCCAGCCCGCGCAGTTCGGCCGCCACCGTCACACCGGCTTCGGCGGTGTCGCCGTCGTCGACGTACCGCTGTGCGTCGCCCACCGACTGCACGTCGAGTTCCTCGACCTCGATTCCGTCGATGGTCGTGTTGGTCCGCTCGGGCGTGAACGCATCGCCGACCAGCGCGGCATCTCGGGTCTCGGCCACGTCGTGTGTTCTGACGATGTGTGCACCGCGCTCGACGGCCATCGATGTGGCAGCGAGCGAGACGGGCAGAGCCTCCTCGGTATCCCGGTCAGCGATCGATCGCAGGAAGTTCTTCCGGTTGATCGAGACGAGCATCGGCTGGCCGATGGCCCGGAACTCCCGGAGTCGGCGGAAGGTCTCGCGGTCGTCCTCGATGGTCTTGTCCTCGCTCCACCCGCCAAAGGCCGGATCGATGATCGTCTTCTCGGTCAGTCCGTTCTGGAAGAGGGCGTCGTAGATGTCGTCGACATCCTCGATTGCGCCCGGCCGTTCGAGATCCGGCGGGCTGGCCATCTTGCCGACGGCAACGTCGTACTCGTCACAGACGCGGGGCATCTCGGGATCGGCGAACCCGCAGATGTCGTTGACCATCTCGTAGCCCTCGCTGAGGGCTTTCTCGGCGACCTCGTGATAGCGGGTTTCGATGGAGAAGATGGCGTCGCCGCTGACGCTTTCCATCGTCTCGATGGCGGTATCGAGTCGGTCGAGTTCTTCTTCGGCCGAGAGCACCTCGAATTTTTTGTTGGCCGATTCGAGACCCACGTCGACGATATCTGCACCCTGTCCGATGAGCTGTTCGTCGACGTACTCGGCGGCGTCGCCGGGGTCGTCGAAGACTGACGGCTTGTACGGGGACTCTTGGCTGACGTTCAACACGCCCATGATCCGCGGGGGGTGGTCGTCACCGATCTTCAGTCCGGCCGCGTCGACAGTTCGCATACACGCCTGTTGGCTTTGAGACTGTTAAGCCGGTCGGTCCCGGCCAGTCTCTACCGACAGCAGCGGCTCCGCGGGATCCATCAAAAACAGAGAGAAAGGGATTGGGTCAGCGCGCTCGTGTCACCGATCAGGGGCCGGCGTTGTCCGGTGGTCCCCCTCCGCGGTTTTTCTCTTCTTCTTCGTCTTCTTCTTCATCTTCCTCCTCTTCGTCGTCACCGCCAGCGTCGTCCGGTGGTCCACCGTTATCACCGGGGCCAGCATCTTCGGGCGGGCCGGCGTCGCTGTCGTTATCTGGACCGGCGTCTTCGGGCGGCCCAGCGTCACTCTTGTTCTCCGGACCGGCGTGTTCGGGCGGACCGGGTTCGCTGTCGTTGCCCGGACCGGCGTGGTCGGGAATCTTGTCGGCAGCCGGGTTGTTATCGAGGACGAACGAAGAGACCAACTGTCCGATCGGCTGGTCGGTCTCGTTTTCGGTCGTCTCGTTCTGGTCCGTCGTGTTCTCGTCGAGTAGCGAGTCGACGAACGAGGAGACTAGCTGCCCGAATGCGTCCTCTTCTCCAGCCTCTTCTTCGTCTTCTTCTTCACTCTCCTCGTCTTCTGCGCTCGCTTCGAGGTCTGCCTCTGTGGAGACTGTCCCGTTGTCGACAGTCGCCATCACCTCGACGCTCATGTTATCGTCCGGCGCGGGGAGTTCGACCTCACCGTCGTCGTCGGTCGTGTACGCTCCCGTGCCGTTGTACGTGGTGTTATCGACTGCTGTTACATCGACTGTACTGTTCTCGACTGCCGAGTCGTTCTGTGTAATCGTCACTGTAACTTCCCCGTCGTCGTCCTGTGCAACGGAGATGTCCGCGTGCCCGTCCGCGGCGACCGTCGTGGCTCCGGCGGCGAGCACGGCCCCACCGAGTGCCAGTGCGACTACCATCAGTATTGTCTTTCTACGCATTGTAACCAATTCTTACTCGGAAATACACCTAAACCCCCTCTCCTGTTCAGTTCGTTCAGCCACTTGAATACGCGTTCCAGTACTGTCAGAGCGGTGTTTAGAAGGTTTAAAACAGAGTCTAGGAGTTTAATTCTCCGTTGGGGGCTTGTCGGTCTTACTGCTGGGCACGCTCGAACAGCGCCGTCGCATGTTCGGTGGCGTCCTCGATGGCGCCATCTAGGTCGAGCGTCTGGAGCTCTCGATCCGCCATCAGGACCGACCCGTCACAGATCGTGTGTCGAACGTCACTCCCCTTGACGGCGTAGACGAGATGGCTGAGGAGGTCGTGCTGTGGCGTCAGGTGAGCGGCGTCGAGGTCGAGCACTGCGAGGTCGGCGTTCGCGCCGGTCTCGATTCGCCCGCTGTCGACGCCGACGGCCTCGGCGCTGCCCGTCGTCGCCATCTCGACGGCCGCCGATGCGTCGACGGCCCGCGCGTCGTCGGCGGCCAGTTTGCCCAGCATCGCCGCGTCGCGCATCTCGTCGAACATATCGAGGTCGTTGTTCGACGCCGCGCCGTCGGTTCCGAGTCCGACCGGGACGCCCGCGTCCAGCAACTCCTGGACGGGAGCCATCCCGCTGGCGAGTTTCATGTTCGAGGCCGGGTTGTGGATGACTGCCGTCTCTCGTTCGGCGAGCAGTTCTATCTCCCGGTCGTCGACGTGGACGCCGTGGGCGAGGAACGAATCGTCGGCGAGCAGCTCGAGGTCGTCGGCGTATTCCAGCGGTCGCTCGTCGTACTCCGCGACGAGTGGGTCGACCTCGTTTTCGGTCTCGTTTGCGTGGAAGTGGATCGGAATCCCTGCTTCGCGGGCCGTCGGGACGTACTCCCGATAGAACGCCTCGTCAACGGTCGTGAGGCTGTGGGGGGTGAACATCGTCTGTACGCGGCCCTCGGCGTATCCGTCGTACTCCCGGGCGAACGCCAGTGCCTCCTCGAAGTCCTCGTGTGCGGCCTCGTCGTCTTTGCCGACGGTGATCGCCCCGTGGCCGAGTCGTGCGCGGATGCCGGCCTCTTCGACAACCTCGGCGACCTCGGGCATGAAGAAGTACATGTCCGCGAAGGCGGTGGTTCCAGAGCGGATCATCTCCGCGATACCCAGCGCCGCGCCCGCCCGCACGTCCCCGGCCTGCAGTTCGGCCTCGACGGGCCAGATGTCCTCCTGTAGCCAGTCGTCGAGTTGCTTGTCGTCGGCGCTGCCCCGGAACAGCGTCATCGCGACGTGGGTGTGGGCGTTGACCAGTCCAGGAATGACCAGTCCGTCGCTGGCGTCGAGTTCGCGGTCGGCGTCGGCCTCGCCCGGGTCGACGACACCCTCGATTGTTCCTGCGTCCGTGTCGACGAGAACGTCTGCGCGATCGATACTGTGATCGGGCCGGAGGACCTGCCCGCCTGTGACTGCCAGGTTGCTCATACCCCATGTGGCTCGCCGAACGCGCTTAGTCTCTTTTACTGGCGGCGAGGTAACACCTGTCCCCAGACGTGTTTGTCGAGCAGCCGAACCGTCATCGGCTCGGTGACTGTGAGACAGCAGGACAGTCTGGGATAGCCAAAGCGGACCGCGGCGGCGTCGTGCCAGTGTTCCGGCTCCGGTGCCGGATCGACCTCGACGGTACAGGTGGCACAGAGGCCGCGCCCGCCGCAGTTGGCGTGTTTCGAGACAGTGCCGTACACCTCGAACCCGTGTTCGAGCAAGGCATCACGGAGGATGTGACCGCGTTCGACCTCGATCGTGTGCTCGTCGTCGCCGTCGAGTACTGTGACCGCGACGGTGTCCTGTTCGTCACTCACTATCGTTCTCTTGGACTTCGGAGCAAAAACCGTCTTGGTGGGTTCGACTCGCTCACAGCGGAACGAGTTCGACCGCCCGGTGGGCGAGTATCACCGTTGCGGCCCCACCGGGACCGAAGAAGGCCGCAGAGATGAGAATCGAGTTGTGCAGCGAGTGCAACAGCCAGGGGACGACCAGGTTCCCGGTGTACTCGTAGACGGCCCCGAGCACGAGCGATGTCACCGCTAGCACCGAGATGGTCGTGAGAACGGCGATGGGGTCAGTCGAGCCGAGTGCGATCACGTGGACTGACGCGAAGATGACCGACGCGGCGATGATTCCCGGCACCGCCGAAAACCGTTCGCGGAGGCGGTTCTGGATCACGCCGCGGTAGAGAATCTCCTCGCAGGGTCCGATGACGAAAAACATGAGTGCGAACACGCCGGCGATAAGAATCGGGTCCGTGCCGGCACTCTCGGTGAGTTGTTGGGCGCTTTCGTTCTGTGCACCCTCTACCTGGAGGAGCGTGATGATAATCGAGACGATGATCACGAGCCCGAGAATCCCGATGTACCCGACGATGACCATCCCCAAGTCCTTGAGGCTGGGGAACCGGACGCCGAGATACTCGCGGATGTTCGTCCACGTGAACTCCCGTGTATGTCGTAGATAGGCGAGTGCGAGCCCGAAAAAGCCGAAGTACTGGCCGACCGCCGCGCCGACGATCAGCGCCGCTCCGGTCGACAGCTGTAGGATGCCGACCAGCGGTGCTGAGAGAAGGGTAAACGTCAGCAAAAGCACGATACTCAGTACCGCCAGCCCGAATCCCGCCGCAATCGGTCGCCATCCTGGTTCGCTGTCCCGCGTCAGTCCGGGCAACCCGGGCGGTGCCCGGCCACGGTTGGTTTCGTCCCGGCGGGTCTGCTGGGACTGTCGGTCGCCGCTGTGGGCTCGCCCGGTGGGCTGGCGTTCCGGTTGAGACTCCCAACCACCGTTTTCCGCAGGCGACCGGTCCGTCCTCTGCCTGTCGCGTGCGACTCCGGGCGTCGATCCGTCGGCGGCCTCGTTTTCGGTCCCACACTGCGGACAGAAGTAATCAGTCGGCTCCAACAGCTCGCCGCAGGAGGGGCAGTATTGCTCGTCGCCACCAGTGTCTCCCATGTCGTTTCCGCTTAGAGTTGGTGAAAAAAGAGCCTTTGTTTCGGCTGACCCTCGTGACCCCGAACCGGCGAACGTGGCGGGTCGAAACACAGTTGTCCCGGGCCCTCGACGGATAGGATATGCGTATTGCTGTGCCCAACAAGGGCCGCCTTCACGAGCCGACGCTGGAGCTTCTCGAACGGGCTGGTCTCCACCTCGTCGACGGAGCCGACCGGAAACTGTACGCCGATACGGTCGATCCCGACGTGAGCGTCCTGTTCGCCCGGAGTGCCGACATCCCCGAGTACGTCGCCGACGGCGCGGCCGACCTCGGCATCACGGGCTACGATCAGGCCCGCGAATCACCCGTCGAACTGTCCGAACTGCTGGATCTCGACTACGGCTCCTGCCGCATCGTCCTCGCGGTCCCCGAGGACGGCGACATCGAGACGGTCGCCGACCTCGACGGCGGCACCGTCGCGACCGAGTTCCCGCGGATCACCGAGGAGTACTTCGCGGAGACGGACGTCGACGTGAATATCACCGAAGTCACGGGAGCAACGGAGCTGACTCCCCACGTCGATATGGCCGACGGAATCGTCGATATTACCTCGACTGGGACGACGCTTCGGATGAACCGTCTCGAAGAGATCGAGGAGATTCTCAGTTCCTCTGTTCGACTCTTCGCCCGCGACGATGTCGCCGACGACCCGAAAGTCGAGCAGGTGACGACAGCGCTCGATTCGGTGCTCGCCGCCGAGGATCAGCGCTATCTCATGCTCAACGCGCCCGAGGACCGACTCGACGACGTTCGTGAGGTGCTGCCGGGGATGGGCGGGCCGACGGTGATGGATATCGCCGGGACCGATCAGGTCGCCGTCCACGCTGTCGTCGACGAAGATGCCGTCTTCGAGGCGATCAGCGAACTCAAGACCGTCGGCGCGAGCGACATCCTCGTCACCGAAATCGAGCGGCTGGTCGAGTAGTATGGACGAGGAGCCAACGCGGCAGACGAGCCACCGAATCCACGCCGGTGACGCCCGCGACCTGGACGCACTCGACGACGATTCGATCGATCTGGTCGTCACGTCGCCGCCGTATCCGATGGTCGAGATGTGGGACGACCTCTTCGCCGAACTCGTCCCCGATGTCGACGCCTATCTCGACGCCGGCAAGGGAGAGGCAGCCTTCGAGGCGATGCACGGCGTTCTCGATTCGGTGTGGGACGAACTCCAGCGCGTCGTCACACCCGGCGGCATCGTCTGTATCAACGTCGGCGACGCGACAAGAACGGTCGACGGCCAGTTCCGCGTCTATCCAAATCACAGTCGGATCACGACAGCCTTCGAGCGCCGCGGCTTCGATCCCATGCCCGACATTCTCTGGCACAAGCCGACCAACAGCGCCGCGAAGTTCATGGGCAGTGGGATGCTCCCGCCGAACGCCTACGTCACGCTCGAACACGAGCACATCCTCGTCTTCCGCAACGGGGGCCGCAGGGAGTTCGAACCCGGTGCTGACCGTCGGTACGAGGCGGCGTACTTCTGGGAGGAACGCAACCGCTGGTTTACTGACATCTGGAGCGAAGTCAGAGGTCGCCTGCAGGATCTCGACGACGGCGATCTCCGGGACCGCGCGGCCGCCTATCCCTTCGAGATTCCGTACCGACTCTGTTCGATGTTTTCGGCCTACGGCGATACGGTGCTCGACCCGTTCTGGGGGACGGGGACGACGACGCTGGCGGCGATGGTCGCCGGCCGGAACTCTGTCGGCTACGAGCGTGATTCCGCATTCTTGGACCACTTCGCCGACCGCGTCGCGGACGTGCCCGATATCTCCCGAGACGTGGCGGGGGAGCGGCTGCAGGCCCACCTGGATTTCGTCGCCGACCGGTCCGACTCGGGAACCCAACCCGACTACGAGTCGGAGTACTACGAGTTTCCCGTGATGACGAGCCAAGAAGAGACGCTTCGGCTGTACGTCGTCGACGAGGTGTCGCGAGACTCCTCGGCAGCCGCCGCCACCGAGTACAGCCTCCGCCACCGACCGGCCGAGCGGACGGCCACTGTCGACGACCTCGATTCAGAGTAGGCTCAGACGGAGCGTTTCTTGATCGTCCACTCCTCTTCCGGAACGTCGAAGACGAAGCGGCGGCTACCCTGGCCGGTCTGTAACACGAGGCGTTCGCCGCCGAGTTTGTATTTCGTGACCATTCGCAGTTCGATCTCCTCGCGGAGTGTCCGCAGTCGAAACTCCTTGCGGCCCGTCTCTTCGTACATGCCGAGCGTGACACCGATGTCATCG
The DNA here is from genome assembly GCF_037080055.1 of Halovenus anhuiensis. Taxonomy (NCBI): domain Archaea; kingdom Methanobacteriati; phylum Methanobacteriota; class Halobacteria; order Halobacteriales; family Haloarculaceae; genus Halovenus; species Halovenus anhuiensis. The sequence continues at coordinate 124,721 of NZ_JBAOJI010000005.1, forward strand.
AACTCGCAGACGATCTTCGACTCGGTCACTTCGTCGAGATCCCCGCTGTTGCGGGCGACCCACTTCCCGAACGAGGTGGCGAAATCCTCGGAGAGACCGCCGTCCTCGTCCCAGATCTCGTCCATACGTGTACCGGCGACCCCGCCACTATAGAACTTTTGGGGCCTGTCTAGTCCGTTCGGATGTAGAGAAAATCAGCTCAACAGACCAATCGACCAGTGTTCCCGGTCGAACAGATGTGTTTCAGTCGAGCAGGCTCAGTTCTTCCAGTCGCGTGACGATCTTGTCGACGGCTTCCTTGGCGTCGTCTGGCTCTTTCCCCCCCGTGATCACGAGTTTGCCGGAGCCGAAGAGCAGGGCGACAACGTCGGGGTCCTCCAGTCGATAGACCAGTCCCGGGAACTGCTCGGGTTCGTACTCGATCTTTTCGAGACCGAGGCCGATCGCAATCGCGTTGAGGTTGAGATTCCGACCGAGATCTGCCGAGGTGACGATGTTCTGGACGATGATCTCCGGGTCGTCCTCGACCTGAATGTTCAGTTCGCGAAGCTTGTCGAAGACGATCCGCAGACTCTGGTGGACATCGTCGGTGCTTTTCGCGCCGGTACAGACGATCTTGCCCGACCGGAAGATCAGCGCCGCCGATTTGGGCTCCTGTGTCCGATAGACGAGTCCTGGGAACTGCTCGGGATCGTAGTCCGCACCCTCCAGGTCCATGGCCACGCTCTGAAGGTCAAGCTCTTGGCCAATACCAGTCGACGCAACGACGTTTTCGATATTGATGGTCTCCTTGGGATCTACCATGTCTCACTTTAAACCTCGTATTTAAGATTTATAAAGGTTCGTGACGCCGCAAACTGGGAACCGGCGTTCAATGTATTCCCGTTCTGGTAGATCCGGTTTATATCTGTACGTTTCGGGGAACAACCGATACGCTGATATCTATTCGGCCGTCATTGAAGGCGTGTACGTTCTCGAACTCGCGGGACAGGACGACGAGTTCGCGGCCTACGAGGCCGAACACGCGGCCAGTGACGTGTCTCCGCTCGCGCCGGGGCTGGTGACTGCACGCGGACTCTCCGAGCAGTTCGACCACCTCGCATACACGCATCGCGCCAGCGAGTTGATCGGCCGCGGCGTTCCGACCGTCGCCGACGCCCGTGCGATCCTCTCGGCGGCGACAATCGATCGCGAGGGGTCGGTTGCCGTCCGTGCGGTCGACGTTCGCTCGACGACGGGCATCGACACGCAGGAAGTCGAGCGGACCCTCGGGGCAGAACTGGTCGACCGCGGGTTCGAGGTCGATCTCGACGACCCGGATCACGAACTCCGGGCGCTGTTTTCCGGCGGCGAGAACGGAACCTGCGCGCTGGGCTGGCTCGCTGCCGAAACCAACCGAGGATTCGGTGAGCATACCCCCACGGACCGTCCTTTCTTCCAGCCCGGCAGTATGGATCCGATGCTGGCCCGAGCGCTCGCCAACATCGCCGGGGCGCGGCCGGGCGCGACGGTGCTCGACCCGATGTGTGGCACCGGCGGAATCCTCATCGAGGCTGGCCTCGCCGGGGCCGACGTGGTCGGCGTCGACGTCCAGGAGAAGATGGCCCGCGGCAGCCGCGAGAATCTCGCAGATGCCCTCGACGGCGGATTCGAGGTGATCCGGGGCGACGGCGGCCGACTGCCGCTTTCGGACGACGCCGTCGATACGGTCGTTTTCGATGCCCCCTACGGCCGACAGTCGAAAATCGAGGGAGACCTCGGCGAACTCGTCTCCGATGCGCTCCGTGAGGCTCGGCGGGTCGGCTCTCGCTGTGTCGTCGTCGGTGACAAGCCGTGGGCGCAACCCGCGCACAACGCCGGTTGGACGACCGAAGCAGTCTTCGACCGGCGCGTGCATCGTTCGCTGACCAGATACATCGTCGTCCTCCGGACGTAGGGGTCAGACGAGCGGCCGACAGAGCGCGGACGGGCGGCTGACGTGCCACAACATTTTTTCCCGCTTGGTGAGTCGATATACCAATGACCGGGCTGGGTGACCTGCTGGATGAAGTTGTCGAAGAGATCGACGCCATCTTGCTCTTTACCGAAGATTCGGATACGTTCGAACGCTTTCACGACGACGAGACGCTGACAATCGTCGTCGGAACGACGAACGCGGTGGATGCGGAAGATTTCGTCTCGCTGCCGCTGCAGTTCGACGAGATCGACAGCCGGATCCGATTCGGGATTGAGGGAGCGCTCGATCAGGAACTGATCGAAGACGGCGACGAAGTCGTCTGCTTGACGAGTTCGTTCACCGAGGGAATCGACTCGATCATCCGCGTGCGGGCCGACCAGTTCACACAGACTGGGCTGTACGACCTGTTCGTCAACTCCCGTGCCGACGCCGACGTGGTCCGAGATGTCTTCGAGGTTGCCATCGAACTCGGCAAGAAAGGACAGAAGGGCAAGCCAGTGGGTGCGCTGTTCGTCGTCGGGGACGCAGGGAAGGTGATGAACAAGTCCCGACCGCTATCGTACAACCCCTTCGAGAAATCACACGTCCACGTCGGCGATCCGATCGTCAACGTGATGCTGAAGGAATTCTCCCGGCTCGACGGCGCCTTTGTGATCTCCGACAGCGGGAAAATCGTCTCCGCGTACCGCTATCTCGAACCCAGTGTCGAGGGGCTCGATATCCCGAAGGGACTCGGTGCGCGACACATGGCTGCCGGCGCGATCACGCAGGACACCAACGCCACGGCAATCGTCCTCTCTGAAAGCGACGGGATGGTGCGGGCGTTCAAAGCTGGTGAACTAGTCTTCGAACTCGACCCGGAGGAATACTGACATGCAGTTCGACTGGCCCAACCTCATCCGTAGACTCTTCTCGGAAGAGGCGGCCTTTACCGCTGCGCTGCTCCTGCTCATCACTGGGCTGTTCCTCTCCTATCTCACCTGGCGGTGGACACACACACTCTTTCGCCGGACCGGGCTGAACGATGCCATCGAGGGAACTACCTTCGAACGGACCGTCGGTCGCTTCGGGACATCGACAAGCGGGATTATCGCGATGCTGCTCGCCGTGTTCGTCTACCTCTTGACGGCGATTACGGCCTTCAACGTCGCTCGATTGCTCGATTTCGAGCTGTTCTGGGCGCAGGTCACCCGGAATCTGCCGGGACTGTTCATCGCGGTCCTCGCGATCATCGTCGGGTTGATCGCCGGCGATAAGGCCGAGATCATCATTCAGGAGCGACTTCGTTCGGTGAAACTCCCGGAAGTGACAGTGATCGGTGGTATCGCCAAATACAGCATCTATTACATCGCAGCGTTGATCGCGCTCGCGCAACTCGGGGTCGCCACGACGGCGCTTCTGGTCTTGCTCGCCGCGTACGCCTTCGGGCTGGTCTTCCTGTGTGGGGTCGCATTCCAGCAGTTTCTCGCGGCCGGCGCGGCAGGCGTCTATCTGCTGCTCGTCGAGCCGTACACCATCGGGGACGAGGTCCGGATCGACGACAAACGCGGTATCGTTCAGGAAGTCGATATGTTCACCACCAAAATCGAGACCGACGGCGAGGAGTACATCATCCCGAACCAGCAGGTCTTCGACTCGGGAATCATCAGGGTTCGGGACTGATCGCAGCGGCTTCGTGTGGACGGACTCGGGGCCTTTACCCAGTTGGACTCCCCAGTGAGCGTATGCGCGTGAGTGTCATTGGTGGATCGTCAGTCTCGGACGTGGTCTACGAACAGGCCCGTCAGGTCGGCCATCTCCTCGGAACTCGCGGTCACGAACTCGTCTGTGGCGGCCGCGGTGGCGTCATGGAGGCTGCCTGTCGTGGCACACGGGAGGCCGGGGGCCATACAATCGGTATTCTGCCGGGCTCGGATCGAACGGCCGCAAACCCCTACGTCGATACGCCGATTGCAACGGGGATGGGAAATGCCCGCAACCCGCTGGTTGTGCTCAACGGGGACGCGACCATTGCAATCGACGGCAGCACCGGCACGCTCTCGGAGATTGGGCTCGCACTCGATTACGGGCGGCCGGTTGCCGGTCTCGATACCCACCAGATCGAGGGAGTCGAACAGGTCGACTCGCCGCAGACAGCGGTCGAGTACGTCGAATCGGCAGGCAGCGACTCCTGACCCCGGAGTGCTTGTTCCGGGGACCAGACGGTATATATCCTCCCCGACACAAATGATGGCAAGTCACCCGGCCAGCCATGAGTAGTCACCTTACGTTTGTCGCTGCGGCCGTCTACGCTCTCCTCGGGGCTGTTCCGGGAGGAGTCGCCGTCGTCTCCTGGCGCAACCGGGAGAAATCCGGTGCCAAACCGCTGGTCGTGACCGGGGTTGGCGCGGGCATGGCGAGTGTCTTTCAGGCTGGCCGATTTCTCGAAGTGCCGCTCGGACTGCCGGAATCGGTTTCGATCATCCTCCACATCGGCCTGCTCGCGAGCGTCAACCTCGCTGTGCTAGGTGCGCTGTACGTCGCCGTCGAGTACACGAACCGGCGGTGGCTGATTCGGCCTTGGCTGCTCGCCGTGCTGGCCGTGCTCGCTGTCGGACTTCCTTTCGCCCGGATCGTCGCCGGCGCTGTCGACAGTCCGGCGTTCTCTCCGCTTGCGAACGCCGACTTCTTGTATCGAGTCGTCGTCGCCGTGGCGGGTCTCTCCCTGTTTGCCCGCCAGTATCTCGACTCGCAGGGCGTCTACCGGAAACAGGCGGGCGCGCTGATCATCGGGTTGGCAATCGGTGCCGGCTTCGGGTTGCTCGAACGGTTCTATACTGTCCCGTTCGTCGAATTCACGCTACTGGGCATGACCGGTGGCTGCGTAGTGCTCGCAGTCGCACTGTTCCGGTACGAATTCCTCGAGACTGGCCCGATTGCCCGCGAGACGCTGTTCGATTACGTCTCCGATCCCGTCATCGCGCTGGACGAGCGAAACCACGTCGCCGATGCGAATCGGGCCGCGAAAGACGCCTTCGCGATCAGTGACGACGTGATCGGCCAGCAGTCGGCGGCGGTGTTCACGCCCGACGAGCAACTGGCGAGTTCCGAGAGCGTTCCCTCCTCGGCGGCCGATGTCGTCGGTGGCGTCGTTCTCGGTGAGCAACGACATTTCGATCCCGACCACCCGGTGATCGCAGCACTCCGGGAGGGCAGCGAGATTCCAGACGCCGAGTTCGGCCTCGTCACCGAGAGCGAACTCGAGTACTACACCGTCACGAGCACGGATCTCTCGGCCGGCCCCGAGACCGCCGGCCAACTCGTCGTCTTCCGGGAAGTCACGGCCGAGCGCGAGCGCGCACAGGATCTGGATATTCTCAAGGAAGTCTTCTCGCGGGTATTGCGCCACAACCTCCGCAACGAGATCACCGTCATCCGGGGATTCGCCTCCTCGATTGCCGACAACGGCGACGAACAGGCAGCCTCGGCGGCCGACCGGATCGTCGACCGGACGAACGTCCTGTTGAACACGAGCGAGACCGCACGGGCGATCAAAAACGTCATCGACAGCATGGATCCGGTCCCGGTTTCGCTGCAAACGCTCGTCGCTCGGGCGGTCGAGGACGCCCGCGCAGAGTTTCCCGCGGCGACTGTCGAAATCGACGTTCCCGACCACGAGGTGATGATCAATCCCGAGTTCGACGCCGCGCTGGCGGAAGTGCTCGAAAACGCAGTCGTTCACAACGAGGGTGATTCACAGATACGCATCACCGGCGACCGTGTCGACAGCGGTGTCGAACTCCGCATCACCGACAACGGTCCGGGCATCCCGGAGCACGAACTGGACGTGCTCGACCGCGGGGAGGAAACCTCGCTGGACCACGGCAGCGGGGCTGGACTGTGGCTCATTCAGATCGCCGCCGAACACTCCGGTGGGGACTGTCGGTTCGAGACCGGCGAGGACGGAACGACCGTCATCATTCGGTTGCCAGAAGCTGAGTCGGACGCTGAAGCCATCGCTGACACTGCACTATAGCTCGTATCGCTCGCCGTCGAGTGCTAACGGCTGCTCGAAGGCCTCCTCAACCGGGTAGTAGTGGGCGATGTGGACGATCCGTGTCTCCGCTGCGTTCAGATCGTCGGCCAGCGCCAGCGCACCCTCTCGGGTCATATGTTTGGTTCCGAACGTCCGGGGAACACCGTCGTCGTGGTGATCGCCGCCCATCGGATGGTACTCACAGAGATGAGCGGGGACGATCCCGTCGGCGAGCAACAGATCGGGGTCGGCGAGGGTGTTCCGAGACTGCTCCGGGAGGCCGTAGCTCGAATCGCCAGACAGAGAGAACTTCGCGCCCGTCTCGGGATCCTCGATTGTGAGTCCGTAACAGACGAGCGGCGGATGGTCGACGGGGACGAGCGTGATCTCGAAGCCGCAGGCCTCGAAGGGTTCGAATGGCGTCTGCGGAGACACGCTGATCTGATCGAGGTAGTGGTAGTCGCTCGCAACCGTCTCCGCGACGCTTTTGCCGGTCTCCGGATCGGTCTCGTCGGCCGCGTGTACGTCGAGATCGTCGATGAGACGAAAGCAGTTGCCCAGTCCGTCGAGATGGTCGAAGTGAATGTGGGTGATGATCGCCTCGTCAGGCAACGGAACGTCTTCGCGGAGAAACTGCTGTCTGAAATCCGGGCTGAAATCGACGAGCAGCGACTGATCGGTGCGCTCGTTGTAGACGTGGACCGAAAACCGGGACCGCTCGACGCCCCCACCGGCGGTGATCGTCGCGCCCTGATCGCGGGCCCGTTCTAGCAGTTCCTCGTCGGGATCACGCGCAGTCTCGCAGGTGTCACACTCACAGCCGACCGTCGGCGTCCCTGTCGTATCGCCCGTCCCGAGCAACGTTACCTGCATCTGCAGCACAGGTAAGGCGACGACGGACAAAAAGACGGTGGATACTGCGGGTCAGTCATTTCGCTATCATTAACATGCCGTTGGCGGTACTGCGGCACATGAACGAGCCCTCCCTATTTCGCCGCTCGCCCGAACGGGAGGCCGTCTTCGGCGTTCTCGCCGTCCTGTGGGTCGGCCTCGCCGCCGCTCGCTCGCTTCGCATCGAAATTACGATCACCGGGGTCGTCGTGCTGGCCGTCGGCTACTTTACACTCTAACTGATTCAGGCAGTTGAGCGACTCGCGGCGGCGACGGAGCGACTCGCGAGAGAGAGCGACGAACTGTCGGATTCGGTCAGTCGGTGGCCGTGGCGGTGGTAGTCGGTCAGTCGTGGCTGTGGTCGTGATTGTGATCGCTGTCGAACCCGCCGCCGCCGGCGACGAGTGCGTCGTGATCGCCCTCGATCATATCGAGGTTTTTCAGCGTGTCTCGCTCCTCGAAGTCTTCGATCGCGTCGATCAGATCCTGCTGGGTGAGCGTCGTCCGCTCCTCGGTGAGCGCTTCGAGGACAGCTTCCCGGAGCACCAGCCGAAGGTCGCTGCCGGTTAGCCCCTCGGTCAACTCCGCGAGTTCGTCCGCGGAGAAATCGACGATCTCCATCTGCTCCGTGACAATTTCGAGGATTCCGGCGCGCATCGTGCGGTCCGGTTTCGGGAAGTTGACAATCTCGTCGAACCGTCGCCACGCCGCCGCGTCCAGTTGGTCGGGGTGGTTGGTCGCGCCGATCAGCAGCACTTCGTCCTGAATGAGCGAGACCTCGTCGATGCTTTTGAGCAGCGTGTTGACTGCCCGCTTGATCGCTGCGTGTTCGTCGCTGGAACGGGTCTTGGCGACGAAGTCGAATTCGTCGATGAAGAGGATACACGGCGAGAGTCGCTTGGCGACCTCGAAGGTTTTCTCGACGTTTTTCGCCGTCTCACCGAGGTACTGGCTGGTGATCATCGATAGCTTGACCTCGACGAAGGGCAGGCCGAGTTTGCTCGCCAGCGCCCGCGCGACGCTCGTCTTCCCGGTGCCCGGTGGCCCGACGAAGAGCAGCTTTCCGATCTCGCGCAGACCGATACTGGCCAGATACTCCCGGTGTTCGATAGCCTTGACGATCTTCTGGATCTCGCCTTCCTGTTCGCCCGTCAGGACGATTTCGTCGAGCGTCTGCTCGATTTCTTCCGGTGCACGGATGTCGACCAAATCGAGCATCTCCTCTTCTTCCTCGTCGTCGAAGTACTCATCGAGCAGCGAGTCGATGAACTCCCGGTCGGCCCGGGCGGGGCGGTTGTGCTCGCTGGCCTGTTCGTAGGAGACATCCCGAGCGTCGGAGAAATAGTGCGCGAGCACCGGATTGGCTTCGATGCGGTCGTCGTCGGCCCGGTCGAGATACCACTCTTCGGCCATCTCTTGATCGGTAAAGGAGAGCGTCCCCGAGAAATCGTCGTAATCGGTGAACATCAGTCCGGAGATGGTTTCCCACGGTTGGTCGACGCCGGTGGCGCCCTCTGCGCCGCCGACCGTCGGCGAGAGCGGGCGCTCGATTCGGCCGTCGCTCCAGAACGGACTTCGGTAGGCTGCGGGCAGATCGTCGGCATCGAGTGTCTTCGTCTCGTTGTATGCATTCGTCGTCAAAACGAACTCGACGACGGCGAGTTCCGGGTCCTTCATTCTCACAAAGGTTGCGCCGCGAGCCCAATAAGTGACTCGAAGCAGCGCCGTAATCCACCCCAGTGACCCCGACGAAGCGGCCTTTTTCGCCGCAGCTCACCACTGGCTGTCGGCTCACAGTGGCTTTCGAACGCCGCTGATCTCGAATTTTGCGCCGCTGACCTCGCCGCTGCCGTCGCCGGCACCGACCACTTGTCTGACATTACTGGCCTGAACTTCCCAGTCGTGGGCGCGAGCGATCTGCTCGACGATTGCCAGTCCGAGTCCCGTTCCGTCCCGATTCGTCGTAAAGCCATCCTCGAACACGCGGTCGGGGTCGTCTTCCGGTAGTCCGCAGCCGTTGTCCGTGACGGTGACCGTCAGATCGGTTCCTGTCTCATCCTCGATCCCGACTGTGACGACTAACTCCGAGGCCACGGGGCCATCTGCTCCGTCGGGATCCGTCCCGTGTTCGACAGCGTCCTCGGAAGCTTCGCTTCCGGTGTCCCCAGGAGTCGAAGACGACTGAGGGCTCGTGGAGCCATGCTCCACGGCGTTACGATAGAGATTCTCGAACAGTCGCTGGAGACGGGTGCCGTCGGCGATGACGGTTCGATCCCCTTCGACGACGAGGGAGGCACCGTCGGTCTCGACGGTTTCCCACGCCGAGTTCGCGATTGCCTCGAGTGAGATTTCCGTCGGATCGGTCACGTCCTGCCCCTCGCGTGCCAGCGCGAGGGCGTCCTCGATGATCGCTTCCATTCGTTCGGTCGCCTCCTCTGCCTTGTCCAGATAGGAGAGATCGCCGCTCGTTTTCGCCTGCTGGATGTATCCCGAGGCGACGTTGATCGGATTTCGGAGGTCGTGGCTGACGAGGCTGGCGAACTGGTCGAGTTTTTCGATCTGCTGTTCGAGGTCGCGCTCGCGGCGTTTCTGCTCGGTTACGTCTTCGAGTAGGTAGAGCCACCCGACGAGGCGGTCGCGGTCGTCTCGGATGGGCGTCGACTCGATACGCAGCGAGCGCTCGCCGTAGGAGACGATCCGCTCACTGTCTTGCTCACTCATCGACTCGAACTCGGCCGCTACGTCCGGCAGGCTGACAATCTCTCTAATCGAGGAACCGACCATCGACTCCTCGGCCCGGAGCATCTCTCGGGCAGCAGGGTTATCGTCGACGATGCGCTGGTCGGTATCGACGACGATCATCCCGTCCCGGACGTTGGCGATGACTTTCTTGCGGGCGATCGGCGAGAGATTCGTGTACTGGTATCGGACGATAGCGACGGTGAAAAACGCCGATGCGACGACGAAGCCAATCGGTGTCGTATCGAATTCGACGTTGCCGGCGAGATAGATGAGGTTGAGCGGGACCGGCGATGTGATGCCAACAACCAGCGCTGCCGCTTGGCCCTGGTACAGCGTATGTCTGGTTCGATAGATGAAGCCGACCAGAAGCACCGTATAGAACAGGATGAGCGTGTAGCTGTACGCGGAGTGGACCCAGAATGCCGGCCCCCACTGCTGCTCGATACCGACGACGCCGGCTGTACTCAACTCGGCAAAGAACAGCTTACCGGGGTTGACGACCGCGAATAGCACGACCAAGATGGGGTGGATCGAGAGCACTGCGAGCGTCTTCCGGGTGAGATACCGCTCCCGACCCGTATATTCGAGTGCAAACACGAACGTCGACGCCACAGTGGCACCGACACCGAGGTACATGATCCGGATGACAGCGAACGCGAGCCATTCCTGCGGAAGGGTCGAAACGAACAGACAGAACGCCCAGAACGCCGCTGCGAACAACTCGATACACAGCGGTATCGCCCCCTTCTTATCCCGATTATGCCAGAGGATAATCCCCAGGACGGCCCCCAGTACCGTCGCAGCGAGATAGATTCCCCTGACCGCCCAGACCCCCGTCGACATCGATTATGTATCAGGCGTTCCTGAACTTACTTAATGCTCGGGGGTAGCTGTCACCGATTGGTGTTCTCCGCGAAGAGAATCGACTCGGTGACCGACCTCGAAACTGTTGTAAACCGCCGCGTGAAAACACCGAGCATGAAACTTGCGCGCATCGAAACCGACGACGGGATTCTGACCGGCGAGTACGACGACGGGACAGTGACAGTCGATGGCGAAAGCTACGAGATTGGCGAGGATGCCGACCTCCGCGCACCCTGCGAACCGGGGACGTTCTACTGTGTCGGCCGAAATTTCGCCGAAAAGATCGACCAGATGGACTACGACATCCCCGACATCCCCGACTGGTTCATCAAGTCCGCCGTCTCGCTGCATCCGCCGAACGAGCCGATCGAGTACCCCGAGTGGACCGAGGAACTGACCTACGCCGGGGAACTGGCAGCGGTCATCGACGAGGAGTGTACGGATCTCGAGGACGAGGATGACGTGCGAGAGGTTCTGCGCGGCTGGACGATTCTGAACGATCTGGACGCCCTGGATCAGGAACGCCGCACTGCACGTAAAGCCTTCGACGGGTCCGCCCCGCTCGGACCAGTCATCGAGACAGATCTCGATCCCCGCGACATCCAGATCGAGACCCACATCTCCGGGGAGAAACGGCAGGACGCGACGACCGACTGGATGATCTTCGATCCGTACGAGACAATTGCCTTCCTCTCCGAGCGGTACACGTTCAAGCCGGGTGACGTGATCTCCTTCGGCAGTCCGGCGAATCCCGGCCTGCTCGAACCCGGCGACGATATCGACATCTGGTACGAGGGAATCGGTCGGCTACAAAATACCGTCGTCGAGCCAAAAGAGTAGTTCGACAGCTACAGTTCGCCGAGTTTGCGGAGCAACTGGCCGCGGTACTCCTCGTCTGCGCGGACGCCTTTCAGTTCGAGGACGCGGCGCTCGAGTTTGTCGAGTGCAACGTTGAAGGCCGTATCGGCACCGTAGCCTTCACCGGATCCGGCGACCTGTCCCTTGTTGGTTCGGAGCCGAACCTGGCTCTGGATCAGCGGCGTCCCGCGGAGTTTTTCCTTGTGTTTGTGGAAGCGAACGTGTGCGTGCTGGACCTGCATGTCCTGGTACTTGTCCGCAGTCTGCTGGATCTCCTCGCGGATCTCCTCGCGGGTCAGCGTATCGAGTAGCTTGATGTTTGTGACCTGGACATCCATGTGGTCCTCTTCGGTGTAGGTCAGCGCCCGGAGCACGTCGGTTTTGGTGATGATGCCGGCGACCGTCTCGTCATCGTCCGGCGTGACGACGAGCCCTGCATAGTCGTTATCGAGCATCTGCTTGACCGCCGATTTGACCGTCGCTCCGGCCGTTGTCGTCGCGACGGGGCTGGACATGATATCGTAGACCGGAATATCGAGTACCCGGTCGATATCGCCCGAGCGGTCGCCTTTCTGCTGGCGTTCCATGTCACGGACTGCGAAATCGGCGATGTCGTGCGTCGTGACCATCCCGGTTAGCTGGCCGCCCTCGTCGACGACCGGCAGTCGGGAGATGTTGTTCTCCCGGAGCATGTTGATCGAGCGGCCGATCTGGGTGTCGTCGGTCACCGTTACGACCTCGTCCGTGTAGATGTCTGCGACGTCGAGGGTTTCGAGGTTGTCGAGTACTGCCTCGAGAATCGCTTCTTCGCTGACGATACCCCACAGATTGTCGCCCTCTAACACCGGTGCGATCTTCGCGCCGCTTTCGACCAGCACGCGCGCAACCTCGCGTACGTCGTCGGTTCGACCAACTCTCGGTGCTGACCGCACTAGTCCCCGGACTTTCGCCCCATCCTGAATATGTGACTGAATGAGTTGTTTTTGGTTGATAATCCCGGTATATTCGCCATCTTCTGTGACCACGATCCCTTTTGGTCTGTCCTCTTCGAACATTGACCGGACCTTTCCGAGGCGTTCGTCCGCATCAATCTCGGCGTAGTCGGGAGTGGCTATGTCAGCAATATCCATCGTAATCTCCATCTCGAATTTCAACACGTGGCATAATCAAAGTTGGTTTCGATCCCAGAGTCCCGGGATATCACAACAGTGTTCCGACCAGTAGATACGCGCTCAGGTACGCTCCCGTCGCCGAGCACAGCGCCCGGCCGATCCGGTAGCCCAGCAGTTCCCGGTCCAGTCCCCGGGTCAGCCCCGTCGCCAGCGCTGTCAGGATCACCGCCAACAACAGGACGTACACGCCGACCGGCCCGCCAAGCCAGATCAGCGACTGGGTCCGCTCGGCGAGAAACGCCTCGCCGCCGATCCCCTCCGCAAGTGCGACCGTCGCGCCCGCGACCAGCGGACCGAAGAGCATGCCGGTCGTCTGGAGCGTCTGGCAGACGTGAGCGAGGCTTCGCCGCGCTTCCCGTTCGATCGCCTGCAGGTCCTCGACGTGATCTCCGAGTGCGAGCAAGGCTGTCCCGGCAGGGCGTCCTTCCTCGCTCGCGAGCGCGAGCAGCGCCACACTCCCCCGCACGCGGGGACTCGGCACGTCGGTGAGCACACCATCTCGGCCGAGAAACGCCTCTTCGACGCTGATCTGTAACTGCCGGTGTCTCAACGCGCCGGCACGCAGTACGGCACCGATCTCGTCGTCGAGTTCCTCGCCAGTGTGTTCGATGGCTGTCTCGACCGCCCGGCCGTTCGCGACCCGACGACTGATCAGCGTCAGCGCGTCAGGCAACCCCGCTTCGATCCGGCGGATGCGGTCGTATCGACTGACGACGGGTCGGTAGTAACAGACCATCCCAAGCCCCGTCCCGATTCCGATGGCGCCGACGACTGCGGCCCAGCGAGGTGCGATCACCGATGCACTGACGGCCACGAGGCCGCCAGCCCCGACGCCGAGTGCAATCGCGAGGCCGGTTCTGTCCGGCACCCCATCCTGGTCGGTCGTGACTGCCGGCGGCGGGAAGGCGACGGGTCGCCTGGCGAGCAACCACGCCGCGGCACCGAGCAGGACTGCTGGGAGCGCAACGTTGTAGATCGCAACGACGGTCAGCGGCGTCACTGCGACGCCAACGGCACTCCCCGCGGGGAGCAGCGCCACCAGCGCCGTCGGCAGCAACACGCCGAAGGCGTACAACGCCGTCACTGGCGTGCGAACCTGTGCACCGAACGACTCCATCTGGTCCCGTGTTCCCGCCATGACGACCGACAGCGCGCGGTCGAGCAGCCGTTCTCGGTCGTGTCCGCTCGCGTTGCCAGCAGCCGAAACAAGCGCCACGGACCGGCGTAGCGCGGGGAATAGATCGGCCCAGGCGTCGCCGAACGCGACGAGGCCCGAAAGTCCGCTGTGACGGTGCTGGCGTACGTGATTCGCGAGACTCGCGCCGAGGATGCCGTCGCCCGTCCGGGCAGCAAAATCTGCCGCCCGTTCCGGCGTCGGCGAGAGGCGCATACTGAGTACTGTCCGGGCGACGAGGTCTGGGGCGGCCCCCAGTGCGCTCGTCCGGCGAGCGGTGGCCCACAACTGGGGGGCAGCCTGGATCGTGTGTGTCGTAAGCAAGCCGATTGTCACTCCCGCAAGCACGACGACGAGTCGAAACTGTCCCGGAATGAACAACGCCAGCAGTGAGAGTGCAACGCCAATAGCGACGGCGGCGACGTAACTCGCCTGTATCACGACTGTCGGTGCGACCGGGCGACCGAGAAAATCCAGCGCGAGCCGGAGATCAGAACTCGCCTCGACGTCGAACGGGCAGCAGGCGGCCGTCGCTTCGAGCAGGCGCACTGTCGGATGGACGTTCGTGCTCATCGCTGTCGCTCTCCGTGAGAGTCGAGGACGGCGTCCGTATCTGTCGCTCCGCGGTCCGCCAGCGACCGGAGCAGTCGTTCTCGGCGCTGGTGCTGTTCGCGGAGGTTCGCGTACGTTTCGCCCGCTGCCCGGAGCCCATCAACGAGGGTGCTGTTGCCTCGCTCGATCTGTCCCGTCGATTCCAGGCCGTCGCCCGTCCGATCGAACAGCGTGTCGAACTGCGGAGTCTCTCCGCCGCTGACTTCTTCGACGGTGCTGACGCGGCGGGTGCCGTCAGCGGTGATCTCACAGGTGACGATCAGGTCGGTCACGCCGAAGGAGGCGGGGGAGACACCGAGATCCTCGACGACGCGCTCGTAAACCGCCTCTCCACCATCGCCGTGGATTGTCCCGAGAACGGCTTCGCTGTTTGCGCCGATGCGCATCGCCTCGTAGAGGACACTCGCCTCCTCACCGCGCACCTCGCCGACTGCGACCGCTCCGTCACCGAGTCGGAGTGCGGTTCGCAGGGCGGTCGCCGGTGAGAGTTCTTCGCTGTCCGCGCTCGCGAGCAGCGGCTGCACGTCTCGTCCGGCGTCCTGTAACGGATCCACCGGGAGTTCCGGCGTATCCTCGATTGCGACGGTCCGCACCTCCGGCGGCAACTCCCACAACAGAGCGCCCAGAAACGTCGTCTTGCCCGCGCCCCGCGGCCCGGCGACCAGCACTGCCGCACCACGCTCGACGGCGACCGACACGAGCGCCGCTGCCGAATCCGAAACCGTCCCGTTTCCCACGAGTGCAGGAAGCGTCCAGACAGCGTCGTCCTGGGCCCGGAAAGCGAAGGCCGTTCCGTCACTCGGTGGCTCCGTCACCCCGGCGACGCGCACCTGTCGACCGGCGACCGTCGAGGTGGCATCCAGTGTCGGATCGGCACGCGAGAACGCCCGTCCGCTCTCGCGGCGAAAGCGTGAGGACAGCGCTTCTATTCCTGCCTCCGTGAGTCGGACGTTCGCCCGGCAGGTTTCACCATCGACGGTCACTCGCAGCCAGTTCGACGGTGCTGGTGCAGTGACGAAGACATCCGAGACGTTGGGGTCCGCGAACAGATCTTCGAGCAACCCGAACCCGTGGGTGTGTTTCCGCAGGACCGCAGCGACCGCCTCGACGGGGATCGACTCGGAATGCTCGGCCGCTTCTGAAACGGCCCGGACCGCACGCCCCGGCGCGCGCTGCTCGCCCTCGAACTCTCCGGCTGCGAGGCGGTCGTACGCTGTGGCCAACATCTCTAGTCCTGCGGCGGAGAGGCCCCGCTCGGCGGGCGAGAGGTAGTACTGATCGACGCCGTTCGGCGGTTCGTACCGTCTGACCGTCGCCCCGGTATCGAGTTCTCGAACCTCCCGGAGCTTCGCTTCCGGTGGCGGGGTGGTTCGCACTCGCCAGTGACTCACCCGCGGCCCCACGGCCGGTGCGAGTGCGGTCTCGTAGTCGCCGGCATCGGCAGCGAGTTCGGCGAGCCCGGTTTCTGCGGCGATGTCTCGGGCGGCATCAGCCCGACCGGTCGCTTCGCGGGCGGCCGCGAGCGGATCACGCCGCGCTCGCTGTGCGAGTCGGTCGTCGTGAAACTGTATCGCTTCGACGAAGCGCCCGGCGGCGACGAGCAACGCCGCCTGCTGATTCTCGTAGGCGCGAACGACGCCGCCGGCTTCGGTTCGGACCGCGTCCGCGTCGCGGCTGGTGAGGGCATCGATGACCGTCTCGCGGCAGGCGGGACTGTCGGCCAATCGACCCTCTCCCTCACAGGTCGAGGAATCGACCAGCAGCGTCTCGCCATCGAACGTCGGTTCACAATCACAATCCTTCGACGCAGACTCGTCACCGAATATCGACCGCACTCGGTCCGGGAGGCGACTGTGGAGCGACATCGTCTACAGCAACTCTCTGATCCGCTGGAGCGTTCCGGTCTCAGCAGCGTCGTCGGGGAACAGCGGGTCGTCGTTGGTCTCGCCCGGGGGGTTCCTGTGCGTGGCTGCTCCTCCGTCGGTCGCACTAGGTGGATTCGTGGCTCGTGATTCCGCTTCACTCCCGGTTTCGCTGTCGTGTGTCCGGCCACACGCCTGACACCGCTCGTTCCCCGACTGTTCTGCCTCGCTCGTCGCTGACCGGTCGCCGTCCGCCGAGGAATTCGACAGCGCCTGTTTCCGATTCTCGCCGGCCGCTGTCTGTCCGTCGACGGTCGATTGCGCCGCTCGTTCGAGTGCCTCGGCCTTGGCGAGGGCCGTGTTGGCTCGCTGCTCGATATCGTCGTTAACCGCTCGGATGTTCCCGACGTAGCCCCGCAGTGCCTGCGTTGCGGCTTCGAGGTCGTCGATCCGCGTCTCGATCTCGTCGAGTTGCGATTCGACCGCCGCGAGTCGTGTCTCCATCTCGGCGTATTCACTCGATTCGTGATCGAATTCCCCGTCCGAAACTGTTCGTTCGAGCGCCTCGATTCGCTCTTCGAGTGCGTCGTCCATACGGGCGGTGGTCCGGTGCTGGTATTTGAACCTTCGGGCGGAAAGAGCCGGAACCGAGCGGTGTGAACTACCCCACCCTACTCGCTCACGGCTGACGCCGTTCGCTCCTTGAGGATGGGGCTTCCTGTCTCTACGACGCACTTTGCAGATACGGGTGTATCCACAGGGAGCGCAGTCTCCACAGGCGTTCCTTTGGAGTGTCCCACTCCTAGCTGGTTCAAACCGCGAGAAAGGATGTTGATCGCCGCGTTCGCGTCCCTATCCGTCTCAAACCCGCACGAGGGGCAGAAGTGGTCCCGAACCCACAGTGGCTTGTCTGTTTTCACGCCACAGGACGCGCACTCTCTGGTCGTATCGTTCGGTTCGCCCAGTCCCTTCGCATCCAAGTCTTCAACGGCCACCAAATCGTACTCGGTGGCGTAGTAATTCGACAGCTTGTGCAAGAAGTCTCGCCGCTTGCGTTTCAGTTCAGAAAGGGCTTTGATACTGTCTTCAATTCGCATGACTGCGGATTGTGCGACCGTCGAATACAGGTCATTCAGATCATCCCACCACTCTTTGAGATCGGTGAGTTGATCCCGAACCTGTCGTACCCGTTGGTTGAGTGTCCCCGCAGATTCAGGTATTTGCTCAAACTCTCTGAGAGCGTGGTTATACAGTTGCCTACAGGTATCACGGTGGTAATCCAGTAGCTCACGCTGTTCAGGCGTGGGCTTGAGCCGGAACCTGTAGGTGTAGTGCATTGGTTATTTGTCGGGGTCAGAAGTTCGAACAATCTTCACGTCTGCGCCGCGCCACTGTTTTGGAACGAGGACGTGTGCACCGTTGCCGGTGGGTTTCACTTCCCCTTCGATGACTTCGTGGCCTTCGATTTCGTGTCTATCCATCACCCAGATTTATACATTATTTTAACATAATATGTCGGTACGTGGGTCTGTGGATTAGCAATAATCGGGCGTGTGGGAGACGATGACCGCGTGGACGACTCGCAGAGCGATTCGTTCATACACCAGAAATCAAAGATTTCTGGGGACGGTGTATCCCCTTCCTACAGCGTCCTCAGAACGCTTCACG
The DNA here is from genome assembly GCF_037080055.1 of Halovenus anhuiensis. Classification (NCBI taxonomy): domain Archaea; kingdom Methanobacteriati; phylum Methanobacteriota; class Halobacteria; order Halobacteriales; family Haloarculaceae; genus Halovenus; species Halovenus anhuiensis. Next base: position 142,536 of record NZ_JBAOJI010000005.1, read on the forward strand.
TACTGATGTGCGAACGAGAGCGGAGCTCTCGTCAACGCTACTCGGTCGCTTTGTTCCCTGCGTTGTCGTCCGAAAATTGGAGATTTTGGGACTGAGCTGGATCTTCGATCCCCGAACGACTCCTTGAGGAAGGAGGCTTACCGCTTATAAACAGCTAAATGGTTGCAGTCCTGAGAATCCGATATGAAACGTCGTGCCTTTCTGGCCCTCGCTGGCGCTGGTGCGTCCGTAAGTCTCGCGGGCTGTTTCGACGGGCAAGCGGCCGCAGCCGACGACAATCGGATTACGATGACGCAGGTCGCATTTCGTCCCGAGGAACTCACCGTCTCTGTCGGCACGACGGTTACGTTCGACAACACGAGCAGCCACGGGCATACGGTCACTGCGTCGGGAATTCCTGACGACGCCGAGTACTTCGCCTCCGGCGGTTTCGACAGCTACGAGGCCGCAAAATCCGGGTGGGAAGACGACAACGGCGGCATCCTCACGCAGGGTGATGTCTTCGAGCACGAGTTCACGACTCCCGGTTCGCACAATTACGTCTGTCTCCCACATCTCGACGCCGGCATGGAAGGTGTAATTCACGTCGAGGCCGACGACAGCAGCGACAACTCCTCCTCGTACTGACCACTGGTTCTGTCGTTCTCGAACTCTCCCGCCGCTGGTAGAGACGACTCAGTCCTCTTCCGGGTCGTACGGATTTGCGTCGTCGACAGAGGGTGCACCGACAGCGAGCACCCGCACCGCTGCATCGGCTTTTTCGGGATTGTGCGCCCGCTGTGGGCTCCCAGGATCGACGAAAAACGCCTGGTCAGACTCGACGACAAACTCTTCGTCTGGCGTTTCGACGTGCAACGTCCCCTCCAAGACGTAGAAGGCCTCGACCTGTTCGTCGTGGTAGTGATAGCTCAGGCCGGCCTGCTCGCCTGGTGCAAGCTCGTAGACGCGGAGACCGAGTTTCGAGTCTTGGTACTCGTATCCTGCCGCGACGCTGAGCGAGCGAACGTCTGTCGGTCTATCGTCCCACTGGCCGAGTTCGTCGGGATCGAGGAGATGGTATCCCATATTTGCTCTAGACTGGTGTCCGACAAAAACACCGCAGTCTGATGATTGCCCTCTCCGACGAGATACCGTCGCAGTATAGTCAGCGATACTGAGCGCTGCTCGAACCGATCGACACGGAGACTACTGTCTCAGCGTCAAAAAACGAAAGCAAAGTCACGCCGGGTTGGAATTACTCCTCGTCGTCGACGTCGACGCTGGCTTCCTCTTCGGCGGCGACCTCTTCTGGTCGGGCTTCGAGGGTCATCTTCTGGATCTCGACGCGGCGAAGTGGGTAGATCGTCTTCGCTTCGTTGTAGATTGCCGAGGAGAGTCGACCCTCGACGACGGTGTCAGTCAGTTCCTCGAAGGTTCGTTCGCGTGCGTTCTCGCGGACGAGGTCGATCATCGTCCGGCGGATCGCTTTCTCCTGGCTCTCGTCGGCGCTTTTGGTCGTGAGCGCGACGGGCTGGATCTGGACACGGTAGTCATCGGCGGTCAGCACCGTGATGTAGGCCTCGATTTTCGAGGAGCCACGGCGGACCAGACTGCGCAGGTAATCCCGCGTCAGTTCGTGTTTGATGAACTCCGTGTAGGCCGTGTCGCTTGCGACCTCAGTGATCTTGAATTTGAGTTTGGTGTTGTTTCCGCTGGCGTCGTTTTTCAGATCGCCGAGCGTGGTCTCGATCGTTCGACCGAGCGCCATGTCCGGTTCGTCTGCTGGTGTTTCACCGAGTTCCTCCCTGTCGAACTGCTCGGGAGCCTGCACGGTGTACCACCGCTTTTCCTGCTTCTGCTTGGATACTGATCGTTCGCTCATGTGTTTGTGGTTGTCGTGGACGTGTCCCCGTCCGTGGTTGCAAGCTGTACCGCCACCTGGAGATTGACGACGTAATCGTCGATCGTCGACTGCAAGCCACCCGTCGAATCCCGCTCGATGGTCGTGACGATCCGTCGTCCGTCGACGACCGTCTCCATCTCTGCGGTGTTGTCGGGGCCGAGCGCCTGCGCGATTGCTCGCGCTGTCTCGGCGTCGGCGTGCTCGGTCTCGATGTGAGCGCTTCGCGACCCGGTCATACTGCCTCCGTGAACGCTGCGACGAACTCGGTCGACTCGCCGGTAAACTCCGCCCGGCCGCGCTGTCCTGCTGCCCCGCTGGTCCCGCCAACTGCCGTCGTGGCGGTTTCGAGCGGGGTGGATACGTCGACCTCTTCTGTCCGTGCGACCACGGCAGCACTCCGCGAGTCGACTGCGAGCACGACCGATTCCGGCGACCGATAGCCTGCGGCGAGTTCGGCGACCGTTCTGACCGGCGTGTCGTCCTCACACTGGAGGATGAATAGCCCGTCGTACCGGCTGGTTGTCGCCGTCCGGATCGCCTCGTGTGCGCGCTGGCCGTGGGTACGCCAGTGGTCGAGCGCGCGCTCGTCGTCGAGTTTGCCGAGTGCGAGCACGATTGCCAGTCCCGGCTGTTCGCGAGCGACCGCCGCGAGCACGTCGGCATAGCCGCCGATGGTCCCGAACGGGCCGCCCGAAAGCGGCCGCAGGAGCGTCTCGACTGCCTCACTCCCACGGTCACTGCCCTCTGGATCGCCGGCGACCGCCAGCGCAACCGCCGAGGCGAGCCGTCGTCGGTCTTCTTCGCTGGGATCTGCCGGCAGATCTAGTCTGTCGAACATCGACTCGACTGCCTTGCGGTCGCCCGAGAAGGGCGCGCGGACGAGCGTCGAGTGTGTGAGTCCGTCAGCGAGATCCACCGTCGGCACCGCAACGCCGGGTCTGCGTTCGAGTCCGCGTTCGTTGGCGATTGTCGCGAGTTCGTCGCCCGGATGTCCCTCGGCGGCGACCGTCCCGGCGAGTGCCAGGGCCAGATCGCCAGCACCGAGGTCGCGGGCGGCCGCGTGTGCAGTCCGCGCGGCTGCGCCGTCAAGTCCGATCTGTGCGTCGCTGCCAGTCACCGGTCGTCCGATCCCAATTGTCAGATCCACGTCGGTCGAGCGCTCTGCTGGCTGTGCCAGCGGCGTGACCGAAGTCTGGTAAGGAATCTCCTGTTGGCCGAGACCGTCGGCCAAAAGCGCTGCGGCGGCGACGCTGTCTGCGTCGGCCGCCGCGACGAGGCGAACGAACGTCGCCTCACGCAGCGCGGCCTGGAGATCGCTCGGGGTTGGTTCCGTTGGGTGACCGGCAGTCGACATCTCAGATCAGGTCTCGGGCTTCGTCGACGCTGTAACTGAAGTCCTCGTCGATCTCGTCGCCTCGGTAGTAGTTGATGAGGCGACGGATCTTGGACTCCGTGTTCTGCAGGGCGCGCTTGTTCTGGTGGTCAGTCTGGTTCTCCTGGACGTGATCGCGCAGGCGAACTGCCTTGGCCATCAGGTTCCGCAGATCCTCGGGAATATCTGGGTCGGCATCGTTCTCCTCGAGAATCTCGGTGATTTTCTTGCCCGTCGCCAGCTTCACGTCGGGGACCGGCGTGCCCTGAACGCCTTCGTCGCGCAGTTTCAGTCCGATCTCGCTCGGACTGTGGCCCTCTTCGGCCAGCTCGACGACGCGCTCCTCGATTGCGTCTTCGTCTACGTCGCTCCACTCCGGTGGGTCGTCTGCCGCCGGCTTGTCCGATCCGGACGAGCCACGGCGGCGTGAGTGCATTCGTGCCATGTGTCTGTTTGGAACTGCACGAACCGCTGCAAGCGAAACGTCCGTCTGGACGCTGTGGCCTCTGCGAGGCCGACACTCCCACAATCCCAAGCCGTCCAAGCGGACGGCGAGTCAGATTTGCGGTCGTGCGTTCCCATCCGAGCGAAGCAGCTACCGACGGTTAATCGTTACCCTTTCGACCCCCGCGACCGCTCTCGGTGCGATTCGAGTATCTTAGCTGATAAGTGGCAATAACGCTTATCAGGTGTGATAGAGTAGCTGAACTAGAATGAGGGCCCGAAACGCTGAGCGTCGCGAAAACGGAAATTCTGGCCGTAGGCGGGCCCAGAGCGAAACGATCGGGTTCGTCCTCCTATTCTCACTCGTGTTAATTGGGGCGGGGACGATCATCGCATTCGGAGCCGTTGCCGTGTCGGATTCACAGAACAGTCTCTCCGCAGACCGCGCGGAGAAAGTGATGACGCAGATGGACTCGGAAATCTCGATGGTCGCGCTCGGCCGGACGGACAGCCAGGAGATGGAGTTCGACCGCGCGTCGGGATCTGACTTCACCGTCGATGACGAGGCTGGGACGATCAATATCACGACAATCGGCGGCGATGACAATATCGTCGTGATGCCAGACACGGACCTCGGGGCCGTCATTTTCGAGCGAGCGAACACGAAGATCGCCTACCAGGGTGGTGGCGTCTGGCGTGCCGACGGTTCGGAGGGGAGTGGGATGGTCTCCCCGCCGGAGTTCAACTACCGCGATCAGACGCTGACGCTGCCGCTGGTGACGATCTCGGGAGAGCGTTCGCTAGATGGCGGCGCAGTCGTCGAAAAGGACGGCCCGAGCACGAGCTATTTCCCGAACGCGTCGAAAGACGAAAACCTCACCAACCCTCTCGAAAACGAAATCGTTCAGGTGACCGTCGAGAGCCGATACCATCAGGGCTGGAAGGCGTATTTCGAGACCCGGACTGAAGGCGACGTGACACACGAACCCGACGAGCAACGGGTGAGTGTCAATCTGACCGCCCCCGCCGTCGAGGAGTTCGAGCACGCCGCCGCGACAACTTCAGCGACCTCCCCAGAAACACAGAATAAAAACAAAGGTGAGATCATCGGGACCACTCGAAAGAACGTGAACGCCCCGTCAGTCAGTCCGAACGTCGACCAGAAAATCTCTGCGTGTGATCCCAGCGGCTGTACCGACAGATCTGGGTTCAGCGACGGAGAGACACTCACCTCGGGTACCTACTACGTCGACACTGGGAATAAGATCACCATCGACGAAGACATCGATCTGGACGTTTCTGACGGTGATGTCAATCTCGTGTTCAAAGACGGCGTCGAATTCAAAGGGAACGCCGACCTCGATGTCGTCGGCTCCGACAACGATGGCGGACAGGTCCGCATGTACTCGAAAGGTGATGTCTACTTTGGCGGGACTCCGAACGTCAATACTGGCGGAAACCCGGAAGATGTGATCCTCTTGGCGCACTCGACTGTCGACGAGGTGGGCAACGGCGGGTCCGTTCAGTTCACGGGGTACATCTACGCGCCGAATAGCGAGTTCAATATCAAAGGGGGTGGCAGCGAAGACGAAAACGTTCTCGGCGGCGTCGTCGCAGAGACGGTCGACGTGGGCACCGGTGTTCTCGAACACAAGAACGAAAACAATCTCGAAATCGAACTCGGCGCACCGGTGAACGTCCTCACGTTCCTGCACATCAGCACGAATCCGGTCACGGTCACCTCCCGCTAGGCTCGACCCTTCGTGATTGTTCTCTGCGGCACTCACACCTCGATCGTGATCTCGATCCCCTGCACGGTCACGAACGTCTGTGTAATTCCCTCGCCGTCGAGATCCACCTCGCAACTGAGACCGTCGCTCGTCGAACAGTTTGGATTCGGAAGTTCGGACTCCAGATACTCTTCCCAGCTATCCTGTCGCGGTGAGTCCGTGATGTTGATCGTCATTTGGTCGTACTGCATCTCTTGGAGCGAGGTATCGGCAGCCCAGACGGACCGACTCGACGAGGAGGCCCGTACGAGTACCGTCCCACCGCTTGCGGATGTCTGGTTTTTGCTGAACGTCCGCACGATGGTCACGAACCCACGCTCGGCGTCGAACTCGAAAGGCGGTTCCGAGAGCATGAAACTACTCCCGGACTGCTGGCGGAAGACTGCACCAGCCGAGTAGACGTACTCTGTCTCTCCGAGGCCAGTAAACGCAATCGGGTTGATCTCTTGGGACGTGTAATTAACATTCCCAGTGCTGTTCGTGAGGCTGACATTCATTGTGACGGCAGATCTGGTCTCGACAGCCCCGTTGTCGGCGCTGATTTCCGTCGCCCGACTCGGTGCCCCGTGTTTGTAGACCTCTGCGAGGTTGTTATCGAGAATATCGAACGCTCGTTCGGCGTTCTGGACCTGTTCCGATTGCTTGGCGGTATCCAGCGTCGGCAAGCCGCTGATCGAGACGAAGCCGACAGTCAGGAAGATCAGCGAGAAGACGAGGATGTAGCCGACAACCTCGCTCAGTGCCCGGTCGCGCTCGCCGGGACTGCCGGGAAGGTTAGGCACTGTCGATCACCACCGCGTTCTCCCCTTGGTCGTATTCGATGACGATCTGACCACCAGACGCGCTCGAATCCGCGATTGTGGTCGTATTCGCGAGTGGAATCGTCACCTCGATGGATGGATTGTCGGTCGTGAGTCGCAAGCGCTGGTCGTCCTCCTCCAGATTGATTCGGTAGGCGGTTCCGACGACGCTGGGCGGGAACCGCTGTTCGATCGTCACGTTCGTTTCACCCATGCCGCTTTCGTTGAGTCGATCAGCCGCGTTGACGTGTGTCGCGACCTGTTCCCCGACGATCTCGAGTTCGGTACGAACCACCTCCTCGCGCTGGCTGTCGACGAAATTCCCACCTGCCATGAACAGCCCAGAGACGAGAATGACCGTTATCCCCAGCGTGAGGACGTAGCCGAGCGCAGTCGACAGTCCGCGAGTCATGCTGGTTCACCCGGAGCGACCCTTACGTCGGTCTCGTACTCGACTTCTGGCGTCTCGTACTCGAAATCGAGGATCGCGCTGTACATCGCTGGTGTCACCCGTGCGCCCGATCCCGGTCCGTCAACCTCGGCGTAGTTGTCGTTCGTGCTCCCATCGAGGCTCGCGTTGTCGACGACCAGACTGTAGGTTCCCTCGATATTGTCCGCATTCTCGAAGTTGATCTCGTACTCGTCGTCGATTCCGGCCGCGAAGTACAGGTCCTCACCGGCTTCCGTGTCCTGCAGCGCCGGGCAGACTTCGCCGTTGACCGTCGCAGCAGTCACGTCGACTGTTTCGACGGTCCCGACCGAACAGCTCTCAGTGGAGATACCGCTGCGGTCGACTGTCACTGTGCTGTTGCTGATCGTCAGGTCCCACTCGTCAGAACTGTCAGTATCCTCCACAGCGACGGTAAAATCGCCGGTGGAGTGCGTTGTTACGTTGATCTCGAACGCCCGAGTTCGTGTCACGTCCGTGGCCAGCGTCCAGTCCGCAGTCGTCTCGTTGTTCTCGAATGTGCCAGCATCAGACTGGAAAATGCGTGAGCCGTTGGTCGAACTGTCCAGTTCGAGCGCGATACCCGTCCCGCGCTGGGCTTGCTGGATGCCGGTGTAATCGTTGATGTCTCTGATCCCATCGGTGACGTTTCTGCGAATCGTCTCGTTGGTGGTCGCGTTGTTCTCGTTCGCGAACCCGATGACCTCGCCGGTGAACTGCGTCACACCGTGACGGTATTCGAGCGCCTTCGTCGAATCGACGTTCTCGCTCCGGGTCGCCAGATTCTCCGTGAAGATTGCTGAGTTGACGATGATCGCCAGTCCGAGAAAGATCGCAGCGAGTGCGAACGCCGTCACGAGGATGAGTTGTCCCCGGTCGCGCTGGCCGCTGCTCAGATCCGCCATGCGACCACCTCGACAGTGACGACGTTGTACAGTCCGTTATCAGACGACTTCGCATTATCAGCAGGGCCGTTCGGGATATAAAATCTATCAGACTCTCGAACGGTCGTCTCGTTGCGCGAGCCATCCTCGTTGATAACGTGGTCGTCGTTGCGGAGGCTGATCGTCCATGTCGCCGAGACGGCGTTGTCGCTGGGCGTCCCCTGCAGAATCATCTCTTCGGTGTCGATCGCTTCCTCGCCGACCTGATACCGAACGAGGACGTTGTACGCGATTCCTTGCTCGGTGAAGGCTTGGTCGAGTTTCTCACCGAACTCGATATCCGGTGGATCGTCAGTGTAGAATCCCTGATCCCCTGTGTTGTGGAACTGCCGGGCGGTCTGGTTTCGGTACAGAATCGCTTCTTTTAGCGAGCCATCCTCGGCCGCGCTGGCTAACGCTCCCTGTGCGACGGACCGCTGTTGGCCCTCGATGTGCTGGCTCGACGTACTCGCGGAGAGCGGCGTTACGATCGTAACCTGTAGCGCAAACGCGACGGCAGTCAAGAGAACGATTGCGGCAACAACGGCTTCGAGGGTGAACGCCTGCCCTCGCTGGTCGCTCGCTCCCATCAGGAAACCACCACCTGCATCATCACGTCTCTCCCGTGAAGCGTGACGACTCTCGTCGCTGTCGTCGTTGCCCGCCGCTGTTCGATATCGCCACCAATGGTCAGCTCGATCGTGTTGGAGTTTGACGATGTCGTCAAGTTTCGATCGCTCGTGTCCCAATACAGCTGTTCGAGTTGGGTACCATCACTCAAATTCCCGAGCAGCGTTACGTTGACCGTCTGGTACTCTCCGATACCGACCTGCTCGTTGAGCGCCGACTCGTCGTACCGACAGTCGTGAGCACCTGTCGCGGGGTCCTCGTCCGCTTCCCTGTCGAAGAAGGCGACTGTACAGCCCCGGTCGAGAACGTACGGCTCGTCCGGGCTACCGAGCGCATCCTGTGCGAGATAATCGGCCGTCCGGTCGACTGTGACGGTCTCCGACTGGCCGGTCACGGTAAACGGCGTCAGTATTCCCGGTGCGAACAGAAAAATAAAGATAATCGCCCCGAGGAAGACACTAATTCCGATGGTGAAATCTAACGTCGTCTGTCCTCTTGTCCCCATTTCCTGACTCTCCATAGTCGCCCAGTTTTCTGCCCGTTATCACGAGTTGGTATCAGCCGGCCTGCGCGCGGTCCGGAAAGCGGCAGTGGGTCCGAGTCGTCCGGACGCCAGCTATCGGTCTGGCTGCGTGCAGTTTCTGCTTGTTCGGCGAAACCAATGATCTCTCTTCTTATATCCGTTGTGGCCAACTGATCCAGGGTATCAACTGATGATTCTTGGACGGGCAGCGCACGGATCAGTTGTCGGCCGCTGACTCGAGTGACTTCTCGAAGTGGATCAACTCGTAGGCTCCGTGTTCGGATCTGGCCACCTCGCGGTAGCCGGCCGCTTCGTACAGGACGATCGCGCGCTGCTGGCGCACGGATGTCGTGGCCAGCAATAGATCGTAGGCGTCGCTGTCGACCCGGCGTTCGAGTTCGTCGAGCAGCGCACGCCCGTAGCCGTTACCCTGCAGCGGCGGCGCGACGCGCATCCGGTGGAGTTCGACACTGTTTGGTACTGTTCGCTCGTCGGCGTGGCCGTGTTCGTTCGGCAGAAACCCCCCCATCGCAACGACCCTCCCGTCGAAGGTGCTCGGCACACCGTCGGCATCGACCGACGAGGAGATGCCGACGAGAAACTCACCGCCAGTCTCAAAGTACGCCGACTCGACTGATTCGAGGTCCTCGGTGCCGGGAATGTCGGCCGGGTCTGCGCCCGCGTCCCGCATCGCCCACTCGTGGAGTTCCACGATCGCATCGCTGTCTCGTGGATCGTACCGCCTGAATCGGAACTCCTCGGGCATGGTTCAGCGGTCCTCGAAGACTGATTCGCCGGGTTCTGTCCGCGCGCCGGTCGAGAGCACGACACCAGGATTCAGACTCGTGTTGATCCCCGTCTTCACGCCGTCGCCGGCGACGACGCCAAATTTCCGGCGGCCGGTCGAGACTCGCTCACCCTTGACGGTCACTCGAACGTCTTCGTCGTCGTGACGGAGGTTGGCGACGTTCGTTCCGGCCCCGAAGTTCACCTCGCGGCCGAGCACGCTATCGCCTACGTAGGAGAGATGTGGGACACTGCTGTCGGCCATGACGACGCTGTTTTTGATTTCGACGGACTGACCGACTTTCGTCTCTTCGCCGAGCAGCGTCCGACCGCGGACGTAGGCGTTCGGGCCGACAGTCGCGCCAGACCGGAGCAGCGCCGGGCCTTCGATGACAGTTCCGGGTTCGACCGTCGCGCCCTCCTCCACGACGACGGGGCCGCGGATCGTCGCCGAGTCGGCGACTGTCCCGTCGAGTCGGCGGTCTAATCCATCGAGTTTCCACTCGTTGGCTTCTAGCAGTTCCCACGGCCGGCCAACATCCAGCCAGCGGTCCAGTTCGACAGCCCGGACATCGAACTCGTCGATCACGCGTGCGAGCACGTCTGTCAGTTCGTACTCACCGCGCTCGGATTTCGAGACATCGAGATACTCGACCGCTTCGCCCGGAAACTGGTAGGCACCGGCGTTGGCGAGATTCGAGGGCGGATCGTCAGGTTTCTCGACGATATCGGTCACCGTCGCGCGGTCAGTCGAGAGGACGCCGTAACTCGTGGGATTCTCGACCTCGACGGCGGCGATTGCAGGACCAGCCTCGAACAGCGTTTCGATACCGTCGTCGTACAGATTGTCGCCGTTGAGGACGACAAAGGGACCGTCGAGTTCGGGGGCGGCCGTACGGACGGCGTCGGCGGTGCCGCGCTGTTCTGTCTGTGTAACGAAGGTGACTGGAACGCCGCGATACGAGTCACCAAAGTATTCGGTGACTGCTTCGGCTTCGTAGCCGACGACGACGATCAACTCCGAGACGCCGCCGTCGACGGCCGCGTCGGCGGCGTGGGCGACGAGCGGCCGGTCGGCGACTGGGACCATCGGCTTCGGGAGTGAATCGGTCAGCGGTCGCATCCGAGTTCCCTGTCCCGCGGCCAGCAGTACTGCTTGCATGGCCGTATCGTCTCGCCCGTAACTGAAATGAGTACCGTCACCGACTCGCTGGATCGGCCACCAGTCGTCGGTTATTGCCGTTTGGATCCGCGACGGGCCGAGACCGGCGCACGATCCTCGAAGGATTTTCCGCAACTGGGGCAGTCGCCGTCCTCGAAGAATTCACGGGGACCCTCGCGAGTCTCCGGATCCCACCGAACGCGATAGCCACAGCGATCACAGACCGTCGTTTGTCGAGCCATACCAAACCTTGGGACCGCATCGGTAAAATTCGCAGTGCTATTTTCAGCCCGACACGCTGGATTTTTGCCGACTGATCGCCTATACCAGGCTATGACTGAGGAGATTCCCGACTCGGCCCGCAAGGCCTTCGAGGCCCACGAGAAAATTGCGGCGACCGAGGAAGGATACGCGATCGAGACGACCGTTTTCGACGGATTCGTGCGGGCGAGCGAGGGGCCGGACTGGAAACATACCTACACAGTCACGGTGTTCGTGCCGACGCTGTCGGCGGCCACAGCGGAGGCCATCGGTCCGGCCGTCGAGGACGGCTGGCGGGACACGCTCGAACGACGGTTAGAGGACGCCCCGCAATCGACCCGGTCGAACGTCGACCTCCACGCGCTCGATGTGGAAGAAGTCGACGACGAACTCCAGATCACCTTCACCTTCGAGTGGGGCGACGCCGACCGGGCGGCCGATATCGCCAAGACATTCGTCGAGTACGTCGAGGGAACCTACGTCGAAGGCATCGTCCCCGGCTACGAGTACGAGTCACCAGTTGCTGATCTGCTCTCGAACGCGAGTCAGGGCGACGATAGCAGCGCGACCCGGGGCGGAACCCCGCTTTAGTCCATCGCAATATACGTCTGTGTGCTGCTGACGCCGTCGATGGACTGGATTTCTGTCGCGGCGATATCCTTCACGTCGCCGGGCGAATCGACGGCGACGACGGCGATGAGATCGACATCGCCGGCGACGATGTGGGTCCGCTCTACGCCATCGATTGCCGTGATTGCTTCCTTGAGTCGGTCCGCCTCGCTCGTGTTCGCCTTGATCATAACGTATGCTCTAACCATGCTTATGCACCTCCTGGCTGCGGTCGCGCGCTCTCACCGACGATCAACTGCCGGATCTCGTCGAGATTCTCCGTGTCGCCGAGGACGACGACTCGATCCCCATTTTCGAGCGAGTCGTCCATGGTCGGAAGTCGGAGGGAATTGCCCTTCGATCCGTACGCGATCAGTCGAGCGGTCCCCGGGAGTTCGAGTTCGCTCAGCGTGTAATCCTCCATCGGCGAGTCGTTGGTGATCGTGAACTCGACGATCTGCAGGGACTGTTCGATGTCCGCAATCGCCCGGATGTTCCCGCCGGTCAGTGCGTTTTTGGCGACAATTGCGCCGAGTCGCTCCGGATAGACGATCTGATCGACTTCTTTGACGTGTTCGCGATAGATGTCTTCCCGGTAATCCTCGTCGATCCGCATAACCGTCCGACAGCCGTACTGGTCGGCAATCGCACAGGCCGCGTAGTTGGCGTTGAGATCACCCGTCAGCGCGCCGACTGCGTCCGCCTCTTCGATACCGGCCTCCAGCAGGATCTCCTCGCTGGCAGCGTCACCGTGGATCACTGTGAACCCCTCGGCACGTGCTCGCTCGACGGCTTCCTCGTCGGGATCGACGAGCGTCACCTCGTGATCCGTCCCGGCGATTGCACGGGCGGTCCGCAGTCCCACCCGGCCCGCGCCCAGAATTATGAATTGCATGTGCTACCGTACGACAAGGAGGGGAATAAAGCTATCCCGGCAGCGGTAATTCACTGGGGGAACACTTTTTGCATGACACAGCGTAGCATACCACAATGGTTCAGGCATTCATTATGGTCAAAACGGCTGCGGGGGAGTCCGCAACGGTCCGCGAACAGGTCGTGGGGATGGACGCAGTGCTCGAAGCTCACGTGGTTGCCGGCCAGTACGACGTAATCGCAGAAGTGCAGGGTGAGGAGGTGTATTCGGTGATTCACGCCGTTGCGACTGACCTGACGAGTCTGGACGGAGTCGTCGACACGCGCACGTACATCTGTTTGGAGTAATCCTACCGAACGCATTCGCTACCTTGATTGAGGGAGTCTCCTGAAGTTGTTTTCTGTCCCGCGAACACAAGTTTATTTTATCGCCGTAGTTCACACTAATCTAATGAGAGCGGCGCTCAACCCCGAGATCGAGTTCAACTGGATTCCCGCCCTTTGGGCCGCAGGTGTGGTCCTCGCTGCGGGGCTGGTCGGGAACTTTGCGTTGGGGCGACCTCAGTTGCTCGGTCACGGTGCAGTAGTCGCTGGGATTGTTGCCTCCTTCCGAAGCGGCTACTACCAGAACTCGGGGAACAGTGCCGCTGTGGGGACATTCCTCGGGACGGTAGCAATCTCTCCAATCATTGCGTACTCGCGGGTTACGTTCGTCTTTGGTATTCAGGGCCTCGGCGATACGCTGTTCGTCTCTGGGGCACTCCTGCTCGCGTGGCTGATCGTCGTCGCGACTATTCTGCTCCCGTTAGCGTATTTCGGTGCGTTTGTCGGCGATTACACGCGGAAGAAACTGGGTGGAGTACTCGGCTACTGAGCGACACCCATTGGGGCTCTCTGTCCGAGTCCCGTCCGCACCGTCTGCGCGGGAGTGGTCGGAGCGGTTGCGTTGTAAGATGCCCTCCTCGGAAAGATGTTCGTATCACTACACACCTGTCCACTACTGTACACTTTGAATCGGTTTCGGGCGGCCGGTGCAATGCACGTCCACGGCCGGTGACGTTCTGCGGTTGTACAAGCTTATTTGTGTGGTTGATTACGGGTGATTTCGGGAAAAGTTTATTAGTATAGTAGGAATTTACTGAAACAGATCGCACCGTTCGATGTACTATCAATAATTCCCGGACTAGCATACCGCTGGACTGGTACACAAAACATCACTAAGTATCCATGAGTGAATCACCTAACACCGACGAGCGTGCACCGCAACTCAACCGACGACGACTCCTCCAAGGCCTCGCCGCGACCGGTATCGCGGCCTCCGCCGCTGGCTGTTTCGGCGGCGGTGATGAGGGGGAAGCAGACCCAGACGAAGCGAGAGAAGAGGAACAGGCGGACCTCGATGAAATCGTAGAGGGGGGAACACTGACTTTCTCACTGCCGACCGACAGTATCGGAAACTACGATCAGGCCCAGTCTACACAGGCGGCCGACAGCGTCGTATTCGAGGCAGTATACGACGGACTTCAGCGAGTAACCACGACGGGCGAGACGCTGAACTGGATGGCCTCCTCGTTCGAGGTTTCAGACGTTCAGGAAGCCTCCTTGCCGCAGGATTACACCTCGTACATGGGAGAGTACGAGATTGCCAGTGTCACCGACAGGGGCATCGCAACGTTCGAACTCGGACCGGACAATCTCGTCCTCGCTCGCCACCCGGACGATGCAGAGGCCGTCGCCAACGGCGACCTCTCCGCAGGCGACACGATGCGGTTGTTGACTCGCAACGAGTCGGGCGACGCCGTCGACGACGGCGTCTACGGGATGAAAATCGAGGCAAGTGTCCACGAAGGCATCACCTTCCACAACGGCGAGGAACTCACTGCCGGTAACGTCATCTCGTCGTACGACCGGATGGTCGGAAGTACGAATGAAGGACAGCAGTTCGAGTCGTTCCTCCACGCCCGGGCGACAGACGGCGCGGACGGCTACGACATCGAGATGTACGCTGTCGAGCCAGACGCGGATGCAGACGTCTCAGTGCCGCCGTTCTGGATCTTCCCATCGGATCACATCGATGTCACTCCGGGCAATCTCGATCCCCGTAGTGACGGTCCGGTGCCAGTCGGGACGGGTGCATACGAAGTCGATAGCTTCGAGGAGGGCCGCGAACTCATACTCACGCGGACGGACACGTACTGGCTCGAAGAGGTCGGCCTCGACTCCAAGGAGTGGTGGGACGGTCCCGACGAGTTCCCCGAAGGACCAGTGATCGACGAGATCGATATCCGCTTCCAGCCCGACCCAGGCCAGCGAACCGCGGCCCTGCAAGACGGGTCGATCGATATGGCCTACGGTCTCGATGCAAGCAACAACACGGCCTTCCAGCAGCAGGATCAGTACAGTGACTATCGTGTCACTGCTGCCGACGCGACCGGCTACCAGTTCATGCAGATCCCGGTCAACGAGAACGGCGGTGACCTGCATCACAAAGAGGTCAGGCAGGCAATCTCGGAACTCATACCACGGCAGTCGATTGTCGAGGTTGTCGAGGAAGGCTGGGCGTCGCCGGCACGACTCCCCTTCCCGGAACCATCTGCTCAAACAGGTGTCTCGGGCGAATACGACGAAGTCGCCGAGAATGCAGACTTCTCGTATTCGGTCGAATCACGACCCGATGAGGCGACATCACTCGTAGACGAAGCAGATGTCGAGACTCCGATCGATGTAACGCTGGAAACCAACGCAGACAGCCCACAGCGCCAGGACAAGATCGAACTGATCGTTGGCGAAATGAACAACACGGACGCCTTCGAGGCAGAACTACAAACGCCCGCGGACCTGAACCCGTGGTTCGTCCAGACGTTGGCGAGAGCGCCACAGGACGACTTCGCCTCACGGAACGCGACGGCGACGATCGGTCTCACTGGTGGCTTCGATGCGGACGGGTACGCTCGGGGGATTCACCATCCCGACAGCTATCAGGGCTGTTGTAACTTCTTCTTCCCGTCGGGGACGTTCGAGTTCGAGGATGCCATCGACGAGGCGCGATACGGGATCGAGAGTGTCGAAGATGTCAGTAATCGACACGAAATCTACGAGAACGAAGTCTGGCCGGGCATCACTGACGCTGTTGGCAATGCAATTATCGACTACTCGCTGAACGTCGTCGTCGCCAACCCCGCAGTCAACGGATACAACGCTTACCCCGACCAGCGGAGTTTCCTGACCTACGGGCTGTTCGCGCCATACGACGAGTTGGTTAGTTACATCGATCGATAAGCTGAATAATACGGTATTGTAATTCAGATAGTTATGAGCCTTCGACGATTTATCGCCCAGCGAATACTGGTCTCAATCCCGGTGTTACTCGGGGTATCAGTGATTACCTTCGGGCTCGTTCATCTCGCGCCAACCGATGTCGTGGATATCATAATCGGACTTGATCCTGATGCGACAGCAGCGGATAAGGCCCAGTTACGCGCAGAGCTAGGATACGACCGGCCAATCTACGTCCAGTATATCGACTGGCTTACGAGCGCACTCCAAGGCGACTTCGGTGAAGTGTACACACGTGGGCAAACCGCCGGTGAACTCATCGCATCGCGCTGGCAGGAGACGGTTCTGCTCGGCTTGTTCGGTTGGACCTTCGCCTTGTTGATCGCCATCCCAACCGGCATCTACGCTGCCGTCCGAAAGGGGAAATTCGGCGACGATGCGGCGCGGTTCGTCGCCCTGACCGGAATTTCGATTCCGAACTTCTGGCTCGGGCTGACGCTTCTCGCACTGTTTGCGGTCCAGTTCAATTTCTGGAGCGCGAGCGTCCCACGGGCACCACTGTGGTCGGCCGAGATGCTGAAGTGGCTGATACTGCCCGGCATCACGATCGGTTCGGCCGCAGCAGCGAACCTGATGCGAATCATGCGTACCTCGATGGTTGAGGAGTTGAACAAAGAGTACGTCACAGCAGCGCGTGCGAAAGGGCTTCCCGAGCGAACAGTCGTGCTCAAACACGTCCTTCGGAACTCACTGATCTCTGTCGTAACGGTGGCAGCGTTCCTCACTGCAGGAATTGTCGCCGGATCGGTCGTTGTCGAGTCAGTGTTTGGTTGGCCCGGCTTGGGTATCCTGCTCGTCGAGGCGGCAACCAAACAGGAGATCAATCTGATCCTCGCGATCACACTGTTCACTGGGGTCGCAATCGTGCTCGCGAATCTCCTCGCAGACATCCTGTACGCCGTTCTCGATCCACGAATCAGAGACGAATACTAGCATGTCAACACAACGAGGAAGAATCCAGATAAGCGGATTTGACGCGGACGAAGTTGAACAGCGAGACGAGCTATCGGAGTGGTCCGACGACAAAGAAACGAATATCGAAAGCCGGTGGCGGAGGGTCGGCCGAAAAGTCGTCCACGACCGCCTCGCGTTAGTGGGCGGGACAGTCGTGTTTGTGATGTTCTTGACGGCCATTCTCTCCCAGCCGATCGAAATGTTCGGCGTGACGATCCAGCCAATTTCGATCACGCCGTACGATCCGGGAGAGACCCTCATCGCCGAGCCACACGCCCCGCCGAGTCTCGATCACCCGATGGGGACTGACAGACTTGGTCGCGACCTCCTCTCACGAGTCATGGCGGGCGCGCGATTCAGCGTGACCATCGGGCTGGTCGTGACGGCTATCGCCGGTGGGTTCGGCGTGATCTACGGCGGAATCTCCGGCTACTTCGGCGGAAAAGTAGACGGGGTTCTCATGCGGTTCGTGGACATGGTCTTTGCCTTCCCCGGACTGGTCCTCGCAATCGTCATCGTGGCCATGCTGGGCCGCGGCTACTGGCAACTGGTATTTGCCTTCGCAGCGACCGGCTGGGCGGGGTACGCCCGCCTCATTCGTGGAGAGATCCTGAAAGTGAAACAGAACGAGTACGTCCTCGCAGCGAAGGCACTCGGTGGGCGCGACCGCCGCGTGCTGTTCCGTCACGTCGTCCCGAACGCGATTGCGCCGGTGATCGTCCAGGCGACGCTCAGCATCGGGACGGTTGTTATCGGGGTTGCGGCGCTTGGCTTCCTCGGTATCGGCTTCAGTGGCGCAACCGCCGAGTGGGGGACGATGATCGATGCCGAACGCGGGACGATTGTCAGTGCATCCGGCACGTGGACGACCTGGTGGGTCACCGTCTTCCCCGGGCTGATGATCTTCCTGTTCGTCATGGCGATGAACATGATCGGTGACGCAATCAACGATGCCCTCGACGCACAGGGTGGCGACGAAATCAACGCTGCGGGTGGTGGCGGATGACACTGCTCGAAGTCAGTGACCTGACAGTCAAGTTCTACACCCCCGATGGCGTCGTGCGGGCCGTCGACGAACTCTCTTACCAGATCGACCGCGGCGAGCGGTTCGGGGTCGTCGGCGAGAGCGGTGCCGGAAAGAGTGTTAGCGCACTCTCGCTGCTCCGGTTGATCGAAAACCCGGGTCAGATCGAAAGCGGGGCAATCCGCTTTTACGACGAGGAAACCGTTTCGGCACTGGAGTCGGACTTCTCGAACCACGTGGTCGATCTCGAAGACCTCCGACAGACCACCGACAAACGGGAGATTGCGGAGTCGCTGACTGAGGAGGAGGTCTCCGCCGAGGAGTTGACTGGCGATCCGCAGTACGCGGGCGACGATCCGACGGACGTACCGACGAACGCCTTCGAGATACAGGATATCCTCGAACTCGGATACGGGGACGACGTCGGTCTGATCGGCGAACACGACTTTATCGTCCACGACGGCGACGAGAGCTACGTCGAACTGCTCCGAGCGCCGAAGAAGGCGATCCAACGCATCCGGGGTAACCGGATCGCGATGGTGTTTCAGGACGCACAGACTGCGCTCAATCCGGTCTACTCCGTCGGCGACCAGATCTCTGAGGCGATCCGCCATCACATGGATCTCACCGACAAGGAGGCCAAAGAGCGAACAATCGAGCTACTGGATCGTGTCGGTATTCCGGACGCAGAGACGCGATACTCGGATTATCCACACGAATTCTCCGGCGGAATGCAACAGCGTGTCGTGATCGCGATGGCGCTGTCGTGCGATCCGGACATCCTCGTCGCCGACGAGCCGACGACTGCGCTGGACGTGATGACGGAAGCGAAGATCCTCGGCGAACTGGAGGAACTCAGCGACGAGTTCGGCACCTCAATCCAACTCATCACCCACGACCTCGGGGTCATCGCGGAACTGTGCGAGCGTGTGGTCGTGATGTACGCCGGCAAACCGGTCGAGAAAGCACCGGTCGATGATCTCTTCTACGACCCGAAACATCCGTACACGGTCGGTCTCATGGCCTCGATTCCCCGTATCGGAACGGGGGTCGAACGGCTGAAGACGATTCCGGGGACGATGCCGGATCTCATCGAGGTTCCGTCGGGCTGTTCGTTCCACCCTCGATGTCCTTACGCCGAAGAGTCCTGCACGCGCAAAGAGCCGGTGTTAGTCGATCCGGAGACCGGCGAGCCAACGGGACCGGAAGACGAGCGTGGCGCGAGTTGTCTCGAGTACACCGGTGATCTCACTCAATCGCTGTCCTTCGACGTTCGCGTCGAGAATGCACGCGGTGACAACCGAATCTCGGGTGATTCCAGTGAGTAGGAACCAACAGCCGATCCTCGAAGTCGATAATCTGAAGAAGTACTACACCTCCGGCGGCGGCTTCGTCGACGACTTGCTCGGTCGAACGAACACGGTCAAAGCCGTCGACGGTGTCGATCTGAAACTGTATCCGGGCGAAACGCTCGGGGTCGTCGGCGAGAGCGGATGCGGGAAGACGACTCTCGGGCGGTCGCTGCTCAGGCTGATCGAGCCGACAGAAGGCTCGGTCACCTACCGTCAGCAAGCGGACGACGGGTCAACCGAAGAGATCGATCTGACAGAACTGTCTGGATCCAAGCTCCGGGATCTTCGGACGGACCTCCAGTATATCTTTCAGGATCCGTTCTCCAGCCTGAACCCCCGGATGACCGTCGGCGACATCATCGGCGAACCACTCGACATCCACAACATCGCCTCCGGCAACGAACGCAACCAGCGCGTCGAGGAACTACTCGATACAGTCGGGCTCAACCGCAGTCACGCGTACCGGTATCCGCACGAATTCTCCGGCGGTCAGCGCCAGCGGATCGGGATCGCTCGCGCGCTCGCAGTCGATCCGGAGGTTATCGTCTGTGACGAGCCGGTCAGTGCGCTGGATGTCTCCGTTCAGGCGCAGATTCTCAACCTGCTGTCGGAGCTTCAGGAGGAGTTCGACCTGTCGTACATCTTCATCGCCCACGACCTGAGTGTCGTCGAGCACATCTCGGACCGCGTCGCGGTCATGTATCTCGGCGAGGTCGCAGAGGTCGGCACGACCGACGACCTGTTCAGAGCGCCGCGGCATCCGTATACCGAGGCGCTGTTCTCGGTGATTCCGGAGCCGGATCCCGGCTGGGAGGGCGACAAAGTCCTCCTCGAAGGCGACGTACCGTCACCGATCAATCCGCCGTCTGGCTGTCGATTCCACACGCGGTGTCACCGCGTCATCCCGCCCGACGACCTCTCTATCGAACAGGAGACGTTCCGATCGGTTCTGACACTGAAGCAGTACGCCCGGCAGGCGGATACCACGACCGAACTGGTCACGCTCGGCAGTAGCGGACAGCTAACCGAGGACTACGACGCCTCCGATCCGACCGACGTTGATGAGATGATTCGCGACTCGTACGACATTCCGGATCGACTCTCAGATCCCACGGCGGAGGACTCTCTCTCGAGTGGTGTCGAACGGCTCGCCGAGTCGAACGAGCCGCCGACGATGGCGGAACAACTCGAGGAGGTCTTTGTCTCGCCGTGTGAAAAGGACCGACCCGAACTGGTCCAGACTTCGGAGACAAAGGTTTCCTGTCTGCTGTACACCGACGAGTACGACAACGGCCAGCCCGCAGTGATCGACGATCAGACGGGCGATACCGCGGCCGACGCCGACGACTGATCGGCTGTGAAGCGATACGTTGTTTAGTTTCGCGGTGCAAAACGAATTAATGCGCCGGATCTACGAATCGGACGCGCTCAAGCGCGACGACGACGATCCGCTGTCGCCTCGGGACCGTCAGCGCGAGACCGAGCCCCAGTCGTTTCGCTCGATCAGCGGGTCGGCCTGGAGCGACCGACTTCTCCCACACGGCATTCGCAAACGAGCCGTGTCGGTCAGTCTCTCGGTGCCCGATCAGGCGTTCGAGCAGGGCGACAGCGTCCCGTTCCAGATCACGCTCAAAAACCGGCTTCCAATTCCGGTTGCGATAGCAACGAACTCCTCGCGGTTGTGGACGTGGTCCATCGACGGGCACACGAACGCTTCTCGCGTCTCCCTCGAAGACCCGCCGGCCACGAAGAGCAAGCTCCGGCTCGACCGCGGTGAACGCCACCAAATTCGGCGTAACTGGTCGGGCATGTTCCGCGTCAGCAAACGGGAGTGGGTGCCGGCCGAGTCGGGCGAACATACGATTCGAGCGGCGATCAACGTCGACGACGCCGACGACGCGGACCTCGCCGACGAGACGACCATTCAGATCGACTGACGACTCAGACGTTCGAGCCGATGTGGCTGTTCTCTCTGGATTCCGTCGAGAACTCGAGGAACCGTCGTTCACAGTCCGGGCAGCGGAAGGTCAGCACCCGACGCTCGCTGCAACAGGACGTGACCGGTTTGTTGTTGAAATCCGGTATGCCGCCACAGAAGAGACACTCGTCCTGAAACGAGCGCAGCGACTGGGCGATCATGAACCGCTGTCTCGGCGGGACATCGTCCCACTCGCCGCTGATCGCCCGAAGCGTCTGATCTGTTGCGATATCGAAAAGCAGCGCCCCTTCGGACGGCCAATTGTACACGACGTTCCGAATCTGCCAGGCGGTATACTCGAACTCTCTCTCCGTGACTTCTGACTCGGGAACACCGAACAGTTTCGCCAGATCTGTGACACCGATTCCGTCGGCCTGAACCTGTTCGAGATGCTCTGTGAGTCGATCAGCGAAGGAGTCGGTGAAACTGAGTTTCTGTTCGTTCCCTGTCGGCCGAATTGCGTCAGCACCTTTCAGAAATTCCTCTGGTTGTACTGCATTTCGTTTCCGCTCTTTGATTCGTTCGGCGGCCGGATTCGTCTGCTCCTCAGACATGGCTCATTGTTATTCACAACGACTCATAAAATCAGGCCCTCCTGTGGGTTTCGACGACGCCTCCTTGCACGGATTGATCGAGCGCTTGTGTCCGCCTCACGCGGGCGGTCCTCCCTCACATCACGCCTTCTTCCTCGAAGTCGCGTTCCTCGCGGTAGGCATCGACGAAGGCATCCAGATCGAACTCCGCCAGTTGCTCCTCGAACTCCGCGACGGTCGGGCCGTCGTCGGCGTGGCTGATCGCGTGCTCCATCAGTTCGACGAGCAGTTCGACCACCGTTTTGTGGAGTTCCCGCGACTCCATGTCGGCAACCCAGACGAGGCCGTAGCCGACCTGCCCGTCGCCGGAACAGTCGGCGACGGCGACTTCTTCGGGGTACTCTTCGCGGACCATCGCCAGCGCGTGGGGGGTGCTGAACTCGTCGAACTCGTCCTCTGTCGAGATTGTCGCCCGGAGGGTATCGACGAGGAATTCGGGGACGAACCGACCCAGCGGGTGAACGTCCATCACCACAGCGTGTGTCTCTCCGCAGGCACACGCGAGTTCGCGCATGCCGAGATCGAGATCGTGGGTACTGACCGTCTCACCACACGGCAACTCCAGTTGTTCGTCGGTGCCGCCCGGGACGCGTGGTTCTGCCATTCTCAGGGCCAGTCCTCACGCTGTTCCTGCTCGATGTCCGGGGTTTTCTCCTCGGGGGCTAACTCCCAGTCGGCAGCCTCGGCGGCGGCTTCCACGTCGACGTACTCCCAGCCGGTCTGCTCCGATAGTTCTTCGTCTGCGGATTCGGTACCGACGAAGACGTACCGCTCGCTGTCGAACTGGTCTTTGATATTTTCGAGACTCTCTTCGCGGCTCCGGGGCCCCGAGAAGAAGTCCTGTCTGATCCGGTGTTTGCGTGTGAAATTCGTCACGACGTAGGTTGGTTTGTCCGAGATGACACCCACGTAGTTGGTCCACTGCCGGGCGTCGGTGAAGACCGAATCCGGCGCACGGAGTTCTTTGAGCGCGGCCAACTCGAACGCGAGTGTCATATCGCCATTGCCGCCATCCATACCCAAAGGTGGGGTGTCTACTGAAAAAAGACCGTCGGTCCCTCTCAGGATTCGGGAACCTTCTGTAATTGGCTTCTCAGGGACTCTATTGGCTATTTCGCCTGTGGCGGTGCTTCGAGCCTGTCGATGTCGATTTCGGGTTCGAGCAGCAGTTCCTTCTGGTCGACGACCTGTCGTTCCTCACGGATGATCCGTTTCAGGGCGGACTGCTGTGAGAGGTCACCGATCAGGACGCCGCCGACGAGCTGGCCGTTCTTGAAGGCCAGGCGACGCCACTCAGTTTCCGAGTACTTCCGTTCGGCCGTCTCGTCACCGATTGTCGGATGGCCGAAGGAGAGAAACGGGAAGTCGAAGTGGGTGATCGAATACGAGGAGACCCAGCGAAACTCCTCTTCGGTGTCGTCTGCGACCATGTTCTTGGCAGCGACCGCGCCCTGCTCTTTGGCCGACCCCCACGCGCCGTTCTGGGCGCGTTCGCCGAGGATCGTATCGTGGAACTGTGTGATGTCCCCGGCCGCGTAGATGTTGTCGACGTTGGTCTGCATGTGTTCGTCGACCACGACGCCGTTGTCGGTCTCGACGCCACTGCCGTGGAGCCACTCGGTGTTGAAATCCAGACCGATTGCGACGCCGACCCACTCGGCGTCGAAGCGTTCGCCGTTGGGGTCGACTGCCGCCTCGACGTGGCCGTCGTCGTCGACCTCGAAGTGATCGACGCCGGAGTCGAAGACCGTCTCGATGCCTTTCTCTTCGAGGGCGTCGTGGATGATCTCTGCGCCTTCGAGTGACAGCGCGTACCGCCACCAGCGGTTACCTCGCATCAGGTATTTTGCGTCCATCCCCTGTGCTGCACAGACGGCGGCGAGGTCGATACCGAGCAGTCCGGCCCCGACGATCACGCCCGTCTCGGCGGTGTCTGCGTGTTCTTTGATCCCCCGAGCGTCCTGGAACGTCCAGAAGTGATGAATACCGTCGGCGTCCGAGTTCTCGACTGGCACCTGCGCCGGTGTCCCCCCCGTCGCGACCAGCAGTTTGTCGTACTCGTAGCTGTCTCCCTCGTGGGTGTGGATCGTCTGCGCGTCAGTATCGACGCGGTTGACGTACGTGTTCAACTGCAGGTCGATGTCCCGTTCGTCGTACCACTCGGGTTCGTGAATCGAAATCGGTGCTTCCGGGAGTTTCCCCTTCGCGAACTCCTTGATCAGAATGCGGTTGTACAGCGCCTCCCCTTCGTCCGTGATGACAGTCACGTCCGCGTCCGGATCCTGCTCACGGATGGTCTCGGCCGCCGAACTCCCCGCAATTCCGTCGCCGACGATTACATGCGACGTGCTCATATCGGTAGTTGAACGCCGGGGTTAATGTGGGTTGCTATTCGTGTAATTCCCACTGTCATCTCTCCCATCCGTGCTGTAATCATCACGATTATTTTTCAAATACTGTATTTTGTCTACAATCCGATGATGTTTTGAAGGAGAACACCCCGTGTTTTGCGGGTGCTGAACCTCCGTTGGTTCGCTCACTGTCAGGTCTCAGTGATGGCTCTCAGTTATGGAACGGTGTTGCAACCATCTCGTCGAGAATTCCGGCCAGTCGTCGCCGGGACCGACGAAATGAAACGTCTCGCTCACTAATCAATGTCCGATGAAAATCCGCCAGAACGTCCGCCACTGGGCATCGAAGCAGGCGCTGACAATGCCGGTCGTCGGGGACATCGTCGAAGACCGGCTCGTGGAGATGCACACCGACATCTTCCTCGACCGCGCAGCGGAGAGCGAGCGCGAGGCCCGTCGGGATCATCTCGACGACTTCTTCGACGCTACGATGGATACCTACGTCGCGGCACTCGACGCCAGCTATCCTGAGGCCGACGCCAGAGAGATCACCCACATTCAGGCCAACTTCGATTTCTACAACCACGGCTGGACGGAGATGATGGAGTTCCCGGCCGACGAACTCGGCGACCACTACGACCGCTACGAGGATTTCTTCGAGACACACAGCATCTCCGTCGACGACCCACTCGGCAACTTCCGACCTGCCGACGGCATCGCAACGGCACCCTCGACGCCCGAGAAACTGGAGGAACCGGAACACCCCTACGCAGAGGGCGGATTCGCAGACGACGTCTACGTCGAAGGGCCGGACGGCGAGGTCCGTGTCGGCGGGAGTGACGAACCGGCGGATATCGACCCGACAGAAGTGCTCGACATCGACCCAGACGAAAAGACAGGCGAGGAGTCGGGAACGGCTGACTAGCTCAGGCGGAACCGATCGTATCCCGGACTTTCACGGCCATTCCGGTCTCGAAATCGACCATACCTTGCCCGGAGAGTTCCGCCCGCCCGACGGCCAGTAGCCGACCGTCGTCGTGTTCGATCAGGACTTCGTCTCGCGGTCGGATCGCACCGTCGGCACCGGTCACGAACTTCGCGAAGGCGTTCTTTCCGTCGCGGACGAACGGTTCGCTCTCGTCACCGACGACGACGCGGTAGCCCCCGCTGTCGAGTCTGTCCTGTAGCCGCCGGCCACCCTCGATACCGAGTCGGATGCGGCCGTCCTGTTCGTAGGTGCCAAGCCGGTCGCCGTCGGCGTGGATCTGGCGGAGTCGGCCGGAACTCGTCCGCGTTACCGACACCTCGCCGTCGGGCGGGAAGAGTGCGACCCCCGCGCCGGGGCCGAACTGGTAGTCTGCGACCGTCCGCAGCGAGGCGATGTCGTCAGCCATGGCCGCTCGTTTCGACTCCACCGGCAAAACTGCTCTGTTTGCACATCACAGCAAAAAGCGGTCGGTCTCCTCGCTCATATCGACGAAGCTATCGGCAGCCTCGACGAGTTCGTCGGCGGTCGATTCGGCGAAACAGACCACTTCGATCCGCACGCCTTCGTGTTTGAGGTGGTGACAGAGCCGCGTGAAATCGCCGTCGCCAGTACAGAGAACGATCGTATCGACGTGATTCGCAAGCGTGATCGCATCGAGACAGATCCCCACGTCCCAGTCGGCCTTCTTCGAGCCGTCGGCGAACGTTTTGATATCCTTGATCTGTGTCTCGAAGCCGATATCGACGAGCGCGTCGAAAAATGACTCTTCTTCCGGAGCGTCGGCTCTGATCACGTAGGCGATGGCTCTGGTCAACTCTCGGTCGGAGACCGCTTCCTCAAGCAGGGCCGCATAATCGATATTACGCGTGTACATGCTCTGTGCCGTGTGATACAGATTCTGCGAATCCGCCAGCACGGCCACACGCTGGTTTGGATGAATCTCGCTCATACACTGATTCGTCGAGCCAGCCGTTTATGCGTTATTACAGGCTCTTATTTGGGCTGTCAGTCTTCTTGCCAGTAGTAGATGTCTTCTTTCTGTGCACCACAGGACGGACACTCGTCGGGAATATCCTCGATCTGGCCCATCTCGCCGCACTCCCAGCAGCGCCACATGATCGCGTCGCCGTACTCGGCCTCGCCCGGCCCCGGCAGCACTGTCACGTCCTCCTCAGCCCTGACGTAGAAGCCCTGTTCATCGATCCCACGGACAGTTCCGAGTTGTTCTCCGTGTTCGTCGTACACCGTCGTCCCCGGTTTGAGTTCGCGCTGATTGTCTGTTTCACTCATGTATATCTGTAATCTCGCTATCAGTATAAACCTATGTGTACTGTTCTCAACCCACTCGAATAATCGTGGGTTCAGCGAAAAATTCACCCTCAGGAGATCTCAAAGATGAAAATCGGGGTTCAGGATATAATACGGATGCCAGTCTATCCCGAGTTGATGCAAATCACAAGGGTTCTCTTTCCAGACCGGGCCCGGCAGAGCTTTACACTCAAGATGGGGGTCGGGTTCGCCCAAATTGTCCTGGTGACGCTGATTTTCGGGGCTGCGATGGCTGCCGAACTGTCGGCCGCAGCCGAGACCGGAGACGTAACGTCCGTTCAAACTGTAGCGCTGTCCGGATTTCTGGGGTTGATTCTGTTGACGGTGATCAATCTCGGTCTGTTTGCAGCGACAGTCGGCGGAAACACGGCAGCATCGTTGCGACGCCTCGAATACAAATCCGAACAGATCGGTGACGGCGATCTCGATGTGGATCTCTCGACTCGTCGCTCGGACGAAATCGGTCGATTATACGATTCGTTCGACGACATGCGCCGCTCGCTCCGGGAGTCGATTCAGGACGCCGAACGTGCTCGCGAACAAGCCACCGAGGAGAAGGAGCGAGCCGAGCAGGCCCGCCAGGAGGTCGAACAGGAGCGCGAACGCCTCGAAACGATCAACCAACGACTGCAAGACGACGCGGCTCGGTTCAGCGAGACGATGGACGCCTGCGCTGCCGGGGATTTCACCCGTCGGCTTGACGCCCAGAGCGACAACGACGCGATGGTCGCGATCGAAGAGTCGTTCAACGAGATGATGACACAGATCGAGGGGCTCGTCGGCCGGATTCACTCCTTCGCGGAGGAAGTCGCTGTCGCCTCCGAGGAAGTCAACGAGCAGGCGTCGACGGTCCGTGAGGGTAGTCTGGAGGTCAGTACGGCGATTCAGGAGATTTCCGACGGCGCAGACGACCAGACCGACCGAATCCAGACCATCGCCGGGGAGATCGAAGATATCTCCGCGGCGACCGAGCAGATCGCATCCAGTGCGGCACAGATGGCATCGACCTCGCGGGAGGCGGTCGAGACCGGCCAGCAGAGCCGCGAGACCGCAGAGCAAGCGATCAGCGAAATGAACGCCGTCGAACAGCGGACTGCCGACGCCGTTGATTCGATCGAACAACTCGAATCCGAGATGGACGCCATCGGTGAGGTGACCGACCTGATCGCCGAGATTGCCGAGCAGACGAATATGCTCGCGCTGAACGCGTCTATCGAGGCCGCCCGCGCGGGCGAAGCAGGCGAAGGGTTCGGGGTCGTCGCCGACGAGATCAAATCACTCGCCGAGGAGACCAAAGAGGCGACCGACGAAATCGAGGGACTGATCACGCAGGTACAGTCCCAGACCGACGAGACCGCTGGCGATATCCGCGAGACCAGCGAGCGAATCTCCTCGGGGCTGGAGACAGTCGAAGAGACCGTCGACGCGCTCGAACGGATCGTCGAGAACGTCGAGGAGGTCAACACCGGAATCGAAGAGATCGACCGCTCGACGGACACGCAGGCCGACTCCGCAGAACAGGTCGTCTCCATGACCGACGACGTGGCGAATATCTCTGAAGAGACCGCCGCTCAGTCAAGTGAAGTGGTCGAGACAGCCGACCGCCAGCGCGAATCCGTCGAATCGGTGTTCGCCCGCACTGACGAACTCTCCGAACGAGCCAGTTCCCTACAAGAGATTCTCGACGAGACGAAGGTCCGCCAGAATCGCGAAACTGACGGCGAGACGCTGGAGGGACGAGCATGATCGGCGAGATTTCGACGTGGTTCGCGGTCGGCGCGCTCGGGATGGCCTTCGGAACAGTCATCTTCGCCGGCGGATTGCTTCGAGCAGACGCAGACGTCCGGAAGTACTACGCGACGCTGACGGCGATCAGCGGGATCGCCACAGTGGCGTACGTGGTGATGGCACTCGGGATCGGTTCGGTCACTGTCGGTGACCGGACGGTATTCATCCCCCGATATATCGACTGGCTGCTCACGACGCCGCTGTTGTTGGCGTATCTGGCGATGCTGGTCGACCCGGACAGGGCTCTGTTCTGGAAGATTATCGCCGCCAATATCGTCGTGATCGTTGCCGGATTCGGCGCGGCGCTGCTTTCCGGTGTCGAGCGCTTTGGGCTGTTCGCGGTCGGCGGACTCGCTTTCGTCGTTCTCGCGTATCTTCTGCTCGGCCCGCTCACCCGCCGCTCGCGCGGTCAACGAACCGAATCGCTGTTCCGGGGATTGCGAAACCTGACCGTCATCCTCTGGGCGACCTATCCGATCATCTGGCTGCTCGCCCCGTCTGGATTCGGTCTCCTGACAAACCTCACGAACGTGTTGCTGGTGACCTATCTCGATTTGATCACGAAAGTCGGCTTCGGGCTGATCGCGCTCAACGCAGGTGCGGTGTTGCGCGAACAGCTTCAGAGTTCGTCTGACTCTGCTCCCGTTGGGAACTGAGACGCCTCAGTTCGCGGTGCTGACGATCTTGATCACGTCGCCTTCTTCGAGTTCGTGATCCTCGCCGATGCGCCGGTTCTCGCGGGCATCGACCGCGTGAAGATAACCCTCGCCGATATCCGAGTGCACCGCGTAGGCCAAATCCAGTGGCGTCGACCCGCTGGACAGCAGGTGTGCGTCGGGAAGCATCCGGCCCTTGCCGTCGATCCACTTCGTCTCGTTTTCGACCGGATAGGTGGTGATCTGATCGAGGAGGTCGTAGACGACCGTGTTCAGCGCCGTCTGGACACCCGTCCCGCCCCACTCCTCCGTTACTGTGCGGATCTGTTCGAGTCCCTCCCGCTGCTGGTCGCTCACGTCGCCGCTGATCGAGAACGTCTCGTCGCCGGGATCGTAGTCGACGACACCGGCCTCCGCACCCCGGCGAAGCGCGAGTTCACCGTCTGCAGTCGTCGGAATAACGTGATCTGCGGCCTCGCGCAGGCGGTCGATGTTGTCCTCTGGAGCGATGTCGGCCTTGTTGGCGACGACGATCATCGGCTTGGTCTGGGCGCGCACTTCCCGGGCCAACTCGCGACGATGGTCGTCACTCCACTCGCGGGGATCCTCGGGATACTCGGTGTTGCGGAGAATGATCGCGATGTCTGCCACCGTGGCGCCGACGCCGGTCAGCATCTCCGACAGCGAGTCGTCGATGTCGAAATCCGGCGACCGCGACTGCCGTTCGATCGTCTCCCAGTTGCGCTCGATGATCGAAGCCAGCCAGCGATCCATCTCGGTCTCGATGAAATCCAGATCCTCGACCGGATCGTGTTCGCCGACTTCGACCGGTTCCCCCTCCTCGTCGGTCGCACCGGCGGCATCGACGACGTGCAAAATCGCGTCGGCGTCGGTCAGTTGGTCGAGAAACTGATTTCCCAGTCCTCTCCCTTCGTGGGCACCGGGAACGAGTCCCGCCACGTCGAACAGTTCGACGGGGACGTATCGCTTGCCGTCGCGGCAGTTGTCGCTGTCACAGCGTTGGTCCCGGTCGAGACAGGGACACTCCGTACGGGCGTAGCTAACTCCCCGGTTCGCGTCGATGGTCGTGAAGGGATAGTTACCGACTTCCACGTCGGCCATCGTCGCCGCGGTATAGAATGTGGACTTGCCGGCGTTTGGCTTGCCGGCCAGCGCGAGAGAGAGCATACACTCTCTTTCCAGCCCCGGGGAAATGCCTTTTCGGTTCCCGACAGTCAGTTCTCCGGTGGCTCCGGACCGAGTCGTTCCCGGTCGGACTCTTCGGTGACCGCTTCATCGGCCCGCTCGTCGACATCTGTCGCGGGTTCGGGCTCCGGGACGACCGAATCCTCGATGACGTTCTCCGAGACCATCGAGGTTTCCTCGGTGGCCCGGATGCCGCCCTCGACGGTCGCCTCCCGGTGGACCTCGACGAACTCACCGGAAACGTCGCCGCGGATTACTGCGTCGGGACCGATGCGGACCGTCCCCTCACGGGTCGTCACGTTGCCGGTGACTTCCGTCCGGGCACCGACAGTGATTCCTTCGCGTGCGCGAAGACTGCCGAAAATCTCGTTGTCCCGGCCGACGACCAGTGATTCGGCGCGGATGTTGCCGTGGAGTCGGCAGTCGTCGCCGATCCGGCCCGGCGTCGAAACTTGCCAGGCGTCGTCGCTGACGCGGCTTCCCTTCGGGATCAACACCGGCTTTTGGCCGTGTTCGTCGTCGACGAGCGAGGCGACGAGTTGCTCGGCGGCCTCCTCCTCGCCGATGCGGAGCAGCTGGGAGAGGTACATAAAGAGGAAGACGATGGTCGGCATCGGATCGCGGATAATGATCCGACCGTTGGCGTCGAATCCCTCCTCAATGTCGACATCGTCGCCGATATCGAGGTCGCCGGCGACGCGCAGCCCTCCGCCGATCTGTACGCGCTCGCCGAGATAAGCGTCCTCCCCGACGAGGACGTTGTCGGTCACTTCACACCACATATCGAGTCGGCAGTCGCCCTCGGCTTCGATGTGGCCGCCGAAGACCACCCGCTCGCCCGCGATGACGTTGGCCGCCCGGACCCCGAATTCGACGGTGCTCTGGCTCCCGATGATGACATCCCCTTCCGTCACGAGGTCGTGTTCCTCGACGTGGATTCCGTCCGGAATCACTAATTCGTCGAGTGGATCTGAGCGAAACGTCGACACACCTATATGAGCGGTTTCGACCGTATTAAATACTCATGCTGTGTCTGACGGGCGTCTGACGGGCGCAAGACGACCGCAAGACGACCGCAAATCTCTCCATCGACGGGTCCGTTGAAGAGGCTGACACTCCAACCAGTGGGCAATGACAGAGGAAGTCACCGCAGCAACACGCGCGGAGGCGGTCGTCGACGCCCTCGGCGCGCTCTATCACGACAATCTCGACCCCGACGATTTCATGCTCTTTCCCGACGACGGCGGGGTGACGATCGAAGCCGACGGCGAACTCAGCGACTGGGAAGAGACCTTCGGTGGCCGCCCGGCCTTCGAGTGTCTGGTGCGGACCATTCTCAGCCAGAACACGAGCGACACGGCGAGCCAGCCAGCCCACGAGAATCTGCTCGACCGCTACGACGACGGCGGTGATCTGGCCGAAACGCTGGCGGCTGCCGACCACGCTACCCTCGCCGAGACGATTCAGTCGGCCGGGCTGTACAACCAGAAAGCCAAGAAGATCATCGGGGCCGCCGACTGGGTACTCGACGAGTACGGCTCTGCCGAGGCGTTCAACGAGTTCGTGACCGCTGGGGACCCCGCGGAGGTTCGGGAGACGCTGCTCTCCGTCGACGGCGTGGGACCGAAGACAGCCGACTGTGTCTTGCTCTTCTCGGGCGGACGCGGCGGTGTCTTCCCCGTCGATACCCACGTTCACCGGATCGCCCGCCGGATGGGGCTGGCCGACCCCAGCGCTGATCACGAAGCAGTTCGCGAAGCGCTGGAGGCGACCGTCCCGCCAGAGAAATGCGGCTTCGGCCACACCGCGATGATCCAGTTCGGCAGAGAGTCCTGCTCGGCCCGCAAGCCGGCCTGTCTTGACGACCCCGAAGCCTGCCCACTGGCGAACCTCTGTGAGCAGGTCGGCGTCGACCCGGTTGAGGGGACTGTCACCGACCCGGCCGATACCGTCTGAATTCCGTCTTCTTCTGCCCTCGGGTTTATATCAGAAGGCGCGGCCAACTCGCCGCGTGCGCTGGCCCGCGCTGCTGTGCTGTGTGCTCGCCGTGACTGTTGCGCTCCCGACAGCGGTCGCGTCGTCGCCGGACGCGGTACAAGCGTCGCCGACAGCGGTGTGTCCGTCAGCGACCGACTCCTCGGATACTCAGGGCGCCGACTCGACGGGCCCGCGAATCGTCGAACTCTACCCGGATCCTGCGGCACACGAGGACGCTGGGGAGTTCGTCACGGTCGAGTTTTCCGCGGGGACCAATCTCAGTCGTTTCGCGTTACTCGACGAGGACAGTCCCGTCTCTCTCGGCGACCGGACGAACCGGAGCCATCTCCGCGAACGGACCCGAATTACGTTCTCGACGGACCCGGCACTCACTGATCGATTCACGAACAGAACGGTCCATTCCCTCCCCGACCGTGTCCAGTTGGCCAACGGCGGTGACGACGTTCGACTCCTCCGTGACGGGACGGCCGTCCAGCGTGTCAGCTACGATAGCGCGACCGAGGCCGAGGTCTACGGGGTCGGCTCCGGCGACTGGCGACCGCTGTGTGCGACCGATCACCCGATCAGGACGGCTCGCGGTGGCTCGGTCGAAGCGTTCGTCCTGCCGGACGAACCGACCCGCGCCGTCGAGTTTCTCGATTCGGCCGATGAGCGGATCTATCTGGCCGGCTACACGCTCTCTTCGCAGGCTGTCGTCGACGCGCTCGTGGCGGCAGACGACCGTGGTGTCGCGGTACGGGTCCTGGTCGACGGCTCGCCAGCCGGCGGACTGAGCGACGCCGCAGCGGCCGCGCTTACAGAGTTGGACCGCTCGGGGGTTGACCTCCGGCTCGTCGACGGAGAGCGAGCCAGGTATCGCTTCCATCACCCCAAATACGCCGTCGTCGACGGCCGTGCGCTCGTCACGACCGAGAACTGGAAGCCAAGTGGCCTCGGCGGCCGCTCCAGTCGCGGCTGGGCTGTCATCACCGACCAACAACGCATCGTCGACGGCCTCGTACAGACCTTTCGCTCAGACACCGGCTGGATCGATGCGACGGTGTGGTCGCCACCGAGTCACTCATCTTCCGAGACAGAGCCCCCATCAGAGCGGTATCCTGCCGAGTTCGAGACACGCTCGTTTGCAGTCGAGCGGACGGAGTTGCTTCTCACGCCGGACAACGCCGAGAGTCGTCTCCGCCAACTCATCGAAAACGCCAGCACGTCCATTCGGCTCAAACAGGTCAGCATCGGCGACGAATCGTTTCCACTCCTGCAGGCCGTGCTCGATGCCGCGAGGCGTGGCGTCGAAGTCGAAATCCTGCTGAGCGGCGCGTGGTACGTCGAAGAAGAGAACGAACGACTCCGGCGCTCGCTCACCGAGCGGGCCGCAGCCGAAAATCTCCCGGTAGAGATCCGCGTCGCCGACCCCGGCGAGCGCTACGAGAAAATCCACGCGAAGGGGCTGATCGTCGACGGGGATACCACCGTCGTCGGGAGCATCAACTGGAACAACAACTCCCTCCAGAACAACAGGGAGGCGGCCCTGTTGATCGAAAGCGACGGGGTGGCCTCGTATTTCGGCCGGGTCTTTGCCGCCGACTGGGAGGCCGCAGCGTCGACGGAGTCTCCCCGGGCAGTTCCGGTCGGACTGATCATCGCAGTCTGTTTCGCTGTCGTGCTTGCGGGGCTCGGACTCCGGACGCTCACCTTCGAGTCCCGGTCCAAACGCAGTCAGTCGAGCCTCGAAGACCAATCGGTGCGTACCTGATCTCGCCGCGCGAGCGGCATCGGGCCGAGAGCACCCCGGCCACGCGTCGTTCGTGGTCGTTCACTCCCCTCCCAAAGTTTGGTTCAAATCCGTTTAAATCGTATTGTAAGGGCCTGAACAATTCATTTACGGCAACTGTCTTTCCCCCTTATGTGGCTCGCTCGCCCAGTCTGGGATGCAATGAGCGCACCAAAACTACTCGCAATCGTGGTCGGATCCGTCATGCTGCTCGGCGGCGTCGCCGCTGTCAGCGCGGCCGGCCCTGGAGAGATGAGCGCAGATAACGCACCCGTGGATGACGGTGTTCCGTCAGAGGCCGCCGACCAGGCCGCGGACGCAGACGAGCAGTCTGCTGCGGAAGACGCCCAGTCTGAACAGGACGACAAGCGCGCGGACCGCGCGGGCAACACCTCGGTCGGTCCGAGTGACGGACCCCCCGAACAGGTTCCGGATCACGTCAGTGAGATCCACAAGTCAATCGAATCGTTCCTCGACGGAACGATTGCAGACCTCGGTGAGACACTGCAAAACGCCCTTGGCGGCGGCGAACAAGCCGCTGACGGCGAATCGACCGACGAGAACGATGCTGCTGCGGACGCCGACAGTGCCGCTACCGACGAATCCGACAGCGATGTTGCCGAGGAGGCTGCGGACGACAGTGCAGAAGATGAAGATGCTGGCGAGACCAGCGCAGACGAGGATACGACCGACGGCGACTCGGCCTAATAACCAACTGTTATACGCAGTAATTTCATAATTAATTATAACTATGACAGACCATCATCTGGATAGACGGAGCTATCTCGCGGGACTGGGCGCGGCCGGCGTGGCCGGTATCGCCGGCTGTAACCGCGGTGGCGTGGTCGCACAGACGGGGACCCTCGCAACAGCAGTGACCGACCAACCCGGCGACATCGCCGACTTCGACTCCTGTGTCGTCACTATCGTCGGCGTCTGGCTCGGTCCCGCCAGCGAGACCGAGGGTGCCGAAAACGAGACTGAAGACGGCTCCGCGGACGACGAAGAGACCGAGGGCGGCGAAGAGAGTGAGCGAGAGTATCTCGAATTCGACGAGCCGCAGCAAGCGGATCTCGTCGAGTTGCAGGGTGACAATACGCAGCTCATCGACGAGCGGGAACTCACAGTCGGTGAGCACGGCTACCTGCAGTTGGATACCGACGGTGTCGAGGCGACGCTCGAAAACGGTGAGTCGGCGACGGTCGAAGTGCCCGGCAACGCACCGCTGAAATTCAACGCGGCCTTCGAGATTCGAGCGAACACCCGAACCGTGTTCACCGCCGACTTCACGCCGGTCAAACGCGGCAACTCCGGCAGCTACAACCTCCAGCCAGTGGCCAGCGGGGTCGCTGTCGAATACGAAGAGATCGAAGCGGAAAGTACCGGCAACGAAACTGAGAGCGACGGTAACGACACCGACGGCAACGACGAGTAATTCGGTCTTCTGTTTTCGCTTCGTTCACAAGCGAGAAGCGTCGGTTCTCGCGATCAGATTTCTTCCGGCATGACCGCCGAACTGCCGAGTTCTTCGTCGATTTCGGCGTCGGCCATCTTCTCGACTAACGCCTCGATGACCTGTTCGCGCATGCCTTTGACGAACTTGATCGAACCGACGACGAGGTGACCGCCACCGCTGACGCCACCGCCGGGTACATCCTCTTTCAGTTCGGCGACCATCTCGGGGATATCCAGCCGAACGCCGTCCGAGCGGAGCACGGCGAAGTCGGGACCGAAGCCGATGGTGATGACGGGATCACCAGTTTCGGCGACCTTCTTGTCGTGGATCTTGCCGGTCGTCTTGCCGGGTGCGGGGTAGGTGAACCGCCGGGCGTGGCGTTCGACGTCGATCCGGTAGAGGCGAGCGCCGTTGTCGAGGTCTTCCTCGGTGACGTGCTCCATCGCAGCGTCGAGTTGCTGGTCGACGTCACGAGCGGCACGCTCGCTCAACAGATCGACGACCTGTTCGTGACGGCTGCGGTCGTCGCAGTTGACGTTCAGGATATCGTTGACGAACTCCCGGCCGTCGTTGTACCGCAGCCAGTAGGTCGCGTAATCGAGCGCTTCGCCGATGTCCTGGAGGTCGGCGGTATCGTAGCCGACCTCGCCCGCGAGATCCAGGTAGTCGTCCATCGCCTCGCCCTCCGAGCGGTCGGCGATGCCGGCCACTGCGGGGACGTGGCGGAGTTCGTCGGTGACCTCGGGGTCGATCATTCGGGCGATTTCGACGCTCATCATCCCCGTCGTGATCCGGTAATCTTCGTCGTGGAGATACGGATTGACGTGGTGTTCGGTGAACTCCTCGACCGCCTCGGGGTCCGGATGGTGATGATCGACGACGAGAATCGGCGCGTCGTAGTGTGCGAGATTCCGGTAGGCCGGCGTGTCTTCCTCTGTGCTCCCGTTGTCGAGCATCAAAAAGAGGGGAAGCTTCTGCCCGTGGCGGGTCTGGTTCTCCAAGGCGAAGTTGAGATCACGGGTCACGTCTTCGAGTTCGTAGAAGGGTGCCTTGCTCGGCAGCCGTTTGAGCAGATGTTGTGGGGCCTCCGGGTCTTCCCACGTCTGCTCGATGAACCGTTCGAGGGCGTACTGCAGCGGGACGCTGGCACAGAGGCCGTCACCGTCGGCGTGGTGGCGAATCCGGATCGGGCGACCCGAAAGAACGGTCTCGCGGAGTCGCGTCGCGACCGCCTGCAGGTCGTCGTGGAGCTTCTCGAAGGCCGGCCACTCGACCAGCGGCTCGACATCCGCCGCGCCGATTGCGTCGCTTCCGGTCACTGCGGCTTCGGCCTCTGCCTCGTCCTCGCCGGAGAGGACCGTGACTTCGTCGGCTTCGAGCTGGTAGGCACCGTTTCGGCGCTCGACGGTTCCGGTGACCCGCACGAAGTCATCGAGGTCGACCTCGGGGTAGGCTCGAACGCCGGCCTCCTCGAAGGCGGCACACGGGACGACCCGGTCGGGTGTACGGACCTGGAAAATCGTCGGCCCCCCGGTCTGTTTGATCTGGACGACCTGGCCGTCGAGGTGGACATCCTCACCGGCGATCTCCTCGAAGTCGACCGTCGTCGCCTGCGTCCCCGGTCCGACGGGTTTCGTCTCGTACTCGGCGACCTGTACCTCGATGAAACTGATATCGCCGTCCTCGCGGACCGCATCGAGTTCGACGATCAGGTCGTCACCGACATCGTAGGTGCCGATCAGATTCGAGCTGTGGACGAGTCCGGAGAGCGCCTCCGAGATATCCACGAAAACGCCGTACTCGACGACACCGTTGACCGTCGCGTGATACTTGTTCCCCTCTTCGACGTCCTCTACTCCGCACTGTGAATCGAGATCGTAGACGACCGTCGACCGCTCGAAGTCGGTACCGTCATCCCCGGTACCATTGGGTGTAGACATATACACCACGTAGGACACTGTCAGGTTTTTAAGCTTCGATCTGTCGGCGCGCCTATTCGGAACCCTTAGAAGGCGGCAGACCCGACCTCACTCCATGCGATGCCTTCGGGGACACTGTCCCGACGGTATATTTGATCGTGCTCATAGCAGCCAGTCCGACGGGATTCGGGGACCGGGTGACCGGCGATGAACCGGGTCGTTGCTCAGGGAACCTTCGACATCCTCCATCCCGGTCACGTTCATTACCTTCGTGAGGCCAAAGCGATGGGCGAGCAACTGCACGTCATCATCGCTCGGGCGAACAATGTGACTCACAAACCCGATCCGGTCGTCCCCGGCGCACAGCGCGTCGAGATGGTCGAGGCACTCGACCCGGTCGATCACGCCCGACTCGGCGACCCCGAGGACATCTTCGTGCCGATCGAGGAGATCGAGCCGTCGGTGATCGCGCTGGGTCACGATCAACACCACGATATCGAGAAACTCGAAGCCCAACTCGCCGACCGCGGTATCGGCTGTACTGTCGAACGAGTCTCCGGCCGCGAAGCCGGCGACAACGAACTGCTCTCCAGTGGTCGAATTATCGACAAAATCCTGGCAGAACGAAGCTGACGGCGTCCTTGCGTGCAGCCGTCCACGTCGCACCGCACTACTCGACGCGTAGTTGCACCAGCGGCGACTCCCATTCGATCTGATTTCCACTGACAAGTCGGAAGGAGTACTCACCGCGCCCGGGATTCCGGCCGCGGATGTCGATCATGTTTCCGTCGATCTCCTTTTCGAGGAGATCCTCCGGCGTCTCCTCGGTCCGGACCATCACCAACTGGAGGGGCTGTTGCTCTCCGAGTTGGATGATTTCCCCGTCGCGATCCAGCGCGCGCATCTCGTAGGTTTCCCAGCGATCCAGCGGCACGTCGAGTGGCTGCTGGTGCCAGTGACTGTTCGACCTTTGGCCGTGCCAGTGGATCTGGACCAGTCGCGTGTCAGTCTCAGGATCGTAGACTTCCATCGGGAACGAGGAGTTGAGGACGCGATTTCCTGCCTGCAGCGTTTCGGGACCCTCGCCGCGCTCGTCGGGCTCGTCGTCTGTTTCCTCGGAGTCACCGACACAGCCAGCTACCCCGAACGCAATCGCGGAGAGACAGCTTCCGAGGACTGTTCGACGAGACTGTACCATTGTATCGTTACTCATGGTTCGATACTGAATCATGTTTGGCGGGTTGACGCTGTTCGCGCCCGACCGTCGGTCTGGCTGAGTCGATCATCGTTCGATCGACATCGGCGGCATATTCAGAAACGCCGTCTGATATCCTCGGTGTCGTGCGACCTGTGGCGGCGAATCGACGACGAGATCGAACGACGCAGACTCGCCGAGATCGGCCGGAATCCCGTAATGATGGCCGAGTTCGTCGTCGATCGTCTCGGTGAGTTCGCCGTCGACGACTCCCTCGACAGAGAGGGTGATTTCCGGAAGTGGAATCCGGTTGTACGGCGTCCGGGGGGAGACGAGCAGGTACCCAGTGTCGTCGGGTGCAAGCCGGGAGTCGTCGAGATACGAGACGACAAATTCCGCGTCGTGGCTGTTCGGGGGGTTGCCGTCGACCGACTGGCCCAGCAGTTCCCCGGGATACTCCTCGGCGGGTGGCAGCACCATCGCCGGCATATTCCGGCCCATCTTGCCGCCACTCATTGGTTCCGCCGCGGCAGCGGACCCGCGCCGCTGCTCGTCGAACGTCTCGGTCCGCTCGTTGACCGTTTCGAGTTTCTCCTGAGTGAACTCGAACTCGAACGTCGCTGTGACCGTCTCCTCGAATCGCCCCGCGAACTGTCCGGTCTTGCGGACGACGGAATCGTTGATCGGGCGCAACTGAAGTTCGACCTCGTAGGTCCCCTCTTCGGGAAGTGATCCGCTGTGTCCATCGCTCGCAAACTGCCGATTGTCGCCGAAGTGAAAGCCCATCCCCTGAGAGATCATCGGCCAGGGTCTCCCCGGCCGACCGACGAGCGACTCGTCATTGTATACCCGCATCGGCCCGGCGACGTTGACCGGGAGCAACTGCTCCGTCTGCGCGTCCCAGATCATGAACATGAAATGCAGCGACTGGCCCGCGGAGGTAATCACGACGAGGATATTCCTCGGGGTCCGGGAGAGACATTACCAACCGATTTGCCAGACTCCATTTTCGGTGTTCTGGTGCAGGTGTCGAACTGTCGGCCGAGAGCGGTGGATTCGTCGGGGTCACCGACCGAG
Source organism: Halovenus anhuiensis (assembly GCF_037080055.1). Classification (NCBI taxonomy): domain Archaea; kingdom Methanobacteriati; phylum Methanobacteriota; class Halobacteria; order Halobacteriales; family Haloarculaceae; genus Halovenus; species Halovenus anhuiensis. The sequence goes on from NZ_JBAOJI010000005.1 coordinate 182,007, forward strand.
GAGGTTTTGAGGATCGAACGGGTACGCTGTGGCATGCAAGACCCGGCTACTCTCGACGTGACAATCGTCGACGGCTACGTCGACGAGCCGGCACACTTCGGCGTGCCGCCGTACATTTCCACGTACCCTCGGTACACTGCCGGGGCGCTGGTCGACGCCGGGGTCGACGAGGAATCGATCACCTATCTCACCATCGACGCCCTCCGGGAGGAACGCGCGCGCTGGCAGCAGGTCGAAGAGGCCGACCTCATGATCTACGTCGGCGGGATGACCGTCCCCGGCAAGTACGTCGGCGGGACGCCCGCCGAACCTGACGAGGTCAAACGGCTGGCCTGGACCGCCGAGGGAACGACGCTGATGGGCGGACCGGTCCGCTTCGGCGTCGGCGACTCGAACGAGGGCGCACAGGATATGGAACGCGACGATCTGGATTACGATTTCGTCGCCAAGGGTGATATCGAGGCCGCAGCCTACGATCTGGTCCACGGCGGGATGGAAGGCTTCGGCAACCGGATGCGAGACAACGAGGAGATCACTCGCTGGGCCCAGCAGGGGGCTTTCGTCGTCGAACAGCATCCCAACCATCCCGAGTATCTGATCTGCGAGATGGAGACCTCCCGTGGCTGTCCGTACCGCTGTTCGTTCTGTACGGAACCGCTCTACGGCGCGGATCCGAGTTTCCGCCAACCTGACTCCGTCGTCGGCGAAGTCGAAGCGCTCGCCGACCACGGCGTCCGGGACTTCCGCCTCGGTCGACAGGCCGATATTCTCGCTTACGGCGGGGACGGCGAAGCCCCGAATCCCGAGGCACTCCGAGAACTGTACACTGGGATCCGTGAGGTGGTTCCGGACCTCCGGACGCTGCATTTGGACAATATGAACCCGATCACCATCGTCCGGTGGCCGGAGAAATCCCGCGAGGGCATCCGGATCATCGCCGAGCACAACACGCCCGGCGACACCGCGGCGTTCGGCCTGGAATCGGCCGACCCGGTGGTACAGGAACAGAACAACCTCAACGTCTCCGCCGAGGAGTGTTTCGAGGCGGTGAAAATCGTCAACGAGGAGGGTGGCTGGCGGCCGGGTGGTGACCCCGACACGGCACCGAATTTCGGCTCCGACGCTGCTCAGCGGCTTCCGAAACTCCTGCCGGGGATCAACCTCGTCCACGGCCTCATGGGTGAACGCAAGGAGTCGTTCAGGCACAACCGGGAGTTCCTCCAGCGCGTCTACGACGAGGGGCTGATGCTGCGACGGATCAACATCCGGCAGGTGATGGCCTTCGAGGGCACCGAGATGTCTGAGACTGGCGCGGAGATCGCTCACGACCACAAGAAACTGTTCAAGCAGTACAAACAGGAGATCCGCGAGGAGATCGACAACCCGATGCTGAAGCGCGTCGCGCCGCCCGGCACTGTGCTGGAGGACGTCCATCTGGAGTACCACCAGGACGGCAAGACCTTCGGTCGCCAACTCGGGACCTACCCGCTGCTGGTCGCGATTCCGGGCGAGCGACCGCTCGGCGAGATCGTCGACGTGGCGGTGACCGACCACGGCTATCGCTCGATCACGGGCGTCCCCTACCCGCTGGATGTCAACAGCGCCTCGATGGACGAACTGCAAGCGATTCCGGGTGTCGGCAGCCAGACGGCCGGTGATCTCGTCGTGGATCGACCGTACGACTCCATCCCGGAGGTCGAGGGACTCTCGAAGTTCGTCACGACTTTTTCCGCGGAGAACTGAACGGGGCTGGATCAGTCGTCGTCAGACGGATCTGGCACCGATTCCGCACTCGTTGCCCTCGTGCGCAACTCTGTCCGGGCCCACTTTGGACCAGCCAGACGCGTCCAGACGACGAGCAGCGTCGGCAAGACGAGCACGCTCGCGAGGAAAGCATAGAGGATCGAAATCGCCGTAATGAATCCGAACTGCTGGAGCGACGGCAAGAACGCGAGCATGAGTACCCCGAAGCCGCCGGCTGTCGTCGCTGCACTCCCCAGCAGCGCACCGCCGGTGCCGGTCACCGTCGTCCGGAGCGCCTCCCAGACGGACTCTCTTTGATCGAGTTCCTGCCGATACCGCTGGCTCACGTGGATACTGTAGGCGACTCCCAGCCCGATGGTGAGGCTGGTGATCATTCCGGTGATCGAGTTGAAGCCGATCCCGAGGACGTACATCGTCCCGAGGACCCAACTCAACGCTAGGACGACGGGCGCGGTAGTGACGAGACCGAGCGTAGCGCTACCCTCGGTCAGCCGATAGACGACCATCAGGAGCAGCCCGACCGAAAGTAACGTCGCCAGAAGACTCTGGACGACCGTTTCGAGGATATTCTGTTCGATGATGTAGTTGAGGACGGTCTGCTGCCCGGTCGCCGTCGCCGTCGTCTCCTCGCTCTCGACCGCAGTTGCGACGGCCCGCATCTCCTCCGTGATCTCTCCCTGGGTCGCGTCGCCGTTCGCGACGGTGATGATCCGCGCCGACTCGTACTCACCGTCGGCGCGGTGGAGCACTGTCGCTGCCCCCTCGTCCGCGTCGAACAGCGCGTCGTAGACCGCCGTCAGGTTCTCTTCCGGGACGCCGTCGCCGTCCGTATCCGCCGCGGTGAACGTCTCGTTGAACTGCGCGTCGGTGGCTGCCACCTGCTGCATCGTCTCGACCGGCCCCTGAACGGCGCGCGCACCGTTCGGGAGTTCCGCAGTCGTCGTCGTGTTCGCCGCCCGTTGCTCTCCGGTATGGACCGCTTCGAGGAACGCGGGATCTGTCGGATCGCCTTCGACGAGTATCTGCGCCTGTTTGCTCTGTCTGAGGAAGGTCTCGTCGAGATACTCGATGGTACTTTTCGCCGAGTACTCCGCTGGCTGGAGCGAGTCGGGGAGGTTGTCGGTCCAGCGCGGCGGCTCGTCGGGCATGAACTCGTCGGTGTCGAAGGTCGTATCGACCTGCGTCCCGCCGTAGGCGCCGGCGAGGCTGATCACCAACACGACCGCGAGAACGACAGCGGGTCCGCGCCGTGCGAGAATCTCGCCTGTCCGCATCACCGGTTCGAGCAGGCCGCTGGTCCCGAAGGCGCTCTTTTGACGGTCGATTCCGTGCCGTTCGAGTGCGGTGTCGATCTCGACTTTCAGCGCCGGCACGAGCACCCCGAACAGGCAGAGCGCGGCGACGATGCCGAAGGCGTTGACGATCCCGAACTTCCGGATCGGCGGCAACGGGCTGACGACGTTCGAGAGGAAGCCGGCGGCCGCGGTGACCGTGACCAACACGAGCGCGAAGCCGACCGCCGCAAGCCCCGTGAACATCGCTTCTTCAACCGATCGCTCGGTCCCGGTTCGGGCCTCACGACCGCGCATGAAGACGTGGATCGCGTAATCGATCGAGAGACCGATCAACAACACCGGGACGGCGATGAATATCTGGCTGAACTCGATGTTCGCCAGCCCCATGAAGCCGATCGTCCAGATGAGCACTGCCACGATGCCGCCGAATCCGAGCAGGATGTCGACCGGATCGCGGTAAGCAATCGTCAGCACGACCATCACGAACAGAAGCGCCAGCGGACCGACGACCGAGAGGCTATCGCTGATCGCACTATTGATCTCGTTTGCCGTGATCCCGCTCCCGAAGACCAGATATTCCCCCGATCGCTGCTCGCCGATCGCTCGCATCTCGTACTGGGCGTCGATAATCGAGTCGGGCGCGGTATCTGGGGCGATGTACTCCCCGCCGGTGTCCTGCGTGACCAGCAGTGCCGTCGCTTCCGCCTCCGTCTCTCCGGGCTCGTATCCCGAGGGCATCAACGACAGCAGTTCGTTGTTCTCAGCGTCCAGAACTGTCGAGACGAGTTGTTCGATCTCTGTATCGTCCATCTCGGAGAGCTGTCGACGTTGGTCCGCCAGTGAAGGATCGAGTCCGGAATCGAGCCGCTGACGCCGCTCGTCGAGGCGTTCGTACTCGGGGGCGAGCACGCCGACGGTTCCCTGCCGATATGCCGCCGTGATCGCCGACTCGTTTTCCGCGGTCCGGAGCGACCGGGCGGCGTCAGTGAACGTCTCGACCTGTCGGTCCGAGAATTCGACAGTCGTATTCGCACGGACTCCCGCGAACTCCGTCTCGATGGAGTGGTCTCCCGCCCGAATGCTATCGAGGGCCGCCGACAGTTCCCGCTCCGTTTCGTTCAACCGCTGCTGTCGGGTTCTCAGCTGCTGTCCTCGCTCGCGCTGGATCGCCGCGACCGCCACCGCGTTCGCGACGGAGCCGAAGGGGTCGTCAGTGAGTGTCGCGTTGACGGTCTCGTTTCGGCGAAGATCCTGCTGGTAGGCGAGTGTCTCCGTCAGCGTCTCGCGGTCGAGAACGTTCTCGCCTCGGATGATTACCTGCGCAGTCGTCGCGTTCGCTTCCGCCGAGAAGTTCCCCTCGATGTAGTTCAGAGCATCCGAGGCTTCGCTTTCGGTCTGGAACCCACCGAATCCCTCGGTCTGTTCGACCGTCGTTGCACTGACAGCGAACCCACCAGTCAGCGCCAGAAACAGCACGATCAGGAGCCGTCTGTGCCGGCTGATTCCTGCCACGAGGCGTTCGATACTCACGACTGCATCACCGCCGTTCCCGAACGAACGTTCGGTTGCATACTCGAACGAACATTCGGTCAGGTTAAAAAACTAATGGACACTGTCCACTCAATCGACTCAGTCGGTGATTTAAGTACGAACCGACCGAATAGTCGGTCAGCATGTCCCTTCCAGCGGAACCGTTCGCCGACTCGGCCACGAGCAGGGAAGAGATCTTCCGTGCGACCTACGTTGCGCACATCGAACACGGCTTCTCCGATCTTTCGATTCAGCAGATCGCCGACGAGGCGACGCTGAGTAAATCCACGATCTACCACCATTTCGACGACAAACAGCACCTACTGATGGAGTACGCGCGGGAACTCCTGGAGTGGTATATGGAAGAAATTCTGCTGGATCCAGCGGGTGATCCCGTCACGAGGCTGGAGTGGTCGCTGGATCTCGTTTTTTTGGGGGAGACAGCCAACGGGATCACCCTCGACGACATCAGGCCGGAGGGGCTGGACTGTGTCTATCTCGGACTCCGTATGCAGGCCGCTCGCAATCCCGAAATCAAGGAGTACTTCGATACTGTCGATCGGATGGCCCGCAAACGACTCGCCACGCTGATCGAACAAGGAGTCGAAGAAGGGACTCTCAAGGATGTCAACCCGGATCACGTGGCCGCAACACTGTACGTCATGCTCGAAGGTGGGCTCTATCTCCGCTCGACCGGGTCCGAGACTGAGTGGCTTGGACACGCACGGGAGATGCTCGACGCCTACCTCGAAACGCTCAAAACCGACGACTGAGGACTCCTCTCGTCTCCCGATCCCTGTATAATTAAAAACATTTAAGAACAATCAGCAGTTGGAATACAGAAACGCAAGCGTTCCGCCACTGGGTGTGGGTTATTTGCAAGAATTTTTCAATCAATATCTCGAACTGAATATCCTTAGCTACGCTTTCGGCTTATTGAATACAAAATCTTTTCAAAGACGATCTCTTATAGACTAATCACAAGGTGACACAGTGTGCCAGAGATGGAAACTGCGGCGTTCGAGACTGACCTGAGCCTTTTCAAATACGACAATCTGGAGCAGTTGCCGGCCCACTACCGCGATCTCGACGAAGACGAGCGCACCGAGCGCATCGAGGCCGCGCTGGCGGAACTCGGTGACGACGTGGTGATCCTGGGCCACAACTACCAGCGCCGAGAAATCGTCGAACACGCCGATTTCGTCGGCGACTCCTACCAACTGAGCAAGGAGGCCGCCAACGCCGACGCCGAGTACGTGATCTTCGGCGGCGTGACGTTCATGGCCGAGTCGGCCGACATAATCACCGACGACGACCAGACGGTGATCCTGCCGAGCATGGAAGCGTCCTGTCCGATGGCGGGGATGGCCGAAGCCCTGCAAGTGGACGACGCCTGGGCGGAGATTACCGCCGAGACCGACGAGAACATCATCCCGATCACGTACATGAACTCCTACGCAGACCTGAAGGCCTTCTGCGCCGAGCAGGGCGGTCTGGTCTGCACCTCCTCGAACGCCCACAAGGCCTTCGAGTACGCCTTCGACAAGGGTGACAAGGTTCTCTTTCTCCCCGACAAACACCTCGGAGAGAATACGGCCCACCGTCTCGGCATGGAAGACGAAACTGTCGAGTGGGACCCGTGGGACCCCGAGAGCAAGGACACGAGCAAGGTCGTCGATAACGACATCATCCTCTGGGAGGGCTACTGTCAGGTCCACGAGCGGTTCCGTCCCGACCACATCGAGCAGGTACGAGAGGACTACCCGGACGCGAACGTCGTCGTTCACCCCGAATGCCGACGTGAGGTCGTCGAAGCCGCAGATGTTGTCGGCTCTACGTCGACGATTTGCCAGACTGTCGAGGAGGCAGATCCCGGCGATACGTGGGCCATCGGCACCGAGATTCACCTGACGAACCACCTGAATCGCTGGCATCCCGAGGTCAACGTTGTGCCGCTCTGTGGCGATGCGTGTATGGACTGCAACGCGATGCGCCAGATCGATCCGAACTACCTGGCCTGGGTGCTCGAAGAACTGACCGAGGGCCGCGAGCGCAACGTCATCGACGTCGCGCCCGAAGAGAAAGAACTCGCGCAGGTCGCACTCGACCGCATGCTCGAAATATGAACGAACGCGAAACAGATGTCCTCGTCGTCGGCACAGGGATCGCCGGTCTCTCGGCGGCGCTGGCGGCCGATCAAGCAGGCGCGGACGTGACCCTCGCCACGAAGGCCGAGCGACCGGAACAGGCCTCGACGTGGTGGGCCCAAGGCGGCATCGCCGTTACCCGCGACGACCCCGAGCAGTTCAAACAGGATATCCTCGACGCCTCCGCCGGCACTGCCGACCCCGAAGCAATCGAGGTGCTCGTCGAGAATGCGACGGAAACGGTCACTGACGTGCTCGTCGATACCGTCGGGATCGAGTTCGATACCAACGGCGAGGGATACGATTTCGGACAGGAGGCTGCCCACGACGAGCCGCGTATCCTCCACGTCAACGCCGAGACTGGCAAGCATATCCACGTCCCCTTTTTGAACTACGTCGCCGACGAGACCGATATCACGGTGCTTGAAGATACGGCGGCGCTCGAACTGATCCGCCACGAGGGCCAGGTCTACGGTGCGATTCTCGAACAGGATGGCGAGTGGGCGCCGACCTTTGCCGGGTCGACCATCCTCGCAACCGGCGGCATCGGTGCGCTGTACCCTCGCTCGACCAACCCTGACACGGCGACCGGTGACGGTATCGCGATGGCGGCGCTCGCGGGTGCCGATGTCGACGACATGGAGTACGTTCAGTTCCACCCGACCGCGTGTCACACCGGTTCGGGAACCTTCCTGATCAGCGAGGCGGTCCGCGGCGAGGGCGGACTCCTCAGAAACGGCGACGGCGAGCGGTTCATGCCCGAGTACCACGAGGACGCCGAACTCGCACCGCGGGATGTCGTCGCCCGAGCGGTCAAAACCGAACGCGAGGAGACCGGCGAGGTGACACTCGACGTGTCGGATCTCGACTTCGAAGCCGAGTTCCCGGACCTCGCAGAGAAATGTGCCGACCACGGCGTCGACTGGGCCGAGGGGATTCCAATCGCCCCCGCCCAGCACTTCCTCTGTGGCGGCGTCGTCGTCGACGACCGTGGCCGAACCACACTCGACAACCTCTACGCCGTCGGGGAGTGCGCCCGAACCGGCGTCCACGGCGCGAACCGGCTGGCCAGCACCTCCCTCTTGGAGGGGTTGGTCTGGGGCCAGCGCGCCGGCGAGGACGCCGTCGGCAACGATATCGACCGGATCGAACCGCCGGAGTTGCTCGAACGTGACCCCGACCTGCCCGGCAACTTCGCACGTGACAAGTTCCGCCGCCTGCGCCGCGTGATGGACGAGATGGTCGGCATCGAACGGACGCCAAGCGGTCTCAAACGCTCGCAGTCTGTCCTCCGCCGACTCAAAGGCGAGGTCGATGCCTACGTCCGAACGCGGACCTCGCGGTCGCTGTACGAACTCCGGTCGGCGTCGGTCGTCTCGCTGCTCATCTCGCGGGCGGCCGCCGAGAACGAGCGGTCGGTCGGCTGTCACTACCTCGTCGAGGAGGACGAGAGCGAGGCGGTCGAATCAGCCGCCGAACAATGATCCCGACGAGTCAGGTCGAACGCTGGCTCGAAGAGGATCTCGGCCACCACGACGTGACCAACCACGTCCCCGGTGACACCGAGGGGCGACTCGTCGCCAAGGAATCCGGCGTGGCAGCCGGACTCGACGCCGCAGAAGCCGTCTTTTCGTATCTCGATGTCGACGCCGAACCACTCGTCGAGGCGGGTGACCGAATCGAGGCCGGTGACACTGTCCTTCGAGTGTCTGGCTCCGCGCGAGCGGTTCTTCGCGGCGAACGCGTTGCGGTCAACATCGCAGGTCACGCCTCCGGTGTCGCGACGCGAACGCGCGAGGCTGTCGATGCCGCCGAGGACGCGGTACAGTCGGCCGGTATCGACCCACCACGGATCGCCGGCACACGAAAGACGACGCCCGGTCTCCGGGGAATCGAGAAACGCGCCGTCGCTGCGGGTGGTGGCGACACCCATCGCCTCGACCTCTCACATATGGTGATGGTCAAGGACAACCACATCGCGGAGATGGGGATGGACGAAGCCATCGCACACTTCCGCGAGCGAACCTCTTTCGCCACGAAAATCGAAGTCGAGGTCGAACGGCCAGAAGAGGGACCGCGGGCGGCCGAGGCCGGTGCTGATATTGTGCTCCTCGACAACCTCTCGCCGGAGGACACTGCTCGCGGAACAGACCTGCTGCCAGCAGACACCCTCGCCGAGGCCAGCGGCGGTATCACCGTCGATGACGTTCCCGCCTACGCCCGAACCGGTGTCGACATCATCTCGATGGGATCGTTGACACACTCGGCTCACACGCTCGATTACTCCTTCCGAACTGGCGATTCCTGACTGCTGATCGATTTCCGCTCGACGACCAACCGTTTTGTTATCATAAGTCTATCATTCTTCTCCTAATCTCTGTGGATTCGGAGTATTGCGGTTATCAGACATAATAACTGCTTGCGAACGTTTATTCGTGGAACAGCATACACTCTTACATGTCAAACCCGATACGAAGTTCGTACGGAATTAAACTCGTTTTGGGATACGCGATCACAGGCGGGATGGTAACCGCTGTTGGACTCGTAACGGGAAGTGCAGCGGCAACGATTATGATGACGTGGGCAGGGTTGCTGGCACTTGGTTCCGTCACCGGAACGAATACGATTGCCTCGGTCGTCGAACTCGAACGGCTGTCGAAGTCGATTGCCGAGGGGAATCTCGATACGGAGCTCAGATCGAGTCGGACCGACGAGTTCGGTCGTCTCTACGACGCTATCGACGTGATGCGTAACTCACTGGCTGAACAGATCGGCACAGTCGAAAAGGCTCGTGCTGAGGCGCAGAACGAACAGCAACGGGCTGAACAGGCACTCCAAGAGGCTGAAGAGGCCGAGCAAGAGGCGACAGAACTCGCCGAGGCCTACCAGCGAACGGCCCAGCGATACGCACAGGCGATGCAACAGGCCGCCGACGGTGATCTCTCGACGCGGATCGACGTGGACACCGAACACGACGCGATGGAGACCATCGGTCGGGAGTTCAACAACACGATGGAAGACCTCGAAACAGCACTGTCGGCAGTCAACGCCTTCGCCGGTGATATTCAGCGCGACGCCGACGAACTCGTTCGGCTGACCGACGAGGCGGAATCGACGGTCGACCGGGCCGTCGAGACGACCGGCGACATCGCGGCGGACTCGAAAGAACAGCGTGAGCGACTGGAGGCGGTCGCGCAGGACATCGACGATATGTCGGCCGCCGCCCAGCAGATTGCGGCGACGACCGACGATCTGTCTGCGACGAGTGACAGCGCAACGGCGGCGAGTCAGGAGGCACGCACGGCCGCGAACGAAGCCATCGAGGAGATGGAAGCCATCGAGGAAGAGACCGCCGAGGCGGTCGAACAGATCGAGTCGCTGACCGACAGTACCGAAGAGATCACCGAAATTGTCGAAGTGATCAACGAAATCGCCGACCAGACGAACATGCTCGCGTTGAACGCCTCTATCGAGGCCGCTCGAGCCGGCGGTGATGCGGGTAGCGACGCCGGGGACGGGTTCGCCGTCGTCGCCGACGAGGTCAAAAGCCTCGCCGAAGAGACCCGCGAACGGGCAGAAGAGATCTCACGAATGGTCGAGGAGGTTCGCGCGGAGACCGCCGACGCCGCCGAGTCGGTTCGGTCGACCCGCGAGCGCGTCGACCGCGGGACCGATACCGTCGAGTCGGCACTCCGTGAGATCGACACCATCGCCGATGCGACAGAGGAGATCGACAACGGTATCGCTGAGATCAGCGACGCGACCGGCGATCAGGCCCAAACGGTCCAGCAGACCGCGGCTGCGATCGACGAGGTCTCAGAGATCAGCCGGGAAGCGGAGTCGACTGCGGGGACGGTCGCCGACTCCATCGAGAGTCAGCGGAGCCGATTCGAGTCGATTGCCGAGACGCTGGACGAGTTCGAGCGCAACGCCGAGGATCTCGTGACCGAACTCTCCCGGTTCCGCCTCGACGAGGCGCACACACCGAACTCGACGGTCGTCTCCGACGGAGGTGAGCGATAATGGCAGAACTGGCGATCACGGTTTCGTACGCTATCAGCGCGCTAGGACTGCTCGCCGGCGTCGGCATCGTCTACGCGCTGATGCAAAGCGACCGGGTCGAAGCCTCGCGAGGGAAGTTCGCCTGGCTGTTCATCATCCCCGGGTTCGCAGCGTTCTCGTACATTCTGATGGCGGCCGAAATCGGCGTCGTCACTGTCGGCGGCAACGAAGTCTACCTGTTCCGGTATCTCGACTGGATCGTCACGACACCGCTTCTGGTCGGCTACGTCGGCTACGTCGCCGGTGCGCCCCGGAAGTGGATCATCGGCGTCGGTGCCGCGGACGCATTGATGATCTCCGTGGGTCTCGCTGCAACGCTGGCGACCGGACTCGCCACCTGGATCGGCTTCGCCATCTCCGGCGGGTTCCACGTCGTCCTGTTGGCAATTCTCTACGTAGTCTTCCCGCGGTACGCCCGCGAGAACCGCGAACGATACCGACTGTTCAAAGTCCTGCAGAATCACGTCGGACTGCTCTGGCTGGCGTACCCCGCCCTGTGGGTTGCCAGTCCGGCGGGACTCGGCTACGTCTCGGCGGTCGGGACGGCGATGGTTATCGCGTATATCGATCTTGTCGCGAAAACGCCGTACGTCTACTTCGTCTGGAGTGACCGCGCCTGCTTCGCTGCCGATCCGATCAGCGCCGACGACGCCGCCACCGACGAGACAATCGACGCGGACGAGGCTGTGACGGCGGCGGACTGAGTCGGCTACTCGAAGTCCTCGAACGTCGGCGCGTCGTGTTCGCCCGGGAAGGAGTCGACCGGAACTGCCACTTGGTCGCCGCTGTCCATCTCTTTGAGCGTCACCTCGTCGTTTTCGAGATCCTGCTCACCGACGATGACGACCGTTTCGGCGTTGATGCTGTCGGCGTAATCCAACTGTGCGCCGAAGGATCGACCCGCAACGTCCGATTCGACGATATGTCCGTTTGCCCGGAGTTCGCGAGCGATCCGAGATGCCACGTCTCGGGTGTCCCCGACCTGTAGGACGTAGTAATCCGTCGAGAGTTCTTCTTCCGGCCAGATGCCCGCGCGCTGGCAGAGCAGACTGAGCGTGGCGTAGCCCGGCGCGAACCCAACCGCAGGGGTGGGCTGGCCGCCGAAGCCCTCGATCAGGTCGTCGTAGCGGCCGCCGCCGAAGACCGACCGGGAGACTTCGCCCGTCGAGTCGAAGCATTCGAAGACGACGCCCGTGTAGTAATCCAGCCCTCGGGCGGTCGTCAGCGAGAGCGTGCAGTACTCCCGCACGCCCAGATCTGCTGTCGCATCCAGCACTGCTTGCAGATTCTCGACGGCCGCCTCCACGCGGTCCGTCCCTGCAAAGTCGACGAGTTCGTCGAGCCCATCCTCGTCGGTTTCCAGCAGCGCGTCGAAATCGTCGATCTGACTCGTGGTGAGTCCGGCGTCCTGCAACAGTTCGGTGTATTCGTCGGCGTCGACTTTAGCCCGCTTGTCGACTGCTCGAATCGCCTCCTCTGTGTCGATGACGCCCTCGAAGGAATCGAGGAGGCCGCCGAGAATATCGCGGTGGGAGACACGGAAATCGAAGTCCTCGCCGGTGAGTCCGAGTTCGGTGAGGGCGTTGGCGGCGACGGCGAGCACCTCGGCGTCGGCCGTCGGTTCCGAGGAGCCGAAGATGTCGATGTTGGTCTGGTAGAACTCCCGGAATCGGCCCTGCTGGACCTGTTCGTAGCGCCAGAACGGCCGCGTCGACATCCACTTGATTGGCTTCGAGAGTTCCTGCTGGCGGGCGACGACCATCCGCGCCACTGTCGGCGTGAGTTCCGGAGTGAGCGCGACCTGTCGACCGCCCCTGTCCTCGAAGGAATAGAGTTCTTCGAGGATTTCTTCGCCGCTCTTGTCGGCGTACATCTCGGCCGATTCGAGCGCTGGCGTTCCGATTTCGCGGAAGCCGTGGCGTCGGGCGACAGACTCGACGGTGTCCATCACTTGCCTGCGGGACTGCATTTCTTCTGGATAGAAATCACGAAATCCCTTGATCCGGTCGTACATGACAATGGATTCGGCAACCACCCGCTTGAAAGCTTCTCTCTGCGGACGAGTAACCTAACCGTCAGGTTCATGGCCGGTGGGGCTGTCATCTGGTGCAATGAAACGCCGAACGCTTCTCGGGATCGCCGGGACTGTTGTGACCTCGACGATTGCGGGCTGTCTCGGTGACAACGAACCGGACGAGGGCTCGGACGAAAATACCACGGATGCCCCGAACAACGAGACAGATGCACCCGAGGACAGAGATGAGCGAGACGACGGGGCGGACGAACAGCCGTTGTTTGCGGATACATTTTCGGCCACCACACATGGTGGGTTTCTCGCCATCGACGAAGATACCGATAGCCGTTCAGAGGCGCGCGATGCGGGATTCGTGCTCCCGGAGGGAGCAGAAGTGTCGACGCTCGAAGCGACGGTCGCCGACGACGGCAGTTGGGAGTCCACCAAGGCGGAGTTTCCGACGGTCCGAATCGACGATCCGATCACGACCGACGTGTCTCTCGAACTCCCCGACGGGTTGACCGGCCGAGTCTCCGAGGAGCGAATGACCGCAAGCGGCAAGATTCGTGTCGTCATCGAAGAACTCGACACGCAGTTCAGCTTCGACATCGAAGCAACGTCGGAACAAAGCGGCACTCTCGAAGGCGAAACGAACTTCGAGGAAGAACCGCTGACTGCGACGCTGGTCGATAACGAATTCACGATCGAAGATTCGACTGGAAATTTCCTCGTCGACGGACAACTTGGCCTTCCGGCCGACGAAGCAGGCACGAACTGGTTCGAGATCGAACTCGAACTCACAGGGGCCTAATCGAACAGTTCGTCGAAGACTTTCTTCTGTGCGGAGCGGAGATGTTGGTGGTAGGTCGGCCGGGAGATATCCATCGCTTCGGCGAGTTCGTTGCCGTCGACCTCTCGCGGCCAGTCGAAGAAGCCGCCGAGATACGCAGTGCGGAGCGCCGTCTCCTGCCGGTCGGTGAATCGCTCGCTCAGCGCGGCTCTGAACTCCTGCCGCGTCTCGACGGGGCGTTCGCGCTCGTGGTAGCCGAGCAGTTCCGTGCTCGGATACTGGTCTTCGACGAGTTCGAACAGATCCCGCGCTTCGGCCTCGTATGGGAGTTCGACGATGAACCGAGCCGTTCCGTGTTCGGCGGTCACTTCCCGCGGAACGGCGCCGTACTCGGTCAGTGTCGCGAGCAGGGAATCCTCGACAGTCAGTTCCAGCAGACACTCCTCTTCGTGATCGACGATGCAGGTCACGCTCTGAACGGCCACGTCGTCCTCGGCGAGCGCGACCAGTTCCTCGGCATCGACGCCGCGGGCGGTGAGATACAGCCGGATCGATCCGTCGGAGCTGTAATCTGTGCCGGCCGATTCGATCACGCAGTCGCTTGCTCCGGAGAGTCGACTAAAGAGGAGTTCCTGATCCGAAATCGAGAATTCGAGTTCGATGATCTCGGTCGCGTCGAGAATCCGCCCGCGTTCGATGGCGTTGATCGCGTTCGCAATCACCCGACCAAGCGATTCGAGGACGACTCGCTCACGCTCGTCCAGCGCGTCCTCGTCTTCGGCGAGGACGGTCAACACGCCGTAATTGGCATCCTTGTAGACCAGCGGGATCGCAAGCAGCGAGTTGATCTCCGTTTCGTCGACGATAGTCGCCCACGGTTCAGTTTCGGCGTCTGCGAGGTCGGTCAGAATCTGTGGCTGTTCGTCCCGGTAGGCGACACCGACCGGTTCGTCGGTCGCCGCCAGCGGGAAGGATCGACCCTGGATCGGCAGCGAGGCGTCGCCCGCCCACGCCGACGGACTGAGCGTCTCCGACGCCACGTCAGGCTGGCCGATCCACGCGAAAGAATACGGCTCGGCGTTAGCGAGTTCGTCGACGACGCCCGCTTCGAGTTCGTCGCGGGTCTGTGCCTGCACGAGCACTTCGACGGTGTTCTGGACGAGTCCGTTCACCCGGTCGAGCACTCGCTCGGTGTGTTCCTGTGCCTCCCGAACGTCCTGCTCGCGTTTGGCTCGCATGCAGGCTGCGGCGGCGCTGGTCGCGAGCAGCGCGAGCATCTGTTGATCCCGCTCGTCGAAGGCGTCCCGTTCGGTCGCACAGACACTGATCGTCCCGTGTACGCCGACCGGGTAGTACATGACCGACTTGGCGGGGCCGAACGCCGGTGCCACCTCCTCTGCGTCCAGATCGTCGATCACGAGCGGTTCACCGGACGCGAACACCTCGCCGGGGTAGCCCTCGCCAACGTCGTAGACGGGCCGATCGCCCAGTGCCGGGGTGGTTTCCTCGGTCATTGCCGTCGGTTCGAGTGTTCCCGCATCGCTGTTGTACAGCCGAAAGACGCTAATATCGAATCCGAGGAGATCCTGGGCAGCGTTGACGGCAATTTCGGCGACGTGATCCCGGTCGCGGGCCTGCATGAGCGACCGAGTCGTGTCCAGGATACCGGCGAGTTGCTCCTGTGCGGCTTGCCGTTCCGTGACATCTCGACCGACGGTAGCCACGCCGCTGATCGAGCCGGAATCGTCCCGTAGCGGTGCGTTCGAGAACTCGTAGGGGTGCTGTCTCTCACCGTCGACCAGCATGGTCGCTTCGACGGCACTGGCCTCGCCGTCCAGCGCACTGTCGATGGCGTCGGCGATCTGTTCACTGTCCTCGTCGACGACGAAGTTGGCCGGTTCTCTGCCCTCGATCTCTGTGCTCGCGGTGAGTTCCTCGAAACGGTCGTTCCAGCGGATGAGGCGGCCGAGATCGTCCGTTGCGAATAGTGGATCGGGCAGGCTGTCCATCAGGCTCTCGGTGAATGCACGCTGCTGGTCGAGTTCGCGCTCGTAGGCCCGCTGTTCGAGCAGATAGCCGATCCAGTCAGTCAGCACCTCCGCGAAATGGCGGTCCTGTTCGTCGAAACTCGACTTCTTCGGCTCGCTGTCGACGAAACAGACCGTTCCGAACTCCTCGTCGTTGACGGTGATCGGCGCGCCCAGGTAACACTTGAGATCCCACTGTTCGGAGCGTCTGTCCGGGACCGTCTCGCTCTCGGTCACATCTTCGACCGCCATCGGTTCGCCCGCCGCGATGGTGTACTGACAGAACGTCTCCGACAGCGGCGTCCGGTCACCGACCGAAAGTTCCGGGTGGTCGCCGACGCTCGCGAGAATCTCCTGCGTGTCGTCGTCGATCCGCGAGAGAAAACCGTTCGAGGTGCCGAGTTGCTCGGCCCCGGCGGCGAGCAACTTGTCGATTTTCGCCATCCGGGAGAGGTCGCGGTCGGCGGCGATATCGTGGAGTTTCTTCAGGGGAAACTCCGCGGGTTCGGCCTGCTGACCGCCATCGGCCGCAATCGCTCTCTCCTGGCCGACGGATCGTTTCACCGCCTGCCTGAGTGCGGTTTCACTCCCGGCCCCGTCACGTCTGATAACCGCCGTTGCACCTGCCGCGTACATCTCGCCCGCATCCACAGACGTGGGTGCGTAGACGATTGTCGGGGCCGTCGAGTCCCCGAGTTCCGGAGGGAGTCCCCCTGCATCGTCCATCGCCACAACGACACAGTCTCCCCCGCTCTCTGCGATGGACTCACTCTCGATGGTCTGTATGTTGTCCCCGGACAGTACACCTGCTATCTCCCCACGCAATACAGCCATCTCGCCGACAATACGCACCTGGATCGCCTCGCTCATAGCTCAATGATACTAACTCATTAGGTATGGGTGAGTATAAACACTTGCACAGTCCTCAGTTCCGCCGGAAACCAGCGCGCTCAGTCAATTGTCGGACTGGATTGGGTCGGCGAGTTCTTCGTCCACGCCGTCCGAAGCAGGTGCTGTCCCAGTTTCGTCTGCCGTGCCGGCGGCGTCTCCCGGAGAATACGAAAAACAGTCTCGGCGTCGCCTTCAGTCCATCAGTTCGTCGTTTTTCTGTAGATGTGCGAGGATGTTCTCGTGTGCCTCGCCGTTGGAGCCGAGCAGTTCCTTGCGCTCGTCTGAGTCGAACTCGACGGTGTACTCCTCACCGTGCCGGTCGGTGATTTTCGCACCGGCGGCACGGGCGATGACGACTCCCGCCGCCACGTCCCACGGATAGGTCCCGTACTCCCAGGTACCCTCTGCGCTGCCGTTCGCGAGATAACAGAGACTGAGCGCCGCTGAGCCGAGCGCCCGCACGCCGCGGGTCTCCTGATAGAAGTGAGTGAGGAACTCGCCGTCCGGATCCCAGCCCGAGAGCAGCATGCTCTCGTCGAGTTCGGACTGGTCGCTGGTGTGGATCTTTTTGTCGCCCTTGTAGGCATCGCCGCCCTTGACAGCGTGGAACATCTCGTCGGTTTCGGGGACGTAGACGACACCCATCACGGGTTCGTCGTCTTCGAGCAGGCCGATGGAGATGGAGTACTGCGGGTTGCCGTGGGCGAAGTTGCCCGTGCCGTCGACGGGGTCGATGACCCACTTGTACTCGCTCGTTCCCTCCTGGAAGGCGGCTTCCTCCGAGAAGATGCTGTGGTCGGGGAATTCGTTTTCGATGATCGTCGTGATGATCTTGTTGGCCTGGTGGTCAGCCTCGGTCACGATATCGGATTTGTCGGTCTTGACGGTCACGTCTTCGACGCGGCCGTGCAGTTCTCGGAGCGGTTCACCCGCGCTCCGGGCGGCCTCAGTCGCTACGTCGCGGGCCTTCTCGACGACGCTCAGTTCCTCTTCAGGGAATTCGTCGTCGAGCAGTTCGCGCGGCCCGTCGGGGTCGTCGCGGATACCCCAACTCAGCTTTTCGGTCATCGCCGTCATGAACTGGTCGTCGTAGCTCGTTCGGACGACGTGGGCCTGCTCCTCGGAGCCGGTCACGTCGATCACGTCGCCGCCGCTGAGAATCTTGTGGGCCCGTCCGCCGTCGACCAGCAGGCTGGCCTGCTCTCGGCTGACGACTTTGATATCCGCATCCGCAGAGACGACCATCGGTCGCACACCCATACTGTGGGTCTGCAGCGGGGTGATCTGCAGGGTGTGGTTGTCGCCCGGCATATGGATGGGACCGCCCGCAGAGAGCGCAACACCGGTCGAACCGGTCGGCGTCGAGATGGAGAGGCCGGTACCCTCGTATTGGCCGACGTACTCGCCGTCGACAAAGACATCGAGTCGAGTGATCTTCCGGTCGAAGGGGTTCTCTGGGGGAACGTGCTGGAGCATCACGTCGTTGATCCCCGTCGCGTTGACACCGGGTGCGTCGACGTGGAGTTTCTGCCGGCTGTCGACCTCGGCACGGCCACTAATGACCTCGTCGAGTGCGGCTTCGAGTTCTTCGAGCTCGACACGCGCGAGAAACGCCAGCGACCCCGCGTTGACACCCAACTGGGGGATGCCCAGTGGCGTGAACAGCTTGATCCCTTCGAGGAAGGTGCCGTCACCACCGAGGGTAACACCCAGCGTCGCCCGACCAGGATCGTAGGCGTCACCGATCTCCTCACCGAGTTCGACGACTGCGACATCGATTCCTTTCTCCGCCGCCCAGTCCTGGAGTCGCTCCAGCGGCTCCCCGCTATCCGGGCTCGTGAGAACGATTATCTTGTCTGTGGTCGCGAGTCTTCGTCCATGCATTGCTATAACGAACGTGTGAGGCTCCTTTAATAGTTACTTTGCCGGGTATTTTATGTATCTGTCTCCGAGGTTCTACCCTATCCGGCTGCTTTCTTGCGACTTGGGTGCGAAAACTGTGTCAGTATTCGCCGCGACCACAAGGAACCGATCAATCCGGACGAAATAAACATTTGCTTAGTTTTCTAGCGTTCACACCGCTTCGAAACGCCGTTTGTACATTTCTAGCGGGCCGGAACCGACCAGTCTAGCTGGTCCGGTTCTTGTTTATGACATATCAGGATTGAAACGAAACTATTGTAGGTGGCCCCTGAGAAGTGACGCATATGGCAGTAATCGACATCGCACGGACCAACGTTGTCACCGCCACCCCAGATACCCCCGTCGCAGACGTTGTACGGAAGATTCACGAGGAGGAGGTCGCCGGACTCGTCATCGTCGACGACGGCAAGCCACTCGACCTGGTGACGGCCCGTGACCTGCTCCGTGCCGTCCTCGACGACGAATTCGACGCGGAGAACACGCCAGTCGAGGAGTTCATCGACGGCGACATTCCGACCGTCGAAGCCGACGAGGGCATGTACGACACCGTCGAAGTCATGTCGGAACGGGGGATCCGCCGACTTCCGGTCGTCGAGGACGGGGAACTCGTCGGTATTATTTCGATCAGTGACGTGGTCGTCCTGCTCGGTATGGAACTCCAGCACGTCGCGACCGCGATCCGAAGTTCCTCGCCCGCCTACGAGCGAGACGGCTTCGATTACTACGACGGCTGATCAGTCGCCACCCAGTCGCGTTTCCCTTTTGTCGATCCAGTCTCACCCGAGAAGTCCCATCTCCCGGCTGAGGATCGCCGTGGGTGTACAGATATTTATTCGCGCGTCGCCTCGCAGTAGTCAATGGGTGGTTACGTGTGTACGATCGCCGGAGGCAACGGCGGTGTTGGGAAGACGACGACAGCAATCAATCTGGGTGCTGCCCTCGCCGACCGCGGCTACGAGACGGTTATCGTCGACGCGGATCTGGCGATGCCCAACGTCGCCGAGTTACTCGGCGTCGATGTCGAGACGTGTCTTCACGACGTCCTCGCGGGGTCGGCGACCATCAGCGAGACGCTCACTGATGCCGGCGGCGTGACGATCATCCCCGGCAAATCGAGCCTCGACGCATATGCTGAGGCCGACCCGAACAAACTCCCGAAGGTCGTCAATACTCTCGCTCGAACCCACGACGTTGTGCTCGTCGATACGGCGGCAGGGCTCAGCACGGAGACGACGGTCCCGCTGGAACTGGCCGACGGCGTTATCCTCGTGACGACACCCGATCACGTTTCGCTGACTGATACCGGCAAAACTGGCACGCTCGCGGAGATGGTCGACAGTCCGATTCTCGGTGCGCTGCTCGTTAGAGCGACCACAGAGACGCCGATTGCCGATATCGACGCCGAATTCGACTTCCCGCTGCTGGGCGGGATCCCGGAGAATGCCGAGGCCGTCGGGACGGAGCCGCTGGTCACCACAGCGCCGGACAGTCCGGCCGCCGAAGCCTACCGCGACCTCGCGGACGAACTTGCGCCGGTCTTTTTCGACGACGGCGAAGTCGAGGACATCGACCTCGTCCCTCGCGAGTGGATCGACCAGTAGGCGCTACTGCTGTGCGCTCACGTTTGCGAGAAACTCCTCGAAGACGCTTCGACAGTCCCCGCAGAGTGTGAAGTTCGCGTACGCAGGCAACTCCTCGCCGGGGCGGCGGTAGAGTTCGATGCCGACGACTGGCTCCGAGTCGAGGTCGTCGGCACAAAAACTGCACTGCTCGGCCGACTCCCGATAGCCAGCGGCGATAGATCGGTCCGCGTCGACTGGTGGCTGGTCGTGGCCGTTCCAGCTATCGAGGAGTTCCACCGGCTCGGAGCCACAGTCCGGACAGTACAGGAGTCCACCGGCAGATAGCCCCGAAATCGACCCCGCCTCGGCTTCGGGATAACTCTGGAGTGCGAGCCGTCGCTCCCCGAGTGTCGTCCCGCAGGAGGTACACTCCTCGTGGGCTGTCGGTTCGGTGTTCGTTCGACTCTCGCTGCTCATATGCCGATTCACGAGCGGACCCTAATAGAGGTGCGTCAGACGGTCGTCAGCCGTTTCCTCCAACGGGGGGCCTGACCGGAAAAACGAAGACGGTATGAATCCCCTCCTGCATTGAATGTGTAATGACTGGTCAGGGAAATGTCGATCACGAGAACGCGATGCAGGACGTGATCGCTGTCGACGCCGACGACAACAAACAGGGAATGGTCAACCGACTAGATGCACACACCGGCGATGGAATCCGCCACCGAGCGTTCACGACGCTTCTGTTCGACGACCGCGGACACATTCTTCTCGCGCAGCGAAGCCCCGACAAACGCCTCTGGGACACCCACTGGGACGGCACCGTCGCCTCCCACCCGGTCGAGGGCCAATCACAGGTCGAGGCCGCGACGGTCCGACTCGAAGAGGAACTCGGGATCGAACCCGACCAGTACGACGACCTCGAAGTCACCGACCGCTTCGAGTACAAACGCTACTACGAGAACGCTGGCGTCGAACACGAAGTCTGTGCCGTCTTGCAGGCCACCCTCGACGACACCAGCATCGACCCCGACCCCGAGGAAGTGGGCGGCGTGATGTGGGTGCCCTACGAGCGACTCCACGAGAACCCGCAGTGGTACCGTCAACTGCGACTCTGCCCGTGGTTCGAGATTGCGATGCGCCGGGACGTGAAGTAACTACTCCCAGAACGACCGCGTCCGGGCGTACTCGCGCTCCCGTGAGAGAATATCTCGGTAGAAGTCGTCTTCATTCTCGCGAAGTTTGTTGATAATCCGCGCAGCGTTGCGCGGGCCGACACCGCGGGCCGCCAGCGCGATGACGGCCTGTTTGCCGTGGCTCTGGACCAGACTCCCGGCTTTGTAGGCGCGCTCGGTCTGTTTCTCCTGCTCGTCGTCCTTCTGGTCAGCCCGCACCGCCGCGACAGTCTCGTCGGCCCAGGGATTCAACGCAGCAATCTGTGTCGACTCACAGTTCGGACAACTGGGCTGATCCCGGACACGCTTGACCGGCTTGGTCCGGTCGTACTCCTGGCAGTGCAGACAGAACAGAATCACTCGATCTTCCTGCAACCGTTCTTTGACCGTCTCGATGACGCTCGCGTCGGCGTTTTCCGGCGTCAGGAGTTCGGTCCCCGACCCGCGCCCGCCGATGCCGACCGGCGTGTGCTCGCCAACGGTCTCGATTTCGATCTCCCCTGATTGAACGCCGCGAAGCACGTCCTGTGCGCCCTCGATGGATAGCTCTTCGTGGATCAATTCCCGAAGCGCCTCGTCGTAGACCGGGGTGCCTTCGAGGGCATCGAGTAGTCGGCTCTTCCCGAATCCGGTCGAGCCGTTGCCCCGCCAGCGTTTGAGCGCGCCGAAGGTTGCGGCGACCTGTGCGAGTTTAAATTTCAGCGCGTCGGCGTTTTTCAGGCTCAGTTCAATCAGCCCGCGGACGTGGTCGGGATCAGTCTCGCGGAGGATCTCCTCCACGTCAGCCATCGAGATGCCCTGCGGCACGTCGAGTTCGATCCGGTAGGGGTCGACCTCCATCCCGACGCTGGACCCGGTTCGCTGGCCCAACAGGGCCGAGAGCAGGCGACTGAGTGTCTCGTTGATCTTGTGGCCGAAACAGGCGTTGACGACGATCGAGCCAGCCCCGAACTCGACGACGATTCGGTCGTCGGTCGCGACTGGGTGGCCGGTTTCGGCCTGATCAGTGAGTTGTTCCAGTCCGGCAGTGATCGTCTCCGTGTCGAAGTCGTATCGTCGCTGGAGATCACGTGCGACCGACTCCTCGCTGCCGCCGGCGTCGAGTTGCGTGCCCGCCACGCCCCGGACTTGTCCGACGTGCTCGGCGACCTGCCGCGTGACTGGAATCTCCTGACCGGTCCAGGAGGGCACCTCACCGGCGGGATCTTCGATTGGCGAGACGGTCACCACGTCCTCCTCTTCGTCGACTTCGGTGATCCGCCACATCTCGCCACCCTGGATGAAGATTTCGCCAGGTTCGGCGAAGTTGACGACGAACCGTTCGTCGAGGGTTCCGACCTGCCGACCGCTGGCCACGTCTTCCACGTCGTAGGTCGCTTCGTCGGGGATCATCGAGAGATTCCGGTAGAAGTACTGCCACGTTCCCCGGCGCTTCTCCAATCGGTCTTCCTCCTCCTCTAACCAGACGATCCGGTTGTCGGCAATCTCGCGGACGATCTGTTTGAACTGCTCGGGCGAGAGGTCTTGGAAGGGGTACGCTCGCGTTATAATCTCGTAGGCACGCATCGCCTGAATCTCGCCGAAGCCCATCACGAGGCCGGCGATCTGGTTGGCGACGGTATCCAGACTGCCGTGGTGGATCGCAGCGGGTTCGACGTGGCCGTCCTGTGCGCTGTGGCCGATCACGATCGATTCGAGCACGTCGTCGGGGTGGCTGGCGATGATCGTTCCGCTTGAGATTGCGCCCTCGCGGTGGCCAGCGCGGCCGATCCGCTGGAGCAGGCGCGTCACCTGCCGGGGGCTATTGTACTGGACGACGTGATCGACGTGACCCACGTCGATGCCCAGTTCCATCGAGGAGGTACACATCAGCCCCTCGATCTCGCCGTTTTTGAACTGTGATTCGATCTCGATCCGTTTCTCTTTGGCCAGCGAGCCGTGGTGGATCCCGATGTTGGTTCCATACTCTTTCAGCCGGGAGCCAATTGCTTCGGCTGTCTGGCGGGTGTTGACGAAGACCAGCGTTGCCTCGTTCTCGGCGATAATTTCGTCGATGGCGCGGACGTGACTCGCAATCTCGGGATCGGTGACGAGTTCGCTGGCGATCTGTTCGTCCCGTTCTGTCGGGGTGGGACAGCGAACGTCGATGTCGAGTTCGCTTCCGATGTCGACGCCGGCGACGGTATACTTTCGATCCCCAGTAAGCAGTTTGCCGATTTCGTCGGGATCGTTGACCGTCGCCGAGAGGCCGATCCGCTGGGAGGGTCCGGCGAGTTCTCTGAGGTGTTCCAGTCCAATCGATAGCTGTGCGCCGCGTTTCGAGACCGCGAGTTCATGAATCTCGTCGACGACGACGTGTTCGACGTCTTCGAGCGCCCGCTGCAGTTTCTCGCCGGTGAACATCGCTTGCAACGTCTCGGGCGTCGTCACGAGCACGTCCGGCGGATTGTTCGCCTGTTTCTGGCGCTGGTAATCGGTCGTGTCGCCGTGGCGGATGTCAATCTCGATATCGAGCGTCTGGCCCCACCACTCCAGGCGTTCCTCCATGTCGCGGTTGAGCGCCCGCAGCGGCGTGATGTACAGCGCGCTGATTCCGAAGGTGTCCTCGCCGACGATGGCGTCGAAGACCGGCAACATTGCGGTCTCGGTCTTGCCGCTGCCAGTCGGCGCGACGACAACGACGTTCTCGCCGTCGACCAGCGGCGGGAGCGCGCGGCGCTGTGGCTCCGTCGGCGTCTCGAACCCACGCTCAGAGAGGGCATCTCGCAGCTCAGTACCGAGCAAGCTGAAGGCCGCCGCGTCGTCTTCGAGCGCGTGACTCGCGCCGCCGTTACTCATTACCCTCTAGTTGGCCCTGAGCGGATTAAGGGCGTCGGAGCAAGTCGGTAGACTGCTTCTAGGGTGTCATAGAACAGTTCGCACGCTCATCTGCTGATTTTTTGAGCGGGACGAAGAGGCCTGGTTCATCCACCCAACGGGGATCGACCTCTGGATTCTCTATCGGATCGTTGTCAGCATCGGCGGAGAAATGCAGACCGGCGACAACGACCTCCAAGGGACTTGTATCACATTTTCGCTCCCGAGGGCACTCTCGGAGAAAATGGCGTGACATGGTTCACTGTCCAGTTGGAGACTCAACGCAAGAACGATCGGAGAAGGGCAAGGAAGCCGAACCCAATCGCGACCGACTCGATGATATGTACCTGAGTCAGCCCGATAGGGGTCAGTTGATAGAGTGCCCCCTCTACAAAGACACCGATTGTCATAATAGCGAAGCCGATCGTCGCATCCCGCAGATACGTGGCTCTTTGCTCATAATACGCTCGGAAGCTGATTATTGTCGTCAGAATACCGAGCAACAATACTATAATGCGAGTACTCGTTAACGCTACTGCCCAGCCATCAACCATTCAGTTCACACCCCTATTGTGTTGTAGTCTCCTGTAGCGAGAGGCGTCCGGCAGAGGCTCCCGATACGAACTTAATGAACGTCCACAACAACGATATTGAATACGACAACCGTGAGTTTGGTCTTTTGAACGGACCCCGACGCTGATACTGTCAGTACTGACTGCTGAGGACTCTACGGGGGTTATCATATACTCCGAGCAGAGGTGACAATAGTGATCGCCAACCAGGCATCTCAAACCCATCATAATGAGGCTTTTATTGATATTATGATGGTGGAGGAGATGGTATTTAAAAAGTTGGCTGTTTTGTAGAGCCTACAAATCACACGTAGCTAAATATGCCGTTCTCTCCAAATCTCATCTAAAAGATGGGTCTGTACAAGCCGCTAAACGTTGGATCTGGGCGGATTCGTGCGGGGGAGAACAATGTGGCCAGAATGGCTAACCATGTCACCCCCATCGTAGACCGACCCACCGACAATAGTGGATGTCACGGAACCGAACTTCCATGCCAGTCGCTTGGACTCATTAGGTACCAATGTACAATATAAACACTGGGGCTGACCGGCTGTTCGACACGATTAACGAATCGGACGACAAAAAGCGGCTTCACTATTCCGGACTCATCTCAGCAGTTGGTGTCGTTGTCGCTATCTTTCATATCCCACATTTTGTCGCAGACGTGACTGGAGAGATGGGACTATTGGTGCTGGTGACTGGCGCATTTCTCCCGTTCGTTCTTGCGGTTAGTGTTGCGATTGCTGGGTATGGATTCTGGCGGAGTGATTTACAAGTGCTTCAGATCCGACGAGTTGGCCTCTGGGTTGTCTCCGGAATGGTGGGCATGACGACTGTCAGCGGGACATTTCTATTATATGCTGTCATAGAAGGAGCTCAGCTACCCCACTTCTATTATCTCCTCTTGGACTTTGCCACAACTGGTGCACTCGGCGGAATCCTTATTGGCTGGTACGATGTCAACAATCGTCGGCATGCAAAACAGTTGCGAGTGTTTCAGCAGGCAGTCGAACACGCGGGCCATAATATCTATCTGACCACTCCCACAGGTAGGATCGAGTACGCCAACCCCAAGTTCGAAGAGCAGACTGGCTACGACAAAGATGAGGTGATTGGGGCGACTCCACGGATTCTGAAATCTGGTGAACACGACGAGCAGTTCTACGAGGAGATGTGGGAGACGATCCTCGCTGGCGATATCTGGCACAGCGAAATAGTAAACGAACGAAAAGACGGGTCACAGTATCATCTCAATCAGACGATTGCGCCCGTGACCGACGAGGATGGCGAAATCGAACATTTCATCGCAATCAACAATGACATCACAGAACTGAAAGAGTATGAGGCCAAGCTGAAACGACAGAACGAGCAACTTGACCAGTTTGCGAGCGTCGTTTCTCACGATTTGCGGAATCCATTGAACGTGGCGATGGGCCGAACAGAGATGGCCAAACGCGACTGTGAAAGCGACCACTTGGATGCCGTCAGCCAAGCACTGGATCGCATGGAACAGCTCATCGCTGACGTGTTATCTCTCGCCCGGCAGGGAGAATCAGTCAGCGAGACGGAAACACAACCGCTTCGAGCGGTGTGCGAACGGGCGTGGAATCAGATCAGCGCATCCGAGGCGTCGCTGTCAGTTAGCTACGACCGAGCAGTTGTGGCGGACCCCAGCCGCCTCCAGCAGTTACTTGAAAACTTGTTCCGAAACGCAATCGAACACGGGGGCTCTGAGGTAGCAATTCATATCGGGGAATGTGACGATGGATTCTATGTCGAAGACGACGGACAGGGCTTCACCGATACCGACACAGAGACCCTGTTCGAGCCAGGACACACGACCTCAGACGACGGGACCGGACTTGGACTCGCTATTGTCAAGCAAATTGTCGACGCACACGGATGGACAATTATCGCAACTCGTGGGACGAAAGGTGGGGCCAGGTTTGAGATCACCGGGGTCGAAACAACCGCCTTTTCTGAACTAACAAGTCACTGAACCTGAGGAGTGCAGTCAATAGATTGGTATTCACATTCGTTATGCTGGCTCGCTCGGTGCCGTGGACACTCCTACATAAAGTTTACTTGGATTTGTCGTTCGGCCAAGTTCTCGAATCACTCTCTTAAACTGGCAGTAAAGGTTCTTCTATGCGAACGTCTGAGAACCAATCCAGTCTGGAGAGGCGGCAGAATAGAATACGATTAGCAGTGCTGGTTGTCCTCGGGTTCATTTGGATCGTTTCCGTAGGTGTGCGACCGGTCGCTGCTGGTGGGGACGGCGCAAGTGCCGGTCAAAGTACTGATTTACTGCATGTGTTTATCGAGATCGTTCAGTTGTTAGTCGGAGTTATCGCAATCGCGACGGCCTACCTTGCGATCAAAACGATGCGGGGCGGACACATCGAGTGGGCCTTCTACTCGCTCACGACCGGTGTTGTCACGTTCCTTACGCAGCGTTTGTGGCATTCTCTCCACGAGTTTGGTTTCGTCCCGTTCCCAGAGGGGGCCGAACAAACTCTGTTTATTGTTGCGACGGTGTTGATGGCGATTGGATTCATCCAGACCTACCACGTCATGCAACCGACTGCATAACGCTGTATCATGTCTCATCATAATACGGCGGACTACTACGCCCTGATCGAGAGTCTCATCGCGGATCAGGAAGAAGTGTGGGGCGGCCTGGCTATCGAAATCGCAAATGCCGTACCAGGGCTAGTGGTTTCTGAGAACGGTACGGAATCTGGGGACATGTGGGTCAATGGAAATGAAAAAGCCATCGCCGGGGCACTTGCTGATTCGTACATCAAAAGATTCGGTCAATCCGCGGCGAAGTCGTTGCAAGCGGTTGCCCGTGAGTACGATGATGATGTTGATTTACCAGCTGTATTGCAGACCTAATAAATCGGCAGTAAGTGCATACGCGCGTAATATTTCCGCTCCGACTGTCTCGAACCTTTCAACGCCCAACATATACGGGACCGAGGTTCGTGGGTACAACCCTCATCGAATTAGGTACATGAACGTTGCGCTACGGTATGACCAAAATCGTCGTATGTACGAATTAGAGAGATTTTCTCAGCCGAGAACTAATACTTGGATAGCGAGGGGGAGAGACGATGACTGAACGGACTAGCGGTAATCACATGAACAGCGACGGTACGATCGATAACACTGACACTGTTGATGTAGATGGCACGGCTCTTCAGGGGCCGGGGTTAACTCACACGCCCACTTTCACGAGTTATTCAGACTTATATAAAAATGTCTACTGACCATCCAGGGGCAGCTCGTGATTCGGTACATGAGCGCGACTACAGCGAGCACCCACTCGTCGTTACCTGGGAAGTGACCCAAGCCTGCCAGTTAGCCTGTGATCACTGTCGGGCCGATGCACAGCCTGGCCGTCATCCGGATGAACTTACGACCGCAGAAGGCAAACAGCTCATCGACCAGATCGAGGATTTCGGCTCCCCATCCCCAGTTCTCGTATTCTCGGGCGGCGATCCGCTGGAACGACTGGACTTCTTCGATTTGATGGAATACGCCTCCGCAAGCACCTTGCGGACGGGAGTGACACCAGCACCGACGGCCAACCTCGACCAGACAATGCTCGAGCGGTTCGCCGATGCAGACATCGATCGCGTCGCGCTCACATCTTGGCACCGCCATCCGCGATACGTCCGCCTTCGGACAGAGAACATCAATTCGTTCGTGCGCAGACAGGACTTCAGCCTTGCTGATGAGACGACGGAACTCGTCTTTGCGGCTCACGGCACGCCTCAGCACTATATCGAATCGGGGAGTGAGTACGAAGAATACGTTAGGGAGTGGTGTGAAACGGTGTCGAACCGGTTAGGTGTCTCAACATACACGCTTGGCTATCAGAACCACGACAGCCGGGATGTCGAGTGGACAGAACCGGCAATCGAAGACTCGCTTGCGGACATCGACGCTGAACGTCTCGTCATCGAGCCCATTAGCTTCATGCACGAGCAATCCGAGACGCTCTGTGACCTCGATATCGAGTTACGAGATGAGACAATCGATGCTGGCTTCGAGTTCCACCGTGTTCCCATTCCGTACGATAATCCGGAGTTTCCTGTCGTTCTCGCCGACCTCGTCGAACCGTTTGTCGCCGACATCGATCCGAGCGAGTACGGCTTGCAGGAATTATCGAACGACGAATCAATTGACGCGTTCTGTCTGTAGTCCGGTCACCGATACCCGAGCGAGATTTCCTGCCAGTTGGCTTCGTCATCATTGGTCGGATCGTCCTACCATTGACCAACTCGTACTACTGGTCAGGTCGATAGCGGAGGCAATGAAATCTCTGTCTCCCGAAACCACTTCTCAAGTCGGTCATCACTCCTCTTCGTTCTCAGTCTGGCTCGCGATGTCGCCGTGCAACGAGTACAGGATGACGAGCATACCGATCGCGACAATGGTCGTTTGGATCGTTCCGGCCACGAAAATAGAGAGATTGAGTACATCGAACAGAATTCCCTCGATTATTGCGCCAACGCTGATAAAAAGAAATCCGATGGCGACATACAACATCGGTTTGCTTCCGTGGACGCGATAGCCTTTGTACGCCTGGAAGACGATAAGTAGCCCCAATCCCATCGTGATAACCTTCGCGATGACGAGTTCCAGATGCATAATCAATCAACTCTCTCGGATATCATCCCAAACACGGGTGAACCGCTCTGCGGGGGATTCACGCACAGTGATATCGACGGTGAGTTTGTCGTTATCGATGTCGATGTCGATGTGATCGACGTTCGCCACGTAGACGCTGTGGTGGCTACCATCTTCACTAATCCGTGTTTTTTCGGTAAGCAAATTATGCTCAGCCATATTTTCAGTGTGCCGATAAATAGTGGACAGATCGGCCCCGAGTTCGTCGCCGAGGTCTTTCGCGGACATCGGCTCCTGGCTGGTAGCGACCAGGATTTCTCGGACATAGTCGTAGCCGAGCAGATCGAGTATCTCAGATGGCTTTTCTGGCTCTCTGTCTTGCACACGTTTTGCTATAATTGATGATTACCGTAGTTGCTTATATAAATAGAGCTGTTTTGCACAGCGTCCAAAACAGGTTCACGTTATACTCCCTCATATCTCGAATCTCCATCTGTGAGGTCGCAAACGATGAGTAATGAAACACTAGTCACGCGGCGTCGGATGTTACAGGTAACCGGTGGTAGTCTCATAGTTGGTCTTGCAGGGTGTTCCGACTCATCTGCAGACGATAGCGAGGGAGATCCCTCTTCGACGAGTGCAGACAACGAAACCGACGACCATAACGACTCGGAATCGCATGACGACACGGAGACGCATTCGGACGAAGAGGAAGAAGGTGGTCATGGCGACGAAGAGGAAGAAGGTGGACATGGTGACGAAGAGGAAGAAGGTGGTCATGGTGACGACGAACACGGGCACGATGGAGAGGTCGGTGAACCGACCGATACCGCCGAAGTGAAGATGGTGACTGAAGGCGGCGGATACCACTTCGAGCCCCACGTTGTACGAGTCAATGTTGGGGGTACCGTGACGTTCCACAACGAGAGTGGAAGCCACTCATCGACCGCATACCACCCAGATAACGACCAGCCACAACTAATCCCAAACGGGGCGGCATCGTGGGACAGCGGTCTCCTGTCCGAGCAGGGCGCAACGTTCGAACACACGTTCGAGACCGAGGGAATCTACCACTACTACTGTACGCCACACGAGGCCCCAGGTATGATCGGGTCCATCATCGTCGGCGAACCTGAGGCCCACGGGCAGCCAGCCCTCGAGGAAGTGCCCCAGGATAAACCGGACAGTGTCCGTGAGAAGCTGCAGGAACTCAATACGAAAGTCAACGAAGCTCTCGGACACACGCACTAAACCGGTACGTCATCTGTCACCTTCCGTTTTTTGAGATCGGTCAACCAACTGTCAGTCAGTTATCCGCTCTGAAGGAGTGCGCTTCAGCGAGGTTACCGGTGTAGACCACTTGAGGCTCAAATCGTTCGAGAACACCAGACCCTCGTGATCATGGAAATCTCTGATTGCCGGATGATACTGAGGCCCCAGCCTTTACGGCCTGTAGAATAATTGGTTAGCGACAAAATCTCGACGTTAATACGCACGTCTACTCACCAGAGTATCCAGGCAGCTTTACGATGAA
Source organism: Halovenus anhuiensis (assembly GCF_037080055.1). Classification (NCBI taxonomy): domain Archaea; kingdom Methanobacteriati; phylum Methanobacteriota; class Halobacteria; order Halobacteriales; family Haloarculaceae; genus Halovenus; species Halovenus anhuiensis. The sequence goes on from NZ_JBAOJI010000005.1 coordinate 212,787, forward strand.
AAATAACTTCGTGTGAGTAATTCTATAAAATTTTCTGCTCCGTCTTTCACTCCTCGTACCGCATCGCGGTCGGAACCGCGTCGAGCAGATCGGTCGCGACCAGCCCATCGCCGCGCTCTTCGGCGACGATATCGCCCGCCCGGCCCGCGAGGTAGGCACCGAGGCTGGCCGCGTGGATGGGATCGTGCTGAGCGGCCAGCGCGCCCGTCACGCCTGCGAGCACGTCGCCGGTCCCACCGACGGTCATCCCCGGATTGCCGGTCCGATTGACTCGTGTTCGCTCGCCGTTCGAGAGGATGTCGTACCTGCCCTTGACGAGCAGCGTGTGGCCGAGTTTGTCGGCGAATTCCTCGATTGCGTCGCGGCGTTCGCGCCAGTCGTCGGCAATCGGCCCGCCCATCTTCGCCAGTTCGCCCTGATGCGGGGTACAGATCAGCGTCGCCTCCGTCTCGATGTCTGGAACTAACTGAAGGGCGTCGGCGTCGACGACGGCGGTGCCGGTGAAGGCGGTCAAGATTGCCTCGGCGGCTTCGAGTGTCCTCTCGCTGTCGCCGAGTCCCGGACCGATAACGAGCGTGTCGTGTTCGGCGGCAAACTCCATGACCTGCCCGACGTGACCTGGCTCGAACTCTCTGCCCTCGACCGGACGGACGATCAGGTTTTCGCTGTAGCCCTGGACCTCGTGGGCGACCGCCGTCGGGCACGCGATCCGGACGAGATCCGCTCCGGCACGGAGCGCGGCTTGCCCGGACAGCGCCGGCGCGCCGACGTAGGGGCCGCCGCCGATCACCAGCACCTCGCCGTGGTCGCCTTTGTGGCTGTCTGGATCCCGCGAGAGTCGGAGGAGATCACCGCGTCCAACGAACTCGGAGGCAGCCTCGGGAATCCCGATGTCGGCGACTGTCACCGGAACGTCGAGGTCGGGAAGGCCCGGTTTGGTCTCGTGGAAGGTGACGACGTGATCGGCGTCGACTGCGCCCGCCGGAACCGTGCCCGTCTCGGCGTCGAATCCGGAGGGAACGTCGACCGAAAGGATGGATGCGTCGCTGTCGTTGATCGCCTCGGCCGCAGTGGCTTCTGGTTGGCGCAGTGAGCCAGTCACGCCGGTGCCGAGCATCGCGTCGACCAGAAGATCCGGCTCGCCGAGATCGATCGCAGTCGAATCACGGACCTCCTCGCGAGTACACTCGGCCAGTTCGAGGGCATCCCAGTTCTCGCGGGCGATTTCGGTTCCGATGGCATCTGCCCGGCCGAGCAGCAACACCCGCACGTCGAACTGGTCGAGGAATCTGGCGGCGACGAAGGCGTCACCGCCGTTGTTACCACGGCCGGCGACGATCGTGATCGACTCCTCGGGATCGGCCAACTCGCGGGCGACGCGGGCAATCGCGTTCCCGCTGGATTCCATCAACTGTTTCCGGGGTACACCGAGGGCGGCGGCGTTGGCGTCGACGACCGCCATTTCCGAGCCTGCAATCATATGCAGGTTTTCGGGTGGCGTGACAAAAACTGTGTGGGGCTGGTCTCAGATCCCCGGCACACCGATGGCGTCGACGTTTCCGATGCCGAGGAGTCCGAGAATCGTGAGGACGATCAGCGCGGAGAGCCACGCACCGATCCCGACGATACTCGCTCGGATCCAGCCGACGCCGTACTGCCATCTGACGACGGAGATCCAGACGAGGAGGCCGACTATCGAGGCCAGCAGGCCGCCGATTCCGACACTCGCCAGCGCAACGTCGACGATTGTCCAGGCGACTGCACCGATCAGCGCTGTAAAGACGGCGTCTGAGTACTCTCTGGAGGCGAAGGCGAATTTCGCGCCGATGTGAATCGCAAGCCCGCCGATGAGCAGGCTCACTGCGAGGACCAGCAGGGAGGCTTCGATTCCGTGAGTTGCCATATCTGATCGACACATGGATACGTAATAAAGCGACTGGCCACGACGCCGGGTTGACGATCAGGAATTGACGATTTCGATATCGACGATTTCTGCGTCGAGTTCGTAATCGTCGGGCACTGCACTTCCGCGCTGGTAGGCATCCTCAAAGACGTACCGTTTTTGTGGCGAGATTCCGCTCTGAACGTCGATTTGCTCGCTTTTTGTCCACGATTGCTCGGTCGTTCCGTCCCGAATATACCGGAGTTCCATTTCGAGGCGTCCCGTGGCGCGTTCCGGACGACGATTCTCGATGTCGACCCGCGCCACAATATCTGCTGGGGTCCCAGGGGTACCGCTGGTCCCCGTAGGTCGACGCAGGTTCGTCAGCGAGACAACCAGCTTGCCTTCCACATCGGAGCCGAGATACTTCGCGAACGCCTCAAGACAGCCCGACAGTGATACGGCCGCGGCACTCGCAGAGACAGCCAGCAGTTCGCGCCGAGAGGGCCTCCTCATTCATCCACTGATCAGGGACAGGCGAACTTGTACGTTCCGGGACTCCCTCACTCGTTCGTGTAATCCCTGCCGATGACGGCGGCGGCACCCGCCGCGAGGACCACCAGACTGAACCAGAGGGGATAGGTCGTCACCGAACCCGTCACGACGAACCCCAGTGCGACCCAGGGGAGACAGACTGCACTCCAGAAGCCTGTTGCCCGCACGGCCGGTTGTAGTCGACTCAGTGCACCTACCATCGTTCCAGCCACGTCGGAGATTCGTCTCGCTCGGTACGGGTCTGCTGGAGTACCAGCGATCCGATACCGAGGTTTTCACAGACTGTGCTATGTGGCATCATCCCTCATTTTTTCATACGCCCGGCTGGCTCATATAGGTATTCATTTGATCTGACACGATTTTGTGTTCGCCGATCCAACACGATACCAACGCTTAGGCGTATGTCTCCCCTACGGCACTGCAATGAGTCACTCAGACCTCGACACCGACGAGGTTGCGGCAATCTACGACGAACTCCTGAAGACCTATCGGACGGAGTGGGAGTACCGCGGCCACCGGAGTCTCCACCTCGCGTATTACGACGACGAGCACGACGAACCGGCCGAGGCGGCGATGAACACGATGCGGCGACTCTCCGAAGCGGCCGACATCGACGGTTCTGAACACATCCTCAACATCGGCTGTGGGGCTGGTGAGGACTCCGTCTGGAACGCGCGGGCCTACGATACCGAGGTGACCGGCGTCAACATCAGCGAGACCCAACTCGAAATCGCTCGGGAGAACGCCGCCGAACACGGTGTCTCGGATCTGACGACGTTCAATTACGACGACTTTCACGAACTCGACACCATCGACGACGATTCTGTCGACGTGGTCTGGGGACTGGAAGCACTCTCACACTCGGCAGATCGGGCCCGAGCACTCGAGGCCGCACAGCGCGTACTCACCGCCGAGGGCCGCGTCGCCTTCACCGATCTGTTCCTGACGGTCGATCCCGACTCGCTCTCGCCGGAGCAACAGGGCCGCATCGAGACGATCAACGACGCACTCGGGCTCCGGATCGGCTCCATCGACGAGTTCGAGACGACGCTCTCGGAAACCAACTTCGGCAACGTTCAGATCGAAGATCTGACCGATGGCATCAAGCGCTGTACGGAACGCCGCCGGAGTTTCGCTCGGATCGCCCATCCCGTCGGTCGCGTACTCGGCGTGCTCGGCGTGCTCTCGGAGACCCAACTCGACAGCTTCAAAGCCTCCGCAGAGATCGATCGGCTGATCGAGGCAGGCGTGCTGGGCTACTATCTCGTCACCGCCGATACCGATCGCTAACTCCCGGACGGACTGCACCGACGACCAGCAACCCTATTGTATTCCCGTCCAATCAAACGGTATGCTTCAGCTCGCCGTGGCGACGAACGCGGAAACGTACGAGCGGATGCAATCGCCGCTCCGCGAGCGCGGGATCAACCCCCGGCATATCGAGACGGCGGAACGATCGATCAGCCTGTCCGCAGGCGAACGGGCATACCAGCCCGTCGAGATGACCGCTTCCTTCGACGCCGGTTTCGTGTTTCCCTCCCGACTGGCAGAGGGCGGCGTCGCCAGCGGACTCCTCGATATTCCGTGGGTGAACGGCCGCGAAGAGATCCTTCGCTCGCGGTTCAAAGGAGAGACGCTCGCTCGGCTCTCGACTGCTGGCGTCCCTGTTCCCGACTCTGTCGTCGTCTCTGACCCGGCGGACGAATCGGCAATGCAGGACGCCTTCGGGCAGTTCGACCCCCCGGTCGTCATCAAGCCAAACTCGACGACTCGCGGGGTCGGCGTCGCGAAGGCCCACGATCTGGATTCGTTTCTCGGGATCTGTGACTATCTCGACCTCGTCCACGACTATCGAGCGACCGGCGATCAGTCCTTTCTCGTCCAGGAGTATCTGCCCGACGCCCGCGATTACCGCGTCATGCTGATCGACGGCGAGGTTGTCGGTGCCGTCGAGCGTCGCCTGCCGACCGAGGCACTCGAAGCCGGTCAGTGGAAACACAACGTCCACCGTGGGGCGGAGGCAACGGGCGTGACTCTCGATACAGAACTGCGCGAACTCGCCGAATTCGCGGCCGAAGCGCTCGACATCCCGTGGCTCGGTGTCGACCTGTTGGTCACCGACGACCGGGCGGTCGTCAACGAGACGAACGCACGGCCGACCATCGATACCGCCACGAAATACGAAGATGGGTTCTGGGACGACGTGGCTGGGTTGATCGAGGCGACGACCTGACCGCCCGGCCGATACGCATATCTGGCTGCTGGCCGAATCCTGGACAATGGATTTGTCGGCCGACCCGAAACATCTTCTCCTCGTCGTAGTGGTTGTCTCGCTGCTCGCGGTCGCTGGCCTCGGCGTACTGGGGGGCGGTTCCGGCCCCGATGGTCCGGACTACCCTGCCGTCATCGATAATACGACTGCCTCACTCTCTGCGGAAAACGAATCTGCGTTCCTCTCGGCGATTACCGACGATTCGGGTGAACTGACGACGGAGGGCGAAGCGTGGGCCGACCGACTCGAAACCGTCGAAGCGGTCGGACCTGCCCAACGTGATGCCGTCGCACGCTCGATGGCAACTGGTGGCGTGAGCGAGCAACGGCTCGCTCGGCTCGACGGCATTCTGGCCGCTCCGCCCGACGTTACTCGCACTGTTCTCCGAGATGGGCTCCGGGATAGCTCCGGTGATGGCCTGCTGGACGGCGAGACGCGACTGCTGGGTCTGGATCGAACCGAGCGCTATCCCACGGTATCGACCGCGGCCCGCACGCTATCCGCCGGCGGGTACGACAACCGTTCGATCCGATATCTCGACCGACTCTCGACACACACCGACTCGGCGTTCCGACTCGCACAGATCCGCGGACTGGGCCTCGTGAACGACTCCGTGGCGAACGGTTCGGTCACGGCCGCGGACCGCCGGGCGATCACGGACGGCTCCGGTGACGGCTTGCTTGACGGGACCGCCGAGGCATTTGGACTCGATCCAGCGGAACAACACACACCTGTCGTTGCGCTCGCAACCCCGCTGGCCGACGCCGGCTATACCGAAACAGAACTCGCGTACCTGAGACGGATCGGTGCGCTCACGCAGAACCGCTCGATGTGGGCTCAAGCCGCGTCGCTCGGCTTGCTCGAAGCAACCGCAGCGACGGGCTCGGTCGATCAGGCCGCCGTTGAGCAACTCCAGTCGACCGACGCGGGTCTGTTGGCCGGCTTCGAGGCGAAAATCGGCGTCACCAATCGGACGGACCGCGCCATGATCGGGAAGCTGGCGGCGCGGCTCGCCGACACAGGCTACGACGAGACTGCTTTGAGCTTTCTGGAACGCGCTGCCAACATCACAGAGTCCTCGTTTCAGTACGAGCAGGCGCGCGCACTCTCCCTTCTCACTGAGCCGGTCAGAGACGGGCGTGTCACAGCAGCCGACAGCGCGGCGCTGACAGATTCGTCCGGCGACGGGTTACTCGATCCGATGGCCGCCCGACTCGGTGCCGAGGAGTCGACGGCCAACCCGCGGCTTCGTGAACTCGCAGAGCCGCTGGGGGCCGGTGGGTACAACGAGACAGAACTTGCCTATCTTGACCGGCTGGAAGAGCTCTCGGCGTACCGCGGCAACGAGTACGAACGCTGGGCCCAGGCACGACAACTCGGCCTGCTCGATTCCGCAGTCGAGAACGGCACGGTCACCGAGTCCCAACTCTGGCAACTCGGCAACGAGGCACCGAACCGCCTGCTCAACGGGATGGAACGCGAGTTCGGGACCGATCCCGACCGTGCGGACACCAGCGGCGACGGCTATCCCGACCATCTGGTCTGGGGGCCGATGCGTGACCTCGGACTGACGGTCACCCCGACCGAACCCGATGTCTACGTCGAAGTCGACACCGTCCGCAGTCAGACACCGCCCAGTGACCGGCAACTCCGGGAAGTCAGCGAGACCTTCCGCTCGGAGCCCACCGACGACTCGATCAACGTCCATTTCTTCCGATGTGACGCCGACCAGGGCGATGTCTCAGGAATCTCGGAGATGCAACGGCGCGTCGACCAGTATCGGACGGTAACGGGGCTTGGGTTTCAGTACCTCCTCGTCAAAGACGGCTCGATCGAGTTCGATGGCGAAGCGGCCGCTGGCGTCGCGTACGTCTCGAGACACGATCCGTCCTGGATGATGATCGACGGCACACTCAGCGAGCGAGCAACGCCGACACACGAATCGAGTGCAATCGCGCACGAACTCGGTCACTCTCTCGGAATCACCAATAGTGCCTTCGATGGCGTCGACTCGACGAGATACAGCCCGGAGCGATACAACAGCGTCATGGGCTACAATCTCTGGACGCCGATCACGTTCTCGACAGGCCCACCGTTCGACGACTACCAGCGGATGGCTGACCGCTCGTTCGGCAGTTTCCACCAGAACCACGATGCCCTCGAAGAGATGTGGCAGAACGGCTCGGTAACGAAGGAGCTCTCCTGTACGGCTGTCGAGAACTGAGTCCTGTCGTCCACCGCGGCTCCGAGCGCTCGTCGTTCCGTCCCACCTCGACAGTGATGTTGTCCCTTTTGATCGCTGCTCGAAGACTCCACGAAATATTTGTGATTTTCTGACTTAAATACCGTTATGAGTCGGAGATGAAGCGTCGTCCGTGGGGAACATTCGGACACATCGTGTTTTCTACCCGGAATATTTAAATAGGACGGAGAGAGCCAAATGAGTATGCGTCGACGGCAATTTGTTCGGCGCCTCTCTGCGAGTGCACTGGCGGCGGGGGCGGCCACGAAGGCTGGGGCGGAACCGGCCTCGGAAGCCGAATCGGAGTCGTACGACGCACTCGATACGGAGGCGCTTCCGAGTTCTGTACCGATTTCCTGGATCGTCGAGCGGTTCATCCAGGTCAGCGGAGCAGACAATCCGGCGACTGGGAATCAGGTCGAAACCACAGCGCTCGTTCTCGGTCGAGTTGCGTCGGCTGACGACGCGACGCTCTTACAGCAACTGTTCGACTGGGACGCGTACGATTATACCGGACAGAACGCCTTTTCGTCTCTGTTCTCGCCGGTTTCGTGGCCGCTCGAAGACGGGATTTCGCCGTCGGTCCTAGATTCGTACGACGTGCTGTGGCTAACGGGGACGAAACAGGAGAATTATCAGGGTGGGATCGACACGACGAACACCGCAATTCCGAGCGATCAGACGTTCTATTCACTGTACGGCCATTCGCCGTTCGTATTCGCGGTCGTCGAGTCGGGGTCGGCACCCGCAGCCGGCAGCGTCGTCGATCTCACCGGGACGATCCGACACACTGCAGACGGTGACGGACCGATTTCGTCGGGTGACGGTGGCTATCTCGAGATCGAGCGGGTGTCGATCAACGATGTCGACCGGACGCCAACGTCGCAGTGGTCGAGCGGCCGTTCGGCGTCGTTCGTCGGCCTCCAACAGCACCCCGAACCGACGCTGACCGGAGCCAAGACGACCGTCGATTACGAGGACAACCTCAACAGGCCGGTCGGTGGCTCGATTCTGCGCAAGAACGGCCGGGTCCTGTCTGCCGAGACCTCCGCCGATTCCCTCGATCGGCTCGAACTCGACAGCGATTCGCACCAACTGCACGTCGGTGAGGTACTTCCGAGTACGTGGGAGGTCGACGATGACGAGGTCGAGGATATCCCGGTGAACATCTCGGTCGTGATCGACACCTCCGGGAGCATGAGCGAGACTGACACCGGGTGGCGACAGAACGGTAGGCAACTCTCCCGCATCGCCGCCGCACGTGAAAGTGCCAAGGAGTTTCTCGCATTCCTCCGAGATGGCATCGCGCTCAGTATCGTCGAGTTCGACACCAGGGCCAGCGTCGTCAGCAATACGGCGGTCCTGGACGACAGCACCCGGGGACAGTTCAGATCGGACATCGGCTCGCTTCGAGATGGCGGCGACACGGGCATCGGAGACGGATTGCAGACCGCATACCAGACGATGGAGAATCAGTCCGGTCGCAAGGTGATCCTGCTTCTCACCGACGGGCAGGAAAACGAGGCTCCCTACGTCTCTGAAGTGCTTCCGGGGCTGCGCGAACAGGGCGTGCGCGTGTACACGATTGGAATCGGTGACCAGATTCCCGTCGGCGACATTCAGCTCTGGGCCGAACAGACAAACGCCCGGGCACTGTGGGACTTCGATGCCGGCGAAATCCGGCAGTTCTTCGAGACGATGGGCGTCGACGTACAGGACAACGCCCGGCTGAAGGAAACCCGTGCGATGGTCGAGGAGGGCGATACGGTCGAAGACGACTGTCAGGTCGACAGTAGCTGTGAGGACGTTCAGTTCGCACTCACTTACGAGGGCAGCGATATGGCCCTCAACATCGAGGATCCCAGCGGGAACGAACTGAGCGAAAGCGGCCAGGTGACGAAGCGAGAAGGCCCGGCACACGAGATCTGGACGATCGACGATCCGCAGTCGGGACAGTACTCCTACACAATCGATGTCAACGAGGCCGAAAATCCGCAGATGGCCAGAACGCAGGTCAACGGCGACTCCCCGATCAGCACCGACCTGTTCGTCTCCCGGGATCTGTACGAACAGACGGGGTTCGTCCGCCTCCGGCTCAAAGTCGAGGATTCGATGCAGCGGTACACCGGCGCGACGGCGACACTCGAAATCCAGCCGCCGGGAGAGGACGCAGAGCCCGAAGAGATCACGCTGCACGACAACGGCAACGGGGCAGACGACGTGGCCAACGACGGGATCTACTCGAACTACTATCATCCGACGGCGACCGGCGAATACGAGTTCAAAGCGACGATCGAGGGTGGCGAGTATCCGAACCTCCAGCGGGAATCCCGCCACAGCGAGAACATCGAGACGGTCGTCGAGGAGCCGATCCGGCCGTTCGAGTGGGACCGTCCGGAAGACGAACCCGCAGGGAGTTCGCTACTCAACGTCCCGTTTTTGATCGGCGGCACTGCGCTGAGTGCTGCTGCGGCGGGCTACTACTATCTCAAAAAGAAGAGAGGCGGCGGTGGATCCCCTCCGCCGGGCGGTCAGAATCATCCTGCCGGACCGAACGGGCCGACCCAGCCCCGGCAACCGGGGCAGAATCGACCCCAACAGCCGAACGGGCCAAACCAGCCTCGACAGCCGAACGGTCCAAATCAGCCCCAGCAACAGGGGCCGAATCGACCCCAGCAGCCAACTGATCCGAACCAGCCCCAACAGCAACCAGGGTCCGACAGTCCGACCGACGAGAGTGCTCCGGACGACTCCGAGCGGGGGCCGGACAGATGATGCCAGCCAGACGACGCGAGCGTTCGCTGGGGGTGAGAGATGAGTAACGATTCGTTCGGGTTCGGTCGACGGGCGATGCTGTCCGGTCTCACTGGGGCAGGACTGTTTCCCACAGTGAGTCCAAGTGCTGCGTCGACATCGACGGCGAAGACTGCACAGTCGGCGGACACCAGTTCACAGATCGATTGGGAGTGGACACACGACCGGTCACCGAGTACGATCTACTCGCTGGCTGTGACTCCCGACGGAACCCTCGCTGCGGCGGGATTCGAGATCGATTCGAGCGGAGTCGGGACACAGGAACTGCTACTGCGAGAGATCGACGCGAACGGTCGCGAAATCGGCGGGATACCGGTCGGCAGCGGCGGCGACGAGGTGGGGCTCGGACTCACCACGACTCCGTCGGGAGAGCTCGTTTTCGCTGGCGGATCGGGCACTCGTGGCTCGAACTCGCTCGATACGATCGTCGGTCGTTTCGAGACGCCCGACGAAACGTCCGGGATCACGACGGCCGGCATCGACGGGACGAACGACACCGCTCACGCCATCGCGGCCGACGACAGCGGCGTTATCGTCGCCGGGGGGACACAGTATCTCGGCGGTGCGGACGGTGACGGCGTCGGTCGGTTGGTCCGTCTCGAAAACGGGCGGCAAGTCTGGGCAGAAACCTACGGCGGCGGAGCGCCGGGGGAACTGTACGACATCCGCCGCACTGGAACCGAGTTCGTCGTCGCCGGGACGCGTGCGGTCGGTGGCTCCGGACAGGCGTGGCTCGGCGTCGTCGGCGACGGCGGGACGCTACGGTGGGAAGAGACCTACGGCGGCGTCGGTGATCGAACGGCCTACAGTGTCGTTCCGGCTCACGACGAGGGATTCGTCTTCGCCGGGACGACGACCGCTCCGGGGCAGGATACCCCGCTCGCGTGGGTCGGCCGCGTCGACGGCGATGGAGAACTCCTGTGGGAAGAAACCTACGGGACGGCCGACGGAACTGCCGCGCTCGCGATCGAACGCGACCCCGCGCAGGGATACGTGGTCGCCGGCTACACGACGGATGGTGGCTCCGAGGACGGATGGCTGCTCCACATCGACGAGGGCGGGCGTGTCGTCCTCGAAGACACCTACGGCGATTCTGGTGTCGGCCGGTTCCAGGAACTCCTCCGCTTCGATGACGGCTACGTCGCTGCCGGAGTCCGGCGCGAACCCGGCGCCGGACCGAGCGGGTGGATCCTGAAGACCGCCGGACCCGCGAGTGATCTCGTCGAGGCACTTTCGCTGCCGGCCGAACGGCTCTCGGAGACGCTCGAACGCCACGTCGAAGAACGCGAGGACGCTGTGCTCGAAGAGGCGTACTCGAACACGGATGTTCTCGAGGACGATGTCCTGCCGGAAGTCGATACGGAAGAGGGCGTAAAAAAGGGACTGAGTGTTGCCATCGATAGCACGAAGGATCTGCTCATCAACCCCGGACAGTACTCGAATCTGAAAAGCGGCGGGGCACTGATCGCTGCAGACATCGCCGAAGAGGTCGGGAGCGAAGCCCTCGGAAACGTGCTCGCAGGCTGGACGATGGACAGACTCGCGAAGAACCCGGAACAGAATGCCAAGCGGTACAACCAGTACGTCGCAGACCTCACCGAACACGAGTGGTTTCTCAGACCGCACAGCTACACCGTCGATCAGCCAGTCGTCGACCACACGAAACTCGATACGTATCAGGAGGCGAACGAGAGCGTGCGGACACTGGTCGACCGGATTGAGACGTTCGGACAGCGGCCGACGCCCAGCGCACTCAACGACGGACACGTTGAGTCGGTCTTCTTGCAGTTGGCGGCGACGCTGACCGATCCCGCAGGTATCGGTGACCTCGAACGCCGCAGCACGTACCCGACAGATCTGGTCGTCCTCCCAGACGGCACGGTCTTCAACACCCAGCGGGGAGCAGGCAATCTCCCGGCCATCCAGACCGCCGCCGAGGAGTACGAGGAGAAGGGCGTTTTCGACTGGTTCTCTCTCGGCACGGAGATTACCGGACTCCTTCTCGCTGCGGCATCTGTCGTCGCCATCGGTGTCGGCGTGGCGTTGGTCGTCATTCCGGAGCCGAGCACGTCGACCATCGGAGCGGGCTTGATCCTCATTTCGACCGGCAAGTCGATCGGCACGGCGGCCACAGTCGCTGGTGTGGCCTCTGTGAGTACAGATCTGCTCGGCTCGATGAAAGAACTCGAAATCCAGGAGGCCATTCTGACCCGGCACATGCAGATCCATCTGGAGACGCTGCGGGATATCGACAATCTCGGTCGGATCGCTGATCTGACTGTGGACTGGCTCGATAGCCAGTTCGACGATCCGACCAGCGGCACTGTTGCGGGAACGATCGACTTCCCGGAAGGGTTCGACACCACGCCGGACAATCCGCTGAAACCGTCCGAATCCGCCGGCGACGGTGAGAAAGAACTCGTGACCGGTGAGATCGATACCGAGTACGAAATCTCCGGCGAGGCGTCCGTTCCAGCACGGATTCTCGGATTCAGTTCTTATCACTCCGGCGCGGGCGAGGACCTGCCACCGCTTCAGGGATTTGCGACAACCTCTCCGCCGTCGAATGCGTCCCCACTGCAGGTCGGAGAAGGGGCTGCCGGACGGCGGAACCTCGATTATGTCTTCCACCATCCCGTCGAAGACCAGTTCCGTCAGCACTTCTTCACCGTTCATCTCGTGCTCGCGGGCAGACACGTAGATACTGCGACTGCGGTCGCCGACGTGGAGTACGATCCTGGGTTCCTCTCGCTACCGCTCGGTGCACCGACCGGTCCGGATCAGCTCTCGGCCGGCACTGCAGAGCAGTCCCTGCAACTGACGCCGTACGCAACCGCCGACACGCCGGCAGCGCGGTCAATGACCGCACAGGAAGTCGACGACCTCCGCGGTGAAACGGCAGTCCTAGCGAGCGAGCGACTCGACGGCGGGAGCACCCTCTCCCAGACGATAACGGTGCCAGGCGAACTACAGTCGGCGGCGTTCACGCTGCTGGGGCCGCCAGGAGCCAGCACGGAACTGCACCTGGAGGGGCCGACGGGGACCGCCGTCGCGGGCCCCGAGCGAACGAGCGACGACCTGGGTGTCGAGTCAACCGTTAGCACGAATACGGGCGGCCGACAAATCGCTGTCTATCCCAGCACCGAGACGGAGGTTTCCCTTACCGTCCGCGTTCCGCCGGAAGAGCCTCGTCCAGTCTCGGTCACGCTGTTGCAGATCGACACGCCAGAGCGGCCACCGGTGCTCGGAACCAACCCTACCCAACTGTCGCTGTACGGGAACCCTGACGAGCAGATCGGTAGAAATCTCACCGTCACCGAAGTTGGCAACCAGCAAGCGATCGAGGCGCTTCGCCTTTCCGCCGGGCCGCTCTCGAACGGCGCGGGAACCGAACTGGCCGGAGAGACGATTTCCGCCGACGTCGACACCGACCGAATCCCCGCGAGTGAGCGAACAACCGCGGGAGTGGCCGTCAGCACACCCGAGCAGTCGACACTCGACGGCGAGCCGACCCGATTCGCGGGGACGCTCGACATCGATACCAGGAACGCTGGTTCGCTCGCAATCCCGGTTTCAGTGTTGGTCCTCGATAGCACTGTCGAGGAGGCACGGTTGCTCGATGCGGATCAGTCAGTGCGGAGAGCGGCCGTCCGGACTCTCTCGCCGGAGGAGGTACCCGAACCGCCCGCGGAGACACTCAGCCTGTACCGCGTGACGATTGAGGGCAGTGGCTCGGCGACAGTTTCCTTCGCACCCCCAGAAGGAGCCGAGACGACAACCAGCGAACTCGTCCGCCTCTCCGACGGGAGCTACGAGTCTGTCGATCCCGACGTCTCAGTTCGGGGGACTCCCCTGGAGTTCGAGTCCGGCGAGCACACCGTTGCGCTTCTCGCACGGACTGACGACGAAGAGTCGGGGACGAACGGAGGATCCGACGACGGGGGATCCGACGATGGAGACGGCGGATCAGGCGACCTGAACGAGGGCCTCCCGCTGTCTGAGGAGGAACTGGCGGGTGCGGGACTGGTGACGCTCAGTCTGCTCTATCTCGCAGCGAGAGCGACATCTGACGACGAGGGCGGACGCTGAGACGGCCATCACCGACCGCGAGTCGTTCGGACCGCGTTCGAGTGTGGACGACTGGAACCGGCCGTGTGCATACTAAGGATTATATGCCGATGGGAACCAACGAATCAGACAGTGACAGATCCGATTCCAGCCGGCTGTGGGCCGATCGATGACCTGCTCGGCGGCGGCTTCGAGCGCGGTGCAGTGACACAGATCTACGGCGCGCCAGCGGCGGGCAAGAGCAACCTCGTCCTCGCGGCGGCCGTCGAGGTGGCCGCCGACGGCGGGTCGGCGCTGTATATCGACACCGAAGGGATGCCGGTCGAACGGCTCGAACAACTCGCCCAGCCGTACGACGCCGACCTCGACGAGATTGCTTCGCGGATTATCATCACCGAGGCCCACTCTTTTGCGGAACAGCGCGAGGCGGTGCAGGACGCCGAAGAGTTCGCCGAGCAGGTCGACTTCATCGCGCTGGACAGCGCCACCGGCTTTTATCGACTCGAACGCACCGAACAGGACGAGGGCGACGCACTCCGGGCGATTGGCCGCCAGATCACCCATCTCCTCTCGCTGGCGCGCAAACACGACCTCGCAGTTGCCTTTACAAATCAGGTCTACACCGACCCGGACAGCGACGCGACGAGCGGACTCGGCGGACACACGCTAGATCACTGGTCTGCGCTCATCCTTCGACTGGATCGGTTCCGCGGCGGGAACCGGCGCGCGACACTCGAAAAACATCACAGCAAGGAAGCCGGCGGCACGGCCCAGTTCCAGATTACCGACGCCGGGCTGGTGGGAACGGGGCAGTGACCCGTCGTCTTCTCAAACAGCGTTGACTTGTCGACTCGGCGGCACACACTCCTAAGAGATCCCCCGTCGAACGCATTCCATGGACGAACTGGCAGGATCGACCGCGTTTGTCACGGGTGCAAGTCAGGGAATCGGCGAAGAGATCGCGGTCACGCTGGCCGACTACGGCGTCAACGTCGCGCTCGCGGCCCGTTCTGACGGCATCTACGAGACGGCAGACCGGATCGATGCGCCGGAGCAGACACTCGCCGTCGAGACGGACGTGACCGACGGATCGAACGTCGAGGAGTCGATTGCGGAAACAGTCGACACCTTCGGCGGCCTCGATATCCTCGTGAACAATGCCGGCATCGAGGGGCCGACCGCACCGGTCGGCGAGATCGAGACAGACGACTTCACGCAGATGACCGACGTGAAGGTGACGGGACCGTTCCTCTGTCTCAAACATAGCGTGGACGCGTTGCGGGAGAGCGAGCGCGGGACGGTCATCAACATCTCCTCGATCGGCGGGAAGCGACCGTATCCGAACCGGACACCTTACGCGGCCGCCAACATGGCGATGATCGGCATGAGTCGGACGTGGGCGCACGAACTCGGCACGGACGACATCACGGTCAATACGATTTGTCCCGGACCCGTCGAGGGGCCGCGGATCGAACGCGTCATCGAGGCACAGGCGGAGGCCCGCGACGTTCCGACCGAAACAGTCCGCGAAGAGGAGTATTTCGACGACCTTGCGCTGGCGGAGTTCATCGATCCCGACAACATCGCGGAGATGATCGCCTACCTCGCCAGCGACGCCGGCCGCCAGATCACCGCACAGGATATCAACATCGACTCCGGCGGGACGTGGTACTGACTCCGGGTGGCGATGGATAGCACGATTCATTACGCTCCGTGTCCTTCCGTCGGGTATGAGTGCCATCGAACCGCCGACGGAGCGAACCTGCGAGCGCTGTGGTCGCGTCGAGGAGTGGGACGAGGATCAACAGACCTTCGTCGCAGCGAGCGACGACTCACTCGGGCAGCCACACTGTCTCCACGAGTGGGATATCAACGGTCAGTACAACCCGCTTCAGGAATCCGAATCCTGAGATGCCAACCATCTACATCACGGCACCGCCCGAGGAGGGTCCGGCAATTGCCGAGACGCTCGTCGAGGACGAACTCGCCGCCTGTGTCAACATCGTCGACTGTCGGTCTGTCTACCGCTGGGACGGCGAGATTCACGACGACGACGAACTGATTTTGCTGGCGAAGACCACCGACGAGCGCTACCCGGACCTGAAAACTCGGGTCGTCGAACTCCACCCGTACGACGTGCCGTGTATCGAGCGATTCGAGGAAGCAGATGCGCTCGATTCCTTCGCGCAGTGGCGGGCGGACGCGACCTGATCTTCAGATCCGGCGGCGAAGCAGCCGATAACTCCCGTACCCGACAGCGGCACCGATGCCGGCCGCGAGGGCGAGCGTACCGAGCGTGAACGATGTCACGCCCGCGAGGACCGTCCCTGTCGCGGATCCGAGCCCTCCACCGAGTGCGATTGCGGTGGTGTCGTCGTCATTGCTCATGTTTTCCCGTTTCTGACACCAGCCGATAGGGATTACGCCTCGTTTCACCGCTGGAAACGACCAGAAATCAGACGCCCGTCGGTCAGAGATACGGGACTGCTCCGGCGTCGAACACGCCCGCGAGACCGAGGGCTGCGATCAGGAGACTGCTCAGGAGAATCGAAGTGAAGGCAGGATCGACGTGTGTGTCGGCGTGGGCGTAGAGGGCGCGCTGGCTCAGTTCACCGAGAATGGCCCCTGTCAGCCCCATCGCCGTTCCGGCGAGGATTCCGACAGGGAGTGTACCGCCGATTGCGAGCGCGCCGACCCCGGCCGGGAACGCGATGTGATACGTGACCGGAAGGGGATAGCCCTCGACCCGGACGCCGGCGACGACACCGAACAGACTCACGAGCGCAAGGCCAAACGGGAGGAGAGCGCTCTCGCTCAGCAGCGCAACCGCCGCGCCCGCGGCACCGACCGCGACGCCGAGCAGGGCGACAATCCACCACTCGTAGTACTCCGGTTGCCACGGTTCGACGACGTGTCGTCCAGCGATGCCCTCCGCCGTCTCGTAGCCGTCGTCGCCCCAGTACGCGCCGTTCTCGAAGGGACTCATATCGAGCACTCCTCCGTCGAACCGACCGAGCAGTGGATAGCCGACCGTGAGACGGGCGAGAAAAGCGGACCCGACGACAGCGAAGGCAATCGGATCGACCGGCAGGAAACTGCCGACTGCACCGAGCAACACACCGACAACGCCGAACACACCGCCGACGAGCATCGTCCACGGGCGACCGAACAGGGGCCGCCGGATCTGTTTGGCCTGATGGTACCGGAAGCCGGTGTCGATCGTCTCCTTCCGTCCGGCGTAGGCGGCCGCTGCGACGCCACCAACGAAGGTGACGTGTGGGCCGAGTAGCGGTCCAAGACCGACCGTCGAGAGTGGGCCGACGGCGACGGGTGCACCATCGACCCCGAGCGTCGCGAGGAGGCCGACCGCCGTCCCGTCGAGGACGAACAGTTCCACCAGTTCGCCGCCGACGATGACTACGCCGGCGAGTCCGAGTGCCGAAAGCGCGCCGAGTGTTGCCCCGAGGACACCCCCAAGCAAGCCTGCCAAGAGGATAACCGCGGTACTGACGGTCAGTATCATCCGCTCCCTCCGGCAGCCAATCGAACGACATCATCCTCGACAGCCCGATGCATTACCAGCCACTGCGTCCAGGTGGCTCATAGTTGTGACGCTGTCGGTCGACCACCGCGCTACATGTACATCCGGTCGGCGTAAAATTCCCGCTCGTTCCGAGTTGGTCGACAGCAAACTCAGGTCGCGATCACGACGAGATTCCAGCCAGTTACGACCGCTCCCACGACGACGAGTGCGAGCGGAATCGCGACACGGCCCGGCGTCCGGACGACCCACCAGACGAGAAAACACACGCCGATGAATCCGATCTTCAGCAGGAGAAAGCCTGGAACCCCACCCTGGCCGAGTGCGTACAGCGCGACCGGACCACCCTCGGTTACGCCGTCGCTTTTGAGACCGACCAGCGTGGTCACCGTATCACCGAGTCCGTACGGGACGACTCCGAGCACCCAGAGCAGCGACTGGTTGCTCATCACGGTCGCGATGATTCCCGTGTTTCTCGACACACTGTAACGTCTGCGGCCTGATAATTAAAGATTCGTCACAACAGCACTGCGATAGCGAGCGCTGCGCCCGCTGTCACGAGAAACAGCAACAGGAAATCAGCGAGCGGCGAAATGTACGCATCTGACGATTGTGCCCGTGTCTCTCCGTCCGTCGCTTCCGTCGAGACACTGCTGGATTCCGCCCGACCCATACTTCATACTCGACGGTGAGGTGGCTTAAACACCGGCCCTGCATTATCGTATTCGAAAACGACAGAACAGCTGACAGGACGCCGTTACCGAACTGTATTTTCGAGCGTGCCGATGCCGTCGACGTGCAGGGTCACGGTGTTGCCGGATTCGAGGAACTGGCCGAGTTCGAGGCCGCACCCCTCGCCGACGGTGCCGCTGCCGAGTACGTCGCCGGGGTGCAGCGTCTCGCTCTGGGAGACGTGTTCGATGATGTCGGCAAAGGAGTGATACATTTCGCCGGGCGTGCCCTCGGACCACGTCTCGCCGTCCACCTCTGCTCGCATCGTCGCTGTCTCCGGGTCGAAGGCGTCGGCCGTCACCAGATACGGCCCGAAGGCGTTGGCGAAGTCTTTGCCCTTCGCCGGGCCGAGGCGGGCCTCCATCTCCTGGCCCTGGATATCCCGCGCGCTGAAGTCGTTGAAAATCGTGTAGCCGGCGATGTACTCTCCGGCTTCCTCGGCGGCGATATCGGTCCCCTGCTTGCCGATGACGGCGGCAATCTCCAGTTCGTAGTCCATCAGATTCGAGTACTCCGGCCACTCGATGTCGACGCCGGTGCCGACGACGCTGTCGGCGTTTGACTTGTAGTAGACCGGCATCTCGTACCAGACCTCCGGCGGATCCTCGCCCATCGCGTTTTTGACGTGCTCTTCGTAGACCATGAAGTCCCGCAGCGAATTCGGCCGCGGAATCGGTGCGAGCACTCGTACGTCGTCTTCGGCGAACCTGAGTTGCCCGCCGTTCGGGCCAGTCTGCTCGTCCGCATCCGTGGCGTACTCCTGTGCCCGCCGCGCCGCCTCCAGCGCGCGGTCGCCGCGTTCGAGGAAGGCCACCATCTCTGGCGGGGCGTGTGCCTCCGCAATCGTCACCGGATCAGCCTCGCCGTCGGCCGCGAGCGCGGCCGCGTAGGCTGTCGTCACGTCGATCAGGTCGCCGTGGTCGGCGATGCCCACCCGCCGTTGCGGGCCGACGGGTGTGTCGACCTCGAAACTGGCGAGTTTCATGCGCCCACCTCCGGATCGAACATTCGGCGTCGTTGCTTTCGCTCACTGCGTTCGCTCATGCAACCACCTCCGGGAAGACCGCCAGCGGACGTACCCACCCGGCGCTGCCGTCCTCGACTTTGATCGGCTGGGCGATCAGTGGCACCTCCGTCTTCCGGGGCAATTCGCCCAGATTCGCCATCTTTTCGATCTGGCAGTACTCGCCGTCGCGGCCGGCGAGATGGGCTGGCCAGAGTTCTCCGGAGTCGCCGGATTCCTCGAATCGTCGGCCCATCTCCGCGAAGGGTTTGTCGAAGCCGTAGGCGTCGGTTCCGATGACACGGACTCCCTGCTCGACGAGGAACCGCGTCGCCTCGCGGCCCATCCCGGGGAATTCGGTGAGATAACTTGCCTCGCCCCACAACTCGTCCGCACCCGTCTGGAGCAGGACGATCTCCTCGCCGGTGAGCTCGTAGTCGAGAGCATCGAGCGCATTTTCGATATCCTCGACGCTGATCTCCTCGCCCGCGTCGAGGTGGCGCACGTCGAGGACGACAGCCTCGCCGAGACACCACTTCAGCGGTACGTCGTCGATCCGACGGGCCGGTGCCCCTTCGCTCTCGGCCCCGTAGTGGTACGGTGCGTCCATGTGCGTGCCAGTGTGAGTGATCGCCTCGATTTCTTCCCAGGCGAGCGCCGTGCCGTCCGGGAAGTCGTCTGCGGTCACATCGAGATCCATCTCTCGGAGATTTTCGGCGAGCGATTCGGCCCCCTCACGGTGATCCATCCGGTCGATCCTCGGTGGATACGGCTCGCTGGCCGGGCCGTCTTCGATCCCGATACTGAGATCGATCACAGTCCAGTCGCTGAACATACTCACAGCAGTGGCGGCCACCGTTGTAATTGTTCTCCCGACACACACCCGAAGTCAATTGTCTTTTTGAGGGTGGACCCCGTACCGAGGAGTGTGTGTACGATTACCCTCGCGTGGCAGTGTTTCGAGGAGGCGCCGCTGATTCTTGCGGCCAACCGCGACGAACTTCTCGACCGACCGTCCGACCCGCCCGCAGTCCGTGAGTGGGGCAAGCGAGTTCTCGCCCCGCAGGACCGCGAGGCGGCCGGCACGTGGATCGGCTACAACGAGGACGGCCTGCTGGTCGCGATAACGAACCGCTGGACGCCTTCCAGGTTGGAGGGCGACCGCTCTCGCGGCCTGCTCGTTCGTGACGCGCTGGGCGAATCGACCGCCGACGACGCGATGCGGCTGGTCGAACAGGACCTCGACGAGCGAACCTACGAGGGGTTCAACCTGCTCGTTGCGGACGAATCGAGTGCGTTGCTGGCCGAGTACGACGGTAACCGCCGAATCAGTACGCTCGACCCCGGCGTTCACGTCGTCGTCAATGTCGGCGCGAACGGCCGGTACGACATTCCGCCACAGCGAGAGGCCGACGGTAAGGAGCAGGCGGAAAACGCCAATGCCGTTCGCTCTGCGCTGCATCCCGAACCCGGTGAGACTGGCGAAGGATGGCTGGACCGCGCCGCGGCGGTGATCGCCGACCACGAGTACGGCGTCTGCATCCACCGCGATCAGTTCGGGACGCGCTCGTCGTCGCTGCTCTACGCTGGCGAAGACGGTCTCCGCTACCGCTATGCCGACGGGCCGCCCTGCGAGACCGCTTTCGAACCCGTCGAGGTTCCGTTCTGATTATTGTTCAATTCCGACACGTAAGATATCACAGCTGAGATTTGGACAGATATCGTTTTGAACTTTTGCGGTAATCGTTTGCTTATGGCACAGCACAAACAGGTGTCTGAACAGGTTACGTACGAACAGGCGGACGGTGTCGGCATCTGGAGCATCGAGGACATGCCGAAGGCGCTCGAATCGGGGGAACTCGAGAAGGGGGAAGAACATTTTCGGGACGTGGCAGCACAGGATTCGATGGCTGCGTCAGTTGTCGAAGTTGGAAACGCCGAAAGCCTCTCGAAAGATGTGCTCGATCATATCAACGAGCAGTGGACTGCCCTTGGCGAGGAAACCGGACTCGATGCGACCGCCTACGTCGCAGACGGCATTGGCCGACTGGCGATCAGTAATAAGAACGAAGCCGAAGGGATGGAGACGAAAGGGTTCAAAGACCGAGAGGCTGCCCTCGAGTGGGCCAGCGAGTTCTGAAAGCAGTTCTGCCACTTGGTGAATTCTCGTTTCGGTTTGAGCGGGCGAATCGAAGGTCAAATTTATCCGGCTCTCCTACAGTGTATGGAACATGAGCATGCAGACTTCCGAGGACGAACTCACCGAGGACGAGCGCCGGGGGCTCGAACTCATCCGCGAGACCGGCGGCATCCACCAGAGTAACTTCTGGAAGGAACTCGACGTCTCCTCGCGCAAGGGCAGCCGTATCGTCGAATCCCTCGTCGAGAAGGAGATGATCGACCGCGAAGAGACCGTCTACGAGGGCCACAACACCTACCATCTCTCCCCGACAGCCGCTGATCTGGATTTCTCGCTGCTGATGGCCGGCGATATGCTCTCGCCGTTCGTCGGCGACGAGGAAGTCGACGCACAGAGCGACACCTTCTCGCAGTGGGTCATGAACCTCGCCTACGAGGAATAACGCCGGCAGCCTCGTTTTCGCGCTTTCCCGCTATCCCACAGCTACGCTGCAGTAGTGCTGTCGCTGTCCGTGTGATCGACCGCAACAAAAGTCGTCGGTTCCGTTCAGTTGTCTTCGAGCGCGTCGGCGATGCGGTCGAGCGAGCGCCGCATATCGTGAACCTCGTCGCGGAGTTTCCGCATCTCGCGCGTGAGTTCTTCGTTGCCGGAGTCGTCCTCTTCCTGGCCGGGTCGACCACCAGGACCGCCACCCATGCCGCCGGGACCGCCGCCCATGCCGCCCGGGCCGCCGCCCATCATGCCGCCCATCATCTGTGCGAAGGGGTTGCCGCCGCCGCCGCCACCCATGCCGCCACCGCCCATCCCGCCCATCATCTCTTCTGGGGGTGCGCGGTCGCCTTCTTCGCCCTCGCCTTCGCCTTCCTCGGCGCGGCGCTGACGGATTTCCTCGACGCGCTCGCGGAACGACTTCTCCTCACCGTCTGCTCCCTGTGCCTCGCTCTCAGATTCGCCTTCCTCAGGTTCTTCGGACATACAACCGCTTTTTGTTGCCCGCCAGAAAAGGGTGTCGTCCCTTTTTCTGTCCGCATCGAACCGCTTTTGCCCTCGCCTGCGCAAAGACCGGCCGATGGACGTACTCCTCGTCGGCGCGGGTGCAATGGGCCGCTGGCTCGGCACGGCCCTCTCCGAAGCAGAGGCCACAGCCAGCATCTCCGTTCTCGATACCGACCCCGACAGCGCCCGGGAGACGGCCGAGGCCCTCGACGGCCAGGCGGTGACTCCCGAGACCGCCCCGAACGCCGATCTGGTCTGTATCGCCGTCCCCATCCCTGCCGCCGAGGAAGTGATCGAAACGTACGCTGCTCACGCTAACGACGCGATACTCGACGTGACTGGCACGATGGCCGGGCCCGTCGCGGCAATGACCGAACACGCCCCCGACTGCCAGCGGCTGAGTATCCACCCCCTCTTTGCCCCGGAGAACGAACCAGGAAACATCCCGACTGTCGTCGACGCGGCGGGACCGATCACCGAGACAGTCCTCGACGCGTTGCGCGCCCGGGGCAACGATGTCTTCGAGACGACAGTGACGGACCACGACGAAGCGATGGAGACGGTGCAGGCCCGAACCCACGCCGCCGTTCTCGCCTTCGGCTTGGCAGCCGAGGAGGTCCCCGAGCGGTTTCAGACGCCGATTTCGACCGAACTGACCGCGCTAACCGAGCAGGTCACCGGCGGTGAGAGCAGAGTGTACGCCGACATCCAGTCGGCCTTCGAGGGGGCCGACGATGTCGCCGATGCGGCCCGAAAACTCGCCGAGGCCGACACCGACGCATTCGAGCGATTGTACGACGCGGCGCGATTAGAAACACCCGAGGAATCCGAATAACATGGACGACACACAGCGCAGCCAGGTGCTCGACAACGCGAAGTACCTCCGGGAAGTCAGACCGATCGATCCGGAGGAGATCCACGAATACGTCGAGGGACAGCCCCATCCGGCGGCCGTCCGACAGGTGCTCCGAGAATCCGCACTGGATCTCGGCCTGATCGAACGCGAGGACGGTCGCTTCGAACCCGCGCCGACCGATCCAATCGATGTATCCTTCGGCGGGATTACCGCCCTCCCGCAGGATATCGCCCTCGCCGTCGAAGAGCAGTTGCTGGACGCGTTCGGGCCGGGGTGGCCCGACGGCACCTCCGGTGATCGACTGCGCGCGACGATCCGTGATTTCAAACAGCAGTATCTCAGCGGCGGCGAGGTGACCTACGACGACGTGACGGCGCTCGGCTACGCGATCTACCACCTGCCGACGTACTTCGCGGCGACGCAGCACGTCCTCGCTGATCTTGCTGCCGACGGACTGGTCTCCGGTAACCTCCGCATCCTCGATGTCGGGGCGGGTGTCGGCGGGCCGGCGCTCGCAGTCGACGCTCTACTGCCGGACGAGGCGCTCGTCGAGTACCACGCCGTCGAACCGAGCGACGCGGCCGACGTGCTCGATGCGCTGCTCGACGAGACGGGCCAGAACTTCCACCCGACGATTCACCGCGATCCGATCGAAACAGTGGGAGTCGACGGCGAGTTCGATCTGATCCTCTGTGCGAACGTCCTCTCGGAACTCGATGATCCGGAAGCGGTACTGCTGGATCTGATGGACCACCTCGCCGACGACGGCACGCTCTGTGCGCTCGCGCCGGCGGACCGCAACACAGCGACCGACCTGCGCGACCTCGAACGGACTGTCGAGTCAGAGGCCGATGCGACGATTTACGCGCCGACGGTGCGGCTGTGGCCCCACGAGCGACCCGACAGCACCTCGTGGTCGTTCGACCGTAAACCCGACCTCGAGGTGCCCGCCTTCCAGCGTCGTCTCGACGAGGGCGAGCGGAACTCTGAACTCGATACCGACAGCGACAGGGTACCCGGTGACGGCGAGTTCGTCAACGTCGACGTGCAGTACGCGTACTCGCTGCTGCGAACCGACGGCCAGCGGGCGCTGGATATCGACCTGTCGGGGGGTCGCTTCGCCAAGATGGCAGAAACCGAACGCCACGTCACCGACCGGATCGACTGCGCGGGGATCAAACTGAGCCACGACCTCTCCGATGGCGGGAATCCCCTCTTTCTGATCGGCGACGGCAGCGAACAGATCGACCACTTCGCCGTGCTCACCGAGGAATCACTGCTGAACGAGGATCTGCGGGCGGCCGACTACGGCGACTTTCTGCAGATCGAGAACGTCCTCGTCCTCTGGAACGACGACGAGGGGGCGTACAATCTCGTCGTCGACGGCGAGACGGTCGTCGAAGGGCTGCCGGGGTGAGCAATCCGCGGCGGCCCTAAGAGCGCAGGCTTGAAAGTATATCCCCACTGAATAGAGGCATGGACGACCTCGATATTCTGGTGACGAACGACGACGGGATCGACTCGCTGGGGTTTCACGCGCTGTACGACGCGCTCTCTGAGATCGGGTCGGTCACCGCCGTCGCGCCGGCAGACGACCAGAGCGCAGTCGGACGATCTGTCTCCCAGCGGGTCGCCGTCCGCGAGCACGAACTCGGCTACGTAATCGAGGGGACGCCGGTCGACTGCGTCGTCGCCGGTCTCTCTTCGCTGTGTCCGGAGACCGATCTGGTCGTCGCTGGCTGTAATCAGGGGGCGAACATGGGCGCGGCCGTGCTCGGTCGGTCCGGGACGGTGAGCGCTGCCGTCGAGGCGGCCTTCCACGGCGTTCCGGGCATCGCTGCCTCGCTGTACGTCCCCAGTCCCGACTGGGAGAAAGACTCTGAGATCCCGCGGGAGTCGTACGCCCCCGCCGTCGACGCCGCGACGTATCTCGCCGACCGGGCCTTCGAGGAGGGACTGTTCGAGGTCGCAGATTACCTGAACATCAACGCTCCGTCGGCGAAGGTCTGTGACGGCGAGATGGAGATCACCCGGCCCTCCCACGTCTACGAACTCTCTTCGCAGCAGGACGGCGACCAGATCGAACTCGTCAATCCCATCTGGGAGAAACTCGCCCACGGCGAGATTTCCGATCCCGACGGGACGGACCGGCGGGCGATCATGGAGAACAAGATCAGCGTCTCGCCGCTGAAAGCCCCGCACAGCACCGAACGGATCGACGCGCTCGACGAACTGGCAGCGAACTACCCGGGCTGGTGAGCAGTCCGGACCCGGCGGTATTTTACTCCCTCGCCTGCATCGGCGTTGTATGGCACCGACGGCAGGCGATCAGGCACCGGAGTTCGAGGCGTTGCTCTGTACAGGCGAGACGTTCCGATCGACGACACTGGAGGAGGCGCTGGACGGCGGCGGCGTCCTCGTCTTCTTTGGCTTCGCGTTCTCCGCAATCGACGAGAACTGGTGGAAACGATACGACCGGGCGGACTGGGACGAGTTCGACGTGCCCGTCCTCGGTGTGAGTCGGGACGGCCCGTACGCACAGAATGCCTTCATCCGCTATCTCGATAGCCCGTTCCGGATGTTCTCCGATACCGACGGCGACGCCTCGGAGGCGTTCGATCTGCTCACCGAGCGTGGCGGAATGTCCGATACGTCGACACCGATGCGGTCGGTGTTCGTCGTCGACGAGGATGGGGAGATTGCCTACGACTGGGTGGCCGACGACTGGATTTCGCCGGTCCCACGCGAGGAGATCGAGGATGCAGTCGCGGAGTTGTAGCGGGATCCATTTCCAAACTGTTTAGACCGCTGGTTGACCTATGACCCGGTATGACAGTACGTGCAGGCATCCTCGGCGCGACAGGGGCAGTCGGACAGCGGCTCATCCAACTTCTCGAACCACACCCGGAGTTCGAGATTGCGGCACTGACCGCGAGTGAAGACAGCGCAGGGTCGCAGTACAAAGAGGCGGCCAAGTGGCGGATCAACATGCCGATTCCGGACTCGGTCGCCGAGATGACAGTCGGCGCGACGGCGCCGGAGGACGTTCCCGACGACATCGATATCATCTTCTCTTCGCTGCCGTCGAGCATCGGCGAAGAGGTCGAACCGGCCTTCTGCGAGGCGGGGTATATCGTCTCCTCGAACTCCTCGAACGCGCGGGCTGACGACGACGTGCCGCTAACGATCCCGGAGATCAACGCTGACCACATCGATCTGATCGAGGTCCAGCGTGACGAACGCGGCTGGGACGGCGCGCTCGTCAAAAATCCCAACTGCTCGACGATCACGATGGTGCCGCCGCTGGCGGCACTGGACGACGCCTTCGGCCTCGACCGGATCACCGTCTCGACGCTGCAGGCGGTCTCGGGCGCGGGCTACTCTGGCGTCACCTCGATGGAGATCATCGACAACGCGATTCCGCACATCGGCGGCGAGGAGAACAAAATGGAGACCGAATCCCGGAAACTGCTCGGCGAGTTCGACGGCGCAGAGGTCTCCTGGCACGACGCACAGGTCGACGCCTCCTGCAACCGGATTCCGACGCTGGACGGCCACCTCGAAAACGTCTGGACCGACACCGCCGAGGATGCGACCGTCGAGGAAGCGAAGGAGGCTCTGCGATCCTACCCGACGCTGGATCTCCACAGTTCGCCGGACCAGCTCATCCACGTCTTCGAGCAGCCTGACCGACCGCAGCCGCGGCTGGACCGCGATACGGAGAACGGTATGGCCATCGCGGCCGGTGGAGTTCAGGAGACAGAGGGCGGACTGCAGTTCAACTGCCTGGCACACAATACGCTACGCGGTGCGGCCGGCGCGTCGGTACTGAACGGCGAACTGTTGCTCGAACGGGGCTACCTGTAGCTCCAGACCAGTACGTATAGGTGACCGTATCACGAAAGCTCCGGTGTGACAGGGAGCGACCGGACTGCAATTTTGGGTGGGACGTTCACACCGATTCACAACGGACATCGAGCACTGCTACACAAGGCATTCCAGACCGCCTCACACGACGGCGAGGGCGACGGGCACGTCATCGTCGGGTTGACCTCATCCGACCTGGCAACCGAGACACGGGGGAACTCGAAACACGCGAAGCAACTCGGCTCCTACCCCAACCGACGAGAGGCGCTGGCGGGAGAACTCGACATTCTCGCCGAGACGTACTCGGCTAGCTACGAAATCGTCAAATTACAGGATACGTACGGCCCTGCCGCGACGCGAGCGGACGCCGACGCCCTGATCGTCTCGCCGGAAGCGAAGGCCCAGCGTCGGGCGAACGAACTCAACGAGGACCGTCTCGAACGCGGATTAGACCGATTGGAGATTCACACCGCACCATTTGTCGTCGCAGAAGACGGGACCCGAATCAGTAGTACACGAATCAGAAACGGCGAAATCGACCCCAACGGTCGAATCCTCGACGAGTAACGCCCCCCACAGCCGGATCCCTCCTCAGATAACGTACTCCGACTCCCGGAACTGCACGTAGTTGCCGCTTTTGAACCGGCTTCTCGTCCGCTTGTAGCCGTAGAGCAGTTTGAACCCAGTCAGACCTGCTCTGAGTGTACTCCGCCAGTTGTACTCGCCGCGGTTGACCATCGTCTCGGCCGCGCCGAAGGTACGATCCCAGTCACTGGGCTGGTACCCTCTGACGAGTTCGGCCATCGTGACGTTACGCAGGAACTCGGTCCCGAGCGCTGCTTGCCACTCGCGGTTGTACCCGTTGAGATCGCCCTCGCCCGCGAGTCGGCCCGCTATCTTGCCAGTTCTGACTGCGACGTGGTCGCCACCTTCGTGAAACGCCGAAGTGCCACCCATCGCCCCGCCGACGACCGCGATTCCTGCCTCCGTCGGGGATTCGATGGGGCGCGTCGAGGAGATGGCGTAGGTTTCGGTTCCCTTTCGCTTGCCTCGGTCCTCCGCCAGCGGGAAGTCCTCGATATCGTATTCGGGATACTCGCGTTCGATCAGTCGCTCGATGTAAGTTCGGCCCTGCGGGATCTGAGTATCCTCTTCGCGAAGCAACTCCCAGAGCTGTGGATCGTAGTCGTCGATATCCAGCCCGATGGGCATCGTCAGTCCGATTCGAGCGACTTGGCCGTCGTTCGGGAAGACCCACGGATAGGCCGTGTGGCCGGGCATCAGCCCCCACCAGAACTTCAGGCGTCCGGGCTCGTAGAGTTCCTCGGGTACCTCGCGGTGCTCCTGATAGGCGATGTGGTTCACCTCGGTCGGGTTGAGAATGTTCTCGATGGCGTGCTCCGTCGTGAACTGATCGAGGGTCTCGGTTGTGACCGTCCGCTGGGGACCGTCGGCGAGGATGAGATACTCCGCCGTGATCTCCTCGCCGTTCGACAGCGTTAGCGTGTGCTCGTGGCTGCCGTTGACCGTGCTCTCGACGTTCGTCACGCTATCGCCGATCTGGTAGTTCGCGCCGGCCGATTCGGCTCGTTCGCGGAGCCAATCGTCGAACTTTGCTCGGTGGAATGCCACCCCGAACTCCGGGTAACTCGCGTCGATACCCGTCTCGTCGATCCGAAACGTCTCCGAGGGCCCGATAAAATCCGCGCCGTCCAGCGATCTGAGGATCACGTCGTCGGGTATCTCGTCGGGCTCGAAATCCATCAGGTCGATCCAGTAGTCGAGCAACCCCGCCGCGTCGGTCGAGTCGGGTCCGAGTCCTTCGCGGTCCTCCCGCGGAACTCCCTTCTCGATGACGAGCGCGTTCGCACCCGTCGACGCGGCTGCCGCTGCCGCGGCAGTGCCGGCGGGCCCACCACCAACGATTGCTACGTCGACACGCTCCATACCTGTAGGCCAGCCACTCGGTGCTTAAATCCACTGCTATCCGTCTCGATGCCGGTGCCGCTACTCTGTCAGAGTGAACCGCTCCTTCGGCGGCCAACTACCCGCATTCATGACTGCAAGCCGATACTTTCTAACCTCGTTCAAAAAACACTATTGCGTGTCACAGTATAGCATGACATCCATGAACGACCAGTCCGACTCGGTCAGCACGGCCGTTTCTCGTTCTCGGCGCGTATTTCTCAGTTCGGTCGGAGTTGGACTGGCGTCGCTCTCGACGTTCACCACGGTCGGTCGCCTCAGTCGGGGTGAGAGCCGGACCGCGGACAAAAGCGACGAGGCGACTCGGCCATCCGAACCGGTCAATACTAAACTCGGTTTCAGTTCGACGGCAGTCACGACCAGAGAGACAGTCATCATGACCTGCGAGTGGGAAATCACTACTCGCGTCGCCTCCGGTGGGTTTCACAGCTTGATGGCGGTCGTTCAGTCTGCCACTATCGATTCTCCAGAACCGATCACAGAGCCGTTTCCACCGGATCGCAGGTGGACTTACGACACGGCGGGTGCGGACATTCCGATTCGTGGCGCGATATATCAGTGGTCCGCAGCGGACAGGTGGGTCACGCCCTGCACATACCGGGTTGAGGCACTGATCGATCCGTATCATTCGGGAGAAGTCACCGCACTTGTGGGCCCGTCAGGTGGTGAGTACTTCGACTGGACACGAGAGACAATTTCTGTCGACTGGTGACTCGGGGCCGTTCGTTGGCTCAGGGGGACTGACGGATCGAGGCTGTCGGCGATGTCAGCCCGGATTTGTCCGATCCCGACGTTGTTTCGAGTGACTCGAACGCCGCACTCCAGTTGATTTCGCTTCCTTCGAGAATCGTGTTGACTTGCGAGTGTTTGTGTTCGGCTTGCTCACAGAGCTTGAGATACTCTTCGACGCTTTCGAGGTCTTCGGGAGAGGCGCTCGCTTCGACCCGACCGACAGTCGCGCTGACCGCGAAAAACTCCAACAGCGCTGACTGGTAGGCTTTCTGCGTCCCAATTTTTTCGATCGTCGTTTCGAGGGTTTCTCTATCGGCCGGTTTCCGGATGTACTCGTCGACCGGCGACTCCGCGACGGAGAAATTCGCCCTCTCGGAACTGATCATGATGATCTGGCAGTCGTATCCGTCGTTGCAGATCTCCGCCGCCACGTCGAGACCGGACGGACCAGGCATGTTCCGGTCGAGGAGGACGAGATCGACACTGGGATCGATCTCTTCGAGTGCGACTGTTCCGTTCGGGGCAGTCCGAACGCCGTGATCTGATTCGAGCCAGAGCGTGTAGAGATCCCGACAGCCCTCGGTATCGTCGACAACTAATATCTCAAGGTTCTCAGTCATTCTCTTAGTTCTATCATCGGAGTAGTCTACCCTTAATTGTCGACACCGTCCACAACCGTTCATACCGTTTAGTCTGTTTTCACAGCGTTTAAACGCCACTTTTTACCCTCTCCTGCCACCATTTACCAAAAATTGGGTTACTGCCGTACTGCCGCCGATACAATTGTCGATACTGATACCGCTCTCTGTCCACCAGTTGTGGGGTCGGATTCGGGGCTGGTCGTCGTGTTTAGTCGAATCTGGGTGTACGAAGGGTCTAAACGACTGGCCGGCATTCTTTCGAATGCATGCCTTAGTCCCCGCGTGAGCAGACCCGCTCGGGTGCGATGACAGCGCGGTGAACCCGGGCATGCGATATCCGGCCCCGTTCGGGGCCACACGAGCGGCGACCGCCGCTCGCGCGACTGGTCATCTTGACGGATGACCCGCCTCGACGGCTGACGCCGTCTCGGCATTCCGGTTATCCTGACGGATAACCCGCCCGGCACGAGGGTTAGCCGGCCGACCAAGGCACACCGCCGGGAATGACGCCGGTCGTTAGTGTTCCGGGCGTACATTTTATATGTCCGAGAGAGAGGTCTCTATAGCCAGTTTCGACTCACGTATTCGAGCATCACGTCGGACTGGTCTATGTACTCGGAGAGTTCGTATACAATGTCTCCGACTTCTTGGGCCGAAAGGGTCTGATCCTTCTGGAAAAGAATCCCAACTGTTTCTTCGATATCGATCTGGGTGAAGAAGAAGTCATCCTGCGTGAGAATGAGGCGATCCGTCTCGCGTCCGTATGTAGCGATCGATTCATCGCCAGCACCGAGGCCGAGTTCTTCGACATCTCCAACCCACTCGACATCGTATCCGAGTTTCCGTAGGTAGCGGATCGTCGCCTGCTCGACGTTTTCGTCAGCGAGGATACGATACCCCATTAGTCGCGCACATCGTCAGGATCGCTGGTCAAGTGATCGTGCTCCTCGACTGCGGATTGCCGCTGGCGTTCAATCGTACGCATCTCTTCGGGATGGTCGTGATAGTACGTGAGCGCCCGATAGACATCGGCCACATCGAGGTCATGGCGATCAGCGACTGTTCTCGGAGCGAGCTCTCGCCCTTCAACCTGCTCTTTGATGAACTGAACAGTAATTCGCCGGCCTTCGAGATGTGGCTCGTCGTGTAGTTCCTGCACGATACGTCTCGTCACTTGGCTCATACAACATGCTACGCCGCCATCATACTTGAACGTCTGGACTGGAGTTCTGTCCGGTTTCCACGTTCACCGAGCCTACTAGTAGCTTCTCGCGCGATAGTGTTCCGGGCGTACATTTTGAGTATTCTCCTAGAAATATCTATAAATAATATCTATTGCTTCAGCTACGGTATACCGTTGAGATCGGTTCTTTCGTAGTAATCGCTCTTCCTAGCGAATTTTTGGAAACAGTCGATGCTGACGAGCCCGGAATGAGGTCTACCGGGAGTATTGACATCTGTCAGCGTTGGATGACCGTGTGAATACAAGGCGCGAGTCTTCCACGGAATCAGATCCCGATTTCGGGCATTTTGAACACTTCAACATCGGAGAGACAATCTCACTTTGCTCAAACTGGATTGGCTCCGGGTTTCCGCCATCTTGTAATCTAACTATTTGGGATATTATATTAACTAACGTAGAAAAATCTGCCATACTCAGTCGTTAGAGGCGCGTACCACTGTTAGACTCATATACCAAACGACACTTTACTACTGGACACCTACCTGTATATGGAGGCACAAACGAAATGAATCTGAATCGTCGAACGATGTTTGGAGCAATCGGCGTCATCGCACTCACCCTGTTCGTCATTGCCGGCAGCGGCTTTGCACTCGCGCAGGACTCGGGGTCGTCACCACTCGATGGCGACGATGACGATGACTCGGTTGCAGAAAGTGAAGTCTCACTCTCTCAGGAGGAAGCAATTAATATTGCAACCGCCGAAGCTGACGGAGACGTTGAGGAAGTCGAACTCGAAAGCGAGGATGGCACACCCGCCTATGAGGTCGAATTCGTGACAGCAGACGGTGCCGAAACCGAAGTCGCCGTTCACGCGAATGACGGCACAGTCCTCGAAACAGAGTCAGAAAACGAGAACGAGGAGATGGAAGAGAACGAAGAGGATGAGATGAAAGAAGACGAGGAGTCCGTTGCGCCCGGCGATGTCTCACTCTCTGAGGAGCAAGCGATTGATATCGCAACTGCCGAGGCTGACGGAAACGTCGAAGAAGTCGAACTCGAAGCTGAGGACGGCACACCCGCCTATGAGGTTGAGTTCGTGACGTCGGACAGCTCGGAAACCGAAGTCGCTGTCCACGCGAACGACGGGACGGTGCTGGAGACCCAGACTGAAGACGAGGAAACTGGCGAGTAAGAGCCAACTCACCCCCTGCTCGATCAACACACCCTATCGACCCACCAACCATTTAGTCACATTCAACATACTCTGATATCCGATGACGGAAATTGAACTGTTCGAACCGGAGACACTCATCCGGACTCTCACGCTCTTGATAACGATGGTGGTGTTTCTCATCACTGCACTTGCCTACTACCGCACCCGGGTGAGTCGCGTCCTGATACTCGCGCTGCTCGCTGCCTTACTCGCAACCGACCTCCTGTTGGAAGTGGGTGACGAGTTTCTCGAAGAAGGTATCCCCCACTTCGAGTTGCTCACGAGTCTGTTCGCACTCGGGATTTCACTCCTCTTGTTGGCGACGGTAGTGTGGCGCTTTGAGCGGCAGCCATCATGACGCTTCGAACACGCCGAGTCGGCTCATATGAATAGAACTGAGGGCACACACGATGGGTAGACGCAACTCGCACGATAACAAGGAAGATGTCCTTGAGTTGGAGACACGCAAGGAAATCTTCGAGTACGTGCAGGCAAATCCGGGGGTCCACTTCAGCCAACTCAAGCGCGACCTCGACATGGAGACGGGGCTCGTCCAACATCACCTATCCACCCTCGAAGACTACGACGTGCTTACCAGCGAAGATCACCAGGGCAAACGCCGACTGTTCGTCGCCGAGGAACTTGCCGAGGACGAGCGTGCAATCCTCTCTTCACTTCGGTACGAGACGACACGCCACATTCTGCTGTTTTTAGTAGAGGAGTCCACGGCCCGGAACGGAGCGATTGCCGAGGAACTCGGTGTGTCACCAGCGACGGTGTCTTGGCACGTCTCACGCCTCATCGAGAACGGAATTGTCTCCGAGGTAGAGGATGGCCGGACCACGTACTATACTGTCGCTGACGAGGACCTCACCATGCAACTCCTGGTGCGATATCAGGAAAGCTTCGTTGACAGAGCTGTGGATAATGTGCTTGATTTCTGGGGCTGACCGATAGGGAATCGCACAAAACAGCGCCGGATCTTCAGTAATCTCGCCGCAACATACACGCTCTATATTCAGCACGCCATTCGTGTCCTCTGCTGGTGATGTTCAGCAGAGCCCCTCGCATTATGGTGTTTCCACCTTCGCCAGGCCTACTAGTAGATCCTCGTCGGATAGTGTTCCGGGCGTACACTTTCGAACTACCGCAGATACATCTCCAGTGAGTCTACGACGCGATCCACGAATTCATCACTAACTCGGCCCTGCCACGCGACGACATCGCCGCGTTCCGGCTCCATCGATCACTCGTCCTCGCTCGAATTCTGTTCGCTCGGATGCGGCTGGTCGGGTGCGACAGCGTCCCAACGCTCCGACTCGATTCCACCGTCGGCTTCGTCGATCTGTTCGCTCACGTCGTGTAGATCGTACGCTGCGGCGACCCGTTGTTCGTCCTCGGTGATTGCCCAGTACTGCCCTCGATGGCGGACGAGATCACGCTCTTTCAATCGCGTGAGCGCGGTGCCGACCGTGTTCGGGTTCTCGTCGATGGCAGTAGCTATCTCCGACCGAGCAAACGCCGCGTCTTGGTGCGTGTGGAGGTACGTAATCACCTGTTCGGGTACGCTCGGCCCCTCCGGCAAGTTCCCCGATTCGAACTCGTCAATACTCACGGGCATACTGTGAAATTGGCGTGCTTACGTAATGAATATACTGCCGTACTTTGAGTGCGGATCCACTAGTAGATCCTCGTCGGATAGTGTTCCGGGTGACAGTCCTTTTCGTCACCAGCGACCGCTCTCGGAGATATTCGGCAGTAGTTTCTCCCGCCGGCCGCTTCTCCTAACGAGTGTATGGCCCCAGCACAGCCGCGACCAGCGATGGAATCGACTGTTTGCCCACAATAACATGCCAAAGACAACATTCGACACAGAACGAATTTTCGACGACGAGCAGTTTGCAACATCGGGCATCTTCGACAGCGACCGGATGAAAGTCGTCTGTGGCTACTTCGAGCCTGGGCAGTTCATCCCAGTCCACGCGCCGTCGAGCGACGTGATGATTCACATCAAGTCCGGAACCGGCATCGTTCGTGAAGGCTCGACCGACCACGAGGTTTCACCGGGCGACATCGTCGTCGTCCCGGCCGAGACTGATCGTGGAATCAAAGCCGACGACGATACTCGGCTCGAAGCCCTGCTCGTGACGGCTCCGCCGCCGACCGACGAAGAACACGCCCCGGTCCGCAAAGGCCTCAAAAACGACGAGTTCGACCCGCAGTAATTACTCCGGCGTCGGTGAGACTGAGACGAACTCCAGTCCGCGCCGTTCGAGGAGGTTGTGCGCTCTGTCTGTGACAGAGGGTGCGACGAGAATCCCCCGGACGGTCCGCCCGGCGTGTAGGTCGGATTCCAGTGCCTCGACGTACCGATTCAGTTGACTCACCGCGTCGGGGCCGACCCGACGGCGCTTCAGTTCGACCACAACCGCGTTGTCGTCGCTGTCGGTCCCGTAGATGTCCACTGCGCCCGCCGAGGTGTCGCGTTCGGTCGCTCGCGGCTCGAACCCCTCCTCGACCAGTTCGGGTCGGTCGAGAATCCGATCACGCAGGTCGGCCTCGGTGCCCAACACGGTCACGTCGCTGTCGCCGGTCCCATCATAGACGACCACCTGATCGACTCGCTCGAAGGCGACCAGCAGCCGTTCGTCCGGGTTCGTGCGAACGCTCTCGACGAGCAACTCACCGTCGTCTAGCCGCCCCTCGTGGGTACAGCCCGGCGGCTGCCAGTTCACGGGCTGTTGGCCGCTGTCGGTGTGGACGAGGATCGTCCCGTCAGGTTTGAGAACGACGAGTCTGTTGCCCGCATCGAGCGAACTCGCTGCCCGGCCGTCGTACTCGACGCGGCACCGACCGAACAGCGTGATCAACCGCTCCCCGGCGATTCCGCTTTCGAGCAGATCGAGTGCTTCGCTGACCGTCGGTGCGCTGTGGGCCTGCAATCCCTGCTCGGTCACAGTCCCAGATCCGGCGCGGATCTACATGTGGCTGGCGATTTCCCCGACCTACTCTGACCCCCACAAGCGTTCGGACGCCGACGCCGAGAGATATCGCTCGCGAGCACCACCGACGCACAACAAGGACTGCTGGGCATCTCTTCGGCTCTTCGCTCCCCTCTCGATCGCGTCCCCGAGTCGCTCTTTCTCTCGGCGAATCTGGTCTCTGAGCCGTGTCAGTTCGCTCTGTGATTCGACGCGGAGCAGTACACCACAGGAAATGTCCGTCTCATCGCCCTCTGTAGTCGGAATACCGGTCCAGACCGGGAGATAGCTGCTCACGCCGTCCGGGTAACAGCGGAGACAGAGGTCGAGTTGGAGATAATCCAGTTCGTCGACGATATCGGGCCAGCAATTTCTGCCACACCGGCGCCACTGGTCGTCGCCAGCGGCGTCTTTTCTCGGACACTCTCCACGCGCCGCGGCATTGACGAGTCGCTCTGACTCGGTCCACTGCGTCCGGAAGAGATCGTAGTGGCCTTTCTTGTCGTGACAGGCCGCGAGCGCACGCTCACCCACGTCGGTCCCCTCTGTTGTCGACCATCGGAGTGAGGTGGTCCAGTGCTGGTAGAAAAAGCCTCGGGTGGGTTATCGCGGTCGCTTGCCGGCTCCGAATAGCCGTAGAACGACCACGACGAGCAGTACGAACGGCAGTACCGGGAGAAAGAGCAGACCGATCAGGATCGCAATCGTCCAACCGATAACGCCCATCCCGCCTTTGCTGCCGTACTCGCGCTGTGGAGTGACGGTATCTGTCATACCAGCCCGTACCACCCCCCGTCCAAAGAGGGTATCGACTCTCCGTCCCTGCCGAAGTATTTACTGTTCCCCACATAGAAGTGAACGATACTCGAATAGGGCATGGGTACGATAATTGACCTCACCGACGGGCAGGACCACAAAATCCTCCAGACGACGGAAGCCGACGGGCTGTTCGGCGGGACGTATCTCGACGGTCAGCCGCTCGGCCAGTATCTCGACGGGAACGAGCAGCCGAAATACGTGCTTCGGAACAAGAAATCCGGCGTGACGATCGAAGGCGACGACGAGCGCTCGCTCGAACCCGACAGCCAGTTTCAGGCGTTCGCGCTCGTGACCGACCTCCGGATCATCTTCGTCGTCGGCAAACAGGGCGGCGACGATTCGCTGACGCTCCGACTCCCCGACATCGTCGAGGTGAGCACCGAGAGTGGGTTGCGAAAGAGTTCGCTCTCGATCGAGACGCTGACCGACGAGGTGTGGCTGTTTCCGTGTTCAGGTGATCCGACGGCAGTCAGACAGTATCTCGAAGAGGCTGCACAGATCTGGGCGAACGCCGCCCGATTGCTCGACGATCTGGAGGAGGCGCTGGGTGTCGCAGAGCAGGAGCTGGCAGCCGACAACCCCGACGCCGCTCGCGAGCACCTCGACGGTGCCAGAGAGACCATCGAGACGGCGATCCACCGGATCGCTGAGGTCGGACCGGCGGCCCGGACACAGATCAGCGACCGTGCCGACGAACTCCGAGACTGGCTCACCGATGTCGAACGCGAACTCGCCGGCGCGGACGGTGCCCGCGCACACGCAGGCGCTCAGTCCCTCTGGCAACACAACGAGTACGAGGCCGCCGCGGCGTCGTACGATCAGGCCATCGAGGCCTACCAGCAGGCGCTCGATATCGATGGGTCCGCGCCGACGACAGAATCACTTCAGAGCCGCCTGCGTGG
The DNA here is from genome assembly GCF_037080055.1 of Halovenus anhuiensis. NCBI lineage: Archaea > Methanobacteriati > Methanobacteriota > Halobacteria > Halobacteriales > Haloarculaceae > Halovenus > Halovenus anhuiensis. Next base: position 250,212 of record NZ_JBAOJI010000005.1, read on the forward strand.
CGCGGCCGCGGAGCGCGAACTGCTCCGGGTCGGCCCGATTGTCGACGCCGACAGTTCGCGCCGCCGTGCGATGGCACTCGCCGACCCCGAGGACGCAGCGGGCGAGTGGGAACGAGCGCTGGATCTGTATCACGATCTGCTCGGCCTCGACTGGGGGGAATCAGACAGCGAGTTCGTCGCCGACCGCGAACTAATTCGCGAGCAGACCTCCGAAATCGCCGACGACGCGATCAGCGATCACTACGAGGCGGGTCGGCAGTGGCTCCGTTCCGGCGACAAACTGGCCGTCCAGGGCCGGGACAAGCAGGCCACGCAGGTGTATGAGCGGGCGGGCGAACAGTTCGAGCACGCCCGGCGACTCGCCAGCGAAGTTCGTCCGGATCGACTCGACTCGGCCGAGAACGGGATCGCGGCCACCGACGCCCGACTCGACGGTGACCGTCCGACAGAGGCCGTCCCCACAGATCCCATCGAATTCGACCCGGCAGAAACAGCCGGTGAAGACGCGGATTCTGACTCGGATGCCGACGACTCGGCGGAGGCGACCGCTGACGGCATGGAAGGACTGTCCTTCCACGACTCGGGGTCGACAGCGACACAGTCTCACGAGCCAACTCCCAATACGGAGAGCACTCCGCCACAGTTCGAGGCCGATGGACAGCACTCGGAGTCGGTTCTCGACCGGATTCAGGCACAGAAACAGACGGATCACACCTCGACTGCTTCGGACTCTACCTACCAGGGAGAGAGCGCCGACAGTTCCGACCCATCGCCGACAGAATCAATCGACTCAGGAGCGCTCCAGGAACGGATCGACGGCGTCGATGCGGCGGAACTGCGAGCACTCGTCGCACGGCTCTGGGGGGCGGGTCGCTGGAACACGTCGGTGCTCGACGGGGCCGGGCAGGCGGTGTACGACGTTGTTGCGGTGGCTGAGGGGGCTGACGAGCGGCTGCTGTTGTGGACGGTTGCGGCCGACGCAGGGCCGGTCGACCGGAAACTCATCAAACAGTGTGCCACGACAGTCGAGGACAGCCAGAACTCGGATACGGCTGTTGTCGTCACAACCGGATCGATCACGCCTGCAGCACGCTCGGAAGCCGAAGAGTCGACTGTCACGATTGTCGGCCCGGATTCGCTACTCGACCGTCTCCGAGACGCTGATCTCGCCGGGGCTGTTCCGCCGGTCGAAAACGGCGAAAGCCCGCAAACTTAAGACGCTACCACCCCGGAGTAGTGGTACATGGAGTACACGCTGCCGATCGAGAACACGCCGGAGACGATTCCAGGCGGAACCGGCCTGCTTCTCTTTCACCCGAGTATCGGCGAAACCGACCGGATCGATACGCAGTTTTTCAAAACGGATACCGACCACCTGCTCGTCATCTCGACGCGAACGACTGCCCGTGAAGTCGAACAGAAACTCGAACACTACGAAGTCGACGAGGACCGTGCGACAATCCTCGACACGCTCTCGGTCGAGCGCGGCTACACCCGCCGTCCGAGCGATCACGTGAAGTACGTCTCGACGCCCGAAGACCTCGACGCGATCATCGAGGAGACTCGTGAGTTTCTCGATTCCCACGACGGCAAATTGCGGGTCAGTCTCGACTCGATCACCGAGATGATCTACTACGCTGACGAGGAGCAGGCCGAGGAGGCCGTCGCCGAACTGCTCGAACTGCTCGAGGAGTACGACGCTGTTGGACTCTTTCACCTGGCCCGCAGCGTTCACGACGAGGAGGTCCGCGAGTCGTTCAGCGAGCTATTCGACGGCGTGATCGAACTCGACGAGGACGGTTCGGTTTCGTCCTCGCTGTAGGGACGAAACCCCAATTATCACCAACCATTATTACGACGGGGCCATACAGATAGCTTGTATGCCGGAATGTCAGAACTGCGGTGCATTCGTTACGGCGGATTACGCACGAGTATTCACACCGAACGGTATCGACAAACCGCGTGTGTGTCCACAGTGTGAAGACAAGATCCGGGATGGTGCGGACGTGCGCCAGGCCCGGTCCACGCGACGGGGGTAGTTGCTGACCGCCCTCCTTTGTTCTTCTCTGACTCTCTTCGATTTCTCTCTTATCTACTGCACACCTGAGTGGCAACTCTCCCCCCAGGCTGTGCTAACGTACTTGCCGCTCGCCCGATAAGTGGGGCGTGTGCGACGGGCATTCGACCGACGGGAGTTCGGAGTCGAGTTCGCGTGGAACGAACTCACGGGTGCTGTCGGCGACTCCGTCACTGTCCTTCCGATTGTTGTCACGGTCGCCGTTCTGACGGAACTCTCGCTTACGGTCATGCTCGTCTGGTTCGGTGTCTTTCAGATCGTCTGGGGGCTGTACTACGGGGTTCCGATCTCCATCGAACCGATGAAGGCGCTGGCTGCGCTGGTTATCGCCGGCTCAATTACGACCGGCGAACTACTGCTCGCGGGGCTGATCCTCGGCGCGGCGTTGCTCGTCCTCGGCGGGACTGGCTCGCTCAGCCGTCTCGGCAGATACATCGGCAATCCGGTGGTGCGGGCGATTCAGTTCGGCGTCGCGCTTGTCTTGCTGGAGACTGGACTCCGACTCGGAGCGGCCGATTTCCGACTCGCTGGTCTCGCCGCCGTCGTAGCGCTGGCGTTCATCGCAGTTGGCTACCGCAACCTCGGAGCGTTCGCCGTCCTCCTCGTCGGCGGTGTGGTCGCCGCCCTTCAGACCGGCCTTCCAGCACCCACCCTCCCGCCGGTTCCAGCCGGATTCGTTCAGTTCGATACACTCTCGCTCACGACCGGCACCATCGAGGCGGCGCTGGGCCAGTTCGCGATGACTGTCGGTAACGCAGCGCTGGCGGCCTCGATCTTGCTCGGTGATTACTTCGATCGAACCATCTCACCCGACGAACTCTCGATGAGCATGGGTGTGATGAACCTCGCCGCCGTTCCGTTCGGCGCGCTCCCGATGTGTCACGGCAGCGGCGGGATCGCCGGAAAATATGCCTTCGGTGCCCGCACTGCCGGGGCAAACGTCATCCTCGGCGTCGCCTACATCGCCGTTGCACTGCTGGCGGTCGGGATGGTGACCGCCTACCCGACCGCCGTCCTCGGTGTCATCCTCGCACTGGTCGCCCTCCAACTCGGCTGGACCAGTCTGCGCCAGACAGACTCGATTTTCTTCGTCGTCGCTGTCGGTGTCCTCGGTCTCGTCGTCAACCTCGCGGCAGCCTTCCTCGTCGGTGTTGTGCTGTCGCTCGGAAGGCGTCGACTCTCCGGTGGGGCGATTCCGTAAGCGCGGTCACTCCGCGCTGGCATCCCCGAGTAACTCCATCGCTTGCTCGGCAATCTCTCCAGCCCGCGCTTCTGTCCGCGCCTCGGCGGTCATCCGAACGAGCGGTTGGGTCCCGCTCGCCCGGAGGAGAAACCAGCCGTCGCCAAGGTCGACCCGAACCCCGTCGAGCGTCGAGATATCCTCGAACTCCTCGGTCACGCGCTCGCTCACTGCGTCCATCACCGCTTCCTTTCGATCCGTCTCGATATTGTCTCGGCGAATCGGATACGTTTCGACGGCGGCGGCGCGCTCGGCCAGCGGTGTCTCCGCTGCCATCGCGGCGATCCGGCAGGCCGCCAGCGGTCCGTCGGGACACAGCGTTTCCTCCGGCCAGATCCACGCCCCGCTCGGTTCGCCGCCGAAGACGATCCCCGGTTCACTCGCCGCCTCCGCTACGTAGACATCACCGACCGGCGTCCGCCGTGTCTCGATTCCACCGTCGGCGAGGTGGTCCTCAACGGCCAGACTCGTATCGACCGGGACCGCTACGGCCTCGCCCTCGCTCGCTGCCGCGCGGCCGAACAGCGCGAGCAGTACATCTCCAGAGAGGAATTCGCCTTCGGCCGTCGCAGCGCGCATTCGGTCCGCGTCGCCGTCGTGGGCAATTCCCAGGTCGGCGTCTGTCGACGCGACGAGTTCTGCGAGTGATTGGCAGTTCTCCGCGGTCGGTTCGCTCGGTCTCCCGGGAAAAGAACCGTCCTCTTGAGCGTTCAGGGTCTCGACTTCACAGCCGAGTTCGTCCAGTACCGCCGCCGTCACGCCGCCCGCGCCGTTGCCGACATCGACGACGACGGAAAGGTCTCCGTCGATATCCACCGCGTCGAGCAGTGCTTTTCGGTGTGTCCCGGTGTGATCGACTGCCGACTGGTCGCCGAACGCGTTCCAGTCGGCGAGCGCGGTCGCCTCCGATTCGATGCGCTCGGTCATCTGCTTGCGCAGTTCCGCGTCGAAAGCCTGTCCGCTCGGTTGCCAGAGTTTGATTCCGTTGTCCTCTGGCGGATTGTGTGAGGCTGTAACTGCGACGCCAGCGTCGGCGTCCTCCCAGCCAACCGCCCGCCCGACTGTTGGCGTCGCTGCAACGCCGAGGTCGATCACGTCGGTTCCCGATTCGCGTAGACCCGCGGTCACGGCGGCCTGTAGCGTCTCGCCGCTCTCGCGAGGATCACGACCGACGACGACGCGGTCGTACTCGATACCGAGTGCGTGGCCAACCTGCAGCGCAAGCGCTGCCGTCACCTCCTCGCCGACTGGGCCGCGAATACCGCTGGTTCCGAACATACCTTGCTCTGCTCGGGGATGGCGCAAAAAATGACCGAAAGAGACGGTATGTTACCGCAGTCGAGCAGCGATGAGGTCTTCGAGGTCTTCGCGGAGTTCGTCGACCTCGATCTCCTCGTGGACGGGGACGAAGAAGCCTTCGACGAGCATGTTCGTCGCCTGCTCCTTGCCGATTCCCCGCGAGTTCATGTAGAGCAGATCCTCGCTGTCGACCTGCCCGACCGTCGCGGAGTGGCTCGCTTCGGTGTCGTGGTTGTTGATGATCAGTTTCGGCGAGGCGTCGGCCTCGCTGTCGTCCGACAGCATGAGAGTGTTCTCACGCTGGTAGGAGTTGGTATCCCACGCTTCGGTTCCGACGTCCTGAACACCTTCGTATACCGAGCGCGCCTCGTCATCGAGGACGCCCCGGGTCACGAGGTCGGCCGTCGTGTGTTCGGCTTCGTGCCAGACGCGGCTGGCGATATCGATGTGCTGATCCTCGTGGCCGAAGAAGGCCCCGACGATTTTCGACTCGCTGCCGTCGCCCAGCAGGCGGGTCTCGACGGAACTCTTGGTGAGACGGGTGCCGATGTTGCCCTCGATCCAGTTGACCTGGGCGTCTCGGGCGGCGTGGCCGCGCTTGACCTGGTAGTTGTAGGTCTCCTCCGAGAGATTCTGGAGGGTTCCGTACTGCACGTGGGCGTTCTTGCCGGCGGCTGCCTCGACGACACCGCTGTAGTACTGTCGTCCGTCGAGCTCTTCGCCTGTAGATTGCCGTTCGAGAATCGTCACACTCGCCGACTCCTCGGCGATGACGAGCGTGTAGTTGAACAGCGACTGGGAGTTGATCCGGGTGCGGATCTTCACGTCCTCGGCGACGACACCCTCAGGGACGTAGACGACCGTTCCTGCACTGAAGAGTGCGGTCGACAGCGCTGTGAGGTAGTCTCGCTCGGGATCGACGACGCTACCGAAGTGATCTTCGATCAGGTCGCCGTGCTCGTCGACTGCGTCTGCCCACGAGAGCACCTCGACGCCCTCGGCGTCGACGCGGTCTTTCTCTTGGGCCATCTCCAGCGGATCGATGAACTCCTCGTATTCGAGCGCATCGAGGTTCGTCCAGTCTCGACCCGGCGTTCGGATGACCGACGGCATGTCGAGGTCGTCCAGCGCGTCGAGCGCGTCGAGACGGGTCTCCAGCAGCCACTCGGGTTCGCCGAGCGACTCGCTGATCTCCGTTACCTGTTCCTCTGTCAGATTTGCGTGTACCTGCGTACTCATTGTAATCACCTCGGAGTTATCCGAGACTGCCCTCCATTTCGAGTTCGATCAGTCGGTTCAGTTCGACGGCGTATTCGATGGGCAGTTCCTCGGTGATTGGCTCGATGAAGCCAGC
>NZ_JBAOJI010000006.1:0-218544 GCF_037080055.1 Halovenus anhuiensis
ACGCCAAAGCAGAAACTGCTGACGAGTGGTTGCGTAGATTTGCCTTCGCGTGGAATCAGCTTATCTGAACACCATGGTCCGACAGGTTTGCTGGATACCGAGTCGGGATCAGGCCTGCTGGAGTTTCTGCTCGAACTTCTCGCGGACCTTCTCGACTTTCGGCTGGGCGTGCATCTGACAGTAGGCGTCGTTGGGATTTTTCTCGAAGTAGTCCTGGTGCTTCTCCTCTGCTCGGTAGAACGTCTCCAGTCGGTCGAGTTCCGTAACTACGTCGTCGTCGTACTCCTCGTCGAGCGCTTCGATGTAGGCTTCTGCCTGCTCGCGCTGGTCCTCGCCGTGATAGAGGATGATCGAGCGGTACTGCGTTCCAACATCTGGCCCCTGTCGGTTGAGTTGGGTGGGGTCGTGGACCGCAAAGAACACTTCGAGCAGTTCGTCGTAGGCGATCACCTCGGGGTCGTACTCGACCTGGACGACCTCTGCGTGGCCGGTGTTGCCCGAACAGACCGCTCGGTAACTCGGGTCTTCGGTGTGACCGCCGGCGTATCCCGAGATGGCCGCGGAGACGCCGTCCAATTCCTTGAAGGCCGCTTCCACACACCAGAAACAACCGCCACCAAATGTCGCGTTCTCGGACATACCAGCTATTGGGCCTGAATTCGTATGTATCTGTCTGCGGTGGGGCTGCGTGTCGACAGATCCGCAGCGCGCGGGGAACCCCCTACCCGCTGCTCGTCATGCCGCCGTCGAGAACCAGCGACTCACCGTTGACGTACGAACTCAGATCACTCGCGAGATACAGCGCAGTGTCGGCGACATCTTCTGGCGTCCCGAACCGCCGACTGGGAATCTGCTCTCGGTACATGTCCTCGTCTTCACCGCCGATAATCGGCACGTCGTCGGTGGTCATCGCCGTCTCGATGACGCCCGGATGGATCGCGTTCACCCGGATTCCGTGGGGGCCCAGCGCGTCGGCGGTCGCGTAGGTCATCAGCCGAACCGCCCCCTTGCTCGTACAGTAACTGACGAACTCGCCGGTCCCTTCGAGTCCGGCGACACTCGAGAGGTTGATGATCGCGCCCCCGCCGTCGTCGACCATCTGTTCGGCTGCGACCTGTGTGCCGAAAAAGACGCCCTTCACGTTGATGTCCATCAACTGATCGAACTCTTCCTCGGAGACCGAGAGGAAATCCTCGCCACGGAAGATGCCCGCGTTGTTCACCATGACATCGACGCCGCCAAATTCCGCTGCGGTATCCATCGCCTCCCCGAGGTCTGCCTTCGAGGACACGTCACAGTGGACGAACGCCGCCTGCGCGTCGGTTTCGGACTCGATGAGTTCCTGTGTTGGCGTCTCCTCTTTCCGCGGCTCTTCGCGCACGTCCGCGACGACAACGTCAGCTCCCTGATTCGCGAACGTCCGGGCGATTTCTCGACCGTTTCCACTCATTCCCCCCGTCACGACTGCAGTCTTGTCTGCGAGCAGTGTCTCTGTATCCATGGTATCACACCACATTCTACTTTCTCTGGGAGCTTAATTAATGGTTGTGTGACATACTTAGTCCGGCTGGTGCCGTCGCAGGGACAGTCACCGAAACACCCGTGAGATACGCGCTCGAATCCACGACCGGACGATGCCGACCTATCCCGACTCGGAGCGCCAGCACGAACTCGCCGCGGACTGTCAGCGCTGTCCCGCGCTGGTCGAGAGCCGCGAGTGTATCTCGTGGGGCAACGGCCCGCTCGACGCCACGGTGTTCGTCGTCGGCGAGGCCCCCGGCGCAGGTGATCCCGACGCTGACCGCTGGCAGGGCGGCAACTGGACGGGGCTGGCCTACACCTCCCGCCACTCCGGCCGGACGATTCGCGACCTGCTCGCCGAGGCTGGATACGGCCACGAGGACTGTTATTTTACGAACGCGGTCAAGTGCTTTCCCTCGGACGGCGAGGGCTCGAACCGCGAACCGACCGCCGAGGAGCGGGCGAACTGTCGGCCCTATCTCCGCTCGGAAATCGAAACTATCGATCCGGACGTGCTCGTCCCGACCGGCAAACACGCCACGAACTCCGTCTTTGCACTCGAAGGCATCTCCCTCGACGGCTTTCTCGATACCGCGCTGGAGCCAGTTTCCTGTCCCGACCTCGGCACGACGGCACTGCCGCTGTTGCACCCATCGTATCAGAATATCTGGATTCCACAGATCGGACACACATCCGAATCCTACCGCGAGGCGATCCGCACACAGATTGCTGCTGTCGTGGGTACCGATCAGCGCCAGTCGTAGACCGTCACGGCGCGGTCGGTTCGTGTCGAGCGGCCGTTTGGATTCCGTCGGGGGCCACTGTCCTGGCGGCGAGCGGCGACGCCGTCTTTCGCACCACGGGTGATATTCGTCACCACGTTCCGGCCGGCACCGAACCACTGAGAGGGGCGGCTTTCGCCGCGCAGGACGGCTCTGAATTCAGTTCCGGCGTCGCCCAGCGCGTGACCGAACAGTCGTCGCAGAATCGTCGGCCGGAGATTGTAGTTTTTGACGAGCCGATAGGCCAGCGAGCGGTATTTCCAGCCCCGGTCGACGTCGAGTTCGCCGCCGTCGGCCTCGACACCGCGCGTGACGTTCATCTCTTCGGTCCACAGTGTCTCGAAATCATTGCCGGCCAGCCGGTGGGCGAAATCTCGGGCGCCGCCGATCTGGAGGTACTCGTCGAAGCCGTCGAGTGTCTCGCTCACCTCGCGTCGAAAGGCCATGTTGCCCGCGTTCAGATAGGTGATCGTCCGGCCGGCAATCTGCTGACTCTCCGACCCTCGGAGCACGCCGCCGTCGGGGAGTGTCTGCGTCGGTCCGGTCACGACATCCGCACTCGCCAGTCCCTCGCTGACGGCTTCGCGCCACTGCTCCGTTATCGAAAGCGTGTGGTTGACGAGCGCGATTGCCTCGCTGCTGGCCCGGTCGATGCCAGCGTTGCGCGCGGCGTTGATCGTCCGGTCGGCCAACTCGATCAACACGTCCACGTCGTCGCGCTCGCGGATCATTCCCGTCGTCCCATCCGCAGAGGGTCCGTTGACGACGAGCACCTCGGCGTCGGGCGCGTGCTCGGCGACTGCGTCCAGACAGCCCGTCAGCTCGTCACGGGCATTCAGTGTTGGGACGACAACGGACAGCTCCATATCCGATTGTACTGAGCGGCTCGTATATAAGGTCCGTGGGGCCGGTTGTGTGGTACTCGCTGCAAAAAACTCCGGTTGCCTTGCCACCTCTCGTGTTCCTTGTTCTGCCGTGTGGCGGTCGACACCCCGTTCAGAACGGCGCTTCGACGTTGCCGCTGTCACCGTCGCTTGAGCCGCCACCGAGTTCGACCGTCTCCGGATCGACGTTGAGTGTCTCGGCCAGATCGTCGCGCTCGTGGAGTTCTTCGAGGATATCGCTGCCACCGACGAACTCCCCGTCGACGAACGTCTGTGGGATGGTCTCCCAGCCGCTGCGTTCGTTGAGCGCCTCTCGGAAGGCTTCGAGATTCTGGAGTGCGTCGACGGTCGTCACGCCATCAGTGCCGCGGTACTGCTGGATCAGCGTGACTGCTTTTTTCGAGTAGCCACACTGCGGCATCCGCGCGTCGCCTTTCATGAACAGGACGACTTCTTCGGACTCGATTGCTTCGTCGACGACTTCTTGCACTTCGTCGGGACTCAGGTCTGGTTCCGTTGGATCGAACGTCATACGCTATATTGGTAGCTCTGCGTCCTAAACGTTGGCGTTGAAAAAATGACTGTGATCGACTGCCGGGAGCGCCCAGTTAGTTACCGACTTCCATCGCGCGGTCGACGACGTCTTCACCGTAGAGGTCGGCGAGGTCGTCGTGCTGGTCTGGACGGTTCTCGTAAACGTCCTGGAACAGCGTGATCGGCGTCTGCAGGGCCTGGTAGGTCGCTTCGTCCCACATTCGGTCGGAGCTGATGTCGACCTCGACGCCGTCGATGCTGACGGTCGTCGCGCGGGTCATTGCGATTGCACCCTGACCGGCTTCCTTGGCTGCCTCGAACTCTTCCATGGAGTCGACGATGTCGTCGAGGCTCGGAACGTAGGCGGTCAGATCGATCAGTTCTTCCTGCAGTTCTTCCTCGGACTCGAAGTACTGCTCGTCGCTGCCGACTTCGAGTTCGTAGCCGCCGTCTTCCGCTTCGAGTTCGATGCTGTCGCCGGTGTAGACCTGCACGTCGCCGTCAGCTTCGAGTTCGACCTCTTCGCCGTCCTCGTCGATGAGCCAGTAGCCCTCTTTCGGCGGGAGCGGAGCCTTGTTGGCCTCGACGACCTGTCCGGGAGTCAGCGACCAGATGCCGAGCTGACCCATTGCCTGATTTGCGGTCATCCGCTCGCGGTAGCCCGCCACGTCGCGGATGTCGTCGAACGGTCCGTCGACGGCGATCAGACCCGCTGCGCTGGCTGCGCGGGAGGTGTTGTGGCGCAGTTCCTTCCACTCGGGGAGCGCGCCGGTCGGCGTGATGGCGCGCATGTCCTTCGTGTAGTCGACCTCACCGTCGACCAGCAGGAACATCCGTTCGAGATTGTTCGATGGTTTGCCGATCTCGTCACGGAGTCGGCCCATTTCGAGTTCTGCGGTACCACTTTCGATGATGACCGACATCGCGAGCGAGCCTTCTTCGAGACCGTGCTCGTTTTCGACGATGGTCATGAACTCGTCTGCCTTCTTCCAGTCGTCGAGGTCGCCAACTTCCGGGATGACGAAGCCGTCGATGTTCTCGATAGCGCCGTTCTCGGGATCGGCAATCTCGAGCATGTGCTGGAAGCCCTTGTAGCGCGTCTCGGGGCTGTCGCGGTGCCAGACGACGCGGGGGTGAATCTCGCCAGGGAACTCGTCGCCGTGTTCGGCAACGACCTCGGCGATGTTCTCCGCACCCTCGTCGCGCATGTTCGGCGCGGTGGCGTCCTCGTTGTCCGGCACCCACACGTCCGGCGCTTCCATGCCACGGAGCTGGATCGACTTTTTCAGCATCGCCGCGGTGTCATCCTTCTCGCTGTCCGCTGTCGGCGTCGTGAAAAACGTTCGCACGAACTTCCGTTCGTGGAGTCGCTTGTCAACACTCATGTTCACTCACAGTCTCGGGTGTTGCACTGTTTTAGGTTTCGATCTTCATCATTTTAAATAGGAGATCGGAGAGTGCCCGAGGAAACCGCGCTGGTCCTGTCGCCTGGCTCACTCACGTTCGATGCTGATGTATCTGACCTCGATTTCGGGCGAAGTGTTCGTCGACTCCTCGACGCGGCGTTTGATCTCGCTTGCCAGTCCGGTCGCTGTCTCTCCCGGCGGAACGCCGACGGTGATGATGGCGCGCTCGGGATCCTCGAACGGCACCGCGGAGGGATACTCGACGGTGACGCTCACCTGTTCGATTTCGCGGTCACCTTCGATCGACTCGATGGCTGCCGTGGTCTCTTCTTGAATCTGTTCTTCGGTCGTCGCTCGATGCATGGAATCGAGCGTCACGCCGACCAGAAAAACCGACAGGACCGCAATCGCGAGGACGAGTGCACCAATCCGTTTGATCGTCGCTCGCTTGGCATCCGAACGGCGAAACCAGTGCTCGGGACGATAGCCGCTGTACCACAGCACCACAAGCGCCGCGAGATTGATCGAGAGAACATTCACCAGCACCAGCACCACGGAACTGAGACTGACCATCGGCTGGCCCCACGCCAGTCCGATCCCGACAGTGGCCGCCGGCGGAATCAACGCCACGGCGATCATCACGCCGACCAGTGCTGCCGACACTCCTGTGGTCAGGCTGACGATTCCCGCGACACCGGCACCGATGGCGATCACAAGCGAGAGAAAGTCGGGCGCGACGCGTTCGCGCACCTCGGGAATCGCAGTCACGTCCGTCAGCGGCGGGACGAGATGGGTCTGTCTGACGACAAAGGCAAAGACGAAGGCGGTCCCAATCGCGAGCAGCAAGCCGAGGATCTGCAACCAGACCCCGCGGATGAACATCTCACGGTCGTTGACGACCGTGCCGACGCTTGCGGCCATGGCCGGCCCGACGAGCGGCGCGATCACCATCGATCCGACGACGACCGCGGCGGAATCGAGCAACAACCCGGCGGTGGCGACCAGTGCGCTGACGATGGTCATGATGACGTAGGTCCGCATCGAGGGCGCGAGGCTGTCCGCTGCGGCGACGAGTTCGTCCCGGGCGATCTGGTCTTCGTCGGGTTCTTCGGAGTATCTGTCTTCGAGTTCGTCGAACTTCCGCGAGACGACTGTATTCGCCTCCATTACGACGGTGTAGGAACTATCGTCCAGTCCGGCCTCCCGGAGCGATTCGAGCACCGGTTCCACTGCGTTCGTCGGCAGCGGGATGTAGGCGATCCCGGCGTACTCCCGCCCGCTGGTCTCATCGGCAACGACGTAATCGACCTCCTCGTCGTCGAGCGTCGAGAGCAGCGTTTCCCGTTTTCCCGAGGGAATCGTAATCTGGACGAGGCGCACGTCTGAGAGTCATCCCCGACAGAAAAATAACCACCGCTCCGCCGTCCGATCACAGCAACCGGTAGACGCCCCCACTCTCGCTTGCCTCGCCGCCCCGAACCAATTTTTCGAGCGCCCGCTCGGTGTACGACGACGAGACGCCGTGGTCGCTGGCGTACTCGACAATCTCTGTTTCTGTCGGTTCGGCTTGCTCGCTGATCGCTTCTCTAACGATTTCCTCGCGGCTCTTGCTCGCCGACCCGTCGCTCCCGGCTTCGGCGACTTCCTCGGGGTCGATTCCCGATTCCGCGAGGTAGGTTTCGTCGTCGATGCCGGACGCTTCGACCTGCTCGTCGAGTTCCGCGAACGAGTCGAGTTCGGCGAACGCGTCGCTTTGATCTTGTCTGGCGGCGAGCATCGACGACCGAACTTCCCTGGCGTGGTTCTCGTCGTCGGTCGTCACGAACTCGCGGCGTTTCTCGTACTTGCGACTCCGCCCGCAGCGGGGACACTCGCTGCGTTCGGGGTTGCCTTCGACGATCCACAGCGCCTGGCACTCTCCACAGCCGACGACCGCGTACATACCCGTCTGTTCGTCCCAACCAGTATCAATATTCGGTGCCCGCGCTCGCCTTTACCCCGATCCCGTCGCGGTTCACGACTGGAGACTGTGCGGTGGGATTTAACACTGTGATCGACGCATCCGGACATATGCCGGAGTTGCTGGGGTACGAGGTCGAGAATCCAGTGGCCTACGTCGCCGTGAACGTCGTCGTCTGGATCGGTATGTTCACCCTCACTTCGCTCGTTTTCGGCGACGGACTGCTCGACGCGGTTATTCCCGGATTCTTCGGCGGCCTTTCATTCGGGGTGTTCAGCTGGTATCTGAAACGAGCGGCCGAGAACTGACTGTCTCGGAGTGACGCCGACCGGTCCAGCGACGCGTTCAGCGAGCGCGGCCAACCGGCAGTCTCATACGGGTTCGACTTCTACCGAGCGTTCAGATGGTCTCTGGGACGCTCTTTGTGACGCTTCTGGTCGCCGGACTCGCCAGTCTCTTCATGGCGTGGGCAATCGGTGCCGGATCCTCCGGATCGACTCCGTTTGCTCCTGCCGTCGGGGCCAACGCCATTTCGATCATGCGGGCCGGATTCTTCGTCGGCATTCTCGGCTTTCTCGGTGCGGTACTGCAGGGTGCGAACGTCACGTCTGCAGTCGGTGAGGAACTCATCATCGGAACGCAACTGTCGGCGACGGCGGCCATCGTCGCGCTGATGATCGCTGCAATTCTGGTTGCGACCGGCATTTTCACCGGCTACCCGATCGCAACTGCCTTCACCGTCACCGGTGCGGTCGTCGGCGTCGGTCTCGCGATGGGCGGCGATCCAGCGTGGGGCAAATACCAGGAAATCGCGGCGCTGTGGATCTTGACGCCGTTCGTCGGCGGCGGCTTTGCCTACGGAATCGCCCGGTTGCTCCGTGCCGAGAATATCCCGTCACGGCTCACCGTCCCGCTGTTGGGCGGCATCATCGGGCTGATTCTCGCGAACGTCCAGTTCGTTTTCTTCGCGCCTGGCGAACAGCAGGGCTCGCTCTCGCAGGCCGCTGTCCGAATGCTGGGCGGCGGGATGGTCACGTTCGCCGGTGTTTCGCTCGGGCTGGCGGCGCTCGTCGCCGTCGTCCTCTGGCGACAGACTGTCTCGAATCCGGCGAGCGCACAGCGTCGGTTCCTGCTCGCGCTCGGTGGGCTCGTTGCCTTCTCCGCGGGCGGCAGCCAGGTCGGCCTCGCACTCGGCCCGCTCATCCCGCTGCTCGGAGATTTTCAGGTCCCGATCGTGTTCGTGCTCGTCTTCGGCGGGCTCGGCCTGCTGATCGGCTCCTGGACCGGCGCGCCGCGGATGATCAAGGCGATCTCACAGGACTACTCCGCGCTCGGCCCGAACCGCTCGATTGCCGCGTTGATCCCCTCCTTCGCCATCGCACAGACGGCAGTCTTCTTCGGGATTCCGGTCTCGTTCAACGAGATTATCGTCTCGGCGATTCTCGGCAGCGGCTACGCCGCAAGCGGCGAAGACGGCGGCGAGATCAGCGGCGGAAAGATGGCCTACACCGTGCTGGCGTGGGTCGGTTCACTGGTTGGGTCGTTCGTCCTCAGCTTCAGCTTCTTTACTGTGATCGACGCGCTGCTGTGAGTTACTCCGCCTCGTCGGTTGCTGGTTCTTCCTCGTGCTGGTAGCCTTCGAGGCCGGCGATCCGTGCTCTCATGATCCGGGTGTTCTCGACCTGTTCGACGCGGATGCTCAGCCCGTCGTACTCGATCTCCTCGCCTTTCTCGACGAGTCGGCCGGCCCGGTTGAAAATGAAGCCAGCGATGGTCTCGAACTCCTCGCCCTCTGGCAGTTCGATACCGAGCGCCTCGTTGACCTCGTCGATGTTGACTTCACCCTTGACGACCGCGGCGTCGTCGCTCTCGAACTCGATCGGTTCGGCCTCGCCGCCTTCGAGAATCTCCCCGACGATCTCTTCGACCAGATCTTCCATCGTCACCAGCCCCTCCGTGGTTCCAAACTCGTCGATGACGATGACCATGTTCAGCCGCTTTTCGCGCATCTCGGTCAGGAGTTCGTCGACATTTTTCGATTCGGGGACGTGGAGGGTGGGATTGATCAGATCTTCCAGCGTGACCTCTCGATCCGTGCTGTAGTGGCGGTCCCGGACCATATCTGTCACCTCGACGACGCCGATGACGTTGTCGAGTTCACCGTCGTAGACCGGCAGACGGTCGTGGCCGCTCTGGACGCAGGTCTCGATCGCCTCGTCGATCGAGGTGTCTTTCGAGACGGCGGTCATATCCAGCCGCGGCGTCATCACTTCCTTGGCGATGGTCCGGTTGAATCGCAGCGTTCGCTGGATCATCTCCCGTTCGTCGGTCTCCAGCACGCCCTCGCGCTCGCCCGTCTCGATGATCTCTCTGATCTCCTGTCGCGTGATATACGTCTCCTCGATGGCTGCTCGTCCGCCCGTTATCTTGTTGACAATCCGGGTGAGGTGATCAAACAGCCAGACCAGCGGCATCAGAATCACTTCCGCAAAGCGGAGTGGCCGGGCGATCCGCAACGACCACGATTCGGTGTGATCGACTGCGTAGGACTTCGGCGCGCTCTCCCCGAACAGCAACACCAGCGCCGTGATCCCCAGCGTCGCGACCCCGACCGCGACGCCCTGATTGCCGATATAGAAGGCCAACAGACCGGTTGCGATCGAAGACATCGCGACGTTGACGAGATTGTTCCCGACCAGAATCGTCACGAGCAGGCGATGTGGGTCCGACTTGAGGTATTGCAACGCCTGTGAGCCCGGTTCTCCCTCCTCGGCCATCGTGTCGACACGATGATCTGGCAGCGAGAACAGGGCGATCTCCGACGAGGAAAAGAACGCCGACAGTCCTAACAGGATGGTGATGGCGATGGCACCCAGGGCGGCAAACGCCGCTCCCGAGATCGAGATCCCAACGACCTCGATACCCAAAAGCGAGTTCGTCCAGAGCGTTCCGCCGGCGAAAGCATTCATCACGAATTGCTTTTTTTCCCACCCGGATTAACTTTTGCGAGGTAACTCCCTCTATTCGAGGTGCGAACCGTCCCGGGGATGAGTCAGCAGGTCGGTCGCTCCTGCGTTCCTCTCTCCTCCGGTGCAAACCCTTACACTTCTCTCGCCCCTATCACCGCCTATGACAGAGCCAGCGATCACACTGTATCGGCTGCAGGCGTGCCCGTTCTGCGAGCGTGTCGTTCGGAAACTCAACGAGTACGGTCTCGACTATGACTCTCGATTCGTCGAACCGATGCACTCCGACCGTGATGTCGTCAAACGCGAAAGCGGCGTTCGGACCGTCCCAGTGATCATCGACGAGAACACAGGACTCACGACCGCCGAGAGCGCCAACATCGTCGAGTATCTCGACGCCACCTACGGCGACCAGACCACACAGTCGGGTACACCGGCCGAATCTGCAGAGGGGGCCTAATATGGAACTGGATTTCGACGTTGTCGACCTTCCGGAGTCGGAGCACCCGACCGAGGGCGATCTCGCTCCCGACTTCGAGCGTCCGCTGGTCAACGACGAGTACTGGGAAGACAGCTCTCTCGCCGAACTGACCGAGGAGGGACCGGTCGTTCTTATCTTCCATCCGATGGACGGCGCGTTCCCGGCAACGTACATCTGGAACGAGGTCCGTGACCGCGGCCTCGCCGACCACGACCTCTCCGTCGTCGGTGTCTCGATTTCGACGCCCTACGAGCACAAGACACTGCTCGAAGAACGCGACATCGAAGACACTGGTATTCGGCTGTTCTCCGACCCCGCAAACGAAGTCGCCGAACAGTACGGTATCGTCAACGATCTCGACGGGATGACGGGTATTTCGGAGCCACGGCCCGCAACCTTCGTCATCGACGAAGACCGGACGGTCCAGTACGCCTGGGCCGCCGACAAACACCCCGACTTCCCCGACTACGACGAACTCGAAGCCGCCGTCGAAGCAATCGCCGAGTGAGATGTCGGAGTTCGACTTCGACCGCGCCGCCGAGGCGATCCGCGACGGCGAACTGATCGTCTATCCGACGGAGACCGTCTACGGTCTCGGCGCGGATGCGCTCGATGCCGATGCCGTCGAAGGCGTCTTCGCAGCGAAAGACCGGGATCACTCGAAACCCGTCTCGATGGCAGTCCCAGATGTCGAGACTGCCGCCGAGTACACGACCCCGACAGAGCGCGAGCGAGCCTTCATGCGGGAGTTCCTTCCCGGTCCGGTGACGGTCGTTCTCGAACGCACGCCCGCAGTCCCGGATATTCTCACGGCGGGGCGTGACCGCGTCGGGATCCGAATTCCCGACCACGACGGTGCGCTCGAACTGCTCGGCCGCACCGGTCCGCTGACGGCTACCAGCGCGAACGTCAGCGGCACCGGCAGCGTCAGGGATCTCGCGACACTCGACGACCGTATCCGCGAGCGTGCGGCGGTGGTCCTCGACGGCGGGACGACGCCCGGAGGCGGGTCGACCGTCGTCGATGTCGCGGCTGGTGAAATCCACCGCCGCGGCAGCGCGGCCGACGCCATCGAACAGTGGCTCTCGGACAACTAACCCTGTAACAGACTCCGCAATGACCGCGTCTTCACGCCACACTCGCCGCGATACTCACAGGGCGTACATTTCGACTCATTTCCGATCCGCGCCGGCGGTCCGTCGATCGAATCGGCGATCCGTACTGCTTCCCGGTAGGCTGCGGTCCGGCGGGCATCGATACCGACCTGCCGGATCACGCCGTAGGCCGGATACTCCGCGTATACCGACTCGACGGCAGTTTCTTCCTCCCAGGAGAGCGCTTTCGCGCCGGCGACGAGTCGGGCACTCTGGGGCCGCCAGATTCCGTTCTCGGGTGGTTGGCCGGCGAAGACCAGCGACAGCGATGGCGGATCGGTCAACCGCTTGTGGACGATGCCGCGACACTCACGTCCGCTGAGAAATGCTTCCCGCTCGGGTGGGTCTGCGAGTTCGTCCCACCGATCTAACTTTGCCCGCGCACAGCCCAGTCTGGAGCGAAACTGTGTCGGCGTCACTTCGAGTGGAGCGTTCCGGACGGCCTCGTCGTCGGCCAGCAACGACTCGTACTCGTAGGCGATCTGTCGGCGCTCGCCGACGATTTCCGGGATCTCTTTTTCGTCCGGATCGCGCTTGCGGTAGTACAGTTTTCGGGGACAGTAAGTCGCGGTCTCGATGTCACGGAACGCGTGCATGGGGCGTCTGGCCCCGGTTTCGGATAAAAAGCTACTGACCGCTCACTCGATCCGTTCGACCTCGAAAGTTGTCGACGCGGGCTCAGAGAGCAACTCCTCTACCTGTTCTCGGGCCTCTGTGCGAGAGGACGCGACCACGGTGAGCCCGTCAGCACTCGGCTCGCCGCTGGCGCGATAGGCCGTCGTCTCCTCGTCGAATTCTGTCGCGTAGGTGCGCAAGATTCCCTGCACTTCTCGTTCGAGTTCCGGCAGGGCCAGTTCGTCCTCTTCGTAGGCTGTCAGCGACTCTTCGATGGTCCGGAGGGCTGTGATTCGATCCATGTCAGGTCGTGCGGAGGTGGTTGTTCCGCGGTTCGTAGACCTCGCCTTTCTGTTTGAGTTTGTCGATCTCGTGTTCGGCCTTGCTCGTGTCCATCCCCTCTTCTTCGGCGCGCTCGATGACGACATCGACCGGCGCACCCTCGTCGTACTCGTCCTCGATGGACTCGATCAACTGCAGGACGTTCTTGATCCGGTCGCGCTGGCTCTTCGAGGTTCCGGTCTCGATCATATCCGCGTCGAGTTCGCCCGTTTCGGGGTCGAGGCCGATATCCTCCAGTGAGTACCGTGCGATTTCGATTGCTCGCTGGGCGTCCTCCTCGGTCACGGTATCGGATAGTCGCACGCGGGCGCTGGCCTCCGCCAGCCGCACCATCGCCTCCAGTTTTCGGGCGGTCACCGGCACCGGCGCGTCCTCGTCGGAGCCCTGCATTCGCAGTTCGACGTAGAAGTCCTGAATGGCGGATTTTGCCTCCTCGGTCATCGTCGGATAGCAGTTTCGCTGGGCGTAGGCGACGTACTTCCGGAGGAACTCCGCGTCGATGGTCGGCGCGACATCTTCGGTGACACGCTCGACCTCTTCTTTCGTGTAATTGGAGGTGCTGGTCTCCGTCCGGTGGGTGTTCAGCTCCCCGGCGTAGTTAGTCTGGAGGATGTGCTCGGCCAGTTCGTTGTCTTTCTCCTCGTCTGGCTGGTCCGTGACGGTGAAGATCAGGTCGAATCGACTGATCAGCGGCGGCGCGAGATCGATCTGCTCGCCGATCGGCTCGAACTCGTCGAACCGACCGTATGTTGGGTTTGCTGCGCCGAGAAGTGAACATCTTGATTTTAGAGTGGCATTTATTCCAGCTTTGGAAACGCTAATAGATTGCTGTTCGAGCGCTTCGTGCATGGCGCTTTGGTCTTCAGAATTGTGAACCACGACTCCGTTGGCGATGAAATTGTGGGTTCCCTCGACGGTTAGATCGTACACACTGGGTTCCTGTCTCGCGGTAAGCGTATCGTACAACCGCCGGATTCGGTTTCGCTTTGCGCTGAGCAGTTCGAATGCCACTTCCCGAACCGTTGTGAAGTCCTCTCCATCGACACACTCGTTGAACCACCGCGAAATAGTCGATGGTGCGACATCAAATCGATCTGCCAGTCGACCAAACGAAACAGCGTGTGCGTCCAGTACTGCGCTGAGTTCGTCCCAGTCGCTCGCCGCCAGGTCCGTCGAGAGAAGCGACTTGGCTCTGTCTGCTGTGTTCTCTACAGGACAATCGAGAAGTTCTGCCAGTCGGTGCTGCTGAAGACGGATCTGTCCCTCACCAACATCAGCCGTCGTCGACTCGACGTTCGAAACTCGTCGCCACTTTACGTCGTTGTTGATCAGCGAGCGCAATCGCGCGAACGACGTGTCTGCTACGTCTGCGATGATCGACCGAAGTCGCTCTCTGACCGATTGTTTGAGTTCGTCACTGTCGCCCCAGTACCGCGATATCTGCTGTTGTGAGTACGGTATCCCTACACTCAGCTCCGACTGTGAAACGTGATACTGCTGTCGTAGCTCTGTGACCTCTTCCCACGAGTGTGGGTTCGAGAGCGCGTCGAGATCCGCCTTGGCCTGCTTCTTTCGTTGCTCGAATGTCTCGAGAACTCGCCTCGCTGCTCGAAGCGAACAGTTCGCGTCGCCGTTCTCGAAGTTACAGTACGTCGAATCGACCAGCCCACACTCGGCTTGGTGCAGACGAAGGCCCGATCGAGCCTCCTCGAACAGCGGCCCACATTCGGGCAGCACGTCTAGGATCGTCCGGTCACCAGTCGTGCGTTCACAAACACTGACGAGCGCCTGTGCTTTTCGTGAGAGCGTGAACCCGATTTCGTTCCGGAAGCGCCGCAAAGACTCGTCCGCGGTAACTGCGAGAACGTACAGATCCCGTTTGGTCTCGTACTCGCGTGTCTGGATCTGGCTCGTAATGTCAAACTCCAGCAGTAGCATCTTCGTTCCCAAGAGGAGTTCGTAGCTCGACGACGAGATACGCACGTTCCGTTCACCGACCGAACCCTCGGAATCAGCGAGGGCACGAATGAACGCCGCTTTCGCTGACTTCGACGCCGCGGTAACCGGTTCCGGGACACGTTTCCCGTCATAATTCTCGATGTTCAGCCCGCAGTCCAAGAGCGTGTCGGCGTACCGTTTTCCGTGCAGACGGACAGTCCCCACTCCGTCGTCGCGCTGTTCACTTGGATATCGAGCGGGATCTGCATCCTCGAAGGCATCTCTGCAGCTGCGTTCAAAGTCACGCAGTAGTTCTTCTTCCGCATTCGTGAATCGGATACCGTATGAGCCGTCATCCCGGCTGTAGTAGATATTTCCATCTCCTGCGATGTACCCGAGGATCGCTGCGCGGGGAGTTGATATCCGGGCGTCAGACCGCCCCGCTGTCGAGCTATTCGGCGGCATGGCCGTCTGTGCGCCGCCGTCGGGCACGGTGTGTTCCATCGAATCGGGAACGTACACCCAGTCACCGTCCTCCAACTCACTGGCTGGCTTCGTCGTCTGCTCTCCGTCAGAGAGAACAAAAAATGGATGATCTTCCGTTGCTGTCACGCTCTCTCCGGATTCTAATGACACATCGAGAACGGTTTCAGGTGCGTTGTACTCGTGTACCGCGGTTACCGGCCGCTGGACAATCTCGCCGCGTTCTGTCATTGTCCACACCCGCGCATCGATATCACGAATCGTCTGCCCGTTCTCTAGCTCTTCGACGGAACCGTCTTCCTCGAACCGCCGAGCGAACTCTCGGATCGGTGTAATCCCATCGGAGGTGTGGACCATCGTGTCTCCTGTCACACACCGCATCTTATCGAGCTCGTCCACTGCCGCGATCCCCTGATCTGCTAGCACGAGCGCACCCGCTTCCAGTGTCCACTGCTGGCCCTCGCCGAAGTCGTCGCGTACCGCCGCGGCAGTGAGGCCCGCCGATGAGGAACCTTTCCCGGAGGTGTAGACCGACCGCGGCGCGATATCCTTGATGTACTGAAGTAGCTGGGAATTGTGTGAAATGACGCCATCGGAAATATAGTTGTGAGTCTCTGCGACTTCGAGATCATATACCCACTCATAATCCGGCGTAATTGTCTCGATCGACTGGATCTTTTCCCACCGAACTCCGCCATTAGCAAGCTTGGAAAGCTGTTCGATGTCGCTCTCCGTGCTCAGTGCATTCTGAATCCGGCTGAGCACGACCTCTGTCGCGCTCTCTATCTTTCCCCCATCTGGCGCAACATCCTCTCGCTCATAATAGCTCACAGCCGTTTGCGTGACTTCCATCTGATCCGAGAGCGCTCGCTGCGAGATATTCAGTTCTTCTCGCGCTGTCTGTATCGCGTCCCAATCCCCGTTCTCAATTTTCTTTCGGAGGGTTCGCAACTGTTCGATACGTTCCTCGAATGTCTTTACCACGGTAGCGAGACTTTCCCTACTTGGGTTCCGGTCACCACGCTCGTAGTGCTGGTACGTAGTCCGCGGGATCCCACAGTCAAACTGCGTCAGCGCGAGTTTCTCACGGATCTCTCCAAGTAGCTCTCCGACTTCTGGAACCACATTTGTATTCGTATTTTTCTCAACTCCATCATAGACTGCCGAGGCTGTTGATTTCCGCTCTGTCACAAACCCAACTTCATCGACATAGCGGGTGAAGTCCTCACCGCTGAGTCTCAGACGATAGCTGCCGTTCTGACGTTGGTCGAGACTTCCGTGAATTCCCACAGAACCGAGGAGTGAACGGACGCCTTCAAGGAGTTCACGACTCTTCGACGCTACCGAAATCTCCCGCTGTTTGGCTGAGACGTGG
Source organism: Halovenus anhuiensis (assembly GCF_037080055.1). Classification (NCBI taxonomy): domain Archaea; kingdom Methanobacteriati; phylum Methanobacteriota; class Halobacteria; order Halobacteriales; family Haloarculaceae; genus Halovenus; species Halovenus anhuiensis. The sequence goes on from NZ_JBAOJI010000006.1 coordinate 16,442, forward strand.
CCTTCTCCCTCGATATATGCCTTCAGGAAATTTCTCTGTGTTTCCCAGTCTGCTTTCTGTATTGCATCGGGCACTCGTTGCTGCGCAGATGATTCGAGAATCGCAGGAGCGAGATTTTCGAGAAAGCTTACGAATTCACTGGCAGTGCAAATGATTTCCTTCGCGGTCTTACCGCTGTGTGCCGCCCGCTCTGAATGAGTCAATCCCAGCCGGTCATACGCTTGTTCTATATCAGCAAGGACTTCTGAGTCATTGTTCGTAATGAATACTGTTCCTGTATTGTCTTCATTTAGAGAAGCGTTCCCTTCCGCGATAATGTAGCCAATAAGCCTTGCGAGCCATGGTTCCCACGTATCGGGTAATTCGAGACGCACTGCATTGTTTGCCTCCGAACGCCGGTAATCGATATTTAGTGAAGTCTCCGAGTCCGTAGGTATCTGCTCGGGAACAGCAACGAACTCCCCAGTATTCAGGTTCTCCGCTTTCTCCGGAACGAACTCCCCCCTAGACTGGACGAACAGCGGATGTGACGGTGTAACCTCTAGTTCCCTCCCGCTGGCGGTCGTAATCTGATACATCTGGTCCGGAGCCTCACGTTTCCACACTTTCGTCGCTCGCTTCTGGCTAATCTGTCCATCAGTAGTCAGTGACGGAACCGGAATATCAACAGTGTCATAGACGCCATCGTCGACCGGTTTCGGATCATCGAGATTCTCCTCGACGAGGTCACGGATCTGTTTCTGTCGGCCGTCACTGAGCGTTACGTTTGCATCGCCTTTTAAACACTTACCAGTACCCGGGTCACCGACCAGGAGAATGTGCAGGTCGCCGCGTGTCCGGGAGCCATCCGGGAGGAATTTCGTCACGCCGGAAAACAGCTGGAAGGCCATCGCCTTCTTCTCCTTCTCGTAGCCGTAGATGGAGGGCGCAATCGCGCCGACCATCTCATCGTAAATATCCGGCTGATTCGAGAGTTCGACGATCTCTTTTTTGTCCTCGTCGGTAATTTCCATCTCCTCGAACTGCTCGTCTTCGATGTCGATGGTCAGCCCCTCCATGTACACGTCGAACATGGCGGACTTCTCGCGGTCGTTGCCCTGCTGTTCGAGTTTGAGAATTCCCGTCGCGGTGACGTGGTCGCCGGGCGTCACCTCACCAGTGATATCGTCCTCGATGTTCACGTCGATGTTCTGTGGCGTCTCCCCGCCACGCAGTCCCTCTGGTGATTCCTGCACGCGGAGTTTCTGGGCGTCGATGAACTCCGACTGGTCGTAGTTGATGCGGAACGGGCCCTGCCGTTCACAGCCCTGGCACTCGTGGGGTTCCTGGAAGTCACCGCCTTCCTGTGGAATCCGGGTCAGCGTGCCACAGCGCTGGCACTCGAAGGCGGCCGTCGTGATTTTCGGCCGCACGTCGGTCGCTTTCCGGATAATTCCCTGGACGGAAATGAGCATCCCGCGGTGGTCCGAGCGAATCCCGCGGATGTCGGTCGTCTCCGGCAGATTTCGGAGGCGGACGTGTGCTTGTCCCAGCGACACGTCGACGGGAAGGTCGTACAGCCGGAGGGCTTCCTCGGCGTACTCCCGGAGCTGGTCGGGTTTGTTGCGGAAGTCGTCGGCCAGATCCGAGTCGAAGCGGTACAGATCCTGCCAGTCGATGTAGAGTGATTTCTGTTCGTTGGGGTATTTCTGTGCGAGTTCGGCGATTTCGTTGCGGTAGTAACTCCTGTAGAACTCCTCGAAGCTATCGATCAGTTCGGTGTCATCCGCACGGGCCATTTACTGACCCGAGATTGTTCCTACTCCCTCAAGAACCTTCCCACCAGTCGGGAGTGGGCGAGCGGGTGGCGTGTGGACGAGCCGTGTGGGTGCGTAAGCGTTTAATTCACCGGCGGAGTAGCCGAAGGCATGTCTGACTGTCCACTCGCGGATGACTGCCCCAGTTTTAGCGAGCGTATCGAGGGGATGGGATGTCAACACTACGGTGACCGGGGGGGCAAAGAGTGGTGCAACCACTACAACCAGCCCATCGAAGATCTGAAATCCCAGCCAGTCAAGCCCGGCGAAGAGGTCGTTATCGAGGTCGAGGATATCCACGAGAGTGGTGCGGGTGTCGGCCGGACCGAAGACGGCTTTATCATCATGGTCGATGGCCTCCTTCCACCGGCCCGCGCTCGCGTGAAGGTGACAAACGTCATGTCCAACCACGCCCGCGGTGAAGAGGTCGAACGGCTTCCCGACGAGGATGCTGATGAAGAAGTTACAGAGGCTGAGAAAACGGAGGAGGAGGAGGAGCCAGACGACAGCGAGGAAGAAGAGAGCACAGATATTGACCGGCAGAAAGACGACCCCCGTCTGGGCAGTCGGGACAACTTCTGGGGCGGATAAGCCGCGACCCCGCTCGCTGCAAACCCCTATTTTCGCTCGCTTAGAACGAGAACAGGTCGATGCCGCCGGTAACGCCGATGACCTGTCCGGTGATGTAGTTTGACTGTTCCGAGGAAAGATAGGCGACGAGATTCGCCACGTCCTCCTCTTTGCCGAGTTTTCGCATCGGCGTTGCCTTCGCAATCCGGGCGAAATGCTCGTCGACTTCTTCGAGTTGGTCGATGGGCATCTCCGCGAGTTGGCCGACGACGATACTCGGCGCGACGACGTTCGATGTGATGCCGTGCTGTGCGCCTTCGAGTGCGAGTGTCTTCCCGAAGCCGATCAGCGCGGCCTTTGTCGCAGAGTACGAGAGTTGGCCGAACCCGCCCTGCCAGCCGGCCATTGAGGACATGTTGATGATCCGGCCCCACTCCCGTTCTTTCATGTGAGGGAAGACCTCGGTCGTAATGTTGTACGCGCCGGTGAGATTCACCGCGATATCTCTGTCCCAGATCTCGTCGTCGAACGCTTCGACGCGGTCGCGGGCGTCGACCATCCCCGCGTTGTTGACGAGGATATCGATCCCGCCGGTCTCCTCCTCCAGTGCATCGACAGTTTCGCTCACGTCTTCGCGGTCGGTGAGATCACATTCGATGGCGTGGGCCGATCCCTCGTAGTCGCCGTCGTTGATCTCGTCGGCGACGTTCTCGGCGGTTTCGAGGTTGACATCGAGCACGACGACCTCGGCGCCCTCGTCTGCGAGTACCCGACAGTCTTCCCCACCGATTCGTCCACCGCCACCTGTGACCACTGCGGTTCGGTCGCTGAGTCCGAAATCCATACAACCCGCGTCGGAGGCCGCGAGTATAATGATTGTGCCTTCCTTATTGCTGGTCGACAACTCGGCTACGTAACTGCTATCGGAGTGTGCCGGCCCGGCCTCGTTCAGCACAACTCCTGTCTGCTGGCACCGACACGGCCCGGACCATTATGTGAGTTCACCCGGAACGCCCCAGCATGATACCCAATGGACGCGTACTGAAAGCGTATCTCGATCACTTCCTGCCGCGTGATGTCGTCGGCCCAGTTCTCATCGTCTTCTCACTCGAAGGCGTGATCGACGGCATCTTCAACGCGTACATCCCGGATCGGTACGCGACGCTCGGGTGGGGAATCATCTTCCTGTTCAGTCTCTTGCTCGTCGCCTACTGGGGAAGCGTCGACGAACCGGCTCTCGACGACTTACAGGACCGACTCGATGAGATTCAGGAAGAAGAGACCGGCGATACCACAGCCTGATCTACCCGACTGCTCGGCTCCCGACGTCTGCTCACTCGAACAGCCGTTCCATCGCCGCCAGATACTCGGCCGCCGCCGCAGTTTCGTCGTCCGCCAGCAGCGTCTGCACACGTTCACAGCCGTGTAAGATCTTCGCCCTGCGCTCACCTTCGGGTAATTTGTTGGTTGCGACGGACATAGCACTGTCGACGATCCGCTCGCACCGTCTGGGGTCGTCCTCCGCGAGTGCCTCTCTCCCCGCACCGAATAGCTGACAGAGGACCGTTTGTACGTCTGTTGGCACGTCGTCGGACACACATATTCTGTGGCGCTGCGGTCCAATGCGCTTTCCGGTCGTCGCGCTGCTAGGTCTGCGCGCGGTCGGACAACTCCGACAGGGTCGCTGACTCCCGTAACTCTTCGATTGTGCAGTACCACGCCCCCCGCAGACCTGTCTGGTCGTTCTCGACCGGCGCGTCGAGCGGTACCAACTCTCCGAACTCGAAGACGACCACTCTCTGTTCGTCCGAGAAGGGATCGACTGTGGCTTCCCAGTCGGCTTCACTCATCGGCCCCGCCTCGCCGCGGCGTTGCTCGATCCGGCTCTCGATCCGTGCGTAATGGGTGATCGCCGATACCGGCGCGGTTCGGTAGAAGGCCATGAACTCGAAGGACTTGCGCGTCCGTTCGTACGACCGCGGCGCCGGATAGAACCCGTCCCGGCACCGCTCGAAGGTCTCCTGTTGCGTTGCGACCGCACACACCCGGGCGTCCCCAGCGGCGTCGTCCGAAGGTGCCTGCTCGCTGAACCGGTCGAGGTCCATACCAGATGACGGGACTGCAGCGACAAGTACACTCTGCCGATACGGACCGTCTCTCCGCCCCGAGAGTTCCCCGGTCTGTCCAGTAAGTCGGCCGTTATCAAAATTGATTCTGGAGGGCGGGGTTTTAATCCGAGAATATAGAAGGGCCCGCAAATGGCGACAACATCAGATACGCAGACACTGGAACCGGCGGAGACGGAGGATACGGGTGAATTTTGGCGACACGCTTTCGAGAGTTTAATCGGCGATCTCCCAGAGGCGACGTTCGGTATCGACGCCGACGGGGCGATCATCTACTGGAATGACACAATAGAGGAACTGATGGGCCTTTCGCGGGAACAAGTGCTGGGCCGCAACGCCTACGACGTGTTCGGAACGGAAGGCGAGGACGAAACGCTGGCGGAAACTGTCGCCCGGACCGGCGAGGCGGTTCGGGAAGAGCAGATCAGATCTGCCGAGACGGCTGATGGCTCGATGACGCACTCACAGGTTGTCGCCGTCCCGATCACCGGGCCCTCGGGCGATGTGATCGGTGTCATCGAGATGCTCAGCGAGGTGACTGAGATCGTCGAACAGCGCGAGCAGATCCAGGCCCTTCAGGAACAACTCTCCGGAGAAGTCGAGAGCGGCATCGCCGAACTCCGGGAGAGTGCCAGCGAGGTGGCCGAAAACTCCCGCGAGATTAGCGACCACGCCGACGAACAGGCCGGCAATCTCGACGAGGTCCAGTCAGAAGTCTCGGGATTCAGTGCGACCGTCGAAGAGATTGCCTCGAGTGCCGAGGAGGTCAGCAGTCAGAGTACCGAGGCCAAACAACTGGCCGCCGAGTCCGTCGACACGGCCGAGGAGTCGATCGACCGGGTCGAAGGTGTCGCGGAGTCCGCTGAGAGCGTCACCGAAGACGCCAACACGCTGCGCGAGCGTGTCGACGAAATCGACGAGATCGTCGCGATGATCAACGACATCGCCGATCAGACGAACATGCTCGCGCTCAACGCCAACATTGAGGCGGCGCGTGCGGACAAAAGCGGCGACGGGTTCGCCGTCGTTGCCGACGAAATCAAAGACCTGGCCAGCGAATCGAAACGCCGTGCCGACGAGATCGACGATATCGTCAACGATGTACGGGAGATGACCGTCGAAACGGCCGACAACGTCGAACAGACCAACGCCGAGATTCAGGAGGTCGCCGAGAACCTGACACGCATGGTCGAAAACCAGCGGGCGATCCTCGACGCTATCGAAGAGACCGACCGGGGAATCGACGAAATCGCCACCTCGACGGACGAACAAGCGGCATCCGCCGAGGAGATCGCGAGCATGATCGACGAAATCGCCGAGGTAGCAAGCGGCGTGGCCGATGCGGCCGCCGACATCGCCGACGCGAACGACGAACAGGTCGAGCGGATCGGGGGTATCGAGGAAAGTCTGGATCGGGTCAACGACGAAATGCGGGACATCTAGAAGTCACACTGACTTTCCCAAACGCTCGTTCGTGAGGGCGAATCACAGCGAGTCAGTTACCCGATTGCTGCTCATCGAACGGATCTATTGGTTCATCAAAAAGGAATTCAACGCCGCTGACTTGTGCGCACGCACAACCTACTTCTTTGAGATTGGTACTGACTGCGCTTGTGCCCCCGAGTCCGACTGCTCCTGTTTGTACTTGTCAGCGAGTGCCTGTTGGTGTTCTTGCCGCTGTTCCAGCGCGCTCTCGGCCATCATCTCTTCACGCCAGTCCATGCCGGCGTCAGTCGTAAGCGTCACCTCTTCGACTCCGTCGAGCGCCCCAACCCGCTTCTCTGCCTGTTCGATAAAGTACCCGACCATCATGCACGACGGCGACGTGATGCGCAGGTCGATGTGGACGTGCCCGTCAGAGACATCGATCGATTTCAACAACCCCATCTCGACGATACTGATATCGGTGCCGCGGGCTTCACTGCACGGATCGACAATCTCATCCAGTCGGTTGCGGGCTTGAAGCGCCAGCGAATCGTTTGCGGCCACGTCAGTACACCTCCGCGGCGGCGTTCGTCCGCGAGAACGGATCTGCAAGCCCACCTTCGGCAACTTCTCTGCTGAAGTCGTCATCGGAAATACGCTCGCGGGCCGCATCGATATCGAGACCGATGAGGTCGGCGTAGTTCCGGCCGAGCATGTTCTTTTTGTGCTCGTCCGTGATCTCGGGCATGTCGCCAAATGCGATGCCGCGCTGGCTGAGATCCTCGGGCCAACTGAAGTCTCGAAGTGCCTCCAGTTCCGGTTGTGGGTGATACGCCATCGCGGCGGACCCCCAGTACATCCGGTCGAGGACGGCTTCGCCGCCGATGTCGATGATCTTCGCCAGCGTCTCCGCGAAGGCTCGTTTGTTGGCCGCCAGTTGCACCCCGAGCGTTTCCATGTTGATGTGGAGGTTCGGGAAGCGGGCCATCTGCCACGCAGTCTCCTCGGTGAATGCGAGTCCACCGTGGACGATGCCGAAGTTGAGTTCGGGGAAATTAGCGCACGCATCGTCGACATCTCCAGGGTGGTACGGATCTCGTGGGACCGGGCCGAACGGAATCGCTTTGTGGACTTCGATGAGGTCGATCCCGAGACTCTTTGCCTTCTCGAAGACGGGATAGGCGACCTCTTCGTCGTCCATGCGCCACCCTTCGTGGAATTCTTCGCCCCAGTGTGAGGGGTAGAGTTTCAGCCCGACGGGATCGAGCGCATCGACCTGCTCTTCGAGTGACTCCTCCCAGCCGTCACGAAGCGGGTCGATATTAGCGAAGTTGATGAAGCGGTCGCCATACTTCTCGTCGGCTTCTACGGCCTTCTCGTTCGCCGTCAGTCCGTCGTGGAAGGCATACAGCGGGAGTGATTGGAACGTCGCCATGTCGGTGTTGCTCTCGACGAAGAGCATATTCGCTGTCTCGTCGACGGTCCAATCCCGGATGTACCCATCGCGTGTCACACGGTACCCCGGTGGCGAGGCGGCATCGACGGTGCCAAAGATCATTTCAGTAATTCCCTGTGCGTGCTGTTCGTTCCTGTAGTTCGACGAGTCGAGGTTGTACGCGTGAACGACTGCGTCGATAATGAACGTGTCTTCTAGGTCGATCATATCTGTGAGTTGTCTTTTTCCGCCCATCCAACTGCATGTTGTTTGTCAACTATACTCATTATTCTGCGAAAGCAAATTTAAAAAAAGTTCGGGTGGACGAGAACGGTCCTGACGCCAGAGGCGACACGACCGGGAGGACTCCCCCGCGTTTCGGCACGTCTCACTCGACGGCGGCCGTTTTACTTGCGGCACCCGTCCCAGTTCGTTTCGGTTACCGAAACCGCCCGACGGTGTGGAGTTCAACCGCAAATCTGTTGAACTCACCATTCAGATTCCGCTCTCGAAAACTCGAATCCGAAGAATACCGTCGCTTTAGCCACCCACGGACGGAATTCTGTTCGGCTAAGAACCATGCGGAAAAGGCATGGGCCAACGCGGATTGTGAACCACGGGAAGACGGTCGTCTCACTCCGTTCGACGCTGCGACTTCCCTGGTTCAAATCCGCTCGGATTCACTTTTCACGGTCGAAATACTCGTCGCGTCGCTCCTCGTATTGTCTCCCGCAAAAGTGGGCCAACGCGGGCTATACTTTCGAACCTGGCCGGGTGGGGACAGTGCAGCCATTAGAAATCACCCGGGAGATGTTCACGACGGCGGCGCATCTTCTGGCGCTTCGAGGCTTTGTCGTAGTGTTTTTCGAGTACCTTTTCGCTCACGTCGCCGCGATCGCTGACGACTTGGCGAGGTGTTCCGGCATCTCGAAGCGCGGTGATCGAGCCGGTTCGGACAGCGTGCGGTGAGACAGATGACGGACAGCGATGTGCTGAGTCGTGATTCATGAATTCGCAGGTCGGGGGTTCGTATCCGTGGGGGCACGTCTCTCCGATCACGCAGGGACGGGTCACCCGATAGATCCAGTTTTGATAGGTCGACAGGGCCGGACGGCCATACTCGGTTGTGAGCAGGGGATCGCGGCCGTGGTCGTCGACGACATTGTGCCGGTTCGGGCTGTCGATGTAGTCCGAAATGACCGTGGCGACAGGTTCCGAGAGCGAAACGTCCCGTTCTCCGGCTTCGGCGTTTTTCAGCGGGGTGCCGGTATCCGGTCGGTGTCGAAAGGCCAGCGCTCGATCGTCCTGGTCGAAGTCTTCGAGGTCGAGCGCACGGACGCCACCGCGTCGAGCAGAGGTTCGCCACATCAGCAGCAGGGTGACGTGTTCCGGGGAAGCGTAGCGGTACGACCGGAGGAAATCGAGAACCGCGCTTGCTCGGCCAGATTCGAGCTGATCATCACTACTTCCGTCACCGTCGACGGTCGGGAGTCGGATGCGTTCGGGTACTCGTTCGTCGACGGCCTGAATGTCGGCAAGGTGATCGAGGAAGCGGCGGATAGTCGATACTTGGCCCTGCATCGTCACGTCGTTGCAGGGGTCACTTTCGCCGTTGTCTTCGCGCTTGTAGACGCGGTATTCGTGGACCGTCCGAAGGTCCACGTCGTTCATGTTGTTGATGTCGTTGTCTTTTAGCCAGCGAGCGAACGACCGAATGCGTGCCCCATGGCTTCGGAGTGTGGATTCAGCGAGATCGTACCGGCGGGCGTCGAGGTAGTATTCGAGGGCGGCATCCGGCGTGATCGGGTCGAGGTCGTCAGTCATTGTTTTCCTCCTGGTCGAGCACGATCCGTGCGCGGCGCTGGATTCGTTCGATCGTCGCAGAAACTGGCGACTCGAAAGAGGTGAGTTCAGTTTGCACGAGACTCACCTCGGGACGGACTCAGAGGGGAAACGAACGACTCCTTAGGTTTTTCAACAGTCGAGGCGTCAGATGCCGTGCGGGGCTGTTGCCCCGCAGTGGTTCCATCTTGCATGGTTGCGGAGGGAGCCACCATTTGGGCCGTGTTCCAGCACGGCCCGTTTTCAATGAACGAGAGCCATCAGCAGGTGACCCGCAATTACACAGATAGGTACTGACAACATAAATGTAACGACGGCTCTGTTTAGTTCCCATACAATCTATTAGGTGCCTCGGGGTGGAAATGCGAGCAATGCGTAGGTCAGGTTCGTGGATGAGCGTGTGGGACGACCGCATTCTCGAATGGATGAAAGAAAACGACGGCTCGGGAACACCGAAGGAACTGAAAGAAAGCGGGCTAATTAGAATCTCCCAGACACATATCGCAAGGCGCTGTAAGACGCTTGCAGAGAACGGACTGTTACAACACGTTGGGCATGGAGCCTATATTTTGAGCGAAGAAGGAGAGGCGTATCTGGAAGAAGAATACGATGCAGAAGAACACGCCTATATCAACAACAACGGGGGGGCGGGTGCGTCTGCTGGCGATCAGGGGACAAACGACGTGTAATCCAGAAATATGACAATCAGAAAAACCGCCCAGTGGCAATGGTCTCTCGATGATCGTATCCTCGAACACCTCCACGACGAATCGTACTCAACTGCTCAGAGGATGTCGAAACTACCGGGAATTCACGCGACGAAGACACAGGTACAAGAACGGTGCGAAGTCCTTGCCGAGGCCGATCTGGTCGCATTCCTCACGCGGGACAAGGACATGGTAGAACTAACGACATGGGGCGAGCGGTACCTGACCGGCGATGTGGATGTAGAGAACTATCCGAAACCGGGACGAATTTAGCATCATTCACTCCGGTTCCGTGTCTGAGTCGGCCGAAAATATAATCTCGGTAGTTTTAGACACCTTCTGCTCTTCTGGAGGGATATGGACATTACGTCGAGGCACACCCTCGTGTCGGCGTTCGCTGAGACATACGCGAAAGCCGACGAGCCGCATCCTCTCCGTCAATTCGAGCAGTACGACCGTGTTATGGCTCATCGGTCACATGACCCGGACACGGGCGGGCGGGTTCTCTCACGCCGCCTCGATCTCCCCGAAGGGCGGATCAACGGATGGCTGCGCGGCAGTCAGCCGCGGGGATACAGCCAAGCCGAAACAATCGATGAATTGGGCTGGTTCGATCTCTCCTGGACCGGGGACCTATTCTCGGCACTGAATGAGCTGCTGGCGTGGATCTACTCCTCGGGCGGCATTCGGTCTGGCTGGGAGCCTCACTTCATTTTTGACACCGCCGAGATGCGTGAACGGATCGAAACGCTGTGTGACCGCGCCGCGCTGAACTATCAGGCTACCCGAACGGGTCATGACGACAAACCCAGTGAAATCCGCGTAGCAAGTCCATCAGCGCCGGCGGGCCGTTTCTTCCACGCACTCGGCGCACCAAAGGGGCGGAAAGCGGACGCCACGTTTGGCCTTCCAAACTATCTCTCGCTCGCTCCCGAAGAGATTCGTCGGGAATTTGCAGCCCGATATATTGCGAATAGAGGCTCAGAACGACCGAACTACGCCGCTGACGCCCGGTCGATCCGTGAGCAACGGCCACAAGCGTATCTTGAACAACTCCGCGGGCTGTTCGCCTCACTCACTGATGAAGAGATCAGACGCGGCGGTGAACCTGAGATTCACCTCTCCGGCGGGGCAGTCGAAACCATCTGCGCCCCAGCCAAGACGGTCGTGATAGATACCAATTCTCAGAGTTGATTTCGACTTAGCTTCGAGTGGAGTTTGTTGTGACTGAATTCCTGAATTTCTGTCGATGATCCAAACCGCAAGACGGAACGCTTTTTTCTGACTGTGAAATTGGTATTTCTGCCCTGAATACCGTCCGCAGTTCGAATTCAAATCTCAAATCTGCTAATCGAACATGGGGGTTTATATGTAATTCTATCATCGCGTCAAAACGGAAATGCAGCAACTGAAACAGCTACTAATAGACGACGACAGTGCAGTCAGCCCAGTGATTGGGGTCATCCTCATGGTCGCAATCACGGTCATTCTCGCGGCCGTGATTGCATCGTTCGTGCTTGGTCTGGGGGACCAAGGCGACCCGGCACCGAGCCCAACGGTTGAGACGAGTACGAGTACTAACGAACTTCAGCTTGACGTGACTGGTGGTGATGACTTTGACGCAGGCGTCGCCACAATTGAAGGAGAGATCGGAGGCGAAGATATTGATATTGCTCTCGATGCCGGAGATGAACTTGATGAAGTGACTGCGGGTGACTCAATCGCGATCAACACATCGAGCAGCAACAATGTTGTCGAAATAAACGGTGTGGATGTGAGTGGTTCCGTATCCGACTATCCCAGTAGTTCAGTTGATCCTTCAAGTGACGAATGGGAGATTCAGATTATCTGGAACCCATCTGACCAGGACTCCCAAGTCATCTACAGTGACTCCTCATAACGATGCGATCACTCAACTTCACTAGCGACGACGACCGCGCAGTCAGCCCAGTGATTGGTGTGATCCTGATGGTTGCGATCACCGTGATCCTCGCGGCTGTTATCGCCTCATTCGTGCTCGGATTGGGCGATCAGGGTGATCCAGCACCTACCCCAACGATTGAATCGGACTTCTCAACTGATGAGTTGACCTTCGACATCACCGGAGGAGATGAATTCGACGGTAGCGTCTCTGAGCTTCAGCTTGACGTGACGGTCGAGGAGAGTGGAAATAGCGACGACTTGAGTACAAGCGTTGCGTTAGATGAAGATGATGCAGGGACCGATCTGGATGGTACAGACACCAGTGGTGCGTCTTTGGATATGACAAGCATAGATCCCGACGCTACTGCAGGTGATTCGATTGTAGTCACTCCAGACGGCTCAAACGCTGAAATCACCTCTTGGGAGGTTGAGATTGTCTGGAACCCGTCGGACCAGGACTCAACGATCATCTACGAAGATTCCTCAAACTAACTGAGATTCCGCATTTCTTTTTTGTGTGCGCTAAATCCACCAGTGACAACGCTTAGGAATCGAATAGAGGAACTAAAAATTGGCGATTCACTGAACAAAACTGGTTTAGGTACCCAAATAACAGCGTTTAGCTGTGTATCCAACGTCAGAGAAATTCCAGTGCATCTGCCCATTCAGCAATAAGTAGGAATGCTGCAAGCAAAATTGGTACAGAGGCAAGCGGCAACCACCATGGGAGAACGGCAAGCTCGGTTAATGTTACTATATCAGTCGGTTGTGGATTGCCAAAGTAGATTTGATACAGAAAGAACGCAACAGCAGGTAGTAACGTAACTAGCGCTATAATTGCGAGTACTAGACGAACTGCTTCTTTGAAGCTCATACGCACAATATGGTCTTAATAGTAAAAGTAGAAATTGCTATTCTCCGAGTGAGAAAACTTTGAGTATTAGACAGCAATCTACCGCAACCCACGTTCCGGGCAAAGGCCGGGCTTTCGCGCTGAAGAATCCCCCCTGCGCTCCGCTTGGGGGGTGCGCTCCGGTCCCTCCTCGGCCCCCCATGGGAGGGGGGCAACTGCGGGGGGTCCTCGCTTGCGGTGGTTGGCCGGGCTGTTGTCGGTCGGCCCGATCGTCTCGACGTGAGAACAGAGAGACGGACAGACGGACGGAGGAGAATACGGAAATGCGCTCGATACGAGGAGAAATCAAGCAGGCTTGGTGCTTCGGGTGGGGTGTTCGGGGTGATCGAGGCGAGAACGGAGGGGATCGGACAACTCAGGTTGTGGTCAGAGAGCTGTGGAACGAAACCGGGCTTTACTCCCACGACCACGGCGCCATATCGTCTGGGTCGTAGGAGACCGACGTATCCGGGACGCCGGTGAGTTCGTACTTGAGAGTGTTGCCCTGGTCCTCGATCATGTCCTCGTACACTTCTGCTGTCTTTACCTCGGTCTTGAATACGAACTCGGTGATGATCGTCGGTCGTCGCAGTTCCTTGTGAACGTCGTAGCCGGAATGACCGATGTGGATCGCGTCAGTGTTGACCTTGGCAAAGCGTTTGAGCAGCGGCGTGTAGTGATTCGCCACTTCGTAGTTATTCGTCCGGGCGTCCAAGTGCGTACTGCACTCGTCGAAGATCCACAGCTTCGGGCGATCGGGATCGATGACGGGTGGCGTGCCGTCCTCGCCGCCGGACTCGAACCAGCCATCAGCGCCGAACAGGTGCCGCCGGAACTCCTCTACGTTTTGCAGGCAGTAGTCCGCGATCGACAGGCTTCGAGCGTTCGAGAGGATCACCGGCTCCTTCCGAGTATCGTATTTCAGCCCGACGAGATCCTTCCAGAGTTCGGAATACAGCAGGGCGGTACTCGTCTTGCCGCTGTTCATGCCACCGAAGAAGACGGCAGTGTAGGGAGCGCCGTTGTTGATGATCGAGTTCTGGATCTGTGAGAACGCCTGCGCGGGAGACACGTCGACGTCTTTCTCAGTGACGCCGACAGCGAAGGCGGGAGTATCCTCGACCTCGCTGCCGACGTGTCGGCTGGCCGCAGTCCGGCGGAGTGTCTGCGCGGCTTTCGTGTCTTGGAGGTCGGGCGGCAGTCCCTCCTGGTGCGGGTCGTAGATCCCTTCGAGGAAGGACAGCATTTCTTGGGTCTTCGATTCAGGGTGTACTATTCCGGTGTGTCCGTAGAGATCGTCATTCTCTCCGAGGTCGTCGTTGACGTATTCGCGGAGCTTTGCAGCCGAGAAGGTGCGGTCACTTGTTTCCATTTTTGTTGGGTTCGGTGTCGGAATCAGGGCGGTCAGAAGTCTGTGCGAAGGAGTCGAGCAGCGGGTCGTCCTCGTCGTCCTGGTCGTCATCGGGGTCGCTGGGTTCTTCGTCCAACTCGTCGAGCGCCGAATCGACTCGTTGCTGTATCTGAGTTCCCGAGTAGGTCGATTCCTCCTCGAAATCGGCGACGAATTCCATCACGATGTCAGCGACAGCGCCGCGGACGATCGACGACTGTTTCGCGCGGATCGCCAGCCCTTCACGAGCGAGGTCTTCCAGGTCGCCGCGCACTTCGGCGACGGCTTCCCGGTGCTGGATCAGTTCGAGATCGGACGCCGAACCGCGCCAAACGCCGGTCGCAACTTGCTCGTCCGGGTCGTAGTCGTTGACCTCGTAGACAGGTTCCGAAGCATTCAGTTGGTGAAGTTCGTCCTCGATTTCGAGGGACCGCCACTGAGGGGCTGGAATCTCCCACAGCTCGAACTCGTCGGTTTCGGCATCGTACTCGACGAGGTATTTGGAATCTGGTGTATGGAGCCAGTCGACGAGCTTGGTAGCCGGGGCCGCCGCCAGGATCGAGCCGACGACGAAGGCGATCGCGAACAATTTGAGTTCGCGCCCGATCGACGGCAGCGACGGATCAACCAGCCAGTAGGAGATCGACAGCACGAGGATGACGACGAGGGCGACCGCGAGCAGGAACCACCGGGAACGAACCAGTAGTTCGCGGTTGGAGGTATCGCCGGTCATAGTTTCTTCTCCGGATCTTGTGCTGCGGGGCTGCTTCGACGCCACGCGAACGCGAAAGTGACGAACAGGCCGGAGAGTAAGCCAGCCGCGCCAGTGATCTGGGCGTCGGTCGAATCCCACGGACCAGAGATCAGGAAGTCGTCGGAGTCGTCGAGGCGAAGGGCACGCTGCTGCTTGATCGACTGGTCGGTGTACATGACCAGCGGTTCTTTCGACGAAACGAGATCGACGGAGAGTTCGGTTTTCTCGTTCGGGAGCACCCGCTGTCGGGACATCAGCACGTCGTTGGAGTCTCCGCGCGGGAGTTGCGTGAAAGTGACTTGTTCAGGAGTTTCGCCGCGCCAGGTGACCGTGACGAGGGCAGTCGTGTCTTTTCCGTTTCCGTTGAATTCGACGGAGTGAACGATGAGATCGCCGAGGGTGTCGTACTGTTCAGTCGGTTGGGTTTGGTTCTGCGAGACGTTTTCTTGAGCCGAGGCTGGTGCTGAGATCATCACTGCGCCCACAAAAAAGAGGGCGATCAGGACAGTCAGCACACCAAGCAGGCCCTTGGTGAGCATTCGGATCATCTTAGTTCAGGAGTGAGATACCGAAGATCGCGGCAATGCCGATGACGACCATGGTGGTAAAGTTCCGAACTCCGTTCCCGATGTTCGAGAGGAAGGAGAATGGATTATCCCACCAGTTGCCGCCACTGCTGCCGCCTGAGGCCTCGACCTCCTCGAACAATTCTTCGAGATCGTTGTAGAGTTGGCGACGCGATTCAGCGGCCTGCTTGAAGTCTTCTTCAGTTTGGTAGTCGGTGGGATCAGAGGGGACAGGCCGATCTATTTCAACATTGTCGAAAGTCTCACCTGAAGTTTCGTCGATTATTTCGACAATTTTGAAATCCTGCTTGAAGTGGACCGTAACGTACTCGTCCACGCCCTCGGGAACGAACATATCAATTTGAGCAACCTCTGTAATCGGATTTTCAACTTGCTCAGATATGTCGCCTTCCCAGCCGCCTGAGCCGTTGGCTGCGAAGTCACCATAACCAAGGGTTGCAGTTTCGTCGTCAGCTGTTGTGATCCGATATGTGTAGTTCTTAATCGGTTCTTGATTGAGCGTCACAATTCCACCATCAACAGCCTGCTTGTAGTCCGTCCACTTTCCGCGGATGTCGGATGTGTGAGCGGCAAGGTACACAGACCCAACGGTAGGATCAGTGCTGTTGGGGGTGTAGGTCGTACCGGCATCGAAGCCGTTCGATGGGGATTTGGTCGCAGAGAAGAATCCCGAATAAGTCCACGTGATCGGGCGACCCTCATCATCTTGATACTCGACGGCAACTTTTCGGTCTAATTCGACCGGGACATTCAACGCGATCAGATCGGTAACTGCTCGAGGAGTATCTTCACCTTCGACCGAATCTTTAGCAACATCAAGGGAGGTATAAAGTTCCTCAGTTGAGATATCGCCACTCTGGACTTCACTATAGGTATTGCTGACCCAAGTCGTTAGTTCACTCTCAACATTGTCGTACTCAGTTTCGAGCTTGTTCCAGAGTTTCGTCCACTCTGGATTATCGAGGTAGAGAACCTTTGATTCACTACTAGAAGGCGGAAAGATTTTGGCACTAAGAGGAGAGTCTTTAGAGGTAGTGACAGGACTCCATTGGTCCCATATATCGGACGACGATGGGCTGGGATCATCCGTTCCGAAGGTGCGGATCAGAGAAAGAACATCCTTGGAAGAACCGTCAGCGAGTGTTACGGTTGTCAATTTGTCAGAATCAGAAACACCATCAGCAGTGGCAGGAGCAGGAGTGACCGAAGCCGTAGGCCATGTTGCATCGGTCGTATCGTCCTTTGTGACTGCAATATCGTTATCGTATGCAGTTTTCGGACCGATCTCGTTGATGAAGGAGGCGAGTTCCTGTACTGCGGTATTCCACTCTTTGATGAGAGTGGACTGTAACGGCGCAAATACGTCTCCAGCCCGAGAGTGGGCAGCATTGGTTACCTCGGACTCAGATTTGCCGTTATTGATGGCATCATTCGCAGCCTTTTGGCCTTCTTCAATAGCCATCTGTTTCAGTCCGCCGATGGTGTTGAGACCTTCATCCCCGAAGAAGCTATCAGATTCCAATACAGTTCGAGCAGTCGTTTCTGCGCGGGTATCCGCAGCCTGATGAAGTATTTGGTGTTGGGTTGATTGTTCGGCCTCTTGAGATGCTTCCTCAGCGGATTTGGTGGAGCCGTTACCAGTGAGTTGGTTGACCACCCACACCGAGCCACGGATTGGTGCCTTTATTGTGTTATCGGCAGCCTTTCGGAAGTCGAAAGCACGAGCAGGCGACCACGGAGAAAGGTGGGCGGTCCCAGCTACGGCTGTACCCGCAGCGACGGATTGCATCAGCGCCCGCCGACTCATCCGAGGATCTGGTGATTCAATAGTCATCGTTGTATTCCCTATATCCGAGCACGCCGATCACCGCGACCGCGCCGACACCGCCGAACCAGAGGAACTGCTGGTCTTTCGAGGAAGATCCGAAAAGGCCAGTAGCAGAATCAACGGTCTCAGCACTCTGGAGTGTCGCAACACCAGTGGTGTCAGCAGTGAGTGAGACGGTGTAGTTTCCGGAGGAGTTGACCGTGAACGTTTCAGTTACCGTATCACCGGAAGAGCCTTCGAGCGCCACGGTCTCGACGGTCGAGCCGTCGGTGTCGTTCACGAGTTCGAGAGCGACATTGTTGGTTCCGGCGTTGCCGGAGAGTTCGACGGTCGCCTCGATTTCCTCGGCGTCGGGATCGTCGACGGTGACAGTTTGCTCGTCGAGCACGGCTGCGGCAGCAGGGCCAGCAGCACCAGCGACGAGGAGGGCGGATAGTAGGAGGGCGATGCCTTTCGTGGAAGTGAGTTTTTCGATCATTGTTGTGGTTAGCCGAAGTAACTGAAGGTGATGAAGCCGCCCGCTTGGACGGCCAGCGCGACGATTGCAGCAGGACCAGCGGCGATGGTATCAGCGACCAGTGGGAAGAACGGCGGCGCGATCAGTACGCCGACCGTCGCAAGGACGAGCCAGCCCTGGATCCCATTGAAGACGGCTCCGCCGTCCCAGTCGTTCGTGTAGGCGACGTAGCCGAGCATGGCGATCGCCGCGATGTTGGCGACCGAGAAGGCGTGTCCTGCGCCGATGTTGATCGACGCACCGAGATCGAAGCCGAGAAAGGTGCTGCCGAGCAACCCGAGCGAGACAGCACAGGCCATCAGGTAGAAGGGGAACACGGCGTAGTCGAGCATGTTCACCTCCATTTTCGTGCTCGTCATCGGGCGAGCACCCCCCAGGAGAGCAGGCCGAGGCCAAAGGCCACCGAGCCTGCGAGAGGATTCTGGTTCGAAACTGTACGTGCGACTGTCGGTATGAACTGATGTGCAGTCATAATTAGGATGGTTACGCCGACCAGCACCTGCTCCCAACTCTCGTAGTATTCCCAGTCCTTGGTCCGAGAACTGGCAAACACCACGATGAGAGCGATAAGGCTGACGACGTAGCTGTGTGCCGGCGAGAACTGGTAGCCCAGCGCGCCGAGCGTGAACGTGCCGTCGAGAAATTGCACTGCTGAGGCGATGGAAAAGACCACTCCTGCGACAGCAGGAACCGTTTCGACTAATCGACCGGATTCGTGTTCTGACATAGTGGAGGGCCGAATGTCGCAGGGACCAACTGCGCTATTCGGAGTTATTCGCGGGTGCGGCAGATCGTCGGGTGGTACTCGTTGCCGTCGATCTCGGCGGTGTCCTCCTCTTTGCGGATGAACACGTCGTCACCGATGGCGAGATCGTCGGCGAAGTACATCGTCTTCGCTTCGTCTTTGGCGAAGTAGTCGACCGGGCCGCGGGACTCGTCGTTGATGCGGAGCCGCGCCCACGGACCGTACTCGCCTTCATCTTCGTGCGTGTCGACGATCGTGCCGAGCAGTTGTTCGCCGGGTTCGAGTTCGACTGTTTCAACGTCCTGTTCGCGATCGTTCGAGGGGCCTTTCGTGAATCCCTCGGGAATTGATTCGTCAGTAGCCATGCTACACCTGATTATTATCTAGAACTAGTAAATAAGGAGATATGCGATTGGATAATTATAGCGGGTGTGAGATTACTATGAGTTATGAAGACAGTGGGCAGTTGGTGTATGTATATTTTCAATCATAATCGATCAGTACAGGGCACCCACATACCGCAACGAGTGACAACCCATCCGGAATCCACCAGATACACAGTAAAACATCCAAAAAGTGGATTCAGCAACTGTATCTGCTAAATAACGAGGTGTAGAGCGATCATCGGTTATTACTCTCCTTCTGCTAATAGATAAGAACAGTAAACAAAAATTATTTGTCAATAACTCTCCTAAGAAGGCACATGAACCCCTCTAATCCAAGCCAAACTCCTGGACCAAGCCCAATTGCTATTCTCTTCCCGGGGATAACTTTCGCTGTTTTCGGTATGTTGTTTTTTGGTGGAATTGGTGCTGCAGTTGGTGGAAATCTAGGTGTAGCCATCGGCTCAATTGCCGGAAGGAGAGATGCACGAGATTTATCTACTAATTTATGAGAGATGTAAGAGTAGAGATGGGTAATTTTGCTCGATTAATCCATTTGAGGCCCTTATCTGTGGCTGAAGCACTCAATATGCACGTCTACTCACCAGCGTATTCAGCTAGTTCGACGCTGAAAACAACCACCTTGTGAATCGTTCTATGAAATCCTGTATTTCTAATTGTAGATGTTTCTCACAGAATGGTTAGGTTTCGGCACTGTGAGAGTTCCAGAACTCCTCGATCGGCGGTGGCCGATCAGTCGTCGATTTCAACGGTTGATGTGCCTGTCCGAATTCAGTCGTCGTATCGTCGAGTTCAGGGGCGGAAATCTCCTCAGTGGGCAGATTCCAGACGGGATAGGCACCGAGATAGTTGATCAGCACACCGAACTCCGCCGGCTCGTCGAGCGTCGACTCGACGTTCGGGGTGGCGATGTTACCCAGTGCTTCTTCTACGTCATCTTCGAGATCGTCGATTGACTCGATTCGTCGACGAGCGTACTGGTCGAGCACTTCGGGGCGGGCCTCCGCCGTGATCGTGTCGAGGGTGGCCCACCGAACCGCCGTAGCCACGTCGGGATCGTCGCGCTTGTGGTCGTATTCCTTGATGCTGTTTTCGAGCCGTTCGGACATCGACCAGAATTGTTTCTGAGTCGCCCAGTACAGCGCGAGCTTCCAGGTGGCGGCTTTGTCTGAATAGCGGTGATCGTCCGGCACGTCGATCGAGCCGTTTTGTTCCATCAGGCCGCCGAACACGGCTGAGAGGTATTTGCCGATGTATGCGCCTGCGGTGGCCTCTTTCTGCTGGCTGTGGTCGTCGAAATCGATGCGATCGTGCGCGTCCTGGCGCTCGGCTATCCACTCGTCGGAGTGGTCGTGATCACCGAATCGGTACCAGTCGACGAATCCCTGCTCAGAGTCGCCAGCGAAGTCGGCGTCCAGCTCGTCGAGGTCGCGCTTCACCAGCGGGTAGGTGTCGACGATCTGGCCCTGTCCGTAGTCGGACCACTTCGCAGAGAGTTCTTGTTTGTCGATCAGCCACGGCATGCCGTCTTTCTCGCGAGTGGGTACGTCGAAGAACAGGACGTGCAAGTGTGGGTAGCCGTTCTCGGAGAATTCGAGCACTTTGATGTAGTCCAGTTTCTCACGAGGTCGTCCGGTTACGTCATCGTCGAGATCGGGACGCCAGCCGACGACGTTCTCGCTGCGAGTGTCGAGTTTCGTCGACGGATCTGATTTGAGATACTGGGTCAGGCGGTGGAAATTCGGGTTGATCGACGAGATCTGATCAGCGAGGGGGCGCGGGTTCGGCCTGGAGGCATCGGTGTAGGTGCCGGGGTCGGTTGTCAGGGTAGCGAGTACAGCATTGTCGGCGTGCTCGAGCTTGTATTCGAGCGCGTCATGGAACTTCGAGAACTGTTTGGCAATCCGGCCGTAGTCGTTGAAGCGGGTTTTGTACGGCTTGGTCATCGTCTGGCGCTGCTCGCCGGTGCGGTCGTAGGTGACCGTCTCGAAGAGTAGTTCGTAATCGTCGACCCTGTTGATGTAGCTCTGTAAAGAGCGCTCGGCGTGTTTTTTCTGGGTGTCAGTAAGCGAATCCGTGGAGTTGAGGATCTGCTTGACGAATTCTCTGTCGTAGAGGTTTTCGTCGGTAGCGTGGTGTGTTTCACGAATGCCGTCTGATATCAAGTCAAGAAGTTCAGTTGTCGGCGCGAAGACGTTACCGGCGGGAGAGTCCTTCTTGCGCGCGAAACCACGGTCTTGGAGCTTGTTGCAGAATCGGTAGGCGAACTGGTAGTCAGAATCGGAGCCGTCGAAGCGCTCACACTCGCCGGGCTTCTGGCCTTTGATCACTTCCGAGACGATAGTCTTCAGAGGGAGACCGCCAGGAGCGGAGGATAAGCGTTTGACGATACGAATTCGGTCTTGGTCCCGGCGAGTCAGTTCGGCTTCGCGTTCGTCGGGATCGAGGTCGTCGAGCGGAGGGGAAGCAAGGAGATCGTACTTCGAGAGGTAGCCAGCGAGGATGGAGGTTTTACATCTATCTGCTTGGCACTCCCAGCAGCGTTTTGGGAGGCCTGCCGCGCTCATCAGGCGCGAGTGGTTTCCGCGGTTTGCTTGGAGCGGAGGCAGGACCGGCAGGAGCGATCACGCGCGGCCTCGCTGTCCCTGCGGTTGATGCAGGGTTCATTACAGCGAGGGTACCGACAGTGATAGAAGACGAACTGAGAGAAGTCCGTCATCCTGCCACCTCCGGTTTATATGTGGCCGGATTGATCGCAAGACGGCGAGGGTGGCCGTTAGGTCTACTGGTGAGTAAAAAGAACCGGCAATATTTCGAGAACCCGGATACTACCGATTTACCGTGTTTGAGGTGACTGAGAACCCAAGACTGTTTGGGCTGAACATGACAAGCCGCAGACATGGGCCAACGCGGATTTGAACCGCGGACCTCCCGGTTATCAGCCGAGCGCTCAACCTAACTGAGCTATTGGCCCATTGTTCGCATCAGGTTGTACCCGAGGGCCAATGTTAAGCGTTTCTTTTCGCATGCACTCGCGGCGCTCGCTCATCACAAATTCGTCATCGATCACGGTCGTCGACTTCCTCGAAATCGACATC
Source organism: Halovenus anhuiensis (assembly GCF_037080055.1). Taxonomy (NCBI): domain Archaea; kingdom Methanobacteriati; phylum Methanobacteriota; class Halobacteria; order Halobacteriales; family Haloarculaceae; genus Halovenus; species Halovenus anhuiensis. Next base: position 38,481 of record NZ_JBAOJI010000006.1, read on the forward strand.
CTGTGCGTCGTCGAAGCCGTTGCCGTTGTCCGGATCGGCGCCGTCCGGTCCGCCGCCGACGCTCGGTCCGGACTGTCCGCCCTCGCCGTTGCCGGGGAAGCCGCCGATGTAGACGTTGCCGGTGACGAAGCCGCCGGTTTTCTCGTCCGCGTACGGGACGAGCACGTACTTTTTCAGCAGGACGCGGAACGGGTACCGCGTCACGGGGATGACGAACAACAGCCCGATTGCGTCGGTGATCAGTCCGGGCGTGAGCAGGAAGGCACCGGCGACGAGCAGCAGCGCGCCATCGATCAGTTCGTTCGTCGGCGGCTCACCCTTTGCCGCCCTGCGCTGGATCTTCCGGAGTGTGTGTCTCCCCTCGGCACGCGCGAGGAGCAGACCGATCAGTGCGGAGAGGACGACCACGAGCACGACTAAGACCCAGTTGAAATACCACCCGAAGACGACCAGCAAGATGGCATCGAGCAAGGGGATCAACAACAACAGCCCGATGAGACGGAGCATACAGACCCTTCCGTCCCCTGATAAAAACCCTTTTCGAGACTCCGAGCGATCAGTCGTGGGGGTGGAACCGCTTCATGGCCTGTCGAACCGCCTTCTCCTCGCCGATGAATGTAATGTGGTCGCCGTATTCGAGTGCATCGTCAGCGTCGGGGACGTGAGACTCGCCGTCGCGACCGATCACGGCGACGATACAGCCGTCGGGGATATCCTCGTTGACTTCTCGGATCGTCCTTCCGACCAGATCGCTGGCAGTCACCTCGATCTCCTGGACATCGTGACCGTCTCCGATCTGGTTCATCCAGTGAGAGAGTGCAGGGCGTTCGATCTCGTCGTCGATTGCCGTCGCCGTCGCAGTCGGTGAGTCGATTGCGGTCACCCCGAGCGTACTGAACGCGTCCATGTTCTCGGGTTGGTTGACCCGCGAGAGGACGTGTTCGATCCCGAATTTCGATCTGGCGAGCTGACAGACCAGCAGGTTGTCGTTGTCGGTTTGGGTCGCAGCGACCACCCGCTTGGCCTCCCTGATCCCGGCCTCACGGAGTACGTCAGGCTCGGTTCCGTCGCCCGAGACGACGGTGAAGTCCTCGCCCCGTGCTCGTGCGATCTCCTCCTCGTCGTCGTCGACGATGACGACGAACTCGCCTCTGTTCTCCAGTCGTTGTGCGAGCGCCCGGCCGACCCGGCCGCTCCCGATGATGATCGTACGCATTGGTGTCACTCCGAGTTGATCGCCGACCTGTCGCGCGAGCCCTGCTTCGACCATGACGGTCGCAAAGATCACGGCGAAGACGACGCCGACGAGAATCTGGCCCGCCTCGACGTTGCCTGCCTGTTCGAGTTCGATCGCAAACAGCGTCGCCACGCTGGCGGGGATGATCCCGCGCGGGCCGACGGCCGCGAGAAAGAACCGCTCGGATCGGTTGAACCGGTCGACGCCGGCGGTCGCAATCAGCGCAACCACCGGGCGCAAGACCAGCATGACGATCAGGACGAGCGCGATTGCACCGACCCCGAGATTGACGATTGCCCCGACATCGATAAAGGCAGCCAGCGAGACGAACACGAACGCCAGCACGATCAGCGTCGCGTTCCGGGCGAACTCTTCGAGTTCCTCTTCGTGATCCAGTTCGAGATTGCCGAGCACGATTCCGGACGTTGCCGCCGCCGCGATTCCGGCCTCGGCGGCGACGGTCTCTGCGAGTGCGAACGACCCGATTGCCGCAGACAGGATGAGAAACTCGGCGGTCCGTGTCTCTTTGCCCGGAGTGATCTCCCCCTCTAACAGCAGGTAGATGATCACCGTCGCCATGACCCCCGCCCCGACGCCGACGCTGATCCGGAAGAAAAACTCGACTACTGTCGCCTCGACGCCGAGATCGTCGAGCAACAGCGTCTCGAAGATCACGACGGCCATGATCGCGGCGGTGACGTCGTTGACGATCCCCTCCGTTTCCAGTGCGGCAGAGACGTGCTCTCGCACCCGAACGACTTCGAGAATCGGGGTGATCACCGTCGGACCGGTCGCGACCAGCAACGCTCCTGCGACCAGCGCTAACTCCCAACTCGTCCCTTCGAGAACTCTGACCGCAACGGTGGTCCCAACAAAGGTCACAACTGCTCCGATCGTGACCAGCCGCAATGCGACCGTCTCTGCTTCCCGAACGCGCTCGATTTTCAGCGCGAAGGCCCCGTCGAAGACGATAATCGCCACGCTCAATCCGACGATCGTCTCCAACCCGTTTCCGAACGTCGCCGGCGTCACGAGGCCGAGCACTTCCGGGCCCATGATGAGGCCGGCCACGAGATAGAAGATGACTGACGGAACCTGCAACCGCTGAGCGAGCAACTGGACACCTAGTCCGACGATCAGAATCGACGCGATGACAGGCAACAGTTCACTCGCCACACCGGTGAATCGTGGTGCTGAAGGTTGAAACTACTGATTACGCGCGCCGCCGACTCGATGGGGAGAGGGCGTCTCGCTATTGCTCTCTCGGTTCGGCGTGCTCGTGGATGTACGCGAGCAACTGATCGCCGTCGGTGTCAACACCCTGTCTGTTGAAAAACGCCGCGACGTTCTCGCAATCTCGTTCGAGGAAATCCTCGCTGTTTGGATGATGGATCGTCACTGCCTGGCCGACATCGATGACGTACAGTTCTGAATCCTGCACGACGACGTTGTACTCCGAGAGGTCGCCGTGGACGATGCCGGCGTCGTACAGCCGGTACATGTACTCTCTGACGACTTCGTAGGCCGTCTCTGGATTCTCGATACTGACCTCGGCCAGCCGTTTCGCTCGGCCGTCCTCGGCTCCGAGATACTCCATGACGAGGACGTTTCGCTCGACGGCGATGGGCTCTGGCACGCGGACGCCCGCCGCTCGCGCGCGCTTGAGATTCGCGAACTCCTTGCGAACCCAGCCGACGACGACAGCCTTCTTGTTGCCGGCGACCTCCTCGAAACGCGGATCTCCCTCCAGATACTCCCCCATATCGCGGAAATCCGAGGCGTTGATCCGATAGACTTTCACTGCCACCTCGTCGTCGCCGGACAGGGCGGTGTAGACGTTCGCCTCTTTGCCCGTCGAAATCGGTCCCCCAAAGGCGTCTATGTGGCCGTCTTGGACGAGTTTGTACAGCGCGCCGTAGGTCGCCTCGTCGAAGACGGATTCGGTGACTTTGAACTGGTCTGCGTCTTTGATCCGCTCGCGGAACTGGCTGAACTCCCGGTCCCGCTTGCGAGCGATGCGGTCGGCCTCGGTATCCGAGTAATCGATCTCTTCCCACTCGTCGCCCGGTCCATCGGCCTCGTCCGTGTCGAGTAACCCGTACTCCTCGTCCATCTACTCGGCGCTAACGGATCCATCCGTTAAAGAATGTCCCCGTCTGCACTCCCAGCCGTGATGGTCGTCCAACTGCCCACCCGATAGCGCAAGGAGTTGCTCTCAGCGACCAGCCTCGACGATTGCCTCTTTCTCAGTGTCGACTGCCCTGGAGGCATCCACCTCTTCGGTTGCCGTCCTGTGCGGGGTTTTCGCCGAACTACTTGGCTACTGTGGCGTCACAGTGTGGCGCTCAGTTCGATACCGAGTCTGATTCCGATGGCGGCCACGATTGGGATCGTCAGGTTGTCGTCGATGACGTAGCCGCGGATGATCGGCTTGACGCCGTCGGCGATCATGCCGGCGAGTCCGCCACAGACGACGACGATCGGAGTGGTGTAATGAAAGGGCGCGGTGATGGTCGCACAGACCAGAAACATCGCAGCCAGCGCTTTCGGTCGCTTGATCACGCGCAACTCGCCGCCGCCGACCGCCCCGCTGATCGGATCGCCCAGCGTGAGCATCACAATCGCCGGGACGGCGACCTGCGGCTCGAAACTCACGGCCGCGACGGTGCTTGAGAGCATGTACAGCACGTAGCCGGCGATGTTGTCTTCCTCGTACTCTCGGATGAGGTGGTTGAACAGCCACACGTCCAGTCCGACGATCAACCGCAGCGACTCGAGCACGATCACGCCCGCCGCGAAGATCAGATACATCGCTCTGGCCTGCCCCCACGTGATGATGTTGAGCAGATACAGAAGCGGCACTCCCGTGCCGCTGGCGTGGACGAGGCGGCGGCCAACCTCGCCGCGGAGTCGTTGTTCGAGTCGGCCGAAGGCGGTTGTGGAGGACATCCTGACTTAGAGATCCTCGAAGGACTGCTCCCCGTCACGCAGGGCGAGCAACTGTTCCGACAACTGGTCGATTGCGATTCGTTTTTGATCGGTGCTGTCCCGTTCTCGTACCGTGACCGTTCCGTCTTCGAGTGTGTCGTAATCGACGGTCACGCAAAACGGCGTCCCGACCTCGTCCTGTCGGCGGTACCGCCGCCCGATTGCGCCGGAATCGTCGTAGCTCACCTCTAACCCTGCGGCTCGCAGCTCCCGGGCCAACTCCTGGGCCTGCTCTGCGAGGCCGTCCTTGTCCATCAGCGGGAAGACACCGACCGTCGTCGGCGCTGTCTCCGGCGGCAGGGAGAGATAGGTCCGCTGTTCGCCGTCGACTTCGTCCTCCTCGTACGCGTGTGCGAGGACGGTATAGATCAGCCGGTCAACGCCGAAGGACGGCTCGACTGTGTGCGGGGTCACGTGCTCGCCGGACTCGGTGACCTCTTCGACCGCGAAGCCAGTCTGCTCGACTGGTACCTCGTAGGACTCGCCGTCGACGCTCACCTCGACGCTGTCGCCGTCGAAGGCGTCGGGGTCGCGCTCGGCAAGCGCTTCGAGTTCGTCGGCAATCGCGCCCGCAGCGCCGCCGAACTCGGGGCCGAGTGCGCTCATGTCGGGATCGACGGTGGGTTTCTCGACGGTGACGGGTTCGTCGTACTGCTTGAACACCGAGTACTCCTCGCCGGAGTGTTTCTCGTGTTTGGCGAGGTCGTAATCGCCGCGGTAGGCGAAACCGGTCACCTCGATCCAGTCGCCGTCGATTTCGGTCTCGGCGTCCCAGCAGTCAGAGGCGTAGTGTGCGAGTTCGCCCGGGAGGTGCTGGCGGTAGCGGAACCGATCCATGTCGACGCCGATGCGCTCGTACCAGCCCTTCGAGACGCCGAGATAGTAGGCGACCCACTCGCTGGCGACAACGCCTTCGTCGACGGCTTCGCGGACGGTCAACTCCTGCATCTCGCCGTCGTCTGCCTGCTGTTGTTCGACGGAGTACAGTGGCAGGACAACGTCTTCGACCCGTTCGAGCGGTGGTTCGTCCTCCTCGGGATCGATGAAGTGTTCCAGTTCGGCCTGTGTGAACTCCCGGACGCGAACGAGTGCCTTCCGCGGGCTGATTTCGTTTCGGTAGGCCCGACCGATCTGTGTCACGCCGAAGGGGAGCTGATTGCGGGCGTACTCGGCGAGTTGCGGAAATTCGACGAAGATGCCCTGTGCGGTCTCCGGGCGGAGATAACCGGGCGACGAACTGCCGGGGCCGATGTTCGTGCCGAACATGAGATTGAAATCGTCGATTGGCTCGCCCGCGAGTGCCGTCCCGCAGGTCGGGCAGTCGATGTCGTACTCGCCGAACAGGTCCTCGACTTCCGGGATGGGGAGCGCTTCGGCGTCTTCGACCTCCGAGCCGGGGGCGTCCTCGACGAGGTGGTCCGCGCGGTGGCTCTCGCCACACTCCGGACACTCGATGATCATGTCGTCGAAGCCGTCGAGGTGGCCGGAGGCCTCGAAGACGGCCTCGGGCATCACCGTCGGACCGTCGATTTCCATGTGGCCTTCGCGGGTGACGTAGCGGTCGCGCCAGGCTGACTCGATGTTCTCTTTCAGCGTCGCGCCCTGCGGGCCGTAGGTGTAAAAGCCGGCGACGCCGCCGTACGAACCCGAGGACTGCAGAAAGAAGCCTCGGCGCTTCGCCAGTTCGGTCAGGCGGTCGCCTTCACTCATCGGACGGCCTCCAGCAGATGCATGTCCTGAACGACGCCCGCGAGTTGGCCGCCGCTGACCAGTGGGATCTGCTCGATGTCGTGTTCGATCATCAGCTGGGCGACCTCCTCGACTGGCCGCTTGCGGCTGACTGTGACGACATCCTCGGTCATGAACTCCGAGACGGCCTCGGCCGGAATCTCGACGTTTCGGGTCGGCATGTACCGGTTTCCGACCGCCTTGATTCCCTCCCAGGCCCACTCGTCGTCCTGATTCGCGATCGACTCGCCGGTGTCTTCTTCGCCCTCGACGACGCGAGCAACGTCGATGATATCGACTTCGGTCACTACACCCACCATCTCGCCGTCGTCACCGAGGACGACCGCGTAGGGCACGCCGGCGAAGGAGAGTTCTCGCTCGGCGGCCGGCAGCGGCGCGCCGCTGTAGACACAGCTGGCCTCCTCACCGGCAACATCTCCGGCGAGGGTCCCCTCACCGGCCTCGCCGTGGGCGATTGCTCGAATGATATCCGTCACGGTAACGATTCCTTCGAGGGTATCGCCGTCGACGACGGGGGTTCGGCGCTCGCCGGTATCGGCCATCTGAGCGGCGACCTCGGAGAGACTCGCATCGAGTGCCGTCGTCGGGACCTCTTCGGCGAGGATTGCGAGCTGGTCCTCGTCGGGTCGTTCGATCAATGCTTTCCGCGAGATGATCCCCCGGTAAATCTCACGGCCGTCTTCGATTTTCACTGCGGGGACCGAAGAGAACTGGCGATCCTGGAGATATTCGAGGACATCGTCACGGGTACCCGGAATCTCGACCGTCACAACATCTTCGGCCGGCGTCATGATATCTTCGACGTTCATACTTGCTTCTATTCCTCACCCCACCCACTAAGTCCTTACACTTCTCTCTTGACGCTTGTCTTCGCCCCCTGGCGCTCCAGTGAAAGATCCCAGTATCGCCGCTCTACTGTCCGATCCTTTCATCATTATCATATGATCTGTTTCGCAAATATGATCTTTAGACAACTATTGTCTGACGGATGTCGTGCGATCAAGGGGTTTTTGAGATTGGTTATCACTATTGATTCCGATACGTTTATGGTTGGTTGTTACATACTCTCATACATGGAGTCGGATACTGTCGTCCAGACGGAGAGCGCGGACTCGGAAGTGATGGCAGCAGTTGAGGATGGACCACGGGAGGAGTTCATCCTCGCAGATATCAACACAGACGAGGCGTACGTAACGATGCCGCTTGAGGACGCAGCGTCACTTCCGGCCTGGCGGTAAGGGGGGATTCGAACACCTGTTTTTTCGCTGTGTGTTGTCGTTTCCCACAGCTGTCGCTGTTTCTCCGGTCGAGAAAACAAAGGTTATCTCCCCGCCATGGTTTGTGACGCCCATGAAGGTACTCGTCACCGATCCGATCGCGGAGGCTGGCATCGAACGGTTGCGCGAACAGGGCCACGAGATCGAGAAGGCCTACAACCTCTCACAGGAGGAACTGCTCGATGCTGTCGTCGACGCGAACGCGATGATTGTCCGATCTGGCACAGAGGTCACCCGCGAGGTACTCGAAGCCGCCGAGGAACTGGTCATCGTCGGTCGTGCCGGGATCGGTGTCGACAACATCGATATCGAAGCGGCGACGGACAACGGCGTCATCGTCGCCAACGCGCCGGAAGGTAACGTCCGCGCGGCCGCCGAGCACACGGTCGCGATGACATTCGCGACGGCCCGGTCGATCCCGCAGGCGCACGAACGCCTCTCGGAGGGCGAATGGGCCAAAGGTGACTTCCTCGGGACCGAAGTCAACGACAAGACGCTGGGTATCATCGGCTTCGGCCGCGTCGGCCAGGAGGTTGCGAAACGGCTGAACAACCTCGGTATGGACCTCATCGTCTACGATCCGTACATCAGCGAGGAACGCGCCGAGCAGCTCGGCGCGGAGCTTGTCGGAGACCTCAACGAGTGTCTGCGCGCGGCTGATTTCGTGACGATCCACACGCCGCTGACCGAAGAGACCGAGAACATGATCGGCGCGGAGGAACTCGCCCAACTCGAAGGCGGCTACGTGATCAACTGCGCCCGCGGAGGCATCGTCGACGAAGCCGCACTCGCCGAAGCCGTCGACGACGGTATTCTCAGCGGGGCTGCGGTCGACGTCTTCGCTCAGGAGCCTGTCGAACGGGACAACCCGCTTCTGTGGGTCGAAGATATCATCGTCACGCCGCATCTCGGGGCCTCCACCGAGGCCGCACAGGAGAACGTCGCCACCGAGACTGCCGAGCAGATCCTCGCTGCCTTCGAGGAAGAGCCGGTGATGAACGCCCTGAACGCCCCGTCGGTCGACGAGAGTTCCTTCCCGAAAATCGAGCCGTACATCGATCTCGCTGATACCGCGGGCAAGATCGCTGTCCAACTGTTCGACCAGCGCGTCGAGGAAGTCGATGTCGAGTACTTCGGCGACATCGCCGACGAAGATGTCGACCTCGTCACCGCGAGTGCACTCAAGGGTGTCTTCGAGCCGCTCGAATGGCAGGTCAACGCCGTCAACGCGCCCCGAGTCGCCGAGCGCCGCGGGATCGACGTGACCGAATCCAAATCCCGCCAGAGCGAGGACTTCCAGTCCCGTGTGTCCGTCACCGTCAGCAACGACGAGGAAAGTGTCAGCGTTTTCGGCACACAGTTCGCAGGGGACGACCCGCGAATTATCAGCATCGACGGCTACCGCGTCGACGCCATCCCGCACGGCCACATGCTCGTCGCGCGTAACGAGGACGCGCCCGGCGTGATCGGCTTCATCGGCAGCGTGCTCGGTGACTCCGACATCAACATCGCGGGCATGTTCAACGGCCGCGAGACAATCGGCGGCGAGGCACTGTCGGTCTACAACCTCGACGACCCAGTTCCGGAGGACGTGCTCGACGAACTCAACGCTGACGAGCGTGTCATCGACACGAAATACATCTCGCTGAACGGCCGGTAAGAGCGTTTTCGCCGCGCGTGCTATTCGTCGTCCGGTTTCTCGCCGCTTCCATCCGAGACAGCAGCCGTCTCACTCTCTGTGGCTTCGATGGACACATCTGGTGGGTCGAGCAGCCCATCCAGCCCGTCTTCGGGCGTATCGGGCCGGCCGACCATCGTCCTGATCGTCTTGCCGGGCTCGATGGTCGACCTGAACGTGAGTTGATCGGTGAGTGTCCACCCCTCGTTGAGTGGCTGGTCCTCGAAGGCCGCCGGTCCGTCCTCGCCCAGGAGTGGCTCTTCGATGGTGACGTGTGTCAGTTCGTCGCGCGCGGATTCGATCTCGTAGGCGGTCACTGGCGATTCCAGCGTATCGTCGATGTACTTTTTAACGATGATATCCTCTCGGGCGACGGTCGCACTCTCCTCGGCGCGACCGATCACGTCGCCGACGATCACCGACCAGACGTCGGTCTCGTTGCGCTCGCTGAAGCCCGGCATCGCCGGTTGTTCGTCGTCGTCCTCGTAGAGTTTCTCGACCGGCGGTTCGTCGACGCTGAACTGGTCGGCCCACTCCGAGTTGAAGAGTAGATAGAGGCCGCCGGCGAGCAGTCCGAAGAAGCCCACGACGACGGCCGGTAAGACGAGGAAGGCGAAGGGTCCGCTGTCGGGGTTAGACAGCGGGCTGTCGTCGACGGGATTCTCACGCTGGCTTCCCGAGACGAAACTCACGTCTCCGCCTGATTCCAGTGCGTAGAGGCCGTTGTTCTCGCTCCCGAGATAGACCCGCCCGTCTGCAAGTGCTGGTGAGCCGGCGATGGTCCCCGAAGTTTCGGTGCGCCAGCGCTCCTCGCCGTCGGTCGTCAGTGCGAACACATCGTTGCCGAAGTTGGGGACGTAGACTGTCCCGTCGACGACGGCTGGTGAGGCGTTGATCTGTCGGCCGGTGTCGAACCGCCATTGTTCGTCGCCGGAGTTGACAGCGAGCGCGTACACGTTTCCGTCTCGACTTCCGACGTAGACGTGCTCTGCGGTCGCCGCCGGCGCGGTGATCGTAGCCCCGTCGGTCTCGAACTCCCACTCTACTCGACCGCTGTCGGAATCGAGCGCGTAGACGTATCCAGAGGCGCTCTGCACCGAGGTGACGTAGATCGAGCCGTTCGCGATAACCGGCGTCGACTGAATCTGCCCGGCCCCGACGGTCTGCACCCACTGCTGGTCTCCGTTCCCGTCGAGAGCGAAGACCAAACCTCCAGTGTTTGCGACGTACACTGTCACGGCACCGCCAGCGGTGACGACTGTCGGACTCCCCCAGAGTTCGACATCGTCGGCCGTCGCTTCGCCGGTGTCGAACTCCCAGCGGGTTTCTGCGCCCGTCTCCGCGTCGATGGCGTAGACGACGCCGTCCATGCTCGTCGCGTAGACGACACCGTCGTGGACGACCGGTGCGCCTCGGATCGGTCCCTCGGTGTCGAATCGCCACTGCGTCTCGCCGCTGTCGGCGTCGAGTGCGCGGAGGGTGCCGTTCTCGTTGCCGACATACACTGTTCCGTCGGCGACGGTCGGCGGCGCTTCCGAGGGGGCTCCCAGTTCGACTGGCCAGTTCTCTCGGGACTCGCCGGTGGCGGCGTCGACGGCGTGGCAGTTGCCGTCCTCGTTGGCAGCGTAGACGGTGCCGTCAGCGATGGCGACGCTCGCGCGGAAGGCCCCGCCCGCGTCGAGATACTGCCACGCACCTCCTGGATCTGAAGCGAGTCCCGTCCCGTTGGGGTTGTGTCCGGCGTGTGTCCGGTCGTAGCCGAACGTCGGCCACTCTTCGGTGACTTGCTGGGCGCTCGCGCTGTCGGCGACGGCCGCCCCGGCGGCGACGGTGCCGATCGTTCCCAGCAACTCCCGGCGCGTACATCCCGTGTCCATTATCTCCAGTTACGTGTCTGGGTTTATAACCGCGTTCTCTTCGACCCGACACGTGATCCGTTTGACATCGGCTTTTTTATTGGTCACCGTGATACTCACCGACATGCGTCACTGTCAGGGGGAGTTCGGGGGGACGAACGTGGGGGATCGGTCGTGAGCTATCTGCTGTGGGCGACGCTGGCGATGGTCTGTTACTCCTTTGCCTTCCTGTTCATGAAAGTCGCCATGCGCGACCTGCCGGCGTTTACTGTCATGCCAATCGCGGTTCTCACGCTCGCGGTCGGAGCGACCACGGTGGCACTCGCATTCGGCGACGGCTCAGTTCCGTCGGTGACCGATCGCTCGGTCCAGTTCGCGCTGGCGGCCGGCCTCTGTCTCGCCGGGGCGGTCGTCGGCTACTTCCGCGCGCTCTCGACCGGTCCCGTGAGCATCGTCGTCCCGGTCTTCGGGATGTTTCTGGTCGGCGGGGCCGTCCTCGGTATCGTCGTGCTGGGCGAGGCGGTCACGCCAAAGAAGGCCCTCGGCATCGCCTTCGGTGCGGTCGCGGTCGTTCTGATCGCCTCCTGAGGAACTCCCCGACAAGTCACTGCACCGACTGGAGTCGGTCGGCTTAAGTCGGATCTGTCCGTGGGTGCACATAATCGATGGCCGACCTCCCCGTCCTCGCCGTCGCAATCGCCCTCCCCTTCCTCGCCGCAGTCGTCACGCCGCTGCTCTATCGCCTGCTCGGCGACACCGTCGGCTACGTCGGCGCAGTCGTCGCAGCTATCTCCTTCGTCCTACTGCTCACGCAGGTCGGGGCCGACGGCACAGTCTCGGTTCCGTGGATCCCCTCGATGGACGTGGCCTTTCGGTTCACCGTCGATGCCTTCGGCCTCCTGTTCGCGCTGCTGGCAAGCGGCATCGGGATCCTGATCTTCGCGTACGCGACAGAATATATGCATGGTAAGCCCGACCTCGGACGGTTCTATATGGCCTTGCTCGCGTTCATGGGTTCGATTCTCGGCGTCGCGCTGGCGGCTGATCTCGTCTTGCTTTTCTTGTTCTGGGAACTCACGAGCGTCTGCTCGTTCGTCCTGATTGGCTACTACACTGAAGACGCGGAATCGCAGTACTCCGCACGGATGGCGATGGTCATCACCGTCGGCGGTGGTCTCTGTCTGCTCGTCGGCATCCTGCTCGTCGGCGTCGGCGCTGCGGCGGCCGGACTGGAGCCGTTCGATCTCGCGGCGATTCTCGCAAACAGCGGCGAGGTGGCCGACGCGCTGCGGGCCGAGGGAATTTTCGTTCCCGCCTTAGCGCTGATCGCCGTCGCCGCCGCCGCCAAATCCGCTCAGGTCCCGCTGTACTTCTGGCTGCCGGGCGCGATGGTCGCGCCGACGCCCGTCTCCGCATTCCTCCACTCGGCGACGATGGTCAAAGTCGGGGTGTACGCACTCGGTCGGGTCCGCCCGCTCTTTCACGGCCCCGAGTGGATGGCTCTCGTTGCAACCCTTGGGATGGTGACGATGACCGTCGGCGCGATTCTTGCGGTCATCTCGACGGACATCAAGGAACTGCTGGCGTACTCGACGGCCAGCCATCTCGGTCTGATGGTCGCCGCCTTCGGCTTCGAATCACACTACGGCGCGGAGGCTGGCGTCTTTCATCTGCTCAACCACGCGCTGTTCAAGGCCGCGTTATTCCTCGTCGCGGGGATCATCGCCCACGAGGCCGGCACGCGCGCCATCAGCGAACTCGGTGGCCTGCGCGAGGATCTGCCCATCACCGCCGGAATCACGATGCTCTCGGCGCTGAGTATGGCCGGTATCCCGCCGTTCAACGGTTTCTACTCCAAGGAGATCCTCTTCGAGGCCGCGTGGGAGGCCGCCGTCCATGGCGGCGGACTCCTCTGGCTCTATCCCGCGACGGCGGTCTTCGCGAGCATCTTCACGGTGCTGTACTCGCTGCGATTCCTCTGGCTCTTCTTCGGTGAACGGCCCGACGGACTCGGCGACGTTCACCGGGCGCCGCTCGGTCTCGTCGCCCCGCCTGCAGTGCTGGCCCTCGGCGTCGTGATCGTCAGCGTCGTTCCGGACGTGCCAATCGACCTGTTGGTCAACGACGCCGCAAGCGCGACGGCGGTAAGTGAAGTCGAGATTCACGCCGGCATCCCGACACACCTCTCCGGCCCGGTCGTGATGAGCATGATTACGATCGCCGTCGGCGTCGCCGCCTTTCCCTTCTACGATCGGATCGGCGAGGGAATCGGTCGGGTCCGCGCGGCGACGACGGCCGTCCATCCGACGACGGTCTACGACGGCGCGCTGGCGGCGACAGACCGGGTGAGCACACTCGTCGCTGCTCGCGTGCAGAACGGACTCATTCGGACGTACGTCTGGTGGGTGCTGCTGTCGACCTGTGTGCTGACGATTGCTGGCTTCGCGACGACCGCTATCGGGCTTCCGACGCCCGCCGTCGCCGAGACGCCGGTGTCGCTCGTGCTGGTCCTCGGCGTGGCCATCGTCGCCGCCATCGCGGTCACGACCGCCGAAAGTCACGTGACGGGCGTGCTCACGCTGGGGATTCTCGGTTTCATGGTCGCGATCTTCTACATCCTCGCTAGCGGAGCGGACCTGGCGCTCACCCAACTCGTGGTCGAGACGCTGCTCCTCCTGATTTTCCTGCTCGTTCTGGAGGAGTTACCGGCGTACTACGGGGAACTGGAGTGGTCTCGGATCGCCAGAGACGGTGTCCTCTCGGTCGTCGTCGGTGCGACGACGTTCGTTTCGGTGCTGTACGCCGCGCCGGACTCGGCCGCCGATCCGACGGAGACGGCGGCGTATTTCACGAACAACGCGATCAAAGAGGGCGGCGGTGCGAATATCGTCAACGTGATCCTTACGGACTTCCGGGCGTTCGATACGCTCGGTGAGTCAATCGTGATCGTGCTGGCCGCCCTCTCGGTACTGGTCCTGCTGACGATGCGCGACAGAGGTGAGACGCGATGACGACGGTCATCATGCGGACGACCGCCCGCGTCGTCGTGCCGATCATCCTCGTCGTCGCCATCTCGCTGTTCCTCCAGGGTCACAGCCTCCCCGGCGGCGGCTTTATCGGCGGCGTTCTCACAGTCGGGGCGTTCACACTGGTCTACGTCGCCTACAACCTCGATTACCTGGAGGTCGGCGTGCTGGACCGGGAGGTCGACCGCGACCGCCACATCGGCGAGCACCGGACTGTCGCCGCCTACCGGACGCTGTTCATGTTCGGACTGGTCGTGGTCGTCGCCAGCGGATTCGCCGCGACCGTCTTCGGTCAGCCGTTTCTCTCACAGGATTACACCTACGTCCATCTGCCGCTGTTCGGCGAGGTCGAACTGGCGAGTGCGGTGATCTTCGACGTTGGGATCTACTGCGTCGTCGTCGGCGGTCTCCTGACAATTTTCTCGGTGGTGGGTGCCGAATGACGTTTGCACTCGCCGCCACGGTCGGCGTCCTCTTCACCTTCGGAACCTTCCTGCTGCTTCGAGACGACCTCGTGAAAGTGATTTGGGGGCTGGCGATTCTCTCACAGGCCGCGAACATCTACCTGATCGCGATGGGCGGCATCACCGAGGCGACCGGCGACACAGTGCCGGTGCTGGCCGACCATCACGCTCCCTTCCCCGAGACGGCCGATCCGGTCGTGCAGGCGCTGGTGTTGACGGCCATCGTCATTAGCTTCGGGATGACCGCCTTTGCGCTGGCGCTGTCGTATCGTGCCTACCAAGAGAACGGAACCATCGACGTGACGGAGTGGCCACAATGAGTTCGATTGCAATCGCCCCGATGCTGGTCGTCTTGCTCACCGGGACGGTGGCGCTTTTGGTCCGCCGCTGGCCCCGACTCCAGCAAGCCGTCAGTATTCTCGGGACGATGCTCTACGGCGGGGCCGTCGCTGTCCTCTCGTGGCGGGTCGTCTTCGCCAGCGATGGCGGTGCGGTTGCCTACCAACTCGGCGGCTGGCCCGCACCCTTCGGCATCACGCTCGTCGCCGATGCACTCTCGGCGTTTATGCTTGCGCTGACGGCGCTGGTCGCCATCTACGCCGTGATCTTCTCGGTCAGATTCATCGACGAGCGCAACCAGCGGGTCTACTACCACCCGATGTTCCAGTTTCTCCTGCTCGGGGCGACGGGCGCGCTGCTGACTGGCGACCTGTTCAACCTGTTCGTCTGGTTCGAGGTGATGTTGATGGCGAGTTACGTCTTCGTCGCCTTCTACGGTAACGCCCAGCATACCGCCGCTGCCGTCCGCTACGTCGTGCTCAACATCGTCGGCGGTGTGGTGATGCTGTTGGGAATCGGTGGCCTCTACGCGACGACCGGCACGCTGAACATGGCCGACATGGCCCGGGTTCTCGCCGAACCCGGGGCTGTGACGGAGCCAGTCGTCGGCCTCTCGGCGCTCGTGTTCGTCACGTTCGCGCTGAAAGCCGGGCTGGTCCCCTTCCAGTTCTGGGTCCCCTCGGCCTATCGGGCCGCGCCGCTGCCGGTCGTTGCCGTCTTCGCCGGTGCGACGAAGAAGGTCGGCATCTACGCGATCATCCGCCTGTATTTCACCGTCTTCGGAAACGCAAACTTCTCGACGACCGTCCCGGGAATCGCCAGCGACTCGTCGATTGCCTTCCTCGCGCCGGTGCTCGTCCTGATGGGGGTGCTGAGCATCCTCGTCGGCGGGTTCGGCGCGGTCACGCGGGACTCCTTGGAAGAACTGTTCGCCTACTCCAGTATCGGCCAGATCGGATTCATCGCAATTCCGATCGGCATCGCCGCGGCGACCACCTCCGAGTCGCTTCGACATCTCGGCATCCTCGCCGCGCTCGTGTTCGCCTTCCATCACGCGGTGACGAAAGGGCTGCTCTTTTTGTCCACCGCAGTCATCCGTGACGCCGTGGGGACGACACAGCTTTCGGATCTCGGCGGACTGGGCGACCGCTCGCCTGGATTCGCGAGTGTGATGCTCGTCGGCGGCCTCTCGCTGGTCGGTATTCCACCGCTTGCGGGCTTTTTCGGCAAACTGTTCGTTTTCGACGCCGCCGCGAGACAGTTCGCCGCGGCCGCCGGCGGCGGGGCCGAAACCGCCGCGGCCGCTGTCGGCATCCTGTTCGTCCTCGTCGTCGGTGCCGTCCTGACGATTCTCTACTCGACGCGCGCGTGGATGGGGACGTTCTGGGGAAGCCAGACGGAGACGGTGATGCGCGGACAGATCGACCGCCTCGAAGTCACACTGCTGGCGACGTTCGCGGCCATCGTCCTCGTCGTCGGTGTCGGCTTCGAACCGCTCTTTCAGTTCGCCGACGCGGCCGCGGAGGCGGCGCTGGACACCGACAGCTACGTCGATATCGTCTTTGGGGGTGAGGGGTCGTGAAGACGCGCCGCTGGCTCGTCGCGGGCCTGCTCTTCGCGGTGCTGTGGGTGTTCGTCTCCGGCCCCAAGGTCACCATTCGATCTGTCGTCACGGTCTTTATTGTCGGCCTCGCGGTCGGTCTCCCGGTCGCGTACGTCTTCCGACGACTCTACGGCGAAGAGATCGACCTCAGTCAGACGATCTCTGCGATCCCGTACGTCATTCTGTACATTCTCGTCTTCTTCAAGGAGGTGCTCGTGGCGAATGTCGACGTGGCCTACCGCGTGCTCGTCCCCGGGCGGGCACTCGAACCGCAGGTCATCCTCGTTCCGCTTCGCGTCGAGACGGCACTGGGCGTGACGACCATCGCCAACAGCATCACCATCACGCCGGGGACAGTGACGCTCGATCACGACCCCGACGAGAACGCGTTGTACGTCCACATGATCGACGGCCGCTCTCCGGATGAGGTCGTCGAACCGATTCGTCAGTGGGAAGATTACGCACTGCAAATCTTCGACGAGCGCCACTCTCCCGGCGACCCGGCCCCAGAGATCACGGTCCACCCGCCGGACCATCCGCCGGAGCCGAAGAGTATCACCGAAGAACAGCGCACGGAGCGGCTCGACGACGGAGGTGAGTCCGATGGTTGACGCGACGACGGCGACCGTCATCGACGGCGCGTTGATCCTCGTCTCCGCACTCTGTCTGCTCTGTGGCTACCGGGTCATTCGCGGCCCGACGGTCCCGGATCGGGTGGTCGGACTGGACGCCATCGCCACGAACGTCATCGCGATTGCGGTGCTGGTTGCGCTGAAGACCGACCGCGGACTGTTCGTGACCGTCAGTATCGTCCTCGCCATTATCGGCTTTCTCTCGACGGTGACGGTGGCGAAGTACATCACCGAGGGCGACATCATCACACGGAGGCAAGAATGAGCGGGCACTGTAACGGAGGGGAGAACTGATGGTCGATCTGCACGTCGTCGAGCAGGTGACGATCATCGGTCTCGTCGTCATCGGCTGCTTTTTCCTCTCTGTCGGGACGCTTGGACTGCTGCGTCTGCCCAACGTCTACAACCGGATGCACGCGACGAGCAAGCCGACGACACTGGGGACTGCGACGATTTTCCTGGCGGGATTCGTCCAGTTCGGCCCCGGCGGATCGGGACTGACCTCGCTGGTCGGCATCGTCTTCCTCTTCCTGACGGTCCCGACGGGGGCACACATGATCGCCCGCGCGGCCCAGAAGATCGGTGTTCCATTCCTCGGCAGCGTCACCTGGCCGACAAAACACCGCGACACCGATCCCGACAATCCCGCGACACACCCCGAGGGCGACGAGGCGATGCAGGAGGAGTAGCCGATCGCTGCGTCCCAGGAGCGACTGGCTCGGGTGCTTATACCGTTCGGGCGCTAACTACGCACGTGAATCGTCGCACGTTCGGAATCGGAGTCGGTGCCGGAGTCGTCGCGACGGTACTGATACTGATCGTGGTCGTCGTCGCGTCTGTGCTCATTTTTGGACTGCCGGTCGGGCAGTTTTTCGCGCCGACGGAGACCGGTGCCTCGGCCGGTCTGTCCGCAGACAACACTGATTACGAGGTGATCGCCGAGGATCTGCAGGTCCCGTGGGAGGTCGTCGTCCTCGACGACGGTCGGTATCTCGTGACCGAACGGTCCGGTGACTTGCTACTCCTTGACGATGGCGAGGAACACGTCCTCGAACAGTTCGACGAACTCGACAATCCGCCGCTCGGTGAGGGTGGACTGCTCGGCATCGCTATCCATCCCAACTTCGTGGACAACAACTACCTCTACGTCTACCAGACCGTCGACCGCGAGTCCGTCGAGAACACCGTCCGACGGTACGAGGTTGATTTCGACTCGATGGAACTCCGCAACGAGGAAGTCATCGTCGACGGCATTCCCAGTGACCGCTTTCACAACGGCGGCCGCATCGCCTTCGGTCCGGACGAGCAGCTGTACGTAACAACCGGGGACGCGACAAACTCCGATCTCGCACAGGACCGCGACTCGCTGGCCGGGAAGGTCCTCAGACTCACCGACGACGGCGAGATTCCCGAGGACAATCCCTTCGGCAACGCGGTGTACTCCTACGGCCATCGGAACCCGCAGGGACTCGCGTGGGACGATGCGGGTCGGCTCTGGGTGACCGAACACGGCGCGGACGCGAGAGACGAACTCAATCTCGTCGAGGCAGGAGAGAACTACGGCTGGCCGGCAATTCGCGGTTCGGAGACCGACCCCGACATGCGCTCGCCGATCTACCACTCCGGAGAGTATGAGACCTGGGCGCCAGCGGGAACGGCCGCCGTCGACGGGAGCGTTTTCTTCGCTGGCCTCCGCGGCGAACGCCTGTACGAGGCCGCCGTCGACGGTGAGCGTGTGAACTCCTTTACCGCCCACTTTTCCGGAGACTTCGGCAGGATCCGGGCGGTGACTGTCGGCCCCGACGAGGAGTATCTCTACTTCACGACGAGCAACACCGACGGCCGCGGCGACGCGGGCGAGGGTGACGACCGCCTGATCCGGGTGCCGCTGGCAGCGTTCTGACGGATCGAAACCGGTTTTTGCGACCACGTTGACAGGTGCCGTATGGCAGGACAGAATACAGGCGTCGTGTTGGCGGCCATGTTCGCCAACGGAGCGATTGCCGTGTTGAAGTTTTTCGGCTATCTGCTCACCGGAAGCCCGTCGATGCTCGCCGAGACCTATCACTCTATTTCCGACACCGGGAATCAGGTCTTACTGTTAATTGGGATCAAATACAGCCAGCGAGGGGCCTCTCAAATCCATCCCTACGGCTACGGAAAAGCACAGTTTTTCTTCGCGTTTCTCGTCTCGGTGCTGCTCTTTGGCGTCGCGGGCTGGGAAAGTCTGACCCACGGCATCTCCAAACTCCGAGAAGGCGGTCACGGGAGCGAGGCCAGCCAGCCCGAACTGCTCGGGATCACAATCGATATTTCGCTTCCGGTCGATCCCTTCTGGATCTCGGTTGTGATTCTGCTCGGCGCAATCGTCTTCGAGACCTACGCCTTCGTGAAGGCCCGCGCCGAACTGAAACGGCAGATGAACGAGTACGACTGGTCGGGATACCGCGAGGCGTTCGCCCAGTCCAGTGACATCACGACACTGACTGCCTTCACCGAGGATACGATCGCCCTGCTCGGACTTGTTGTCGCTCTCGTCGGCCAGACAGCCTCCCGAGTGACCGGCAATCCAGCGTACGACTCTCTCGGTGCAATCGTCATCGGCGTGTTGCTGATGGTCTTCGCACTCTTGCTCGCCGTCGAGAACAAACGGCTCATCCTCGGCGAGAGTCTCCCGACCACCATCGAATCGGACCTGCAAACCGCGATCACCGACCACGATGGCGTCGCTCACGTCGATGA
Organism: Halovenus anhuiensis; assembly: GCF_037080055.1. Taxonomy (NCBI): domain Archaea; kingdom Methanobacteriati; phylum Methanobacteriota; class Halobacteria; order Halobacteriales; family Haloarculaceae; genus Halovenus; species Halovenus anhuiensis. The sequence continues at coordinate 58,072 of NZ_JBAOJI010000006.1, forward strand.
CTTCCGAACGATGTTCATCGGGACCGGACAGGTGCTCGTGACCGCAGACGTGAGTTTCGATTCAGGGCTCGAAACTGTCGATATCGACGAGGATATCCAGCACCTCGAATCGAAACTCGAAGAGATCGACAACCGCGTGAAACTGGTCTACATCGAACCGCAGCTCTGATCAGGTGGCTGTCGGCTCCACCTGCCGGCCGACGACAACCAGCGAGCCGACGAGCATGGCGACCGACAGCGGGAGCAGTAACTCGAAGACGACCAGCACCGCCCCCGTGATCTGGATGCCGATCAACAGGACGACGACCGGCGCACAACAGGCCGCCCCGGACAGCAGTGCGGGAACCCCGGCGACGAGACCGGCCGACCCGCTCGTGATGCCACAAGCCGTCGGCTGTCGCCAGGCGATATAAGAGACAGCGACGTTGATGCCGACGAGTATCCCGATGGCGAGCCCGATAATCGTGTTCAGGGAGAACTGGTAGGTGACGATCCCGAGTTCGAACAGCGCGACCGGTTCGTAAGTGAACGAGCCAAACGTCTGCCGGAAGAGCTGTGCTGCCGGTGTGCTGGCGATTCGGACGCCGAACGCCCCCGTCCCGGGCTGTAACATCCCAATCGCGTACAGGTATCCAAGCAGATAGAGGATCGTCACCCCGACCGCGACTGCCCGGCCGCCGCGACTCCCAAGTGAGATTCCGATCGCTCGTCTCGTCCGGCCGACAGTCTCCCTGAGGGTACCGCTCACGGTCATTCGTACAGCTCCGTGTTGGGGTAGTAGGCGAACCACGCGAACCAGTAGGCGTCGAAGGAGATGATCCGGTCGAGTGGTAGTTCGTCCGGCGGGTGTTCATCGCCGTCGGGTCCGACGAGTCGGTCGCCGTTGTGGGTAAACTCCCGCTGTTCAGGGTTTCGATAGAACCAGGCGGTGTCCAGCCGTGGATCGTGTACTGCCAGTATGGGCGTGTCGCCGAGTTGGCCGGTGAAGGTCCCGTCGTCGTGGAGTCGGTCACGGGTGACCGCGATTGCTCCCTCACTCGCTCGTGCACCGTAGACCCACTTTTTCGCGTGGAACCGGTCGTTCTCGTAGATGTTCGGAAAGATCGTGCTGTCACTGTCGTAGTAGTCGCGGGAGGCGTAGGGATCCTGGTCGTAGTTGCGAGCGTATCCGGTCTCCTCCGAGAGCACGGTCGTATCGGGATACAGCGCGGTCCACTGATCGAGCGTCGTCCAGACCACCTCGAACTCGCGGAGGGTCGCGCCGCCGTCGGTGTCGTGCCAGGGCCCCGGAATCGAGGCCGCTGCAATCTGTGGCCACCACCGCTCGGCCGCCCGGTCGTACATGATGAGGTTGTTGTTGACCAACATTCCCGAGACACCGAGGGTCGTCTCGCCGCGCTCGAATCCCTGTACTGTCCCGGTCAACGGACAGTAGGTAACACTCACCGGTGTCGATCCGAGAGTGTCGTTGACAATTTCGTGGTTGACGAGAATGTCTCGCGGATAGGCCTTCGCCTCGCCGTCGTACCGCGCGCCAAAGACGGTTGCCTCCCCGGAGAAATCGGCCTCATCGGGGGGGACGAAAGTCGGATCGTCGATTGCTGGAATGCCGTCTTTCCCAGGCCCGCCATCCGCTGCCGCCTCGCGCATCTCCTCTCGTGAAACCGGCAGCGGAAGCACCCGGTCGCCGAACGGCGGCGCGTTCGTCGGTTCGTCTGTCGGTGGGTTGGCTCCGACGAAACTGACTGTTCCGACGTCCTCACCGACGTCGACCCGTTCTCCCCCCGACCCGAGCAGCGAACAACCGGCTAACCCAACTGTCGCCGCCGTCCCGACTGCTCCGAGGAGCCGTCGGCGGGAAAGTGTATGTCCCATTGTCATTTCTTCGGTCGGTGTGCTCAAGAGAGTCCTGTGGTCGTGCACGTGGAGTACACTGTCGCTCCCAACTCGGGGTTGCACGTCGCTGTTTTCCTCTCGACAAGCTCCAAATTAACCGTTGTCTCTCGGTTTCCCTCCCGATTATCAATATTGGTTTCTGAAAATCTCTTTCCACATATCGGCCGTTTACGTAGTATTAAGTGTAATAACGGTGGTTTCATTGAACAATGGGGGTCTACCGATGAATCGATCAAGGAGAGAGACGAATAGGTCACGAACAGCACTCACATTAGTTGTCTTTTGTGTTCTCGGGGTTGGACTTGCAACCGTTCCGGGGCTCGCCGGGGCGGATGTCTCCGAGGGGTCGGCCGACTCCTCGATTGCGACCGAGTCGGCGGCCACGGAGCCCGAGTTCACGCTCGATTCGACCTCGGTGGCCCAATCCAGCGACGTCGTTGCGACGTTCACCGCGACAAACGTCGGTGATGGGTTCATCTCTTTCGACGAAGACAACATCGACGACGCGCGGGCGGAAGGGTTGAGCTTCTCGGAAGGAGACATCATCATCGAGGGCGAAATCTACGACAACGGGAGCTGGCAGTCGACCGATACGACGTTCAAGACGCTGAACACGGAATCAGACGGCAGCGGATTCGACGCACAGCCGACAGCACCCAACGGTCTCGAAGGTGAGTTCGACCCCGATACCGGGCGGATGACCGCAAGCGGGACGCTGAAGATCGAACTGGCGTTAACTGGCGATACCTTCCAGTTCGACCTCGCGATGGTCACCGGCACGAGCAACGGGGCCGCGAGTTCGGACGGTCTTCAGGGCGAATTCGACGCCGACCTCGACAACGGCGGCTTCGTCAATCTCGTCGACAACGAGTACACCGTGCCCGAAGAGACGGGCAACGATCTGCTCGATCAACAACTCGGCCTGCCGATCGAAGAGCCGGGACTGGCCTGGTTCGATCTCCATCTGAATCTCGAAACCAGCCGGGTCGTCTCCGAGACCGGCAGTCTCACCGGGACGGTCACCGACGAGTCTGGCAACCCGGTCGAGGGTGCGACCGTCGACATCGTCGACTCCGCGAAAGACGCGACGACTGGTGCCGACGGCTCGTACAGTTTCGAGGAACTCGACGTGGGAACGTACGACATCCGCGTCAGTGCCGACCAGTACCAGACGACCGAAGCTACAGTCGATATTGCTGCCGACGAGCAGACCCAGCGCGACGTTACCTTGGGGGCTGAACCGGCAAACCTCGAACTCTCGCTGGAAGGGAGCGTCGTGACTGCGGGCGAGACGCTCGAAGTGATCGGCACGGTCACGAACACCGGCGGGACGACAGCGACGGAGACGGCGACGATTTCGATCGGTGACCTCGCCACGAGCGAGCAATCGATCGAGGTCGCCCCCGGCGAATCCGTCCAGATCACCGAGACCGTCGACACGACCGAGTCGGATGTTGGCGAGTACACTGCCGAACTCACCGCCGACGGCAAGCGCGCCACGACGGAAGCGGTCGTCCGGGACCCCTTCGAGAAGAAACAGCCCGTGGCGACGTTCACCGCCGAAAACGTCGGTGACGGCTTGATCTCCTTCTCTTCGACGTTCCTCGAAGCCGTTGCCGAGGGGTCGTACTTCCCAGCCGAGGAGATCGTTATCGAAGGTGAGATCTACGACGACAACACCTGGCGGTCGACGAACGTCGAGATCCCACAGCTACAGACCTCTGCCGACCAGGTCCAGGTCGAAGTCGACGTGCCCGGCGGAATCACCGGAACGATCGACCGCGACACGGGCACGATGACCGCAGACGCCGAGTTCGACATTTCGGTCGTCGGGCGGGACGCCTCCTTCCAGTTCGTCCTCGAAGCGACGACCGGTGAGAGCGGCATGTTGACCGGCGAAGCCGATTTCACCGGCGACTCGGCCGATCTCACGCTCATGGAGAACGAATTCACCGTCGATCAGACGACCGGTGACGATGTCGTCGACACCGGACTGGAACTCCCGGCGGACGAACCCGGAGAGAACTGGTTCTCGCTGGTGCTCGACATGTCTATCGACGACGACCCGACCGGAAGCGTGACCGGTACCGTCAGCAACCAGAACGGCGACCCGATCGAAGGCGCGAGTGTCGCTGCCGGCGGGCAGAGCGTCGAAACGGACGCACAGGGGCAGTACACGCTCGACGGACTCGCCGTCGGCCCGCAGACGCTCACCGTCACGACACCCAGTGGTGCCGAACGCACGGTCGATGTCGAAGTCGTCGCGAACGACCAGGTCGAACAATCGGTTGAATTCGAGTTGACCGGCAGCGTCAGCGGAACTGTCCAGACGAATTCCGGCGAAGCAGTTCCGGACGCGGCCGTCCGTATCGAGGGCACGACTATCGAAACCAGCACGGCGGCAGACGGGTCGTTCACGCTTGCGGACGTGCCCGCCGGCACGCAGACGCTGGTCGTCGACCCTGCGGACCTAGCCGCACAGACGTTCGATATCGAGGTTGTGACCGGCGAGCAGACACAACGTGATATCACGCTCGATCTGACCGGCGGCGTGAGCGGAACCGTCATCGCGGCCGTTGGCTCACCGTCCGAGGACGCCACCGTCGCACTCGTCGACGAGAACGAGCAGTCCGTCGCCGAGACGACAACCGACAGTGACGGCCAATACGAGTTCACCGGTATCCAGCCCGGCGAATACCGACTGATCGCCGACGGCGGCCTGTCCGGTCGCCAGCAAACGACCGTCACCGTCGTCCCCGGCGAAACGGTCGAGCAGGATCTCGAACTCAGTCAGCCGGGGATCAACGTCCGCGTCGAGGATGTCCAGACGACGAAGGGGACGACTGCCAAGGTGAGCGCCGTCTTCGAGAACGCCGGGGCCGCGAGCACGACTGAAACCGCGACCCTCTCCGTCGGGAACGTCGCCTCGACCGAACAGCAGATCGAACTCGGGGCCGGCGAGCGCCAGCAGATCACCCTCGAACTGACCCCGTCGGGCACCGGCGAGTTCCCGATTGTCGCGACGGCGGGCGACAAGCAGGCGCAGGGCAAACTCATCGTCACCGGCGGCGGTGAGATCGTCGCGAACTTCCGAGCCGAAGCGGTCGGTGACAGCTACGTCTCGTTCAACGAAGATAACGAAGACGACGCCGTCGCAGAGGCCACGGAGTTCCCCGACGCGAACGAGGCCTCCGGGCAGGACGTGCTCTGGATTCAGGGCGTGATCTACGAGGACGGTACCTGGCGCGCGACCGACCAGAATCTGCCGAATCTCAAGCAGAGCGGCCTCGATATCGGTGTCGAGAACCGGTCGACGATGACCGGAACGATCGATCCCGAGTCGGGGGCGATGAACGTCAACGCGGATTTCCTGACGACGATCCTGCTCGGCAACGAGCAGAACCCGAACTTCGAGTTCAGCATCGAAGCCGGAACCGGCGAGAGCAACGCACTGTCCGGTGACGCCGACTTCGAGCAAGAGACTCTCGACCTGGATAGCGGAGAGAGCTACTCCGCGTCGGTCTCGCTGGTGGACAACGACTTCGTCGTCGGCGACAAGACCGGCAATCTCCTCGCCGACAGTTCGCTCGGCCTGCCCTCGAAGCAGGCGGCGAACAACTGGTTCAAACTCAACCTCGATATGACGATCCGCGAGGGCAAACGCGATGTCGGCGCTGTCGAGGGAACCGTCACCGACGAGAACGGCGATCCGATCAACAACGCCACCGTGCGCGCCGGCGGGACGGAGACGACGACCGATGCCGATGGCAGCTACACACTCGAGGGCGTGACTGCGGGTGAGATGACGGTCACCGCCAACGTGCTCGATTACGAGGAATCGAGTACCGAGGTCGATATCGAGGAGGACGGTACCGCAACCCAGGACTTCCAGCTCACACCCGGTGAACCCGAGTACAGACTCGCAGTCGACGGCACTAGCGTGACCGAAGGTGAGACTCTCAGAGTACAGGGCGCAATCGCCAACGTCGGCACGGCCACGGCCGATTCGAGCCTGCGACTCACGGTGGATGGGCTGTCGACGAAAGGCGAAGATATCGAGATTGCCCCACAAGATGATACGACGATCACCGACGAGATTCAGACAGAAGCGGGCGATGCCGGCGAATACACAGTCGTCCTCTCGGTCGACGGCAAGACGACGAAGACGACGGTGACCGTCGAAGAGGCGGACGACGAGAGCAACGGCGGCAACTCCGGCGGCGCGGCGACGTTCACCGCGACCAGTACGGGTGGATTCATCTCCTTCGACGAAGACAATCTCGACGACGCTCGCTCGGAGGGAATCGTGTTCCCCGACGGCAGTGAGGGCAATCCGATTGTGATCGACGGCCGGATCAACGCCGACGGGACGTGGGAATCGACGAACATAGAGTTCCCGACGCTGAACACCGCCGAGGACGGCAGCGGCTTCGACGCACAGGCAACTTTCCCCGACGGGCTCGAAGGCGAGTTCGACCCCGAGACGGGGATGATGACCGCCGAAGGGACCCTCGACATCCAGCTCGCACTGACCGGCGATAGCTTCCAGTTCGATATCGCGCTGACGACCGAGACGAGCAACGGCCCCGCGAGCGACGACGGGTTAGATGGCTCCTTCGAGAACGGCCAGCCGGTCGCGGTGACGCTCGTGGACAACGAGTACACTGTCGATACGACGACTGACAGCAACCTCCTCAACAACCAGCTCGGGCTCCCGCTCGATCAATCCGGTCTCGCGTGGCTCGAACTCGGCCTCGACATGGAGATCAGCGCAGCCGATCAGCCATCCGAGACCGGCGAGGTCAGCGGTGTCGTCGAAGACAGTTCGGGCACCCCGATCGAGGATGTGACCGTCGCAGTCGAGGGCGAGCGACAGAGCACGACGACTGATAGCACCGGCCGCTACGAACTGTCGGTGCCTGCGGGCACGCACACGCTGACGGTCGACCCGCAGGGCTACGACGGAACGACCGCCGAGGTGCAGGTCGAGACCGACAGCACGACCGAGCAAGATCTCGAACTCACGGCGGTCGATCCGGAGTTCGAGGCCAGCCTCGACGCGCCTGATACCGCACCAGGTGAGTCGACGACGGTGACCGGCACGGTCGAGAACACCGGCGGTCCCGGCAGTGAGGAGGTCACGATCACGGTCGGCGAGCAGTCGACGACAGAGACCGTCGAACTCGGAGCCGGTGAGTCGACGACCGTCGAGTTCGAGTTCCAGGCCGACGACGAAGGCGAGTACAGCGCCGCGATGGCCATCGGCGAAGAGGAGCAGGCGGCCGCCACCAACGTGGTGGTCGACGAGAGCGAGGCCGGCGACAACTCCGGCGGCGGAGACGGCGGTTTCATCGCGACCAGCCGCGGCGGCTTCACCTCCTTCACGGAGTCCTCCGAGTCGGCCGCTCGGGAGAACACCGGCGTCGAGTACCCCTCCGCCGACGAGGGGACACCGATCGAAATCGGTGGGACCATCGACGGGAACAGCTGGACGGCCGGCTCCGAGAACATCAGCTTCCCCTCGATGACGACCGAAGACGGGATCGAAGTGACCGTTCGCGCACCGGACGGACTCGAAGGCACCATCGACCGCGAGAGCGGCGAGATGACCGCGACGGGACAACTGGAAGTCGAGGTCGGCGATGGCAACACCTTCACGTTCGAGCTCGACGCGACGACCGGCGAGAGCGGTGCGCTGAGTGGCGAGGCGAACTTCGACGGGGACTCCTCGACGGTGACGCTCGTGGACAACCAGTTCATCGTTCCGGAGAAGACCGGCGACCCGCTGGTCAACCAGCAACTCGGCCTTCCGACAGACACGCCGGGTGAGAACTGGTTCGAGCTCGAACTTGGCCTGGAATTCGTCGACAGCGGCGATGTCAACACCGCTGGCGGCGACACCGCCAACGACGACACTGAGGACGACAGTGGCTCGGCATTCACGACGCTCGGGCTGGTTGGCGGCCTCGCCGGACTGGGGCTCGCAGGCCTGTTCATCCTGCTCGTGCTCGCCCGCCGCTTCATCGATCTGATCGACCCCGACCCCGACATGTAACGACGCTCGGTTCGCTACTCTCCGTTCCTTCTTTTGTTCTCATCCCACTCGACTCAGTCCGTGTGCTACTCTCTGCAGTATCGCTGCAGGAACTCTCCCTGTGAGCGACGCTGCGCCGAGTCAGTCGAGACGCCCGCCGAGACCGACGCGGAAACCGAAGCCACTGATTCTCGCCCACTGACGGCACTGGCGAGCACTGTCACTGAAGGTGCGGCGAGAAAGAGTTATCGCGAACCGAACACCGACGTGAGCGTGCCGCTGAGGACGCTCACGAGTCCGCTCAACCCCGCGAGACTGACCAGATCTGCCGGACCGACCGGGCTCTCTCCGCCGGTGCCGGTCTGTCCGATGAAGATGCCCGAGACGAACACGAGCGAGGCCGCACCGACGAAACACCCGACAGCGACGTAGACGGCCGTCCGTCGCTGGTCCATCCGCAATCCCTCGAAAATCCCGAGCATTCCTGCGACCACCGGAGCGATGATCGCCGAGATGATGAGGAAGGCAAGCGGTGTGTATCCCTCGATGACCAACTGCTCTGTACTCCCCAGCGCCGAACTGCTGGTGACCGAGGACTCGACCCACTCCCAGGTCAACAACGACGTTAGTCCAACCCCGATCCCCACGAACAGCATGACCAGCGACACGCGCGCAAGCACGCGAGCAGGCTGCTTGTCGAACATGATCTGTTGGCCGTTTTTCCCAAGCCACCATTAAAGTATCCATTTATTTATGAAAGTTTCAATAAACTTTTGACAGTACATGTGCTGTTTATTCCGATTCGTGGCGGATCAGAACACCTACTACTCGGGCGCGATAGGATCGGACATGTCACTGACAGCAGAGCGGATTCTGGTCACGGGTGGTGGCGGCTTCGTCGGTTCGCATCTCATCGAGCGACTGCTCGCCGACGGCCACGACGTGCGCGTAGTCGATAACTTCTCGAACGGCCACGAGGAGTGGCTTCCGGAGGCGGCGGAGGTGGTCGTCGGTGATCTAGCAGATCCCGAGACGGCGGCGGAAGCGATCACTGCCGATCTCGATCTGGTGATCCACCTCGCGGCGGACAAGGACGCCTCACGCGACGACATCGCGCAGTTTCAGTCCAATACGACGCTGACTGAGACGGTGCTGGACCGGATGGAGGAAGTCGGCCTCGACAAAATCGCGTTCACCTCCTCGTCGACGGTCTACGGCGAAGCACCGCGCCCGACGCCGGAGGACTACGCGCCCCTCGAACCCATCAGCATCTACGGCGCGGGCAAACTCGCCGAAGAGGGACTGCTCTCGGTCTACGGACATAGCCACGACTTCACTGTCTGGACGTTCCGCTTCGCCAACGTCGTCGGGCCGCGCCTGCGCGGCGCGGTCGTTCCCGATTTCATCGAGAAACTTCGAGATGATCCTGACCACCTCGAAATTCTCGGGAACGGGCGACAGGAGAAATCCTACCTGTATATCGAGGACTGTCTCGACGCCATGCTCCACGTGATCGAACACACTGACAAGCCTGTGAACACCTTCAATCTCGGCACCCGAACGACCACCTCCGTCGACCGGATTGCCAGTATCGTGGCCGACGAGATGGGCGTCGACCCCGAGCGGTCGTACACCGGCGGCGACCGGGGCTGGACCGGCGACGTGCCGAAGATGCGCCTCTCCATCGAGAAACTCTCCGCGCTGGGCTGGGAGCCGACGTACTCAAGCGACGAAGCGATCCGGACGGCAACCCGTGAACTGCTCGCGGAACTGTAACGGCCCGGTTTCGACGGGTATAAGAGTTTAGGTCAGCCTAATCCGGGTATGGAGCTGACTCGCCGCGATGCGATTGCCGCGCTGGGTGCGGTCGGCGGTGCCGGCGCCGCGGCGTACGGATACACTCGTCTGCAGGCGGACGGCGAGGAGCCGTCGGATCAGTCCGAACGTTCTGACGAACACGTCGTCGAGACGATGGTTGCAGTCGCGGAGGTCGTCTATCCGAGCGAGCTTTCGGGTATCGAGCCGTTTGTCGAGGAGTTTGTCACTGCGCGGCTGGCCGAGGAAGACCACGCCGCGGGAATCCGGGAGGCCATTACGGTGCTGGACGAGCACACGAAGACGTGGTACGACGAGCGGTTCACGGCGCTTCCCGCGGTTTCTCGTGAGAACGCGCTGGCAGATCTGGGTGCCGATGTCGTCGACGAGGATCCGGAGGGGTCGACCGCCGAGCGGGTCCGGTACTACGTCGTCAACGAACTGCTGCTCGCACTGTACAGTTCGCCGACCGGCGGGAAACTGGTCGGCATCGAGAACCCGCAGGGCCACCCCGGCGGGACCGAGAGCTACCAGCAGGGGCCAGCCGATCAATCATGACCGACCGCACGCCAGTCGACGACGCTGATATCTGTGTCGTCGGTGCGGGACCGGCGGGCGCACTCGTCGCCGATCAGTTGGCGGGCGAGTACGAGGTGGTCGTCCTCGATGCCGGCCCGCGATTCGACGACGAGGACCGATTGGACCGCCAGGAGCGGGCGATCAGACCCTACTACGACCGACCCGATGTCTGGGAGATGGGCGGGCCGCGGGACGACCACGCCGCAAGTGGCGAGTGGTTCTATCCGCTGAACCACGCCCGCGTGAAGGGAATCGGCGGCTCGACACTGCACTGGCAGGGGATGGTGATGCGGCTGCACGAAGACGACTTCAATTCCGGTAGCGCCCGCGGGGTCGGCCCGGACTGGCCCATCGAGTACGACGATTTGCAGCCGTACTACGCTGCCGCCGAGCGCGAACTCGGTGTGGCCGGGGCCGCCGACAACCCCTACGGTCCGCCACGGGAGAAGCCGTACCCGCTGCCTGCATTTCCGCCCTCCTACAGCGACTCCCTGTTCGCCGAGGCCTGCGAGAATCTCGGTATCGACATGCACTCGGTGCCGAACGCTCGCAACTCCGAACCCTATCAGGGCCGCAGTCAGTGCGTCGGCTACGGCACCTGCCAGCCAGTCTGTCCCTCCGGCGCGAAATACGACGCGACCGTCCACATCGACCGGGCAGAACAGCAGGGAGCGACGATCATCGACCGGGCACCTGTCCAGTTCCTCGAACACGGCCCCGAGAGCATCGACGCCGCTGTCTACGCGACACCGGAAGGCGAGGAACACACCCAAGAGGCCCGAGCGTTCGTCGTGGCCTGTGGTGGCGTCGAGACACCTCGCCTGCTCTTGCTCTCGGCCTCGGAGACTTACCCGGACGGTCTCGCCAACACCAGCGGCGCGGTCGGTCGGTACTTCATGGATCATCTCTTCGCCGGCACCGGCGGCGTCGTCGACCAAGAGACTCGCCAGAACCACGTCGGCTTCTACACCAGTTCCTCCCAGCAGTTCTACGACGAGGCCGACGAGGAGTTCGCACCGCTCAAACTCGAATTCTTCAACTACGACGGCCCCTCGCCGGTCGAGATGGCGCTGTCGGGCGACGACTGGGGTGACGACTTGCTCGACCGTCTGCGAGACAGTTACGGCAATCACCTCGGCATCGGTGGGCTCGTCGAACAACGTCCGCAGGCCGAGAGCTACGTCGGACTAGGTGAGGAGACCGACGACCACGGCAACCCGGTCCCGGACGTGCACTGGACGGTCGACGACCGGGCGCTGCGAACTATCGAGCGCGCTAACGAGATCCAGCGGGAGATTCTCGACGAACTCGACGCGGAGATCACCTGGCAGGTCGGCCCCGACGGCACCGGGCCTGCCTACCACCACATGGGCACGACGCGGATGGGCTCGGACCCGGCCGACAGCGTCGTTGACGCGGACTGTCGCACCCACGACCTCGACAACTGCTGGATCGCCTCCTCGAGTGTCTTTCCGACCGGCGGCGCGGTTAATCCGACACTCACCATCGCCGCGCTGGCCCTCCGCACCGCCGACCACATCGACCGCTCGCTCACGAACGAACTCGGCGGTTGATTTCCTGACAGTATTTTAGGCAGACCTAAAAACTTAACCGTCCCCAGCAGAAAGTCGGGGTAATGAGTCACGTCGAGGACGAATCACCGAGTACAGACGACGAACTAACCGTCGACAGCGTCGATGACGCTGGCGCCGAGTACACCTTCGAGGATCTGAGCGTCGTGATGGGCACCTACAACGAGGAGGAGGCAATCGCGACGGTGCTGACCGACATCGAGGAGGTCACCGACGGCAAGGCGGAGGTCGTTTGCGTCGACGGTTCTTCGGATCGGACGCCGGAAATCGCCCGCGAACACGGCGCGACGGTGATCGAACAGGAGCCACAGGGATACGGCGTCGCCGTCCGCGAGGCGATTCTCACGCCGGAGCGACCCATCGTCGTCACGACCGACTGCGACGACACCTACCCGATGGATCAGTTGCCGGAGTTTCTCGAACTGATCAACGAGGGCTACGACGTGGTCAGCGGCGACCGCCTCTACCACGGTGCAGAGGCCATGCCCGCGTTCAATCGACTCGGTAACCACCTCTTCGCGCTCGGCGCGAGTGTCCTCATGGGTACCCGGGTTCACGACACGACCACGGGCATGCGTGCCTATCGCCGCGACCTCATTCAGGAAATCGATTGGACCGAAAATACTGGCCTCTCTGCCGAACTGCTCATCCGACCAGTGATGCGCGGCTACGACGTGCGTGAACACCCGATCAGCTATGCCGAGCGGAAAGGCGAGACGAAACTCGATCCGATCGAGGGCGGCCTCGCCATCGCCAAATCCATCGCCAAGGTCGCGCTCGAAGAGCGGTTCCGCTGAATCTGCAGGGTCGCCGGTCGGGACACTCCCCGAACTGTTTTTATGCCGGTAGTACACATCATCTGACAATGGTTCGCTTTCGTGAACCGGTACGGACGCCCTCGTTCGAGGCCACCGCCCTCCCGACGGCGCTTCTGGTGCTGTTCGTTCTGGCCTCGATTATTTCTGGCTGGACGCTGCCGGATGCCGGTGTCGTACCGCTCGCTGTTGGTCTCTTGTTCGGATCCCTCTACACCATCTTCGCCTACTTTACGACGGCTCCGGAGTACCTACCCACTCCGAACAAGTGGGTTACAATCGGCGTCAAGGTCGGCATTGTCGTGCTGATCGTGTGGGCTGACAATGTGTTTTCTGACGAGTTCCTTCTTTCTGACTGGGTTGTTCCCGCCTTCGTCGTCGGACTGTTGACTGCGCTCACTGCCTCGCACTGGTGGCTTCTCTCCAGACTGTCTCCGCAAAATCACGATCAGTCCCAGCCTCACTGACTGCTCCGCCCACGGACCACCCGACTTCTCGTAGCCTATCCGCTGGCTGATACCGTCGCGTTCATCGACACGCCGTCCCGGTGTTCGCCGGGGATGTACGCGGCTTCGCCACCACAACGGAACGGTTCCCGACAGACCTCCAAATACGGCGAGAGCGCCCGATATTCTCCATCGTCGCGAATCAGGGGCATCTCGGCGACGTACTCGAAGCCGCCGAGCGCGCCGTAATCGACGAACGTGACGAGCCGAAGCGGCTGTTCGCCGTCGTGGGCAACAGTGAGGTTCTGCTCGAAACTCGGCGAACGGAGTGTCACGTTTCCGTCGGCGACGGTTGCCGTCATCTCGATCTCGTCAGTCAGTGCTGCGGCGGTACTGTTTCCGTCTTCGCCGACGCTCGCCCGGAGTTCGACCGTTTCGACGTTATCGGGGACGCCGAGCGTGAGATTCAGCCGGATCTGCTCGCCGCTGACGTGCTCGATTTCGCGGAGTTGTGGCCGCACTGGCTGGTCCTTGAACGGGAGCCACTGGTCGCGGTAGGTGTACCGGTACAGCGTCCGCTCCGGGAACGCGTCGACGACAGCGAACTCCCTGTGTTGGAGCGCATAGAGCACTTTACTATCGAAATCGGGATCATTGCGAAGCTCCTGGAACGGGTGGTTGAGCCAGTCGCCGTACGGCGTCGGCAAAAAGACGAGTCCGTTCTCGAAGGATTGCTCTTCGATTGGCTCGTAGGCGCGCTCGTACTCTTCAGTCGTCTCGTAGTTCTCTGTCAGCGGGGCCGCGACCGCCCCGGCCGTGACACCGGCAACGACCAGTATCGCGACGACGCCGAGCACCGGCAGCGCCCGTGCGGCCGGCCCGCTGAGGCGGTCCTGTAACTGGGTCGCAGCGCCAGCGAGCGCGGTGAGTCCGACTGCGCCGAGGGTAACCGTCGACAACAGGAGTCCGACGTGGTAGTACGGCCCGAGGATAGAGATGAGCCCGTCGCTGGGGTCCGAGAGGTCTCCGAGGACGTTCAGCGTCCCCCAGAAGTAGACGTTGCCGACAGTAATCGTCACGAACGTTCCGAGCACCGCGAGCACCCGTGGATCCCGCCGTTGCTCTGGATTCCGGAGCACTGCTCCAGCCCCGATGACGGCGACGGCAGTTCCGAGTAGGCCAGCAGGAGTCCACCGGGTCACGTACTGCCAGAGGTTGCGCGCGTTCGCCTCGACGGCCAGTTCGGGCGTGTAATCGCGTTCGTAGCCGGTAATCTGTCGTTCGCCAAATCCGAGTCCATCTCGCGGGGCAAAGACCTCGTACGGGAAGGTGAGCGGATCGCCCGTGATGACGGCGTTGTAGCCGAGTGCAACGGCGACACCGCAGAGGCCGAGCACGGCGACGATGCTCTGTCGAACGATTGGCTTCCGGTCGAGGGTCCGCAGTGTCCACAGCGCGTGACAGACAAACGGTGTCGCAAACAGGACGGCGGTGTAGGGCCGTGCCCAAAACGAGAGGCCAATTGCACCCCCGGCAAGCGCAGCGAACCGCCGGCCACCGGTTCGGTCCGCCCGCAGGTACGCCCACGCGAAGCAGAGATTCAGCGTGAACGCCGGGACGTACGGGAGGAAGACGGCGGCCTGTACGACGAACATCGGGGAGACGACGAGCAATCCGGCCGCCAGCAATCCAGTCCTGTCGTCGAACACCTCGCTGACGACGCCGTCGGTCAGCGCCACCGCGAACACCGCGATGACCGCCACTGCAAGCCGATACGAACCGACGAGTCCACCGAGCGCGAACAATCCCGCGGTCACTGGCGTGTACTTCGGATACATCGACCCGTCTTCTTCGATGAAAAACCACGGCCGAAACGACTCCTCTGCTGGCGGGGACATCCGCAACTGGCCTTCGAGCAGCATCTCCGCTTGCTGGAGGTAGACGGCTTCGTCGTGGTTCGAGGTGTAGTACGGAAACACTCCCTCGCCGACGAGATAGACGACAACTCCCGTCAGGACGGCAAGCACGAGTGTCGCTTGTCGGTCGCGAGTCAGCCACCCTCGGCCCCGTTCGACCGCGCGGCCGAGCGGAGAGTCGGTCTCGGTCATCTCGCCATCACCCGATTTCCGAGAACGACAGTTACGTTCCGTCGAAGGAATCCTGTCGGAGAATGATCACCATCGACAGTGCGGAGATGCAGACGAGCAACAGCGCTGGCACGGCGGCCTGTCCGTAGTAGGCGGCTTCCTGCACCTGCCAGATGTAGGTCACGATGGTCTCCTGACCGAGCGGTTTCAAGATTAGCGTCGCCGGCAGTTCTTTCATCGTCGTCAGAAAGACGAGCGCGCCACCCGCGACGATTCCGGGTGTGATCTGTGGGAGCACGACCCGGCGGAACGACCGCAGGGGTGAATCGCCCATCGACTGTGCTGCCTCGACGTACTTGGGATCGACCTGCAGGACCGAGGATTTCATCGTCCCGATAGCCTGCGGAACGAACCGGACCACGTACGCGAAGACGAGCATAAACACCGTCCCGTAGAGCACGCTGGCGTAGCGGATCCCGAACACGAGCAGCGCCAGGCCGACGACGACACCGGGTGTCGCGTAGCCAATGTAACTGGCCCGCTCGGGCAGCGAGCCAAAGCGCGAGTCGCTCCGCGCGGAGAGATACGCCAGCGGCAGGCCGACGATGACGGCGATGACCGCCGCTGCCAGCGAGACGCTCACGGAGTTGAGCAGAAAGCCGAACTGGAAGTCGAAGCCGCCCTCGGCGAACCCTGGCGAGGGACGGCGCAGCCACATCACCAGAATTCCGATCGGCAAGGCGAGTCCGAGGCCGGCGATCAGCGAACAGAACCCGAGCGCCGGAAGCTTCCAGTACCCGAGGCTGATCCGTCCCGGACGGCGACTGCCGCTCGAAACGTGTGCGCCCTCGTTGCTGGCGCTGATCCGTGACTCCATCGCCAAGATGATGACGGTCAACGCCAACAAAAGCAGCGACAGCACGGCCGCCCGGCCGAGCAGAAAGTTGTTGTAGCGGACGTAGATC
The DNA here is from genome assembly GCF_037080055.1 of Halovenus anhuiensis. Lineage (NCBI taxonomy): Archaea > Methanobacteriati > Methanobacteriota > Halobacteria > Halobacteriales > Haloarculaceae > Halovenus > Halovenus anhuiensis. The sequence continues at coordinate 74,301 of NZ_JBAOJI010000006.1, forward strand.
ATCCGCGTGAACACGTCGTACCGCATGATCTGTGGTGTGCCGAAATCCGAGAGGGTGTACAGCGCGACCAGAAGCGATCCCGCAGCGATTCCGGGCTTGATCTGTGGCAGCGTCACCCGCCGAAAGGCCTTCCAGCGTGAGTGGTTCAGCGTCCGCGCAGCCTCGACGACGGTGCCGTCGAAGGAGAGTAACGACGCCCGCGTCGTCAGGTAGACGTACGGATACGTGTACAGCGTCAACACGAGTGTTGCGCCCAACAGCCCGTAGATCTCGGGGAGTTTCTGAATCCCGAGCGGGGCGAGCGCATCCTGTAACACCCCGCGGGGGCCGAACGCGGAGACGAAGGCGAAGGCCCCGATGTAGCTGGGAATCACCAGCGGCAGGGCCGCGACGACCGTCCAGAACCGTCGGAAGGGCAGATCCGTCTGGACGGTCAAAATTGCAAGCGGGACGCCGATCAGGATCGAACACGCCGTCACCGACCCGGTCAGCAGCATCGAGTTGAGGACGATATCCAGCGTCCCGCTGCTGAACACGATCGAGACGAGTTCGTCGGTCCCGACGGCTCTGGCTTCCTGGACCAGCCAGACAAACGGTATCAGCAACAGCAGCGCGATCAGCGTCGACAGAATCCCGAGGGCGAACTCCCTGAATCGCTGGCGGACGACTGCGGCCCACGTCTGTAGCCGCTGGCGCCCTGACCGAAGCCACAGCAAGAGCCGCCGGCGTCGTGAGGCTTGTTCGTCGCCCGGATCTGCTGTACTGTCCATCCATCGAAGTTTTGGTAGCTGTTCCTTAGAGGATTCCGGTTTCGTTCAGAAGCTCCAGCGTTGGCTCGGTATCCGCGAGTTCTGCGAGGTCGATATCCGGCGGATTCAGTTCGTCGATAGTCGGGAGTCCACCCACGGGACCGACGCCAGGAATCGTCGGATACGCGAAGGTTCGGGTCGCGAAGAACTCCTGGGCTTCCGCCGAGAGCAGATGTCGAACGAAGTTCTCGGCAAGTTCGACATCGCTCGCGCCTTCGATGATCTGCGCGCCGGAGACGTTGATCAGCGCGCCCGCGTCACCGCTAGTGAAAGCGAGTTCGATCGGGGCGTTCTGGCGCTGGCTCCGCACGCGAAGCGCGTAGTAGTGATTCGCAAAGCCAGCGTTCAGCGCGCCGTTTGCGACCTCGTTCGAGATCCGGAACTCGTTGGGGAACTGTTCGATTCCGGCGTCGACCATGTCGTTGAGCCACGCTCGCGTCTCCGACGCGCCGCGGGTCAACCGCATCGCCGTGACGAACGACTGGAATGCGCCGTAGGTCGGCGCCCAGCCCATTGAGCCGTCGAGTGCAGCCGTTCCGGGGAAATCCTGGACCGTATCGGGCACGTCGGATGCGCTCAACTGGTTCGTGTTGTACGGCACCGCACGGGCACGCCCGGCGAAGCCGATCCAGCCCTCGGCCTGTAGCTCCGAGGGCACCTCGTCGGTGACCTCCGAGGGCAGCGACTGTGCTGCGCCGTTCTGTGCGACGTTACCGAGCGATCCGGCGTCGACTGCGAGGAAGACATCGGCCTGACTCGCGCCGGCCTCGACCTCTTCGGTGATGCGGTTCGAGAGCTGACTGGAGGAATCGAGCGATTGCTGGTAGGAGAAATCCGGGTATATCTCGCCGAATTTCTCGATCAGATCCAGGTACAGTCCACCCTCGCCACCGCCGAGATAGAAGTTCAGTTCGCCTTCGAGATCCGGCAGGTCTCTGATCGAGGTGCCCTCCGGCTCCGGTCGACCCGAAACCAGCGGCCCCGACCCGCGGAAATCCGAGAGATCGAAATCCAGCGCTTCGCCGTCGTTGTCGTCACCGCCGAACATGCCGAAACAGCCCGCGAGGCCCACCGAACTCGCGGCGGCCGCTCCCGCGAGGAAACGTCGCCGCCCCGATTGATTTCCGATTCTATTGTCGTCGTGATCGCCGTTGTCAGTCATTGTTTTAGGGTAGCCTAAATAACGTTTATATGTGTCGATTCAGTCATCCGCTGGGACGCGTTCGAGTGCGCTCAGTGCGTCGAGCCAGTCGTGCATGTGTTCGCCGACGTAGGGGAGGAACTCGCCGTTGCGGTACTGGTCGGGGTCGGTTTCACAGAGTGCGTCGGCCATCGCGCGGTAGGCGTCGACGTACGTCTCGGCGTCGGTGCCGGCATCGTCGACCAACTCCCAGATGTGCTCGTTCAGTTCGAGGCCGGCGACTTCGTTGTGCAGGTCGTCGAAGGTCGACCGGGCGGCCTTGTTGTGCTCACAGAGTGGCCGGCCGTTGTAGATCTGTTTGTCCAGCAGATCGCAGGCCCGCTTGAGGAAGACGCCGCTCCAGATGTCGTCGAATCGCCCGACGTCCCACTCGTTGTCGTCCATCGGCAACTGATAGAACGCGGGGATCACTTCCCGCCGGAAGGCGAGGTTCATCGAACAGACGGTGAGGTAGTTGTCTTCCGCGGCGACGAAGTCCACGCCGAAATCGTCTTTTTCGGTTCGAGTCTGTGCCTGCCCCTGCAGGTCGCCGTCCATCAGGATCCGCACCGCGTCCAGATCCGGCACGTTCGTCCACAGCCCCTGCGAGGCGACAATTTCGCCCGTCTCGATGGTCGCCGTCTCCGTCGTGACGGTCTCGTCCATCGCCGAGTACGGGTAGCCGCGGGGATACAGGCCGTGCTCGTCGGCCTCCTGATAGAGGACGTTCACCCACTGGGTGTCCGAGGAGACGGACTCGATGTCGCCCTCGTAGGCGAGATTTTCCATGTGGCCGCCGAAGAAGTCGCTGTCGTGCGGAAGCGTATCGTCGTCGATGAAAAAGCCGTACTCGAAGCGGGGGTTGTCCCACATGTACAGCAGGCCGAAACTCGTCTCGGCGTGACTCGCCGCCGGGACGACGTGGCCGTACTCTTCGATATCCTGATCCTCGTACCACTCCTCACGGCGGGTTCCGTCGAAGACTGTACCGGCAACGTCTAACTCGTCCAGCATCGACTCCATCTCCTCCGTCTCGCAGAAGTCCTCCGTCACCAGCACGAAAAACAGCCGTGACGTATCGAACCCGTGTTCACGGGCGTTCTCGACGTACGAGCGAACGCAGTCGTATTCCCGAATCGTCGGGACGATTACACAGATGTCTTCTCCTGTCCGCTGTCTCATATCTGCCTATTTTTTAGGCTAGCCTAAAACTTTGACGATTCGGGGTCTGGCTGTGCTGGCTCTTTATCGACCGCTTCGACGGAGAGATTCAGTCCCAGCGCGCTCACTGCACCGCCGGCGACGGTGACACCGTTTTTCAGCGCGTGGTCGACGATTGCGGCAGCCAGTGCAGTCGCCGCGCTGATCGGTGAGACGGCGACGACCAGTGCCGTGAAGGCGGCCTCGTACAGTCCAATTCCGCCCTGTGAGAGCGGGAGGACCTTCGCCAGATTGCCGACCGTCACGGCGAGCGTTCCGACGGCAACTATCATCGATGGCGAGAGCGCAGCGGCCACGGCCCGAAGCACCAGTACCGCCGTCAGCACGTCCAGCGCCCAGACAGCGAGACTCCCCAGTCCGATCCGCCCGATTGCTCGGGGGTTGGCGGCGACGACGCGCACGTCGGCCCCGAACTCGACGGCGGCATCGACGACGGCCGAGAGCCGCGAACCACCGACTCGCTCGCGGAGCCATCCTCCGATCTTTCGGTCCTGTCGAGCGACGACGACGACGAGGCTACTACAACAGAGTGCGACTCCGGCGACGGCGGCCGCGCCGAGCACTGCGGAATCTGACTGTCCCGTCGCGAGCGCTCGGCCGTCGAGGACAAACCACATGGCTGCGACCGCTCCGAAACAGGCCAGTGCGAGCAGGTCGAACAGTCGCTCGACGGTCAGCGAGGCGGCTCCAGTCGTGTACGGAACGCTTCTCCGTTGCTTGAGTAGATAGGCCCGCACGCCGTCGCCCGCCCGCGCGGGCACGACGAGGTTCGCGAGTTGGCTCACGAACACTGCGGCCGTGAGAAAACTGCGTCCGCAGCGTCGGCCCATCACGTCGAGGATCTGGTCGTAGCGGTGCCCACGCAGCGGCCACGAGAGCGCGTACACTCCCACTGCCGCAGCGAGAAGTCGAAGATCAGCCATGCGGACCGCCTCGAACACTCGCTCGGTTTCGATGGTCCTGGCCGCAATAACTGCGCCGACGACCAGCACCAGCACCGTCCCCAGCAGACTCAGCCGACGCTGCGTAAGCCCACTGGTCCCTCCGCCGGCGGCATCGTCCATACTCTCCGCTGACTGCTCCAAATATTTAAGTCCACCTAAAACTGGATATCTCAGCACGTATCATGGGGTGTATCCCGAGAAACGACCGAACGGAATCGGCTCGCTGTTGCGCTCGGCGGGGTCAGCATCCTGTTCGCTTGGCTGTCGCTCGCGGAACTGTCGATAGCAAAAAGCGGCTTCGATTCCCCCCCCCTCAGGCGGTTACGCGGTAGGACTGCTTGTACGTGATTTCGGTCTGGTGGCAACTTGGACAGACGTACTCGGTGAGTTTCGTTGTCTCATCGTTGTGGCTCATCCGCGTCCCACACGTTGTGCACTCAGGCATTACGAGTGGACGTTAACAACCATTACATTAAAGCCTTATGTTCCTAATACAGATTATATCATCAAAGGTGTGGGTCGTGATCGCCCGAATGCGGTCGGGCTGTGGTTGTTATTGACTATCACAATATTCTGACAGAGGCCACGAGTACAGTTCTCTCGTAGGTCCTGTGTTCGCTACGAAGTCAGTAATTCACGTCTCAGACGGCCTGTTGTGACAAAAACGGCTTCCCGGTTCTGTGTCGGGAAACTATCTTCGGAGCGTTTCTCGATGTTCTGACGGCGCAGCCGTCAGGGCCCGAAAAGCTGGCTATGCCAGCTTTTCGATGTTCTCGCGGCTTCGCCGCGAGAGAACGAGAAACTTGTTACGCAAGTTTCTCGATATTGTTCACGATTTCGTCTGCGTACTCGCTGGTCGCGAGTTTCTCGCCACCCTCGATCTGCCGGTGCAGGTCGTAGGTAACTTTCTTCGAGGAGATGGTCTCCTCGACGGCGTCTTTGATGAGCTGTGCGGCGTCGTTCCAGCCCATGTAATCGTACAGGAGCACACCGGAGAGGATGATCGCCGAGGGGTTGACCTTGTCCTGGCCGGCGTATTTTGGTGCGGAGCCGTGAACCGGCTCTGCGAGACAGAGGGCGTCGCCGAAGTTTGCACCCGGCGCGATGCCGAGGCCACCGATCTGTGCGCCACAGGCGTCGGAGAGGTAGTCACCGTTGAGGTTCGGCATCGCCAGCACGTCGTAGTTCTCGGTCCGGGTGAGGACCTGCTGGAGCATGTTGTCGGCGATGCGGTCGTTGACGACGACGGCGTTGTCTGGCTGTTCGCCGTCTCGCTCCTCCCAGAGCGTGTCCTCGGTAATGACCTCGTCGCCGTACTCCTCTTCGGCGACCTCGTAGCCCCAGTCGCGGAACTGGCCTTCGGTGAACTTCATGATGTTGCCCTTGTGGACCAGCGTGACGGTGTCCCGGTCGTGTTCGATGGCGTAGTCGATGGCTCGGCGGACGAGTCGTTTCGTCCCGAACTCGGTGATCGGCTTAATTCCGATCCCGACTGCGCCGTCGTGGATCGTCTCGTCGAAGCCCATCTCCTCCTCGACGAACTCTCGCACCTTCTCGACCTCGTCGGTCCCCTCTTCCCACTCGATGCCGGCGTAGACGTCCTCGGTGTTCTCACGGAAGTTCACCATGTCCATCTGCTCCGGGTGCGTGACCGGTGACGGGACGCCATCGAGGTGGTAGGTCGGTCGAACGTTCGCGTACGTGTCCAGTTCCTTCCGCAGGGCGACGTTCAGCGAGCGGAAGCCGGCCCCCACCGGCGTCGTCAGCGGCCCCTTGATCGCGATTCGGAACTCCTTGATCGCCTTGACCGTGTCCTCGGGCAAGTTCTCCCCGTATTTGTCCCGGGCGCTTTCCCCCGCGTAGATTCGCATCCAACTCACGTCACGACCTGTGGCCTCCGCGGCAGCGGTCAGCACCTTCTGTGCGGCCGGTCCAACGTCTGTCCCGATCCCGTCCCCGTACAGGATCGGAATGATCGGATGGTCCGGTACCTCGAACTCGTCTGCTTCCTCGTCGAGTACCTCTACCCGTTCGCCGTCTTCGGGTACCTCGATTTTCTCGAATTCCATATTCGGACGTTTCTCCTTGCGGGGGTAAAGTAATGCCGCTTTCTTCGCCAGGGTCTGTCATGGTTTTTTTGCGGAGTTCCCGCGTTTGTCGATCTCCGGTGGAATATGTTCGGTCGTGGGAATTATTAGCAGGTCGGCCAACCACCAGATATGCAGTTGCTCGTCCACGGCGGCGCGGGGAGTCGACCCGACGATCCCGAGCGGAGACAGAGCGTACTCGACCGCGCCGCGGCGGCCGGCGGTGACACGAACAGCCCTGTAGATGCGGTCGTCGAAGCGGTCCGCACCCTGGAGTCGGACCCACAGTTCAACGCCGGCGTCGGCAGCGCTGTCCAGAGCGACGGCGAGATCCGAACTGACGCCGGGTTGATGTTCGGCGACGGAACGACCGGCGCGGCCTGTTCGATGGTCGGTGTCGAACACGCAGTCGAGGTGGCCCGAGTCGTCGCCGAGGAGACGCCACACATCCTCATCTCGGGCGAGCACGCGCTGGACCTCGCGCGTGCGAAAGATATTGAAACCGACAGTGATCTCTGGAGCGAGGGGACCCGCGAGCGGTGGGACGGGGTCGACAACCGGAGCGACGACGGAGTACGCGAGCAACTCGACTGGGTCCACGAGCAGTTCGGTGGCATCGACACCGTCGGTGCGGTCGCAACTGACGGGCAGCGGCTGGCGGCGGCAACCTCCACCGGCGGACGGTGGGCCGCGCTGGCGGGACGGGTCGGTGACGTTCCGCAGGTCGGCAGCGGCTTCTACGCAACCGAGCGGGCGGCCGCCAGCGCGACGGGTGCAGGCGAAGCCATCGCCCGGTTCGGACTCGCCCGCCGGGTCGTCGATGCGGTCGAAGACGGCGACGATCCACAGACGGCCGCCGAGCGGACGATCCGCGGATTCGGAACCGAGACCGGCGAGGAGGCAGGAGTGATCGTCTTGGACAGCGACGGACGCGTGGGGAGTTCGTTCAACTCCGACGGGATGCAGACCGCGCACACGAGTGGAGAGCGGTAACACTTTGACCGTCTGCCCCGAACCCGCGTCCATGACCGACGTGGACCTCGACGCCGAGCAGTATCAGAAACACCGGGAGGCCGGAGAGATTCTCGCGACCGTCCGCGAGGAGACCGTCGACCGCATCGAGGTCGGCGCGAGCCACCTCGAAATCGCCGAGTTCGCCGAGAATCGCATCCGCGAACTCGGCGGCGAACCCGCCTTTCCGCTGAACATCTCCGTCGACGAGGAGGCCGCCCACGCAACCCCTGGGATCGACGACGACTCGACCTTTGGTGAGGAGATGATCAACTTCGACATCGGCGTCCACGTCGACGGCTGGATCGCCGACTCCGCGATCACTGTCGACCTCTCGGGTAACGACGAACTCGTCGAGGCCTCCGCCGAGGCCCTGAACGCGGCCATCGAGATGGTCGAACCCGGCATCGATACCGCGACGCTGGGGGACGTGATCGGCCGAACTATCGACGGCTACGGGTACAACCCCGTCGTCAATCTGACCGGCCACGGCCTCGGCCACTACGAACAGCACACGAAACCGAACATCCCCAACCGCAAAGTCCCGCAGGGCACGACGCTGGAAGTGGGCGACGTGGTCGCAATCGAACCCTTCGCCACCGACGGCGGCGGCAAGGTGCAAGAGGGCAGCGACGAGGAGATTTTCGCCCTGGAGACGGACAAGTCGATCCGGGACCGACAGGCCCGGGAGGCACTCGACCAGATTACCGAACGGTTCCGGACGCTGCCCTTCGCTACCCGGTGGCTGGATGTCGACCGGCCAGAGATGGCACTACGCCGACTCAAACAGGAAGATGTCGTCCACGGCTATCCGGTACTCAAAGAGCAGGCCGGCTACTACGTCAGTCAGAAAGAACACACAGTCATCGTGACCGAAGACGGCTGTGAAGTCACGACTCGGTAGATTGCTGGCGTGACAGGCTCAAGCGTTGTTCATCCGACGCTTCGTGGTCGATCCGCACTCGTTGCACTGGCTGACGCGGTACGGTTCGCGGGAGTACTCCGCGTTCTCTGTCTTCCCGCTCTCGGTGAGAATCTCCACTGATACCTCGTGTGGGGTCTGGTGATCACAACTGGGACACTCCTCGGTGATGTCTGCGACCGATTCGTCTGTCGTTGCCATTGTATCTCTTTCTCGGTCACGTACGGATATAAAAAAGGAAGATTGTTGAGTCTGTTCAGAACAGAACTCATCCCTATCAGTATCTCCGCCCGATTTCTCCACCGATGAGGGCCCTTTTCGCCATCTGAATCTGCTCGTCCGACTGTTCTAGCCCTGAACGGCCGAAAGGATTTTATATCCTTTTATAAGTGCGGCGCTTCGCACGGAGATCGTCCAGTGCGCTTCTCAACAATGAGAATTGTTGTCAAGAGTTTATATGGGGTGATATCGATACACCGGACACAGAAACACTGCCGACGCGCACCCGTCGATCAATCGCACCCGAACCATGGACAGAGAAGACCCATTCCATCGACCGGAAGATGCTCACAACCCGGCCTGCGGCCGCCGAGAACTACTCGGTGCAACTGTCGGAACCGCCGCTGTTGCGGCGCTTCCCTCGGCCGTCGCCTCGCCGACAGCCAGGGCAAATACCTCGGAGACGGCCGCAACCGCGGCGTTGCAGTCGGCCGACACCCAACCCGTAACCCTCGAAGGGACCGTTCAGACGCCGCCGGTCTCGGCTGGCGGCCGCCTTCTCGTCGGGACGACACGGGGCGTCTATCTCTTCGCCGAGGAGTCGCTGTCTGGATTCGTGCCGACCCAGCCCGTCCGGTCGATTCACGCGATCAGCGACAACCTCGCCGTTGCGCTCCTCCGAGACCGCTTCTTCCCGAACGTCGTGGCTATCAATCCAACGACGGGGGAGGTCCGCTGGTCGACCGGGCAATCTGTCTCCGTCTACAGCCAAGAGTTCGGAGATGTCGATAGACAGACGCAGGCGTACGACGCCGTCGGTGTCGGCGATGTGACGGGCAACGGAACGAGCGATGTTGCCGTCGCGGCCGGATACGGCGTCTTCGTTCTAGACGGCGAGACCGGCGAACTCGTCTGGGATGTCGAATCGGACCGATACGTCTGGCGCGTCGCGTTCTCCAACGACTCCGTGTACGCGGGCACACAGCGCGGTGAACTGCTCGCGCTCCGGGCCAGCGACGGCACCGAACAGTTCCGGACTCGCCTCGCCGACCCCTATCAGACCGAAGACGGACTGATCTCGCGGTCGGTCTGGGATATCGCCGTTGCCGACGGCATCGTCGTGACGACCGAAGACGGCTACGTGAAACAGGTCGATCCGTCCGACGGTTCCGTCGACTGGGAGAGGGAACTCCTCGACCTCGGCGACGACCGTCTCTCTGAGTACTACAACCGAATCGACCGCCGCCCGTCGATGCCCACCAGCGACGGAGACGAGGCTGACCCGAATTTCTTCAACCTCACCCTGACGCCGGTCGAGGGCGGCGACCGCGGATTCGCCGTCGAAGTGTTCGAGTGGGTCCCCGGCGGAGAGGATCAGAGCCGGGTGACATTCCTCGATGCCAACGGCCAACAGCAGTGGACCAACGAGTCACTCCGTCCGCAGGATCGAAACCTGATCTTCGACGCTGATTTCGACGCTGAACACGTTCTGATGCTGTCGCGTGCCGATGGCGGCGGCCATGCGCTTTTCCGGCTTGCCGTCGCCGACGGGACCGACAGTTCCACGCCGATCCCGACAGTACAGTCCCCATCGCGGCGCGGCGGGCCACGCAGTGAGGGCTTTCTCACGGGCTTGGACGGCGAGTTGGTTGTCGCCGCTCCCGGGAGTGACCTCCGCATCGTCGACAGTGAGGGCCAGATCCAGTGGGGGTTCCCGACGATCCAGGAGCGGACCGTTCTGCGAGGTGACTTCCTCGATACCGAGGGCGAGGACTACCTGATCGCCTCGCGCGAACAGCTGACATTTCGCCGTGGCGTCGAGTCTCGAACTCTGTTGGTACGCTCGGGCGAAGATGGAACTGCTGCGTGGTCGCAGACCCAATCCCCCGACGAGTTCAGTTCCGACGGCGGGCTCCAGCACCTCCGCGTGTTCGAGGGCGCAGACGGGGCCAACATCGTCGGAATCGAACAACCGGTCGTCGAGGACCGTGACGAGGTCCAGAGACTCGAAAGGCAGATCAGGAGACTCGACAGAAAGATCCGTCAAACTGAATCCGAACTGGAACGCCTACGCGACGAGGATGCCTCCGAAAGACAGATCGACAGAGCAGAAGGCGAACTCGACTCGCTGCGCTCTGAACGCGAGAGACAACTCGCTGACCTCGAAGCCCTCGGCGGTCGCCCGACCGCTGCGGTGGTCGTCCGCTCCGGGCGGGACGGAAGCGAACAACACCGAATTCCACTTCGGCGCGAACAGGATGGTCTCGATCAACTGTTTCAGCCGACATCGCTCGATCTCGTCGAGATAGACGAGAGACACATTGCTGTCGTCGGAACCACTGCTCTACTTTTGTTCGTCGACGTCGAAACGGGCGAACTGTTGGACGGGATCCCGTTCGGCCAGTTCGAGGGGCTCCCGCCGTTCGACTCGACCCGCCTCGACTATCGGGTTCTTGGCATCGAGTCAAACACGCTGGAGTTGCTCGCTATCGATGGTCCTCAGTCCAGTGCTGCGGTTGTCGACGTGACGCTCGCCGAACAGCCAGACGTGACCCAGCACCGGGTCATCGATCTCTCGGGCGACGACCTCGTTGGCCCGGCCACAGAAACCGAGGATATCACCGACGATGGCTACGACGAATACCAGTTTCTCAGCCGTGGCGACGGCGGACTGATCCTCAGTGTCGTCGATCCTGCCACGGGAACGATTCTCCAGGAGTTGACCGAAGAGCGCGGCGTTCTCCCGACCGCCACAGCCGTCGATGGATCCGACGGCGAACGAACCGGTCTCGTCTCGTTTTCACTCTCGGGCGAGCAGTTCTCCGTCGAGCTATCCGACGGTAGCGGCACCGTCTGGCGACACGACCGCGACTTCTCACCCTTCGGGTTCGGCGGCTCCGAAACCGGTTATCGCCCGGCGACGCCCGTCGGCGGCGAACGGGATCTGATCGCCCTCGGCGTCACCGGACCGGAGGGCGGCGCGCGAGTCGAGTTGTACACGACGCAGGACGAACGAGTTGGGACGATTCCGCTCGAATCATTCCGGTCGGAGTTCGACCCCGAGGAAGACGGCGTCATTCCGGCGACACGGGTCGAGCGGATTCCCACGGACGAGGGCTCCCCGCGACTCGGCGTGGCTGTCGGCTCGCCGCGGGTCCAGCGCTCTCGGTACTACGTGGTCGACCCCGTTGCGGAGGAGAAACTGGCTCGCACGACCAGTGTCGATCCGACCGGACTCGAACTCACCTCCGGGGTGGGGGTGCTCGGCCGCGACGGTGGACTCACGAGCATCGTCGCGGGGGGTGTCAACCTCGCCGATCCTTCCGCACAGAGCACCCAGCAACTCGAATGGACGTTCGAAACCGACGCGGAGTACGTCACGACTGTCCGGGTCAACCAGCAACCCGTGGCGATCACAACCGAGCAATCGACCGAACTTCGACTTCCCGACGGTGAGCACCACATCGAGGTCGGGGCCAGAAACCGGGCGGGAGTGACTGTCTACGACAGCGCGACTGCCTCGGTGTCGGAGGGGTCGCTCGCGGATCTGCTGCTGTACGCTGGCTCGGCCATCTCGGTGTTACTGCTGTTTGCGTTCAGCGGAGTCGAAGCGATCCGACGGAGGGTTCAAAGATGATCGATACCACAAATCTGACCAAACGATTCGACGAGGAGACGGCCGTCGAGGGACTCGATCTGTCCGTCGAGGAGGGCAGCGTCCACGGCTTTGTCGGGCCCAACGGCGCGGGCAAGACGACGACGATGAAGATGCTCGTCGGCCTGCTCGAACCGACCGAGGGCGAGGCCCTGATCGACGACGAACCCGCCGGCTCGGTCGCGGCCAAGCGGCGGATCGGCTACTCACCACAGGAACTGTCGCTGTACGATTCGATGACTGCCCGCCGCTATCTCCGGTTCATGGGCCGAACGGCGGGGATGAGCAAAGCCGACGCGCGCGAGCGGAGCGACGAACTGCTGGAGTGGATCGATCTCGAAGACGCCGCCGACCGTGCGGTCGGCGGCTACAGCGGCGGGATGAAACGCCGCGTCAGCCTCGCACAGGCGATGATTCACGACCCCGATCTGCTGATCCTCGACGAACCGACGACCGGACTCGACCCCGCGGGCCGACAGACGATCATGGACGCGCTCGAATCCCTCCCTGAGGAGGGAATGACGGTGTTCGTCAGCAGCCACGTGCTGGCCGAACTCGAACAGTACATCGACAGCGTCACCATCGTTAGAGACGGAACGCACGTGGTCACTGATTCGATCGATGCGGTGCAAGACGAACACGGCGGCGAAGCCTTCGCCATCGAGACCGACGACAACGAGCGCGTCAGAGCGATTCTGGCCGACCACGCGCTCGTCAACAGTGTCGAAGTCGACGACGAAGAACTGCTCGTGATGACCGAGCAACCGGACGAGTTCAGACAGCAGTTCCAGCAGTTACTCGTCGACGAAGGAATCTCGCTGCGCTCGCTGACCGAGGAGGGAACGCTGCAGGAGGCCTTTACCGACATCATCGAAGCAGGTGATGCAGAATGAGCCGCCGAATGCTGTTGTTTACCCGGAAGACGCTCCGGGACTGCTCCTCGCCGAAACTGCTGGTGGCCTTTCTGCTCCCATATCTCGGGCTAATCGTGCTGTTCGCTTCGGGCATCACGAATCTGGCCCCGGACAACCTCGGTTCGCTGGCGCTGTTCACTCAGGAACAGGTGTTGATCGAACTGTACAGTCAGATCGCTTTCGTCTTGCTCACCGGCTTCCCGATGATCTTCATCGGCGTTCTCGCGGCAATCGTCATCGCCGGCGAGTCTGAAAGCGGCACGTTCGAGCTCCTGCTCAGCAAACCCGTCAGTCGGTGGGAACCGCTCGTCGGCAAGTACCTGGGCATCGTGATCTTTGGCTTCCTGACGATGGTCGCCGGCCTGCTGGTCGGTGCTACGGCCATCTACAGCTTCTCTGGCGCGAGCGCGCAGGCGATCAGCGGCGGCATCGGCGTGCTGTTGCCCGGCGCCCTCGTCTACGCGCTCGTCCTCTCGGCGTTTCTGACCGCCGTCGGCACGCTGTTTGCCGTCCTCACCGGAAGCCGGCTGAAGACGGCACTCGTCACCGCCGTCATTCCGGTTCTCTTTTTCGCCTTTATTTTCGTTCGGCTGCTCCCGGTCGGCGACACCTACGAGCAGTTTTTCCTCTACGTTATCGACGTGAACTACCACCTCGGGAACCTCTTCATGATGATTCAGGAGACGATCGGACCGGGATTCAACTCCGAAACCGCAGGCTCGTTTTCGACTATCTCGGGGGTCTACGACATCACGGAGACGTGGACTGATCCGATTCTCGGCGGCATCGTCGGCACCGTCCCGCTGGCCGGCTACGTCCCGCCGGTCGTCTCGAGCGTGCTCGTGCTCGTCCTCGTGGTGGCAGTCCTCGCGGTGGCGGTCTATCGGTTCGAGCGGATGGATATCAGCTAACCGAGTGCGTTGAAGTGACTGGGGCCACCAGCACGGATATGGATCAGATTTTCGCCCCGTGGCGCATCGACTGGGTCGAACAGGGCGGCAACGACGAGTTCGAGGAGTGTGTCTTCTGCGAACTGCCCGACGTGGCTGACCCCGACCGGGAGTACAACCTGCTGGCCCGGAGTGACCAGGCCTTCGTCCTGCTGAACAACTACCCCTACAACCCCGGCCACGCGATGGTTATCCCCCACGAACACACCGGCGAGTACCGCAATCTCGACGACGAGGCTCTCCTCGCGAAGGAACGACTCGTCCAGCGAACCATCGACGCGATGGACGAAGCCCTCCAACCGGACGGCTACAACGTCGGCTACAACCTCGGCCACGCCGCCGCTGGCGGCTCTATCGGCGACCACCTGCACGCGCACATCGTCCCCCGCTGGCAGGGCGATACGAACTTCATGCCGGTCATCGGCGAGACCAACGTCATCGTCGAAGCCGTGAACGACACCTACGACCGGCTTCACGAGGCCTTCGAGGCCCAGGAGGACGTGGACAGCAGCGGCCCAGAGAACGCCGTTACTATCGATCTATAGTGAGCAAGCGGTGCAATCGCAACCCGCCGTGATCGGCCGAACCAGTTCGGATATCGGTCCCGAACGCATTTGAACATCGAGCAGCCAGTACCCGTATGAGCGATTCGGAAGGTGGCCCCAAACAGGTAGACGACCCCAGCTACCACAGCGACAATCACACCGCCGTCCAGACCTGCGGCTGGACGAAAAATGCGCTCCGCGGCGAGGGCAAGTGTTACAAGAATATCTTCTACGGCATCGAGTCCCACCGCTGTGTCCAGATGACGCCCGTCGTCAAGTGCAACGAACGCTGTGTTTTCTGCTGGCGGGACCACGCTGGCCACGCCTACGAACTCGGTGATGTGGAGTGGGACGACCCCGCTGCCGTCGCCGACGCCTCGGTCGAACTCCAGACCAAACTCCTCTCCGGATTTGGCGGCAACGAGGACGTCCCCCGCGAACGGTTCGACGAGGCGATGGAACCGCGCCACGTCGCCATCTCGCTGGATGGCGAACCGTCGCTGTACCCCTATCTCGACGAACTGATCGAAGAGTTTCACGACCGCGATATCACGACCTTCCTCGTTTCGAACGGCACCAAACCGGAGGTACTGGCCGACTGCGACCCCACCCAACTGTACGTCTCCGTCGACGCACCTGATCGGCAGACCTTCGATTCGACGGTCAAGGCTGTCGACGACGACGCGTGGGAGAACCTGATCGAGACGCTGGATGTCCTCGCCGAGAAAGAGGACACCCGGACTGTGATCCGGACGACGCTGGTCGACGGCCACAACATGCACCATCCGGAGTGGTACGCGACGATGTGCGAGCGCGCACGGGCGGATTTCGTCGAACTGAAAGCGTACATGCACGTCGGCCACTCCCGGGGCCGACTCGACCGCGATTCGATGCCCGACCACGAGGATGTCGTCGCCTTCGCTGAGGAGATGCAGCAGTATCTCCCGCACGACGAACTCAAACAGGTGCCCGCCTCACGAGTCGCGATGCTCGCACTCGACGACGACACGTGGGTGCCGAAACTGAAGAAGTCATCTGACTTCTGGGCCCGAGACCCACTCGCGGAGTGAACGGCTATCAGTATTGAGAATTGATTTTTCGAGAATCGTTATAGGCGTCTGTACCTAACACAGGGACGGGACCAGTCAGAGCGGCGATTATGTCACTTACACGGAATGCGTTACGGGAGAAACTCGCGCCCGGTGGGGCGGCGGGCGAACCCGACGAGGCGGTGGTCGGTGCGCTCGATGGGTACATCGACGCCGACGAACAGATCAACTACCGGCTTCCGGGCAAGGGAGCGGTCGTCCGCGAGGAGGCCGGCCAGACCCACGAGACGACCGTTCCGGGCAACGGCAGCGCTGCTGCGGTCGTCACGGACCGCAAACTCCTCTTCGTCGTCGCCACTGGCGAGCAGTCCTCGCGGATCGCGATTTCTTACACCGAGATCAAAGACGTCGACGCCAAGGACGGACTGCTGCGCTCGAAACTCACCGTCGAGGTCTGGGGGGCCGGCGAGTACCGGTTCAAGATCGCCGATTCGTCGGATCTCGGGGCTGCAGTCCAGTATCTCCAGGAGTCGAGCGAGTGCTGGGATCGCGTCATCGCCACGCTCGACGATGTTCGCGAGCGAACTGCGGAGATGGGCGAGCGGATCGAGGCCGGTGAACTGGAGGCCGCCCGGGAGCAACGCGAGGCCGCGACGGCGAAACTCGGGAAGGCCCGGGAGTATCTCACCCGATTCGAGATCGATCCGCCGACCGCGCTACAGACGAAAATCAGCGAGGCCGAACGCGAGCGCGACCGGACAGAGATCAGAACGCGGATCGCCCGAGCGGAGACGCTGATCACCGAGGCAACCCATCACACCGAGACTCGCGAGTACACACAGGCCTACCGGAAGTTCTGGTACGCTCGCGATCACCTCGAAACCGCACAATCGATTGCTCGCGAGAGTTCGGTTCCGGAGCCACCCGAGATCGACGCGAAACTCGACACCTTACAGACTCGCCTCTCCCATCTCGAAGTGAGACCTCGGGCACTCGCCCAGCAGGCCTGCGAACGCGCCGAAGGGACCGACAAACTCCCCGTCGAGGTCGAGGCCTGGCAGTCGGCCTTCGAGCATTACCGGGACGCCCTGACTGCTGGGTGGGGGACCGATATCGACTTCTCCGGCGATGTCGACCAACTCCGCTCGCAGACCGAGACGGTGGTCAAGACACTCATCGACCGGCGTCAGGATCTCGCCGAACAGCTCGAACTGGCGGGCGACAAACACCGCCGCGGTCATCCGGACACGGCCCGTGAACGCTACGACGAGGCCATCGACCAGCTAGAGGCCGCCCTCCAATTGGCTCGGGAGTTTCGCTCGGGTGATCCCGACGCCATCGAAACCGAGCGCGACCGACTCGGCAGCAAACGCTACAACGTCGGTAGCTAACCGACGACCGCCAGTCATTTACTCTCAGCCGCCGACCTGTTAGGTATGAGTGAGCTAACTGCGACACTTCACACGAGCGAAGGTGATATCGAGATCGAACTCTTCGACGATAAAGTCCCCAACACCGTCGAGAACTTCGTCGGTCTCGCCGAAGGCGCAGACGACTACGAGGGGACCGATGTCGGCCCCGGCACCGGCGCGTGGGAAGACCCCGAGAGCGGTGAGAAGCGAGTCGATCCGCTGTACGATGACATCCTCTTTCACCGCGTCATCGCCGACTTCATGATCCAGACTGGCGACCCGACCGGCACTGGCCGCGGCGGTCCCGGCTACACATTCGACGACGAGTTCCACGACGACCTGCGCCACGACGGCCCCGGCAAGCTTTCGATGGCCAACCGCGGTCCGAACACCAACGGCTCGCAGTTTTTCATCACGCTGGCCGCACAGCCACACCTCGACGACAAACACGCCGTCTTCGGCGAGGTGACCGACGGGATGGATGTCGTCGAAGCAATCGGCTCGGCCGATGTCGACGGCCAGGACAAGCCGACCGAGGACATCCTGCTCGAATCCGTCGAGATCCACGACTGAGATGCCCGAGGAGCCGATCGATCCCGCGGATATCGGCGGCGACGACGGGCCGCCGATCGAGGAGAAACCGTACAAGGTCATCTTCGAGGCCAACAAGTGCATCGGCGCCGGCAAGTGCGCAGAGGTCTCGGCGAACTGGGACCTCGATCTCTCGACGGGTCTCGCCAGCCCGAACGCCTACTACATCGACGAGTCCGAACTGGACGAGAACATCCGGGCCGCCGAGGTCTGTCCAGCGAAAAAGGACAGGGGCGTGATCCACGTCGTCGACCGCGCGAGCGGCGAAGAACTCGCCCCGGACCCCGAGGGGGACGGCTCGCTGTCGGTCGACTGGTGAGTCACTCCCACTCCGAGCGGAGCAGCCCGAACCACTCCACGTCTCGATATTCGCCGTCGATCCACTGTTTCTCGCGGATTGTCGCCTCGTGTGTGAACCCGAGGCGGTCGAGCACCGCGCGGGAGGCGTCGTTTCTCTCGAAGACCTCGGCCTCGATCCGGTGGAAGCCTCGTTGCTGAAAGCCGTACTCGACGAGTGTCCGAACCGCGTCAGTGGCGTAGCCGGTTCCCTGCTCCGTCGGGGCGATCCAGTAGCCGAGTTCCGCTCTGTCGTGATCGGTGGCTTCGCTGTTGAAACTCACCATCCCGACGGGCGAGTCATCCACAGTGACTAGGAGGTCCGTGCTCTGGTCGTCGCAGACGGTTTCCTCGAAAAACGTCTCCTCCTGGCTGTGGTTTTCCGGCTTTGGCCACCCGAGCGAGCGCCAGACACGCGGGTCGTTTCTGTGTTCGCTGAGAAAGGACAGATCGTCGCGTTCGATCGGCCGGAGTCGGACTTTCTCGCCGCGAACGAAGACCGGGCCTCCCATCAGCCCCACTCTTCGGCCAGCATCCCGTACCAGAACAGATCACGGTACTGGCCGTCGCTGAAGTGTGCCTCCCGCTGGCGACCCTCCTGCGTGAATCCAAGTCCTTCGAGCAGTGCCCGTGAGGCACCGTTGCCCTCGAAGACACGGGCAGTGATGCGGTGACAGCCCCGTTCGTTGAAGCCGTACTCGGTCAATAGCCTGGCGGCTTCGGAACCGTATCCCTCTCCGTGGTACTCGGGCGCGATCCAGTAGCCGAGTTCTGCCGACCGGACGGCTTCGTGGTCGAACTCCAGTCCCACCGTCCCGACTGGTTCGCTCTCGACGCAGACGAGCAACTGGACCGATCCCTCCTCGGAGACGACCTCCTCGAAAAACTCCCGCTCCTGTTCGGCATTGACCGGTCGATAGCGGCCGATCCACCGCCACACGCTCGGGTCGTTGATCTCCCGTTGCAGGAAGGGCAGATCCTCCTCTTCGATCGTCCGCAGCGAGACGGCCTCACCGCCGATGAACACTGGTCCGGGCATATTCTCTCACTCATCTGGCCATCATAAAAACAGTGCTGGAGGTATGTTACCAAAGAACAAGTACGGGCCGTCGATCCTCAGCGTGGTGATTTTTGCCCGCTCGGCCCCTATTGATCGCCATGTATCGGCAGTTACGCGAGCACGTCTGGTGGATCGAGCTGTCGGGTGTCAACGCCTATCTCGTCGACGACGACGGGACATTCACGCTCGTCGACGCCGGATTACCGTGGCAACGTGAGTCGGTCCAGCAGGCCGTCGACGAGGTTGCGGGCTCGATGGACGCAATTGATCGGGTGCTGCTCACTCATTACGACCTCGACCACGTCGGCACGCTCGCCCGTCTCGACGGCCTCGACGCACCCATCTACATCGGTCGGGCTGATCATCCCTATCTCGTCGGCGAGGAGTCCCCACCGTGGCGCAACCACAAAGGCGCATTTCAGCGAGTCGTCGGCTGGCTCGCCAGCGCTCCCGACGGTCCCGTCGAGACCGTCGACGACGGCGACGAGATCGGGAGTTTCACCGCGTACCACGCGCCGGGACACACGCCGGGACATACTGTCTACGCGAGTGCAGACTGCTCCGTCGCTTTTCTCGGCGATCTCGTCAGAGAAGACGACGGCGAGTTGGTCCCATCGCCGTCTGTGATCAGCTACGACACCGACGAGGTCCACGCCTCGATTCGCGACCTCGCCGATACGCTCCCGCCGTTCGAGGCCGCCTGTCAGGGCCACGGGGTGCCGTTCCACGAGCGTGGCCGCGAGCGGTTCGTCGCGTGTGCCGACCGCGTTGGTCGCTAGATCAACGCGAGTGCCACGCCGGCGGCAGCGACGACGAAGACGAGGGCACCCACGAGCAGAGCGATCATGAGCCGTTCGAGAGAATCTCCGGAATCGGTCGAGTCGCTGGCCATCGTCTCTCCGTAAGGCGAGCGCCAGATTAAATGGTTCGAGAGCTCTGCCGCAGCGAACCCACGGACTTAAGATTGATCGGACGGCAGTACCACCGTGGACTGTTCGCGTATCTTCGAGGAGTTCCCAGCACCCTCCTACCGCGGCGCACAGGAACAAGCGCTGTCGGATATTCGTGACGCCTTCGAGGCGGGCAACGATGTCGTCCTCGTTCGCGCTCCGACCGGCAGCGGCAAGTCCCTGCTCGCCCGCGCCGTCGCTGGCTGTTCGGCCCGCCCGAGCGAGGTCGGTCCCGCAGACCCGATCGGTGCGTACTACACGACGCCACAGGTCTCCCAACTCGACGACGTGGCCAGCGATTCGCTGCTCGAAGATCTCAACATCATCCGCGGCAAGAACAACTACAGCTGTATCCTTCCCGGCGAGACCGATACGCCGGTCAACCAGGCCCCCTGCGCCCGCGAACGCGAGTTCGACTGCCAGGTCAAACACCGCTGTCCGTACTTCTCGGACCGATCGATCGCTGCCAACCGTGAGATTGCGGCGATGACGCTGGCCTATTTCATGCAGACCGCGGGTTCGGATGTCTTCGGCCAGCGCGACGTGGTCGTCATCGACGAGGCCCACGGGCTAGGCGACTGGGCGGAGATGTACGCCGCCATCGAACTCGGCCCGTCGACGATTCCGCCCTGGGAGGATGTCAAGCCCGAAGAGATCGACGGCCTCGACGACGCCGCGGAGTACGCCGAGTATCTGACGACTATTTGTGACCGCGGACTCGACGCGCTACGGGGCAACGCCGAACTCAGCCCGGAGGAAGTGCAAAAACGCGACCAACTGACGAAACTCCGGACAGATCTCAACTGGTTTCTCGACGACTACCGCGACCCCGACAGCGTCACGACGTGGGTCGTCGACCAGCACGGCGACGCGGGCGCGCCGGTGACGATCAAACCCGTCAACCCCGAGCGATATCTCAAACACACCGTCTGGGACCGCGGGAAGAAGTTCCTCTTGCTTTCGGCGACGATTCTCAGCCGCGACGCCTTCTGTGCCGGCGTCGGCCTCGACCCCGAGAAGGTCGGCATGGTCGAAGTCCCGCACACATTCCCGCTCGAACACCGCCCGCTGTTCGACGTGACACAGGGGAAGATGACCTACGAACACCGCGACGAGACGCTCCCCAAGATTGCACGCATCCTCGTTCGACTGATGGCACACCACCCCGACGAGAAGGGACTGGTTCACTGTCACTCCTACGCGATTCAGGATCAACTCGAAGAGTTGCTCCGAGAGTTCGGTGTCGGCTCGCGAATCCGGAGCCACGACCGCGACGACCGGGACGGGCAACTTGCCGCGTGGCAGCGTAGCGACAATCCGACTGTCTTCCTCTCGGTCAAGATGGAGGAGGCGCTGGATCTGGAGGGGGATCTCTGTCGGTGGCAACTGCTCTGTAAAGCTCCCTATCCAAACACGAACGACTCTCGCGTCGCCCAGCGACTCGAAGACGGTCAGTGGGCGTGGTACTACCGGACTGCACTCCGGACCGTGATTCAGGCCTGCGGCCGGGTCGTTCGCTCGCCCGACGATCACGGAGCGACATATCTCGGGGACAGTTCGTTGCTCGAACTGTTCGACCGCGCTCGAACCGATATGCCCGACTGGTTTCTGGCACAGGTCGAGGCGATGGAACAGCCGGATCTCCCGGGGTTCTCGCCGGAGGCTGCGCGCACCGGCGGGAGCACTGCTCGAAGCACGTACTCACAAAACCGAACCGGAAATTCACAGAGCGGACCCAGCGCAGACGATCACCCGCTCTCTGACGTGTGGGGCGAGTAGCTACAGTTCCTGGGCCATCATCACCTCGTCGATGTAGTGGCCGTTGAGTTTGTAGTGGTCCTCCCGGACGGCCTCGGTCTCGAAGCTGTGGGCCTCCAGAAACTCGATTGCCGACTCGTTTTCTGCCGGGATCGCGTTGTAGATCTTCTCCAGGCCCTGCTCGTCGGCCCAGCTGATCCCCCGTTCGAGCAGGTGGCTGCCGATTCCCATTCCGCGGTAGGCCTCCAGCACGCCCAGCGTTAGCTCGGCGGTGTGTTTGAGCTTCTCCAGATCGACGTGTTTGAGATGCACCCAGCCCACAACATCCCCCTCGACGCAGGCGACGAAGAACATCCGTGATTCGATCTCGTTATGGCGGATCAACACCCCCTCGCTGTCGACGATGTCCGCCACCGTCTCGGCTTTGACGTACTCGCCGCTGCCGATAGCCTCACGAATTGCCCCCACCAGCCCGGTCAGATCCTCCTCGCGGGCCTGTCTGATCGTGTAGGAGACCTCTTCGGTGTCGTACTCCTTCTGATCGCCCGCGTCGAAAGCGATCCGGAGTTTTCCGTCGACCTCCTCGATCACGCTGTCCCGCTTTAGAATTGCGACGTGGTGACCGAACTGTCGTTTCTCCATCCCCAGCGCGCGCCGGACCTTCCCCGGCCGCGTTGCCCCCTCGCGCTCGACGTACTCGTAGACGTCGCGCCTGTCGTCGTGGCTGATCTCTGGCGTCTCTAGTACTTCCATGGTGTGGCATACCACATCATACTACTTAATTCATCCGGCGAAACATGCCGGGGATTC
Source organism: Halovenus anhuiensis (assembly GCF_037080055.1). NCBI lineage: Archaea > Methanobacteriati > Methanobacteriota > Halobacteria > Halobacteriales > Haloarculaceae > Halovenus > Halovenus anhuiensis. Next base: position 96,724 of record NZ_JBAOJI010000006.1, read on the forward strand.
TGAATCGCCAGAGTCAGGCCAGTTCTCGGTTCGGGACGGTCATCTGGACGGTCGTCCCGCTGTCGTTAGTGAAGCTGACCGTTCCGTTGAGCTTCTTGATGCCCCACTTGATCCGCCAGAGGCCCAGTCCGGTGCCGTGTTGCAGCGGCGTCTCCGATCCGGCGTCGATGGCAGCGAGTTCGGAATCGGGAATCCCAGGCCCGTCGTCGGAGACGGTGATCCGGTAGCCGGTCGCGTACTCCGTGATACTGACTTCGACCGTCTGTTCGGCGTGCTGGACGGCGTTGCCGACTGCGCTGTCGAGTGCGGCGGTCAGCGCCTCCCAGTCGGTCACCAGCGGGGCCGTCTCAGGGGCGTCGAGTTCGATCGGGATGTCGTCTTCGCGGTCTTCGATCACCTCCCCGACCACGGCGACCAGGTCGCGCTCGGTTTCGTGGAGTCGCCGGGAGACGAATCGATCGATCGACCGCGCCTTGTGCCCCAGATCCGCGAGGCTGTCGGCGGAGTCGATGATCGCTTCTGCTCGCTCGCCGTGGCCGTTCTCTGAGAGCACTTCGGCGTTGCTCTTGATCACGTCGACGTTGTTGCGGAGGTTGTGTCTGAGCACGCGGTTCAACACTTCGAGGCGCTGCTTGCGTAGTTCTCGCTCGGTCACGTCGTGGAGGCTGACGATGTGACCCAGTTGGCGGTCGTGTTGGTCGGTGAAGCTGGCAATTTCGGGATCGAACTGCTGTCGGCTCACTCCCGAGCGGCGCTCGTAGGTCTCCATCTCACGCAGTTCGTCGAGACTCACGCCGAGAATGTCGCTGACCGGCTCGCCGAGGGGCTGCGCTCGACTCACACCGAACTCCTCGGCAGCTTTCGGGTTGAGTTTGATGACGCGCTCGTTCTGGTCGACCACGAAGATCAGGTCGTCTGTCTCGCGGGCGATGGCCTGCTCGCCGACGGTGCCGGCCGCTGGCGTCGACTCGAACATATCGAATCGAAAGACGGCAAACGTGAGCAATCCAGCGGGCAGCGCGAAGCCGATGGCGTATCCCGCCGCTGCGGCCGTGAGTCCGAGACTCTCGAACAGTGTCGGCGAGATGTTGAGAATGAGCAGGGGACTGATCGCGCCCGTCCCGAGGACGACCCCCTGCACGAGTGAGAGGTGGCCGTACTCGTGCGTGGTGCGGACGACGAGATAGATCCCAATAATCAACAGAAAGAAAACGTGAACGGTTGCCAGCGAACCGACCGTTTGCAGCACCACCCTGCTGACTGGAAGATCGACCACAGTGATGAAAACGAGGCCGCTAAGGGCAACTAGCGGCACCGAGAGCACCGCGACTGTCCGCCGCCGAATTCGGGTGTACGTACCGGTATACTGCAGCGCGAAGACCAACCACGGGAGCATGGCAAACACCCACGATAAGAATGCGATATCCGACCAGAGTGGATCTCCCTGGCTGGGACCAGTCGCTCCGAACGCCATTCCGATTGCTCCCCCGGCAACCGCACCGATACCGAGCACGCCGGTAAATATTCCAAACGCTCTCACGCCGGGTTCGTTCCAACGGCGATAGCAGTAGATACCGAGTGAACAGAGCACGACTCCCGAGAGGAGGGCGATACCGAACAGTGCGGTATCCAGCGGGGTAGCCATTGTCAATTTGTTTACCGGGATTGGATAAAAAACTGTACTGCTTTTTCTAACGGAGAAAGTGTGGGCGACCGAGTCCGTCCTGTGGTCGATCAATCACGCTCCGGAACGCCCGTCAGAATCTGCGCCACATCTTTGATGTTGTGCGTGTCCAGCAACAACTCCGCGGCCTCCCGCAGGGCGTACTCGGGAGCCATCTCGACACCGTAACAGGCCGCGTACAGTCCCAGCCAGTCGTTCATCGCACCCTCCAGCGCGTGATACTGATCGGGCGAGAATCGCACCATCTGCCCACCCGTTCGGGCCTCGATGTAGACCGAAATCGCTGGCCCGGCCCCCTCACGGAGGTAGTGCATCGCGCGCTCACTGTCCGGCGGTGAGGCCGGCGGCTCGAAGGCCGCACACTCTTTGGTCGCCCGGTCCGCGAGGTCGTCGATCCGCTCGCCGAACCGCTCGACGGGCGGCCGGTCGCTCCCTCCTGGCTGTTCGGTCGTCATCCCTGCTTGAACTCGACGCCCTTACCGCCGCTCGGATGCTCCCACTTCGTGTCGGCGACGACCGCACAGGTGCCACACTCCACGCAGGGCTGGGTGTCGAGACTGACCTTCTTCTCCTCGCTGCCGTTGGTCTTGACCGTCTCCTCGCGGTAACAGCCGCCGCCGAAGTCTTTGGCACTGACCGGACAGGCGGTGACCGCGGTTCCGGAGGCCTCAAAGCTGTTATCGAGTACCTCGATGTGTGGGTCGTCGACGTTGTAGGTCAGATCGCCGATCCGGTCGTCCAGTTCCGGTGGCTCGATCTGGCTCTCGTCGACGACCTCTGTCCCGAGTACTTCGCCGATGCGCGTCGGTACGTCGACGTAGGTGAAGCGGGTGTCCGGGATCATGCCGAGGAGATACGGCGAGTTGTACGCCCGCTCGATCACGCCGCCGAACAGTTTCAGTCCCGCGGTCCCGACGGGCGAATCGAGCAGTCGACTCCCGACGCTCGTCACGACATCACTCTCCGACAGTGCCCGCGTCGCACGATAGCGCCGCGGTCGGAGTTTGGCCATCACGCCCTCGTCGTACAGTTTCTCCTCGTAGAGATCGCCCGCAACGAGCGGATTGCCCCGCGATTTCGCCTCCGATATCGCCTCGGCGGCCAGTCCGCCGGCGGTGACGGCGTGGTTCATCCCCTTGATGACCGGACCCTGGGCCTGCATCTGACCGGCCGCGTCGCCGACCAGAAGCAGTCGGCCGCGGTGCGGCGAGGGGTGGGCCACCTTCTTCGAGTCGGGGACGAGTTTCGCCGAGTACTCCCGTTCGTGGTACTCGCCGTCGAACCACTGCTCCATCAGCGGATGCGTCAGGAGGGAATCAAGCAGTTCGTGCGGTTCCGCCCGACTCTCGGTAATCGAATCCAGATGGAAGACGGTCCCGATCGAGAGCGAGGATTCGTTCGTGTAGAGGAAGCCGCCGCCGCGGACGCCCTCGAACAGGTCGCCCGAGAACAGGTGTGCGTCGCCCTCGTCTTCGTCCAGGCCAAACCGCTCGTTGATCGTCTCGGGATGCATCTCGACGACGGCCTTGACGCCCTGGAACCACTCCTCTGGTTCCTCCCAGTCCATCAGGCCCGCATCACGGGCCAACTCGGAGTTGACACCGTCCGCCGCGACGATCACGTCGGCCTTGATCGGGTCGAGTTCGTCGAGCGTGACGCCGACAATCTGGCCGCCCTCTCGGAGCAGGCCGTTGACCCGTACGTCTGTCAGGACGCCGCCGCCGGTCTCCCGCGTGGCTTCGTGGACGCGCTCGGCGACCCACGAGTCCATCTTCCGCCGTAGGACGGCATCACACCACTCGGTGTCGTGGTGGTGGAGTTTCCCCAGGTCGAAGGTCTTCACCTTGTCGTCGGCGATGTTGTGGATGTAGTGGTCGTCGACGGGGCGTTCGGTCGCCTCCGCTCGCACCCCCGGAAACACGTCGTCGAAGGTGTACGGTGCGGACTCCTCGCCGTAGAGTAACCCTCCTGAAACGTTTTTCGCGCCCGCGTCGGCCCCGCGTTCGAGGACGAGCGTTTCGACGCCCTGTGCTGCCAGTGTCTTTGCTGCCGTCGCACCGCCGGGTCCGCACCCGACGACGACCGCCTCGTAGTGTTCGTACTCTGTCATTGTTAGTCGTCACTCGCTTTCGCGACTGCGTCTGCGAATTCGCCCGTCTCCAGTGCCTCGGTCAGTCGCGGCAGAATCTCGAAGAGATCACCCTCGATGAAGTAATCCGAGAAGCCGCGGATATCCGCCTCGGGGTCGGTATTGATCGCGACGATGGTATCCGACTCGTCCATGCCGACCTTGTGCTGGACTGCGCCCGACACACCAGCAGCGATGTAGAGGTCGGGTTCGACGACCTGTCCGGATTCACCGATCTGGCGTTCTTCCGTGATATACTGCTCGACGTGGCCCTCGAACTCGTAGGAGGCGGTGATCACCCCGCGAGTCAGACCGAAGCCGGCATCCTCGAAGGTATCTTGCAGTTCGAGGCCGAGTTCGATCCCCTCGGTCGGGTCTTCGCGGTCGATTCCCCGGCCCATACAGACGACCACGTCGTGGCCCGAGAGGTCGACGCCGTCGTCGAGGCGGTCGTACTCCGTCACCTCGATGTGGAACCAGTCCTCTGGCAACTCGATATCGTGCTCGACGATTTCGCCCTCTCGCTCGGGGTCGGGTTCGGGCAGATCGAAGGTGCCCGGAATGACGCTGGCCCCTTGCGGGTGGAAGTCGCGGTGCGGTTTGTCGATACAGAGGATCGTCGAGTACTCGAACCCGGAGAAGTCCGGTCGGGGCATGTGAAGCACCCGCTCGAACTCCTTGGACTCGCCCGGCGTGCCCGTCTTGGCGGGATTGGAGATCATCGCCTCGTCGATGTACAGGTCCGAGCAGTCCGAAGCGAGTCCGCTATCGAGTTCGCCCTGGACGAGCGCGGAGAGGTCCCGGCCGTTGTTCGTCGCCGGGAAGATGTTGTACCGGGGTTCGTGATAGTCACGCCAGTCGGCCTCGAAGTCCCGGCACATGTGACAGAAGATCTCCGTGTAGGGTTTGTGTCGGAACCGCGCGAGTCGTTCGTCCTCGTGATAGACGACCCGATCCGCACCGTAGGCGATTGCTTCCTCGGCGAGGTCGCCCACGTCGTCGCCGATTATGACCGCGACCACGTCTTCAGGATTGCCATCCTCGTCGCCGCCGTAGGAGGCGGTGTCCTCGCCATCGCTCGAATCGCTGTTGTACTCGTCCATCATCTCGCGGGCGCGGCCGAGCATCTCCTTCGAGACATCCAGTAGTTCGCCCTCCTGTGTCTCACAGTAGACCCACATATCCCGGTACGTCTCGCCGGCGACACCCTCGACGTACTGTTTGTCTGCGGTCGGGTGATCGAGATCCGGATACTTCTCCTCCGGTGGGACGTACTCGACTTCTTGACTATCTGCTTCGTCAGTCCCCTCGACAGATTCGATTCGGCTCTCGATCTGGCTGATCGCGCCCTTTCGTTCCTTCCCGTCTTTTTCCCGTTCCAGCAGGTCTTCGAGCACGTCCACGTCGTCGATATCACGGACCATGTTCGCAACGTCGGCAACCGTCAACTCCGTCAGATCGACATCGCTGGGATCGCCCTCCTCGCCTTCGTCCTCGACGGCTTCGATGCGGCTCTCGATAAGTTGCTTGACCGGCATCCGGTCCTCGTCGCCTTCTTCGAGTGCCAGCATCTCCCGCAGTTCGTCGGCGTCGTCGATATCTTTGATCTTCGGTCCGAGGTCGGCAATTTCGTGTTCTGTTGGATCGAGTTCGACCATATTCAATCACCCCCTGCGTGCGCGTGTAGTTCCTCGAATACCTCTTCCATCGCCCCCTCGTCGTCCGGATCGACCATCGTCGCCTCGCGCTCGTCGGGCCCCTTCGGAATCGGATCGACGCCCGCGACGATTGTCGGCGAACCATCGAGGCCGATGAAATCTGGATCGAGATTGAGATCCTCGTGATCCCAGACGGTGATGTCCTCCTCCAGATCGAGTTCTTCGGCGCGTTGTTCGGCATCTTCGCGGAGATCCTTGTGTCGCAGGCGGTACTCCGCCCGGCGGTAACTGGGCTCGAACTCCGGATCGGTGACGATGAAGGCGGGCAGATCCGCCTCGACGGTCTCGATCTCGGAGATGTCGCCCTCGACGAGTCGTTTCGCCCGCACTGTCTGCTCTTCTTCGTCGACATCCAGTGAGATGACGTGCGTGATGATCGGCCGGTCGGTCAACTCGTCGTTGATGTCGATACACCAGTTCGTCTGTGGACCGGTGTGGCCGGTCTCTCCGTCGGCGGTCTTGAAGCCGGCGAAGATCAGATCCGGCTCCTCCTCGAACTGCGTCAGCCCCGTCGAGATGGTCATCGCCGTCGCCCACGTATCCGCCGCGCCCATCTCCCGGTCCGAGAGCAGATACAGGTCGTCGGCGTAGACATCTCCCATCCCTTCCTGCAGGACTTCCTTGTAGCCCGGCGGGCCCATGCTCATCAGCGAGACACGCCCGCCGGCCCGGATTTTCGTCTGCAACGCGGCTTGCAGCGCAATCTTATCGTTCGGGTTCATGACTGTCGGTGTCTTCCCCCGTTCGAGGTGTCCATCCTCGTCGAACGATACTTTCCCCTCCCTGAAATCGGGGACACCTTTGGTGAGTGTAACCATGTGCATATTTATCACTACCCTAGGTTGAAGACGTGCCCCACTGTGATGTAAGTGTTTTGCTCGTTCACATGACAGTGGGATAATCGGGCGCAGTTGGCGGGAAAAACTGGTTCTCGGCGGCCGGCGATGACTCTCGTCGATGCCGCGCTCTTCGGACGACTCGACGCCAGTCAGATTCGGCCGGCGCGACTCGGGTCGACGTCGATGGCGTCGACTGGGCAGACGTCGACACAGAGCATACAGTCGATGCACTGCTCTTCGTGCGAGGGATGGGCCTTGATCTCGCTCTCGGGGTGGCCCGGCGTGTCGACCCACTCGAAGACATCGACCGGACAGTCTTCGAGACAGGCCCCGTCGGCAAGACAGATGTCGAAATCGACGGCGACGTGGGTCCCGTGGATCCCCTGTTTCTCTTCGGTCAACTCCTCCCCATCGGGCGACCAGATCGCTACGTCATCCTCTTCCCCAATCTGCTCGTAGCTCTGCTCGAACTCTGGATCGATTGCCATCGTTAATTGTACCCACTCTCCCCGGGAAGTTAAACTTTCCACCGAATGAACAGGCTCGACCGAAGCAGACCGCGGTGGTCTGACGACCTCTTCAGGGGTGTGTGTAGTAGGCGACGGTGTCCTCGCCGAAGGAATCGATCCGCACGAAGCCGACCCGCTCGAACTGCAGCAGATCGTCGGGGTCGTACTCGGCGACGCCGGGTTCGGCGTAGCCCGACACGTCGCCGTCCATCGTCCGGAGACGGAGTGAGAGGTTCTCTGCGGCGGGGACCCAGTGGACGATATCGACGCCCTCCTCGCGAGTCACGTCGAGGTCGTCGCCGGTGTACTCGAAGCCCTCCTCGGTGTGTCGAACACAGCCGTAGCCTTTCAGCCAGACGCGGTCACCGACCGCCGGCAGGTCGTCCGATTCGACCACGACCCCGTCGCCGGCCGGGATCTCTCGCGTTCCGCGCTCCTCGAAGTTCGGGTGCACCGGCACGCTCGCGGTGTTCGGGCCGCCAGACAGCGACTTCTCGACGGCGTTGCCGCCCTCGTCGCGGACGAAAAACGCCCGGTCGGTCTCGTCGTCGATCAGGTCGCGGTTGTTCGCGTAGACGGTGGACATCGCCAGATCGACGTTCGAGGTGGACATCCCGAGTCCCGTCATCGACTCGACGATGGCCTCGCCCCGGATGCCCCGTCGGCGCAGGCTGGCAATCGTCGGTGCGCGCGGATCGTCCCAGCCGTCCAGTTCGCCTTCCTCGATCAGTTCGCTGATCGTCGAGGTCGACATGGGTACGTCGTAGGCATCGACCTGGACGTGGCCCCAGTGGATGACCTCGGGATACTCCCAGTCGAAGTAGTCGTAGACGAACTGCTGGCGCTTGGCCGAGTCCTGCAGGTCGATTCCGCGGATGATGTGGGTCACGCCGGTCAGGTGGTCGTCAATGCCGCTCTGGAAGTCGAGCATCGGCCAGCAGCGGTACTCGGCGGCTTCCTCGCGTGGATGTGGCGTGTCGATAATTCGGAAGCCGACCCAGTCTCTGAGCGCGGGATTCTTGTGTTCGATGTCGGTCTTCACGCGGAGGACCATCTCGCCGGAACTGTACTCGCCCTCGATCATCGCCGTAAACTCGTCGTGGACGGTTTCGGTGTCCTTGTCCCGATGTGGGCAGGCCTCGCCCGAGTTCTTCAGTTCCGAAAAGTCCTCGCCGGAACACGAGCAAGTGTACGCACCGCCGGCGTCGATCAGATCTCGCGCGTGGTCGTAGTAGGTTTCCAGTCGGTCGCTGGCTTTGAGTACTTCGTCGGGTTCGAAGCCGAGGTACTCGATTGCGTCGAGAATCTGCTCGTAGGCGTCGAGATCCGGCCGCTTCGTCTCGGGATCGGTGTCGTCGAACCGGCAGACGAAGGAGCCGTCGTAGAGATCTTTGTAGGTGCCGACGACGGCGGCCATCCGGGCGTGGCCGATGTGCCACGGCCCGTTGGGGTTCGGTGCGACGCGCATCCGAACATCGCCCTCCTCGGCGTCCGGCAGATCGGGAAGCACCTGATCGTCCTCTTCTTCTTCGGCGTCGATCTCTTCGAGCAGTTCGGGAGCGAGTTCGCCGAGTCGCTCGCGACGCTCGTCGTGGCTCAGTCCGTTGACCCGCTCGATAACCGGCGCGATGATGCCCGGAATCTCGTCGCCGTACTCCCGGAAATCGGGATTGTCGCCCATCAGCGGGCCCATGATCGCCCCGACCTGCGCCTCGCTTTCGTGCTCGACGGCGTTGTACAGGGCGTCGATTTCGGCTTGTTCCCTAATGCGGTCGCGAAGATCGTCGTCCATTACTCGATATTGGGGGCGGGGACGTGAAAACTCGGGCGGTCTGAGCCGACCACGGCAATCCTTATATCACACTGGCCAGTACTCCCGCCCAATGAGCGACGACGAGGACGGTGCAATCGAGCCGTATGATCGTTCTCGGGAGATTCAATCACGGGAGGAGACTGGCTCGACCCCTGTGACGGATCGCGGAGACTCCCAGCGAGTGGCCGAGCGTGAGGACTCCCGATCCCAGCCCACCCGCAGCGGTTCGGCGAACAGCCTCGCTGACGCTGTTGCGCAGACCGCGAGCCGTCCGACGACGGTCGAATCCGAGTCGCTGTCGGCGACGCTCGTCGGTGTCCCGCGGATCGATCTGGAGGAGTTCGTCTACGCTCACCAGCTCGATCCCACCGAACCGGAGCAGGGCCCGCGGCCTGTGGCGCTGTTCGATCTGAAAAATCAGACTGACCAGCGGCTTCGCTGGCGCAGCGCCCGAACCAAATTCATCGGCACAGACGAGTACACCTACCAGCCGGCACAGCTCTCGCTCGAACCGGGCCAACTCGGCCCGGGCTGTCACACCCGACAGGTCGAACTCGAACCCGGGAGCAAGGCGCGGATGGTGACGCTGGTCGAGCAACTTCCGGAGGGTGTGGAGGTGGCGAAAGTCGTCCAGACGATTCCGCGACGCGGTGCCGCACAGAACGAACGGCTCGTGTTTGCTGTCGAGTGAGGCGGTTCGGTCGTTTGGGTTTGAGGCATTTACTGGGTGAACATTACTTCAGAGAACCAGAAAGCCCCGAGGTTCTCGACTCGGGGGCCTCGCTGCGCGCTCACTCCGTTCGCGTGCTTGCGTCGTCCGCCTTCGTCGAGAACCTCGCCCCTTTCAGTCCCACCCTGTAGCTTGTTCGCCCAGCCTACGCGGGTGGGACTGAAAGGGGCCGACACGCTCCGGGAACCCCGGCGATGCAAGCACCGCAGTGAAACGAGGAGCGCAGCGAGCCGCGGGACTGGAGCGTGTCGGGGGCTTTCTGGTTGTTCACGTCGGCGAACATCTCAGGCATCTCATTTTCTCGTACTCAGAACCGAGACGCGACTGTTGAAGTACGTGGCGTCCAATACGCTTGCATGCAGATTCACTGGCACCGACGGGACCTCCGCATCGCTGATAACCGGGGACTCGCAACAGCGACAGCAGAGGGGGACGCTGTCGGACTGTTCGTCTTCGACCCGACAGTACTGGAACACGGAGCATCGCCGCGGGTCGCCTTCATGCTGGATGCGCTCGACTCGTTGCGAGAGGCGTACCGCGAGCGTGGAAGCGACCTGCTGATCGCCCACGGCGACCCGACCGACCTCGTTCCCGAGGTGGCTTCGGCACTCGACGCAGACGGCGTCACGTGGTGTGAAGACTACACGGGACTGGCCCGACGCCGCGACGCCGCGGTCCGGCAAGCACTTGCCGACGCTGGCGTCGAGCGAACCGCAGTGCAAGATGCCGTGCACCACGAACCCGGCGAGATCACGACCAACGACGGCGATCCGTACAAAGTGTTCACCTACTTCTCGAAGAAGTGGCACGACCGCGGGAAGCTCGACCCGCTCGATCCGCCGACGGCCGACGACCTCGCGAACATCGAATCTGGTGAGATCGAGAGCACTCGCGAAACACTCCCGACGCTCGACGAACTGGGCTTCGAGGACCCCGACGCCGAGATTCCCGAGGCCAGCACGGCGGCCGCCCGCGACCGCCTCCACGACTTCTGCGAGGACGATATCTACCGCTACGACGACCGTCGGGACTACCCCGCGGACCGATGCACCTCTCGGCTCTCGGCTCATCTCAAATACGGGACACTCGGGATTCGGGAGGTCTACCAAGCCACCGACCGCGCCCACGCCGACGCCGATTCCGAGAGCGCCCGCGAGTCCGTCTTCGAGTTTCAGGACCAACTTGCTTGGCGGGAGTTCTACACGCAGGTGCTGTGGGATCGACCCGACGCCGTCACGGAGAATTACAAGTCCTACGAGCGGGAAATCGAGTGGCGCGACGACCCAGAGGCGCTGGAGGCGTGGAAACGCGGCGAAACGGGCTATCCCATCGTCGACGCCGGGATGCGCCAACTCCGCGAGGAGGCGTATATGCACAACCGCGTGCGGATGATCGTCGCCTCATTCCTGACGAAGGATTTGCTGATCGACTGGCGGGAGGGGTACGACTGGTTCCGTGAGCAGTTAGTCGATCACGACACCGCAAACGACAACGGTGGTTGGCAGTGGGCGGCCTCGACGGGGACCGACGCCCAGCCGTATTTCCGGGTATTCAACCCGATGACCCAGGGCGAGCGTTACGATCCCGACGCCGAGTATATCAAGCGGTACGTGCCGGAGTTGGAAGATGTGCCTGCGGAGACGATTCATTCGTGGCACGAACTCGACATCGGGACCAGGAAGATGCACGCCAGCGAGTATCCGGCTCCGGTCGTCGATCACAGCGAGCGGCGGGAGGAGGCAATTGCGATGTTTGAGAGGGCGCGTGGTGACGAGTGAACGGAGTGAGCGAGTCACCACGAGGCGGAGCGGCGAGGGACGAGCCGCGGAGCAAGCGCGTGGTGACGAGTGACGCGAGGACGACCATCGGGAGTCCTCGGACTGAGCGAGCGGCGACGCCGCGAGCAACGCGAGATCCGAGCAAAGCGAGGATCTCGGTTTGCGCGAACGGCGAACGGGTGGACGAGCGGAGCGAGTCCACCGAATGCTCGAACGGCGAAGCCGTGAGAGCCGAACCGTGAACGCCAGAAGTGAACCAGCACGCGCAAACGTCGACCGAAAACTGCGGTATTAGTAAGTGTTCGCAAGCTGCACTTTTCCTGTAATAACCATTTCATACACATCACCGCTCATACAGTGGTGTATGATTGGTGAAAACAATGACAGATCACGCCGGCGAGTTTTGAAAACAGGCCTAACTCTCGCGGGGGCGGCGAGCTTGGGGACCCTGATAACAGGATCAGTTAGTGCCCAAACCGCTGTCTCTGGTGGAGGGAGTGCGATTCAGGATGCAATCGACGACGCAGAGGATGGTGACACGATCGTCGTGACAGATTCGGCCACATACGATCCGATAAGTATCAACAAGAGCATCACAGTCGAGAGTTCCGACGGGGCCACAATCGACGGTGGCGGCGGAAGCAGTGCAGCGGTCAGTATCGCGGCTGACGGTGTCACGTTCGAGGGGTTCACCGTGACGAACCCAGACGGTCTCCTCGGCATCAAGGTCGAGTCTGGCTACGACGGAGCCACAATTACAGACAACACAGTCGAGGATATTGGCCCGACCGGACGACTGGGTGTGACTGGAATCAACGTCGGGCAGGGTGACCACGACGACATCGAGATTGTGAACAACGTCATCCAGGACCTCGATCAGGAGACGACCGATGACTCCGGTTTCCCCACGGTCAACGGGATCCTGTTTGATGCAGATAACAGTGGTCCGGGGACAGTCACGGATACTGCTGTCAACAACAACGTCATTCGTGAGATAGAAAGTGACATTGCCCCACTTGGGATCGTCGTCCAGCACGAAACCGACGGCTTTGCGATCAATAACAACGAAATTCGAGACCTGGTGGCCGCTGACAGTACTGATTCAGACCCCAGTGATGGTGTTGACTTTGGCTTCACCTTCGCCCAGGGCATCAACATCGCTTCGCCGTCGACGGCCGGCACGGTCGTCAATCGGAATGTGATTGAAAATATTACAAGCGAGGAGACAATTCTTCCGGAGGCGGTCAAAATCGACGGCGACGGTGGTGGCGTGCAGTTCCGGGCGAACCAGTTCCTCGTTGCAATCGGGCTGAACAACAAGAACGGAACCGACGGTGGAAGCAGAGATCCGTCCGGTGATCCCGTCGTCGACGCACGAAACAACTGGTGGGGGAGCCGAGAGGGTCCGGAAGAAGCGGCGTTCAATCAGGATGGCGACGACGATGACCGAAGCGATGTGGTCGGAAACGTCAGGTACGAACCGTTCCTGCGGAATCCCACAGGAGGGTCTCGATCGGGTCGGGGTACGGGCTCAGGTCGCCCATGAGTTTCTAACGAAATAGTTGAGTCCCGTGTGTTACGCTCGGTCTTTGAGAGGAGTAATCAACTCTTTCGCCGGTCGTATTCGAGCGCCGTCCAGTAGGCGAGCAGATAGGCAACGGCGGCGAACAAGACAGCGAGCACGACGTTTCCAGCGAGCAGACGGATGATGACTGCCTGTCCCGCATCGAGCCCGATATCCGTTCTGCTGATGCCGGCGCCTGGGCCGAGCAACTGGACGCCGAGGAGGAAACTCGCAACGTAGACGGTCCCCTTGGCGAGGGGATTCATAACAGCAACCGCGGCTAACAACGCGATCCGGTTGGCCCGGTCGAACTGTGCCCCGATCCACGCGAGGAAGGGAATCACGAGTCCGAGTGACGGCAACGTGGTCAGGAAAATCCCGGCCGCGAAGTAGCGGGCGATCACCCGCGGCGGGTGATCCTCGGCGAACGCGGCTCTGAGCCGACTTCGCATCCGCCGCAGGTGACCACCGAACCGATTCGTTTCCATTGGGTTTGCAGTCGTAACTGATTGAGGCTTATAAGCGTTCAGTCTGCCGTTCGTCGGTTCGATGCTAAATCGCCGCCTCGGGAACCTTTTTGATGCTCCCAGCCGACATATCCGTACGGAGGGATTACCAATGCCAGAACATTCAGACCCAGCACTGCCGGAACTTCCATACGACTACGACGCGCTCGAACCACACATCTCCGAACAGGTGGTGACGTGGCATCACGACACCCACCATCAGGGATACGTCAACGGTCTCGGAAGTGCCGAAGAGACACTCGCCGACAACCGCGAGAGCGGGGACTTCGGCTCCTCGGCCGGCGCTATCGGTAACGTCACCCACAACGGCTGTGGCCACTATCTCCACACGCTGTTCTGGGAGAACATGCACCCGGACGGCGGCGGCGAACCCGAGGGTGACCTCGCAGACCGCATCGAAGAGGACTTCGGCTCCTACGAAGGGTGGAAAGGCGAGTTCGAGGCCGCCGCATCCGCCGCAGGCGGGTGGGCCCTTCTGGTCTACGACCCGGTTGCGAAACAGCTTCGCAACGTCGCTGTCGACAAACACGACCAGGGCGCACTCTGGGGCGCACACCCAATCCTCGCCTGCGACGTGTGGGAGCACTCCTACTACTACGACTACGGCCCGGACCGCGGCGAGTTCATCGACGGCTTCTTCGAGGTCCTCAACTGGGACAAAGTCGCCGACGAGTACAACACTGTCGTCGAGCTATTCGAGTAGAGTTGTCGCTGCCGAACATTCGGGCGCAAAACCATCACCGTTTTTTTGATGCCACCGAAGTAGTAGCGACGCTGCTCGCCGTCTCCTGACTACCACGGCTTCAGTGATCTGTCACGCCAGAACTCCCCGCTCGGACCGTCGGGACGGAATCGTGCGAGCCAGATCGGTGTCTCCGCGCCTTTCTCCGGCGTCCGCGGTGCGGATCCCTCCGTCATATCGGTCTGGACGTAGCCCGGACAGACCGAGTTCGCCAGTAGATCGTCGTACTCGCCGTCGAGATACTTCGTCAACCCGTTGAGCCCGGTTTTCGAGATTCGATAGGCCGGCATACCGCCCGTCTGCGGGTCGGTGAGTTTCCCGAGTCCCGAGGAGACGTTGACGACTCGTCCGCCGGGCCGGTCCAGCAGGAGGTCCAGCGCTTCCTTGATCAGATGGATCGGGCCGTGGAGATTCGTCGTCAGCGTCTGGTCGATCACTTCTGCCGGCATCTCGGCCAGCGACTCGCGGCTGTCCATGATCCCGGCGTTGTTGACGAGGATATCCAACTGCCCGACATCCTCGCGAATACGTTCGATAGCAGCCTCTCGCTGGGTGTCGATAGTGACATCAAGTTCGATGGCTCGTCGGTCGTCGCTGGTGATATCGTCGGTATTCCGCGCGCCGGCGTAGACGGTTGCACCGTGGTCGACGAGTCCGTCGGCGATTCGCTTCCCGATGCCGCGGGTCGCGCCGGTGACGAGTGCGACCTGTCCCTCCAGCGTCTCGTAGAGCGGAACGTCCATACTGCTGTCAGGGCCAGCGCAAACAAAAACAGCGTGTTGGGCAGTCGTGCGGTCGACTACGAGATTCTATCGACCTCCGGAAAACGAGTCACCGATCCCGTCTCCTCAGCTATCGGGGGAGGGGTACTCACGGTCCTCGATTTTCTCGAGGATTGCCTCCTTCTCTGCGTCGGAGAGCTGTCGCCACGAGGCGATCTCGGCGACGGTCCGTCCACATCCGAGACAGATCCCGTCCTCGACTTCACAAACGCTCGTACACGGTGACGTGACTGGCATGGGTGGTCGAATCTGCGCTTGGCAGCAGCCGACAGTCCGAGTCCGCTATTCCAGCGGCTCGATCAGTTCGACGACGTGGCCGTCGGGGTCCTCGATGAAGGCGGTACGCGCGCCGGCTGCGGGCTGGTCGGCTGGCTCTTTGACGACGCCGTGGTCGTCGATCTCCTCGAAGGCAGCGTCCACGTCCTGCACGTGGACGGCGAAGTGATCCCACGCAGTGCCGTTCTCGAACTCCTCGTTGCCCTCCGTGTCGGAAAGCTGGAGCTCGAAGTCGTTGCCGTCGGCGACGTAGACGTTTCGGGTCTGGCCGTCCTCGCTGGTGAACTCCCAGGAGTCCTCGAAGCCGAGATTGTCCTTGTACCACTGTGCGAGTTCGTCGGCGTCCGAGACGTTCAGACAGACGTGGAGTGCGTCCATATCTCGATTGCGGCGGCCCGAAAAATAAACACGTCGAAGCCGTCACTCGGCGGCCTGCGCGGTGAGGTCTTCCGGCGCAGTCTCGACACTGGTGAACTCGAACTGAGCACCGCCGTCGGTCGATTCTGTCACGGAGACCGTCCAGCCGTGTCCCTCTGCAATACCGGCGACGATTGCGAGACCCAGTCCCGTTCCGTCCTCGCTGCTGCAGTATCCGGGCTCGAAGATCACGGAGCAGTCGTCGGGATCGATTCCCGGGCCGTCGTCCGCGACGAAAAAACCGCCCTCGATACTGCCGATCTCGATCGAAACGTCGTCTCCGCCGTGTTCGACCGCGTTCCGGAACAGGTTCTCGAACACCCTGACGAGTCGCTGCTGGTCGGCCTGAATCACGACCTGCGTATCGACCGACAGCGAGGCTTCGCTGGTCTCGACGTGTGACCACGCGTCCATCACGGCCGTCTCTAACGGCACCGACTCCAACGCACCGACGCCGTGGCTGTCTCGGGCCAGCGTGAGCACGTCCGTGATAATTTGTCGCATGCGTTCGTGGGAATCCTGTGTCCGAGCGAGATGGGCCTCAAGATCCGGATCGTCGATCTGTTCTTTGACCGCGTTCGTCCGGCCGATGGCGACATCGAGCGGATTTCTGAGGTCGTGAGAAATGAGGCTTGCAAACTCCTCTAACTGCTTGTTTTCGGCTTCCAGTTCGGCCTGCCGGTCGTGATGATCGGTCACATCGTGCAGTAAGACGATCCACTTCCGGGGCGGCCGGGGCTGTCGACCGATGGGGTACAACAGCACGCGATACGTCTGTCGTTGTCCCTCTCGCTCCATCTCGACATCTCTTTCCGTCTTTTCGGCGACGGCTTCCTGAATGGCAGGGTAGTCGTCGAGGACATCCGCTGCCGAGTCTCCCTCGATTTCGCTGTCGAACATCGTCCGGAACGGGACGTTCGCCAGCAACACCGTATCCTCCGGATCGAGTACTGCGACGGGCTCGTCGAAAGCGTTGATCAGTCGCTCGGAATCGACGGGTTGCTCGCCCGATTCCGTGCGGATCAACCAGAGGCCGAGCGCTGCACCGATGATGAGAAGCACCAGAACGAACGCTGCCAGATAGTACGCAAGTGAGAATTCTCCGGGTGCAAGTTGCAACGCTGACGCCCAGCCCAACCGACTCATTACCCGATGTAGGTGCCACAGACTCATATATGTTCAGCAACCGCGCCGAGCGCTATACAGTGGAGTACCCACGAGGGAACTGCTGTTTCCGTCGACCGGAGTGTTTACCAGTTCCTTGCTATTACGGGTCGGTATGCCCATCGACAGAGAGTCAGCCGATGATTTGCGCTCGCTCGAATTCCGGGACCCCGAGGAGGTCCTCGACCCGGACAAACTGTACACTGTCTACGAGATTGGTCGACTGCTGCAGGGACTTGACCCAGAGGAGGAACTCGACGTCGAGACCGAAAACGTCCTGCTCGACTGGGCGATTCCGTGGATGATGAACCACTCCGAGCAGTTCGTCTTCGCGGAACCGACCGACGACACTGACCCCGGCTACTACGGACTCGCCCAATGACACTGCTGGTCGTCGGCTCGGACCGGGTCGATGCCGGGAAGACGACCTTCTCGACCGGGCTGGTCGCCCGGACGACGGCAGTCGGATTCAAGCCACGGGCCGGCAACGACTACTGGTATCACCACGACGATTACCGCAGCGCCATCGAACAGGGCGGGATCTACGGCAAGGATGCCCGCCGACTCGCAAAGGCCAGCCCCGGCAGTCTCGATCCGGCCGATATCAACCCTGTCCACCGCCTCTGGCGACCCGCCGACGGCAGCGGACTGCTCGGCCAAGAGGGTCGGGAGTTTCTGCTCGACCGCGCTGGTGAACAGTATATTCTCAACGCACAGGCCGACCTTCCCGACTCGGCGCGGGAGCATCTCCCGCTGTCGGATGCAGTCGTCGTCGACTCGGTCGGGCAACTCAATCAGGTGATGGAACGGGCGCACGTGCCGGCGTTAACTGCGCTCGGCCAATCCATCGAGGCGACCGACCGGGCCGTCGTCGAATCCTACAGCGATGTCGCCCGGCCAGTTCAGGGGATCGACCCCGACGCCGTGGCGGTCGTCGACCCGGGCCGCGCCCGGATTTTCGACGGCTCGCGCTTTATCAAAGCCTGTTCGGTCGCCTCTGGTGCGGAGGGATCCTTCCACGGCCAACTCGAAGAACGCGTCTCGTCGGTGATCGATCTCGCCGACCCGGTCGACACTGTGACACTGCCTCCACTCACCTCCGAGCAACGCCACGACTCCGATACCGTGGCGACCGAGTACGGCGACGCCTACGACGCACTGCTGGCAGTAGCAGACGAGTGGTAAGCAGCGTCGTCCCTGACTGACCGAACCTGACAATCAAAACTGACGGCACGCTTTTTACTGATCCGTCCGATCATTCGCTGCATGAAGACAATCGACCTCGACGGTCTCGATCCGCAGTCGAACCCGATGAACAGCGAGAGCGTCACCGACCCGCTCGATGCGACCGACTTCGCGATGAACTACTATGTCCTCGATCCTGGTGAGGAGTTCACCGGCGGGTTACACGCCCATCTCGACCAGGAGGAAGCGTTCGTCATTCTCGAAGGCGAGGCAACCTTCGAGGTCCAGGAGTCCCCGACTGCGGACAGCGAGACGGTCACCGTCGGCGAGGAGGAGATGATCCGGTTCCCGCCGGGCGAGTACCAGCAGGGTCGCAACGAGTCCGACGAGCAGGTGCGCGCACTCGCGCTCGGCGCGCCGCAGGAATCGACCGATATTCGGGTCGCGGCCCCCTGTCGGGCCTGTGGCGACAGCGAATATCTCGAATTCGTCATGACCGAGGAGGGCGCGATGATGGAGTGTCCCGAGTGCGGGAAGTCCTTCGAGGCCTGATTACTGCATCTGAGCGGCCTGAAAGGCGAGTTCGATATCCTGGACCGGATTCGTCGTCACGCTCGGGCCGTGGCCGGTGTACATCTCCGAACAGTTCTCGTCGACAGCGTCGAGGAGTCGCTGGATGCTGTCGATCAGCACCTCCCGGTTTCCCTCCTCCAGATCCGTCCGGCCGAATCCACCGTTGGCGAAGACGAGATCGCCAGCGAAGAGCACGCCAGACGCCGGGGAATACAGACAGATGTGGTCGTTTTTGTGTCCCGGCGTGTGGATTGCTTCGTAGCTGTGGTCGCCGAGCTTGACCTGCTCGTTGTCTCCGATTTCGTAGTCGACACCTGGCTGGCCGGGATCGAAGCCCCACACGTCGACGCCGAAGGTGTCGGTCACGTCGCCGAGATTCCCGATGTGGTCGGGGTGGGTGTGTGTCAGGACGACGGCGTCGATATCGTCGACGTACTCTCTGGTCTCGCTGACGACATCGAACTGCATGCCGACATCGACCAGCACTGTGCGCTCGCCGTCGACCAGGAAGACGTTGCTCGTCATTCCGGCCTGTCCCGCCGCAAGATTCTGAATCATACCCGCAGGTATGATCGGCGCTGGTTTGGGTATATCGGTCGATATCTGCTCGTTCGTCCCGAAACTCAGTCCGCTCGCTCGCCAACCGTGGGGTTCGTCGTCGGATCGTCGTCGCCGGACTCCGTATACCACAGCGCCCACGCCACGAGCACGGCCTGCAACGGCAGTCGACCCCACTGGACGAGTTCGCTGCCCATGACATCCCCGACGGCCATGTAGATGTTCGCGGGGTAGACCGCGACCAGTAGCGCGACTGTCGCCAGCGCGGCGTAGTGTCGCGTCTGCGGAATCAGGACGCCGACGCCAACGACAATCTCGGCGACTCCGGAGAGATAGACCAGCGCCAGCGGCGCCGGGAGAAATGGCGGTACGATCTGGAGGAACCACTCGGGACTGAGGAAATGTGTCACGCCCGCGGTGATGTAGAACAGCCCCATCACGTAGAGCAACGGCATCTTGAGTCGGCGGAGGTGAGTGCGCATTGGCAACCAATAGCTCCTGCCGAAATAAAATCCGACCGGTTACCAGAAACCCCGGCGTCGATCCTCGATCTCTTCGAGGACCGTCGAGAGGACATCCCGCCAGTCCGCCGGATGTGATGCGTCGTCGCCCGGCGTCGGTGCGTCCGGCCCCGGATGGACGTGGTCGCGCGTGTTGTGTTCCGATGGATGTCGGTCCCATCGGTGATCGAAGGTCCCGGAATCGTGTTCCTCGTGGTAGTGAATCGAGAAATCCCCGTTCTGGAACCACGTGATCTCGATTCGAGCATCCTGCACACGCTGTGGATACAGGCCTGGCTCGTAAACACAGACAACCCGATCCGGGGCGAATTCCGGCTCTGACTCCACTCGCTGGAATCGCTCGCTCGACGCGAGTCGGTCTGCGATGAGATCGAGTCGATCCCAGTCGACGGGCGCGCCGCTGTCTGTCATACCGCCGGTTGACTTCCGCTCGCTTTGCCGCCAGTTCCGGTCAGCGCCCGTTCGAGCAGTGCGATCCGCCGACGGGTCGTCTGCCACGCCGTCACGTCTTCCCAGACTGCCGCGACCGACTGACTCGTTTCGGACGCGTACTCGGTGATCGACAGCGCGTCGGGAGAGTCGACACCGAACGTCTCGGCGAACTCCTCATCTTGCTCAGCGGCCCGTTCGAGCATCTCGACAAGCTCGTCGTCGGTGTATTCTTCTCGAAGGCGCTGGACTCGACGCCAGTCCAGATACTCCTGGTTTCGTCTGTACGTGGCTGGCGACTCTCCGACCTGTGTGACGATTCCCATCCGCTCGAACCACTCCAGATACTCCCGCGCGGCATCCACACCGTGGCCCGCTCGGTCGGCGACCTCACTGGCCGTCTGTGGGCTATCGAGCGTGAGCACCGCATCGAAAAAATCGTCCCGGGTCCGCTCGCCGCGGACGAGTTCGTCGGCTGGCGATAGCTCGAAGTCCGGTGGCTCTGCCCCCTCGTCTGCCTGTACCTCCGGGCGTGGCTCTTTCATACACAACGTTACGTCTCCAGACGGAATAAATCCTCGTACAAACGGATTATTCACGATACACTACAGCTACAATCCACAGTATCGGCTCGCACTACTCACGAAACAATCTGAATCCACAAAGCCGCGAGCGTGCAGTAGCGCGCTCGCGGAACTACTGATAATCGACTTCGCCTTCCCCTTCACTGACCCACCACCTTTTTTCCGTTCGGGATGCTCGCTCCGCTCGCACCACTCACGCAAAAAATCTGGACCAAAAAAGGCCGCGAGCGTGCAGTGGCGCGCTCGCGGAACTACTGATAGTCGACTTCGCCTTCCCCTTCACCGACCCACCACCTTTTTCCCGGTCGCAGTGCTCCCTGTGGGAACCCTCCCGGCAAAAACGTGGGCGAAAAAGGCCGGACGCTCGCTATGCTCGCGTCCGGTTGAGTAACTCACCGGTGCGAGTAGTTTTACTGATAATCGACTTCGCCTTCCCCTTCACCGACCCACGCCTCCCGATCAGGCTCACGGGTCTGCACGGGGTCGATATCGTTGTACCACGGCACGTTTTTCAGTTCCTCCTTGTTGAGTGCGAACTCGTCTTTCGTGTCGGCGACGAACTCGAAGTTCTGTGTGAGGACGATGGCCTCGACGGGACAGACTTCCTCGCAGAGTCGACAGTAGATACACTGGCCGATGTGGAGGTTGTACTGCTCGCCGTTGCGCTTGTCGTCCATCACGATCTGGATGGTATCGTTCGGACAGACGTTCTCACACTGGCGACACCAGATACAGCGCTCCTGGCTGAACTTGTGGACGCCGCGGAAGCGCGGCGAGACTTCCGGCTCGTCTTTCGGGTAGGCGACGGTGAACGTCTCCCCGTCGAGGGCGTGTTTCATCGTCGTCGCCATTCCTTTCAGGATCCCGATCATGGCTCGATACCTCCGTCTACGGAGTCAGTCGTTGAATAGTTCACGCTCATGATGGGAGCACCCCCACGATGATCGCGGTGAGGAACAGATTCGCAATCGAGAGGACGAGCATCCCCTTCCAGCCGATGGTGATCAACTGGTCGATCCGAACCCGCGGCAGCGCTGAGCGCAGCCACTGGGTGAAGAGGAACACGCCCCAGATCTTGATCAGGAACCAGATGAAGCCGGGAACGACACTCAGCGCGGCGATCGGCGCCGCCGGGCCACCGAGGAAAATCGTCGCGATCAGCGCACCGCCGAGGAAGATGTGGACGAACTCCCCGAGGTACAGCAGGACGAAATAGACCGAGGAGTACTCGGTCTGGAACCCGGCGACAATCTCCGTCGGTGCCTCCGGAATGTCGAAGGGATTTCGCCCGACCTCTGCGACGTTCGCGATCATAAAGAGTACGAACGCGAAGGGATTGACCAGCGCGAACCACGCCGGGATGCCGAGTGCCCCGACGAGTGGTTCCTGCTGAGCGGCGACGATTTCGCTCATCTGCAGCGATCCGGCGAACAGAACGACCGACAGGCCGGTCAAGATGAGCGGAATCTCGTAGGCGAGATTCTGCGCGACGGCGCGCAGTCCGCCGAGGAAAGAGTACTTGTTGTTCGAGGAGTAGCCTGCCATCACCAGACTGACCGAGGCGATGGAGGCGACGGCGAAGACGAAGATCAGTCCGACCGAAGGATCCGCGAGATGGATCCCGCTGCCCATCGGGATGACCGCGAAGCCAAGCAGTGCCGAGAAGACCAGCACCACCGGCGCGATGTCCCACGCCGGGCGGTCGACGCCCTCGGGGACGATCAGTTCCTTCGAGAGCAACCGGACCGCGTCGGGGATGATGATCCCGATGCCACCGGGGCCGAACTTGTTGACCGAGATTCGGTCGGTGAAGGCGGCCGTGATCTTTCGTTTGGCCCACGGTCCCGCAAGGGCGGCGTTGGCGAGCATGATCGTTCCGATCAGTGCCGCGCCGAGAAACGAACCGATGACGGTCCCGAGTAGCCCCTCGATGCCGAGCAGGCCGCTGATGGTGTCCGGCAGTGTCATCGGTCCACCTCCCCGAGGACGATGTCGAGACTACCCAGCGCCGCGACCATATCGGGGACGTACTCGCCTTCGGCCATGACTTCGAGCGATTGGAGGTTACAGAACGCGGGACTGCGGATCTTGAACCGGGCCGGCTTGTCCGTCCCGTCTGCGCGCATGTAGATCCCGAGTTCACCTTTCGCGGCCTCGACGGCCTTGTAAATCTCCGTGTCCGGTTCGGGTTTGAGCGTCCGCGGAACGTTGGCCTGAATCTCGCGTTCCTCTTCCGGATACGCTTCGAGCGCGTCGACACACTGTTCGATGATCCGGGCCGACTGGCGCATCTCTTCGAGTCGAACGAGCGCCCGCGAGAAGTTATCACAGCCGTCGTCGGTGATCACGTCGAAATCGACCTCCGGATAGTAGCCGTACGGATCGTCCCGGCGCAGGTCGTAATCGATGCCCGACCCGCGTGCGACCGGTCCCGTACAGCCGTAGCTTTTGGCCTCCTCCGGTGGGAGAATGCCCGTGTCCATCACGCGCATCTGGAACAGTTCGTTCGACGAGAGCAGGTTGTGGTACTCCTCCAGGCGCTCTGGGATGTACTCACAGAAGTCCCGTACTTTCTCGAAGTATTCATCGCGGGGTTCCGGCAGATCCCACGCTGTACCGCCCAGTCGGAGGTAGTTGAACATCAGCCGCTGGCCGGTCAGATCCTCCAAGAGGTTCTGGAGCTTCTCGCGATCGGTGATGGCGTACATGAAGATTGCCGTAAAGTCACCGTAGATGTCCAGCGCGAAGGTCCCGACGGCGAGGAGGTGTGCGGCGATTCGGCACATCTCTGAGGACATCGTCCGCAGGATCTGTGCGTATTCGGGCACCTCGATATCGGCCATCTCTTCGGCCGTGCGGGCGTAGGCCCACTCGTTGAGGATCCCGGCCGAAATGTAGTCCCACCGGTCGGGGTAGGGCATGATCTGGTGGCGGTAGGTCGACTGCTGGCACATCTGCTCCTCACACCGATGGAGATAACCGATATCCGGATCCACGTCGACGACCTGCTCGCCGTCCAGCACGGTCTTCAGGTGGAGCACGCCGTGGGTTGCGGGGTGGTGCGGACCGATGTTGATGAACATCGTATCGGACTCGCCCGGCACCTGGGTCTTCTCCTCGACCGGGTTGGCGTGTTCTCGCAGCGGCACGACCTGCGGTTTGTTCTGGTTGTAATCCAGCCCCATCGGGTGGCCCTGCCACGTTTCGGGCAGGAGAATCCGGCGCAGGTCGGGATGGTCGTCGTACTCGATGCCGACCAGGTCGTACGCCTCTCGTTCGTGCCAGATCGCAGTGTCGTAGACCTCCGCTCCGGTCTGGCTCAGCGGGGCATCCGACGGCGTCGGCACGATCACCGACAGCTCTTGTGTCGGGTCCTTGTACTTCTTGAGGTGGTAGATCGATTCGTAGCGGTCCTGATACTGCTGAGCCGTGACGCAGGAACAGTGGTCGAAGCCAGCCTCACGCTTCAGCGTTGCCAGCACCGTCTCGACTTCGTCTGGACGGACGACGAAGCCCTCGGCGTGGACGTGCTGTTCGCGTTCGAGGACATGGTCGCCGAGTAAGTCGGCGAGTTCGCCGTAATCTAACTCGCCGTCGGGTGTCTCACCGAGATCGAGGTCGGCAGCGGGTTCCTGCAGGCTCATGGCGAATCAACCCAGTTGTACCGCATCACGAGGTCGTTTTCGTCGATCTCGCCGGCGAGTTCCTGGACGAGTTCGTCGCGGTCGAGATCGCCGAACTGTTCGAGTTCGTACGGCTTGACCGTCACCGGTGCGCTCTCTCCGTTGCGGATCTGCTCTTGCAGTTTGAGGACGCCGTAGACGAGCGCTTCGGGTCGCGGCGGACAGCCCGGTACGTGGATGTCGACCGGAATGATCTCCTCGACGCCCTTGATGACGTTGTAGCCCTCTTGGAACGGCCCCCCCGAAATCGTACACGAGCCCATCGAAACGACGAATTTGGGCTCGGGCATCTGGTCGTAGACGCGTTTCATCCGCGGGCCGAACTTCGAGACGATGGTCCCCGGGACGATGATCACGTCCGCCTGTCGCGGCGAGGCCCGCGGAACGCCGGCCCCGAACCGGTCGAGGTCGTGTTTCGTCGCGTAGGTGTGCATCATCTCGATGGAACAGCAGGCGATTCCAAAGAGTAGCATGAACATCGAGTTCCCCCGCACCCAGTTCATGAACTTGTCGAACTTGGTGAGAATGAAGGGCGTACTCCCGAAGGCCTGCCGGAGCTTCGAGTTGAACCGCTCGTCTGCCCCCGATCCCATCCGGTCGGTCTGGGTCGACTGTCCGTTCGACTGTGCCTGTTCCAGCGTGTCGTGAAGTTCCTGTTCCTTGCTCATGGTTACTCTACCCGCTGGCGTTCGGCTCGCGCGCTGCGAACCCATTGCACTGCGCCGTTGCGCCACGCCCACGCGAGGCCGACGACGAGCAGTCCGATGAACACTGCCATCGGAACGAACGCCTGCACGAAGCCGACTTCCTCGACCGCGCCGTCGAAGATGACCGTCCACGGGACGATGAACGCGGTCTCGATGTCGAAGATGACGAAAAGCAGTGCGACCATGTAGTACTGGATGTTGAATTTGACACGGCGACTGCTCCCCGTCGGCACCTCGCCACTCTCGTAGGTGGCGCGTTTCCCCTGTTCGGGCACGCTCGGCCGGATCAGCCACGACACGACCATCATCGACATCGGAATCGCCACTGCGACGACCGCGAGCGCCCCGATTGCGATCCAATCACTCATTCGAGTCTCTGTTGGGGAGTTTGAAGCGGGCGCACATAAGGGTTCAGTGTTTCCGTTTTCTGCCCGCCACGCGTCCCCGATTTTCCCATGAATATCCGTGATCGTTCACTCTCCGCTCGGATTCTGTCCGAATACCCGGCTTTGGCTGTCGCGGCGGAGTCCGGCAGCAAATTCGAGTAACGAGCTGTGAACCTGTGTTGCTGGAGGGCCGAAGACACTCTTCGTTTGGCCTTGTGGTGCCTTGTTCCGTCGGTGGCTCAAATCACGGTTTCACCGACCGCAATCGTTCATACTCTCGTTCTCATACGCCCCGTCGATCCGTGCCGACCGACGCCATTTTCACAGGGGCACCCATAGCCCGTGGTGTGACTGCGGTCGATGACTGGGAACGACGGCTGGCCGACGCGGGGACGCTCACTCCCGAGGCTGTCGACCAGATCATGCAACTGCACGGCGACCGCGGCGACCGAGCCATCGAGGCCGTCTCCGAGAATCGTGTCAAAGAGTACCGCGATTTTACCGTCGTCGTCGGCCGCGCCGAGGAGTACATCGTCGAAGACGACGGCTGTGACTGCAAGGACGCGGAGTACAACCTCGATCCCGACGATCCCGAGGAACTTTGCTGGCACGCCATCGCCGTCAGGATCGCTCGCGCCATCGGCGAAACCGACGAACACGACATGTGGTACTCGGACGTTCGCGAGTTTCTCTGAGTCCGAACGGAGTCGCTTATGGACATTCGACCCAAACCGTGAGCTATGGCTGCCGAAGCTGGCGAGGGTGAGTCCGCGGATGGGCCAATCTGCCCGGAGTGTGGCGAGGAGATAATCGAGGGCAGCGACAAGTGTTACAATTGCGGTGCCGCCGTCGACTCCGGTGAGGGTATCTCTCTGGCGATGTGGGAGTACGGCGGTGGACTCATCGCCGCCTTCGGCTTCTTTCTGACGCCGATTCTCACCGCGCTACCGGCGCTGTACTGCGCCTACCGCATCTACGACCGAAAACCGACCTCTACGTACGGGATTCTCGCAGTCGTTCTCGGGACGGCCATCTTCTGGATCATCCTGCCGACTGTGATCCTCCCTGGCTGACTCAATCTGTCGCAAAGACGTTGATGATCTCCTCCAGTTCCGGTGCGGCCTGATCGACCAGATCAGTCGTCGTCACGATCCCGACGTATTCCTCGCCCTCAGTGACGAGGAGTTTCTTGATGTCGTGTTCAGTCATCAACTCTGCAGCATCCAGTAAATCCGCCTTTGCCTCCACGGTGACGACCGGACTGCTTCTGAGTTCCGCAACGGTTGCCGTTTCGGGATTACGTCCCTCCTTGACTGCTCGAACGATATCGGTGTCGGTGAGGATCCCATCTGGCGTTCCCCGAACGAGGATAGAACCGATCCGCTCCTCACAGAGTATACGGGCGGCCTCCGTCGCCGGCACTGTCCCCGCCGTCTCCCGAACCGGCGTCGACATCACCTCCCGGACTGGTATGTCTTCCCAATCCATGACACGTATTTGTTGGGAGTACGGCATATAATCTCTTTTCACGTTTCTCACCCAACTGGGCCCGATGGTGCGCAGTCGTTGCCTCCTATCTCTCTACGATGAATATAATCAAACCAATATTAGGAATTAATGGCCATACATCCAAAAGAATTTAATAGTATTGTCGACTTCACAGTGATATGGCGCGAAATACTGACCGAAGTTGGCTCGCTCCCCACACCGAATACGCCCGGACGCACCGTTCGACCGAACCCGAGTGCGACGACGAGGAGTCACGGACCTGATTCACAGATGTCGATACAGGAACAGCCAGCAGTAGACGAACAGCTCGATGCCGAACCGGAGTTCGAGCTCGAATGTCTGTTCGACGATATGGAGGAACCGACGGAACTGACAATCTTCACGCCGGAGGGAAGCGCAACGGTCTCCGAGTGGATCACCATCGACCGCCCGAGTGCGGTGTCGGTGACAGAGATCCGCTGAGGCTACTCTGTCTGCAGCAGTCCGGAACGGATGGTTTCAAGTCCGACCGGCGGATACTCCGGAGTATGAACGAAGGCGATAGGGTTCACGTCGAACGCGGCAGCCAGGAGTTCGAGGGTGTGCTGCTGCCCTCCTCGACGCCCGAGCAACTGGTCGTGAAGCTTGAAAGTGGGTACAACGTCGGCATCGACCGCGAGGACGCGACAGTCGAAGTCCTCGAATCCGATGTCTACGACGTCGAGAGCGCACAGGACGAAGACGGCCAGTCAAGCATCGAGTTCGAGGAGGATCTGCCGACGGTTTCGCTCATCTCGACCGGCGGCACCATCGCCTCGACGGTCGATTACCGGACCGGTGCGGTGACCGCCCAGTTCGACGCCGAGGACGTGCTGCGAGCAGTCCCGGATCTGGCTGGCCGGGCGAACTACCGCGGCCGCGTCGTCGCGAACATCCTCTCGGAGAACATGACGCCGGACGTCTGGCAGGATCTGGCCCACGCGATTCACGAGGAAATCGAGGCCGGCGCGGACGGCGTCGTCGTGATGCACGGGACGGACACGATGCAGTTTTCTGCCAGCGCCATGGCCTTCATGCTCGATACCCCGGTCCCTATCGTCTTCACCGGCAGCCAGCGCTCGGCTGACCGACCCTCCTCCGATAACGTGATGAACGCGGTCTGTGCGGTCGAGGCAGCGAAAAGCGACTGCGCCGAAGTGCTGATCTGCATGCACGCGAGCCAGTCCGACGATCACTGCGCCTTGCACCGCGGCACGCGCGCACGGAAGAATCACACCTCCCGGCGCGATGCCTTCGAGACGATTGGACAGCGACCGCTCGGCACCGTCGAGTACGGTGCCGGCGACACCGAGGTTACGTTCCGCCGTGAGTACCAGCAACGCGACGACGCCGACCTCGATATCGCGCCCGAACTGGAAACCGAGGTCGACCTCGTCAAGTTCACGCCCGGCACCGACCCGTCGCTGCTCGACGCCGTCACAGACAGCGCCGGTCTCGTCATCGAGGGCACGGGGCTGGGCCACGTGAACACGTCCTGGATCGACAACATCGAAGAACTCACTGACTCCGGCACCGACATCGTCATGACCAGCCAGTGTCTCGACGGCCGCGTCTGTGACCGGGTCTACGACACCGGCCGTGATCTGCTCGACGCCGGCGTCGTCGAGGGCGAAGATATGCTCCCTGGCACCGCGAAAGTCAAACTCATGTGGGCGCTGGCAAACGCAGAATCCATCGCCGAGACGATGCGCACGCCGATTGCCGGCGAGATTACCGAGCGCTCCGTCTCCGATCCGGAGTAGCACGAACGCTCTTTACTTCTCAGTCCAACGTCGCACTGTGACAGTCCGGTACCGCGACGGGATCGAGATCGAACTCTCTGACGGAACCCGAATCGTCTGTGACGCCGACGATCCAGACGGCGACGTGACGGTCGTCTCCCACGCCCACGGCGACCATCTTCCCGACGGCGAGACGACAGCCGTCTGCTCTGCACTCACTGCGGCGCTCGGTACCGCCCGCCGCGACGAGGCACTCCACAGGACGACCGACGACCGCGTCGAACTGCTCCCGGCGGGCCACGTCGCTGGCTCGCGGGCCGCGGTCGTCACCGACCCGGACGGCACTCGCTACTGCTATACCGGCGATATCTGCACCCGGTCGCGCTTCTACCTCTCTGGATTCGAGGCCCCGGATGTGGACGTACTGATTACCGAGGCGACCTACGGCGAACCGGAATACCAGTTCCCCGACCACGACGATATCGTGGATCAGATTCTCGACTGGCTGGCCGACACCGACGCTCCCGTCGTGCTCTTTGGGTACGCCCTCGGCCGCGCGCAGAAACTCCAACTACTTGCCGAGCAGGCGGGCCGAACCGTCTACACGACCGACGCGGTCCAGCGAGTCAACGAACCCATCGCCGAGCATCTCGGTGTCGAGTTCCCCGCCGCGAACTTCGACGAGTCGGTCGAACTCGACGTGGGCGATGCACTCGTCCTTCCGATGACGACCGCTCGCATCGGCTGGATCGAGGACCTCGCCGAGGAAGCCGACGCGAAGACAGCCGGCTTCTCGGGGTGGGCGGTCGACTCCGCCTACCGATTCCGCGGAAACTTCGACACTGCCTTTCCGCTCTCGGATCACGGCGATTTCGCGGAACTCTGTGCGCTCGTCGAGACGGCCGACCCGGACCGGATCTACACGCAACACGGCTCCGGTGATGCCTTCGCCGAGCATCTCACGAGCGAGGGCTACGACGCGACGACAATCAAGCAGAATCAGACGAGTCTCAGTGAGTTCTGAGCCACTCACTCACCCGCCACAACCGACAGGTGTTCGTCGACGGTGAGTGTTAGCTCGTCCCCGTTGACGGTGAAGGTCGTACTGGCTCTGAGTGGCTCTTCGCTCTCGATGCGTTCAGATTCGCCGGCAAAGACGGGAAATTCCCAGACTGAGCGCTCGCGAATGTCGATACCGTGGTCGTGATAGAAGGCGACGACCGCCGGGTGAGAAAACAGCGCGAGCGTCAGCCCGCTGGTCGGCTCGGTGATGCACTGCTGGCAGTCGTATCGAACGATCGGAAACGATTCGTCAACCCCGGATAGCGACTCACCAGGCGGCGGTGAGGGGAGGCCGACGCGGCACTCGATGTGGCCGCCACAGTATGGACAGAAGCCGTTCTCTAGGCGGGCGAGTTCTGCCCGGAGATACCGGCCCGCAACAGCAGGAATCTCTTCGCGCGCTCGCCCGGCGAACACTGCTGGCGGGACGCCAAAGGCCGCAACCACGTCACAGGAGTCACACTCGACCCGGAGGCGTTCGTCCTCGTAGGTGAGTGTACGCTGCCCGCCGCAGGTCGGACAGGGTGGATCGAGCTGAATCGGCTCCATCGAGCCCGCGGCAGTGTAGGTGCCGCCGTCGATTGCGCCGTTGATTTGCCGACCCGGTTCGGTGAGGCTGTAGCCCCCCGCAGTTTTCTGGACGAACTGTCCGGCAAGCTTGTCCAGATGGTAATTGAACTGTCCCGAGTCCTTGATATCAACCGCGCTGTGTAACTCCGAAAAGCTGAGCGGGTCCTCTGTCTGCCAGAGTGCACGAAGAATCCCGACGCGATTCTCGTCGGCGAGCAACGAAAAGACCGACCCCGGTTCTGCCTGTTCGACGAACGATGGCATCGTTCCGGGTTCGGAGAGACGACACTAAAAGTCCCCGCTGACTCACTCCTCCATCCCGACCAGCGTCAGAATCTCTCGCAGGTCGTCGACGTGATAATCGACTGCGGGGCCGTCCTCGGCACCGTAGGAAATAGTCGTCATTCCGACTGCGTCTGCCCCCTCGATATCGTTGGCGTAGCGGTCACCGATCATCACGGCCTGCTCGGCCTCGACACCCGCCTTTTCGAGTGCTGTCTCGAACATCCGCCGGTCGGGTTTCTTGTATCCGACTGCCTCGGAACTCGTGTAGGAGTCGAAATGCTGCCGGACGCCGAAGGTCTTCAGTAGTCGTTCGCCCTCCTCGTCGTCCACGTCGCTGATCACGCCGAGATGGAACTCACCCTCCGAGAGCCGTCGGATCGTTTCGACTGCACCGTCGTTCGGTTCGGCATGGTCGTCGTGGATTCGCTGGAAGAGCGGTTCCCAGTCGGCCTCGTCGGCGCTTCCGGACAGAATCTCGTCGATGGCGACGTGATACCCTTCTCGTGCCGTGCGATACTCGGTGCCCTCGCCGCCGCGGAAGTACTCGCCGAGGGCGCTGCGCCACGTCTCCAGCGCCTCCGCCGGCGGGAGCGGGGACTGATACTCCTCCAGTAGCGACTCGACAAAACTGCGGTGGCCCGACTGGATACTCTCCAGATTGACGATCACGCCGCCGATATCCCAGAAAACCGCGTCCGGATCGATTGCTGCCATGCAGGGGCGTTCCGGACGGTCAGACATGAAGCTACCGGCCCGTCTCCTTCCCGGTCGGGATGCTCGCTTCGCTCGGCGGTGGAACCCGCCCATAGCGCCGAAGCGACACGACCGATATACTGTATCAGTATATTTATTACTTTTATCTGTCTGTCTTCGCTATGGATCGACGGAACGTGTTACGCGCGGCCGGTGGCTCACTCGCCGCGTTCGCTGCGGGCTGCCTCGGTGGCGGGCAGCCAGACGGGTCAGATTCTTCTGGTAGCAACGGAGATGGCGGTATGCCCGAACTTACGGACTCGTGGCGGACATTTCAGGGCGACACCGCCAACACGGGGACCGGAACGGGGACGGTGACAGGCCCGGCCGAGGAACCGTCCGTCGAGTGGTCAGTGACAACGGACGACGAACTCCAGGGTGATCCAGTCATCGTCGACGGAACAGTACTCGCGACCAGTTGGGACGACCAGTTGTACGCAATCTCGCTGTCGTCCGGAGACCAACTGTGGCGCTACGAGACCGGCGGCGCGACGGCCCCGGTCGCGGTGGCGTCAGATACCGTCTTCGTCGCAGGCAGCAAGGGGGCCGCGGCACTCGACTTGGAATCTGGGAAACCGTACTGGACGACCGACATCCGCGTGTTCACCGACGGCGGTCCGGTGATTGCGGACGAGACACTCTATGTTCCGAGCAACGAACACCTCGTTGCACTGTCGGCGACAAACGGCGGGGAGCGATGGCGGGTCAGAACCGCCGCCGGAGTCGGATCGACACCGCACGTCACCGAGACAGCTGTCTATTTCGCGAGCAAAGACGACAACCTCTACGCCGCCTCGACCGACGGCGAAAAACTGTGGCAGGAGCGCATCTCCAGTCAGGGTGGGATTCCGTCGCCAACTGTCGTCGACGGAGTCGTCTACTTCGCCTGGGGCGATGGGGTGTTGTACGCACTGGATGCCGAGGACGGCACCGAACTGTGGACGAGCCAGGTGGGCGGCAAAGAGACCATTGCGATCACAGACGGAATTGCCTACCTCGCTGGCTACCCGCTCAGAGCAGTCGACCTCGACACCCGGGAACCACTCTGGACGGCCCAACGGCCCGAGGAGATTCCGACGAACTTCACCGTCGGGACCGAGCGAGCGTACCTTGGGACCTGGGGCGCGCAACTGTTCGCTCACGACCGGGAGACCGGTGAGCTGGTGTGGAACTATCAGGACAACTACCAGGTGACGACCTCCGTCGCAATCGCAGACGACCGACTCGTCTACGGCGACGAATTCGGCAATCTCACCTGTCTCTCGTAACGACCAGCCCTCGTGCAAGCCGGTGAAGCAGAGTCTGCGTCTCCAGTTGGCTTGTGTCCTGAATATCTGCCCGTATAAATACTACCCCCCATTACGGGGTATGTTGATTTACATTGTACAATACATAGTGGTATAGACACACCGATGTTCGAGTTTAACGATTCAGATAAAGCAGAGGAACTGGCCGAGCGCGCCGAGGCCCTGATGGAAGAGGTCGTCATTCCGAAAGAGCGAGAGCTAGAGGGGGGGACGACAGTCTCGGACGGGACGATTTCGGAACTGCAGGCCGCGGCAAAGGAGTACGGCGTCTACGCCCCACAGATCGACGAGGAGTACGGCGGGATGGGCTACGATTTCAACGACTGTCTGCCGACCTTCGAGCAGGCCGGGCGGAGTCTCCTCGGCCCGCCGGCGATGCGCGTCGACGCCCCCGACGAGGGGAACATGCACCTGCTCGAACTCCACGGGAGCGACCTCCAGAAAGAGGAGTATCTCGAACCGCTCGTCGAGGGCGAGATTCACTCCGGCTTCTCGATGACCGAACCGATGCAGGGCGCGGGATCGGACCCGAAGATGATCCAGACCACAGCAGAGAAGGACGGCGACGAGTGGGTCATCAACGGCCACAAGTGGTGGACCTCTAACGGTATCCGCGCGGACGTGCTGCTCGTGCTCGCCCGGACCGAT
Source organism: Halovenus anhuiensis (assembly GCF_037080055.1). NCBI lineage: Archaea > Methanobacteriati > Methanobacteriota > Halobacteria > Halobacteriales > Haloarculaceae > Halovenus > Halovenus anhuiensis. The sequence goes on from NZ_JBAOJI010000006.1 coordinate 129,915, forward strand.
CCCGACGCACACCCCTACGAGGCCTGTACGGTCTTCGTCGTGCCCGTCGAGGCCGACGGCGTCGAAATCGTTCGCAACGTCCCGCATCTGGGCAGTGAACTCCACGGCACCGGCCACGCCGAAATCAAATACCACGACGTGCGCGTCTCCGAGGAGAACGTCCTCGGCGAAGTCGGCGAAGGATTCACCCACGTCCAGGAACGACTCGGCCCGGCCCGACTCACTCACTGCATGCGATTCTCGGGGATGGCCGAGCGCGCACTGACGGTCACCCGGAGCTATCTCGAAGAACGCGAGGGCTTCGGCAGTTCGCTCGCCGAGAAACAGAGCGCCCGCTTCGAGATTGCCCGCCGCGAGGCAGAGGTGAACGCTGCCCGATCGCTGGTTCGGCACACCGCCGACAAAATTGCCGCCGGCGAGGAGGCTCGCATCGGCGTCTCGATGAGCAAAGTCTACGCCGCGCAGGCGACACAGGACGCCATCGACACCGCGCTGCAGTATCTCGGCGGCAACGGGATCGGCAAGGATCTCCCGATCGCGGACTTCTACGAGTCGATCCGACCGTTCCGTATCGTCGACGGGGCTGACGAGGTTCACCTCCGGACCATCGCCCGCGAAGCCTTCGACGAGAACACCGATCCTGCGGAACTCGACCCGATCACGCGGTTCGGGGAGTAACGCCGCGCTAGCTCTGGCGGTCGGCGACAGCGTCGGCAATCTCTTCGACCGCCTCGATAGACACGTCGTGTTCTTCGGCCAGCGTCTGTGCCGTTGCGGCCGAGAGGTGTCCATTTTGCCGCACTTGTGCTGAGCCGTCTTTCGCCCGAGCGGGTTCGAGCGTCTCGTCGCTGATCGACAGCGAAACGGCGTCCCACCGCGTGTAGTGGCCCATCGCGTCGAAGTAGGCCTTCGTCGCGCGGCGCTCGTCGCGCTCGAAGTCTGCGGTCAGCAGCCCTTCCTCGCCGATCAGCGGCCCGGCCTTGACGATTCCGGCGGGATTGATGAGCATGCTCCCGCCGGCGGCGACGTTGAATCCCAGTTCCTCCTCGGTGAACCCCTCGGGCACGTCCTCGCTCATATACGCTGAACAGGCCGCGACAAAGGACTGCGTCTCGAAGGCGTATTCGCGCATTGCCGGATAAATGTCACACGTATCGACGGCCTCGGCTGTCTCCGCTCTGCTCTTGTCGCCCGGATGGCCGTGCTGTTCCCAGAAGCCTGGCCAGACGGCCGCGTGGATCTCCTCACCCATCGCCGTCAGCGCAGCCTTCGAGAGGGTCATGTGGTTCTCGAAGCAGATCAGTCCCCCCAGTGTGCCGATATCTGTGTCGTAGGTCTGTAGGCTGGAGGGATCGCCTCGCCCCCAGATGGCTCGTTCTTCTTGGGTCGGCATCAATTTCCGGTGTCGCCCCACGAGGTCGCCGCTGCGGTCGAAGTAGAAGATGCTGTTGTAGATGGTCTCGCTACCGCTTCGGTCGCTCAACTCGTTCGTGCCCAGCGCGACGTGGACATCCGCTTCGGCGGCGGCCTCGCCCAGAACCTCGACGGCCTCGTCCTCGACGTGGAGGCTGTTCTTCTGGAGGTCGACCATCAGATCGGTCCAGCGGGGAATCGAGACGCTGCCTCGCCAGTAGGGGTAGCCCGGGAAGTACGTCTCCGGGAAGACGAGCAGGTCGACGCCCTCCGCGCCCGCCTGTTCGATATACCGGCAGGTCTTGTCGAGGGTCCCCTCCTTGTCGTGATAGACTGGTTCGATCTGTGCCGCCCCGAGTGTGAACGATTCGGCTGGCATACGCCGGAGTTCGCTGGCCTGTTACTTAATCCCAACCGGTGGTAACATGTCACAGAAAAATCTGCTATCGATTCACTGTTCGCCCATCGCCTCGCCGGCGACCTTCCGACCCTGCGGCGTCAGCGAAACTTCCTTGCGCTCGCGGACGACCCGAATTACGTCAAGTTCGATCAACTGATCGTAGATTTCCTCGACGCGCTCGACATCGACACCGACGAAGTCGCTGATTGCAAACGGCGAGACGCCCGAATACAGTGCCATCACGACCCGCTGCTCGGTCGCGGTGAGATCGAGATCGGCGCGGTTGCGCTCGGCACCCTCTTCCAACAACTGCTTGAGCACGGAGATGTGATACTGCCGGCCGGAGAGGTAGGTTTCGACGCTGGTTCCCTCTTCGTCGGTGTGTTCGACTTCGACCACGCCGCGTTCCTCGCCAGCGACTTCTCGTTCGTCGACTTCCATCTCACCGATATCGTCCCGTTCGATGATGAACTTCTGCCCATCTTCGAGCACCATCCGCACCGTCTCTTTGGTGAGTTTCAGGCGACCGCGCTGCCACTCACTTGATTTGACGACGCCGCCGACGACCGCGGGATGCTTGACGTAGATGACGGCCTCGTCGAGAATCGCTCGGAAGAAGTTCGTCCGAAAGCCCTCGTAATCGGCTGTCGTGATGAGTAACACGTCCTCGCCGACATCAAGAGCGGTGTAGTAGGATTCAGAGGCCGCGTTCCGGTTGACGTCGACCCGTTCGTCGAGGACATCGATCTCTTCGAGCGGGACCGAGATTTTCGAGTCCGTGATGATCATCACCCGCTGGTTCGTCAGGACGATTCGGCAGTTCTCCCACTCGGCGTCGGTCAGTTCCCGACCCCCCTTGATCGCGTGGAGATATTTGCCCTGCGTGTCCTCGATTTTCTTTTCTGTGTCACTCATGACAGCAACGCTGTTGTCGAGCGTACGGCACAGGGGCAATTATAGGTTTTGTCCGGCTATCGGGGATTTCGCCCGCAAAACCGCCTCACTTCTCGTTCATCGCCTCGCTCGCGAGATTGCGCCCTTTCGCGTTCAGGCTGACCTCGGTCCGTTCGCGGACCTTGTCGACGGCCCCGGCGTCCAGCAACTTCTGGTAGATCTCTTCGACTTCCTCGACATCCGTCCCGACGAAGTCGGCCATCTCGAACGGCGAGACGCCGGAGTACAGCGCCATCAACACCTGACTGTCCAGATCGTCGAGTTCGTACTCGTTCTGGCGGTTCTCGATGGTGTTGCGCAGGAGTGTCGCCAGCGCCCGGGGATGCCACGTCACGCCCGAGAAGTGTGTCTCGACGCTGCGATCCTCTTCGTCGGTGTGTTCGACTTTGACGACCTCGCGCTGCTCGCCGGCGACCTGCTCGGTCGCGGTTTCGACGGTCCCCACGTCGTCGATGGGGAAGGTGACGGTCTCGTTGTCGGGTAGACCGAGGACGATTTCGTCGTCATCCAGGCGAAAGCGAGCCTTCGACCAGGAGGCATCCTCCTGGACGACGCCGCCGACGATGGCCGGATACTTGACGAGAATGACCTCGTCGTGCAGCGCGGCCCGGCAGTATTCGGACTCGAAGTCCCCCATCTCCTGGGCGTCGACGAGAATGACGTTGTTGCCAATCTGGAGTGCTGTCGCGCCCGGTGCGGTCATTCCGTCGGGGACGAGATCTTCGTCTTTCTCGGGGACGAGAATCTTCGAGTGGGGAATCGCCTGCTTGTTGCTACTCGTCGAGAGCACCAGTCGCTCGCTGCTGATCACGATCCGGCAGGAGCGCCACTGTGCGTCTGGCAGTGGCTCGCCGTTTTTGACGGCGTAGAGGTAATCCCCCTGTGTGTCGACGAGTTTTTCTTCCCCTTCGCTCATGGACGACTGTTCTGTGAGAAGCTAACGCGTCCACCTACATAACTCTCCATATCTGCTAGGGGTTGTTGTTTGCTGGTGAGTTGTTGGGGAGTCGGTGACTGCGAACAGCCAGAAAGCCCCGGTGGGCTACGCTCCCGCGACTCGCTGCGCGCCGTGGGTGCTTGCGTCACCGGGAGACACCGTCTCCCGAGGCCGCGGCGAAGCCGCGACCGTCGGGGTTCGCGTAGCCCACCGCCCCTTTCAGTCCCACCCCACGTGGCCTGTGACACAATCTACGGGGCTTTCTGGCTGTTCTAACCTGCAACATCTGGATTTCAATGAACGTGTTCCCATACAAATCATCGCTCCGAAACTGAATTACGGACCGGGGACAACCTTCGGGTAATGGACGTTCTTTCGCTTACACGCCGCGCGCTGGAGACAGGGCCGCTCTGTGATCCCTGTCTCGGCCGCCTCGTCGCCGACCGGAGCTTCGGACTCACCAACCGCGAACGGGGCCGCGGCCTCCGCACCGCCGTCGCGCTCGCCGACGACGACGATTTCGAGGCCGGCGACGACTGCTGGGTCTGTGAAAACGAATGCGAACGCTACGACTGGTGGGCCAGACAGGCCGCAAGCGCCGTCCGCGGCTACCAGTTCGAGGGCTACCAGATCGGGACCCGCGTCCCGCCGCTGATCGAGGAAAACGACCGTCTGCTCCGTGAGGATGTCGGGCTCGACCCCGAAGCAGGTGAACTGCTCAAAAGCGAGTTCAACCGCGAGGTCGGCAAGCGATTCGGACAGGAGACCGACACCGAGGTCGATTTCGGCCGGCCGGACGTGCTCGTGCTCTGTGACCTCGCCACCGACGATGTCGAGGTGCAGGTCAACTCCGCGTTCGTCTACGGCCGCTATCGAAAGATCAAGCGGGATATCCCACAGACTGAGTGGCCCTGCCGGGAGTGCAACGGCACCGGAATCAACCGCGACGAGGAGTGTTCCGGGTGCGATGGCACCGGTTATCGCTACGACGAGAGCGTCGAACAGCTCACCGTCCCGCCCGTCGAGGAGGCGATGAACGGCGAGGACAGCACCTTTCACGGCGCGGGTCGGGAAGATGTCGACGCGAAGATGCTCGGCACCGGCCGCCCGTTCGTGATCGAAATCGACGAACCCCGCAAGCGCAACGTCGATACCGATGCTCTGGAGGAGGAGATCAACGAGTTCGCCGACGGAAAGGTCGAGGTCGAGGGACTCCGACTCGCGACCCACGAGATGGTCGAACGCGTCAAGGAACACGACGCGAGCAAGACCTACCGGATGGACGTGGAGTTCGGTGAACCAGTCGATGCCGAGGCGTTCGAGGCGGCTCTCGACGCGCTGGAGGGCGCAACCATCGAGCAGGACACGCCACAGCGAGTCTCACATCGCCGGGCCGCGAAGACGCGAATTCGCGATGTCTACGAAACTTCGGGTGAACTCGACGACGGGACGACTGCGACCGTCGAAGTCCACGGCGAGGGAGGGCTGTACGTCAAGGAACTCGTCAGCAGCGACGAGGGCCGGACGGAGCCAAGTCTGGCTGGCGAACTCGGCGTCGAGGCCGAGGTGACCGCGCTGGACGTGCTCCGCGTCGAGGGCGAGGACGAACCGTTCGCCAAACCCGAGTTTTTCCGCGAGGAGTGAGCCAGACGCCGCGGGGATCGGCCGGCCATTAGGTCTATTTTACTCGATGGTTGAGTAGGGGTGTGCGCAGTCGAACTATTCACGTCGTCGTCGTTGTGCTCGCAGTGGCGGGACTGCTGACCGTCGGGGTCGGCAGCGTCGCCGCTTCCCATGGCGAGGATGTCGACGACAAGGAGATTGTCGAGGTCCAGACCGTTTCTGACGACCCCGAGCAGGGAATCGTTCAGGTCGAATTACGGTATCATATCGGCTCTGACGTGGCCGGGATGCAGACCGAACCTGCCGGGTCGAACTACGAAGTCGTCGGGACGAACGGATTCGAGATTACCGACGGAGCCGGCCCGAAATACGAGTGGGACAAAGAGACCAGCGATCCCACGATCGATTTCCGAGTGCCGATCAACGAGACCGCGGGCGATGCGTACGATTACGTCGACGCCGGTGACTGGGTACTGACGAAACGTCCACTCCGTACGGACATTCTCCGCGGGGCCATCGGATACGATCCGGCGCAGATCGAAATTAACCGACTCACCACCGCCGGTGAGGAAGGCGTCGCCGCCGACGGTATGATCTACCTTGGAGCCTACGAGTCCTACGAGTTCAGTTCTGCCGACGAGCAATTCGAACTCGTCGTCAGCGATGCCGCAGATCCCGACTGGACGGTCGCGGAGATCCGCGAGCGACTGATCGCAACATCGGATCGGTTCGACGTGGGCGCGAAATCCGACCGAGTGACTGTCTTCGCCGTCACCGATCCGCTCCGAGAGGGCGGGTTAGCGACGAGCACGAACGCAGCCTTTTGGGTTCACCAGGCAGGCCTCACCGAGTCGCAGACGACCCTCTTTCACGAGTACGTCCACAGCAGACAGGACTACGACCGCACCGAGGCTGTCGAGTGGACGATCGAGGGCAGCGCTGACTACTACGGGAAACTGCTCGCGCTGAAAGACGGCACCATCGAGTATCACCGCTTCCACCACCTGCTGGAGCAGGGCAACGAGTACGACGACGCGATTCTCGCCGACCGAGACTCCTGGGCGGGGACGAGAGCCAACTACGAACTCGGCGCACTGACCATCGCCACGATGGACGAACGCCTCCGCGACGACGGCGCAACCTACGCCGACATCTTCCGCGAAAAAAACGCCGTCGACAGCCAGATCACCGACAGCGACTTCGAGTCGCTGGCAGTCGACCGTGACGGCGACATGGCTGACTTTTTCGACCAGCATATCCGCTCGACACCACCCGAAATGTCCGTCCCGGACCCGACGGTCTACGACGGACCGAACACCGGTGCAACGCTCGCTCTGTCGGTCCCGGAACTCGATCTGGCGACCGGTGAGACCGAGCGGGTGACCGTCACGCTCGCAAATACTGGCTCGGAGTCGAGTCTCGCTCCGCAACTGTCGGCCGATGCGTCCGACGCTGTGACCGTCTCACTCGCCGATTCTGATGGCTCCGGCGTCACCGAGACAGACGAGGGCTGGGTGTTCGATCATCTTCCGGCCGGCGAACGCTACGAACTGACGCTGACTGTCGAGGCCGAGGCGACCGACGGCGAGCAGATCCAGTTCTCAGCCGGCGATCTCAGCAAGCAGCGCGATTCGGTGAGCGTCACACTCGATTCGTCCGAATCGATCGCCGCGACGCTGGACACGCCAGCAGAGGGGACGGCAGGAGAGACGATCAATGCGACAGCAGCGACGACACCTGCGGATGCCGATATCGCCGACTACTCCTTTACGATTACCGGGCCCGGTGGCGAGCAGACGCTCGACACCAGCGTTCCGACGGTGACGTTCACTCCCGAGGAGTCCGGCGAGTACACCGTCTCGGTCACGGCGACGGCCGCTGATGGCCGAACTGCTACTGCGAATCGTTTCGTCGACGTTGCGCCTGCGGAGACAGACGACGAGAGTACCGGTGAGGAGTCTACTGACGACGGGACGACGGACGACAATTCGACCGATGACAGCACTGACGGCGACTCGACCGATGACGATACTGGGGCCGACGGATCGGACGAGACCGCAGACGACGGGATGACCGAAACCGTCGACGGCGAACCAGACGAACCAGACGGAACCAGCGATGGCTTCGGCGACGGGTTCGGGCCGGCCGTCGTCGTCGGCGGTATCCTCGCGCTGACGCTTCTGGCCCGCCGTCGCTCTCACTGATCGACGACGGTTTCTCCCGACAGCGGGTCGTGTGCGCGTTCGACGGCATCGAGTAAATTCTCTCTGGTCGCCGCGTAGAAGAGATGCGTCTCACAGCCGCAATCTGAACAGCCGAACCCGGACACTGCAGGACCGTCGAGCGCTGCAGCGACCGAACACTCACCGTCGACGCCACTCGTTCGGACCACACCTGCCAGTCGACTCTCGGGGTGGCCCAGCAGATAATCGATATGCCAGTGTCGGGTCGCTCGCTCGCCGGCCGCGAGTTCGCGGTGACGGTCGATCCGTGAGAACCCACCCGATCCGAGTGCACTCCCGACGTAGGCGTACCAGCCAGCGTCGAAGGTCTCCGTACCAAGTGCTCCGACGCCGATATCGGCCGTCTCCGAGAGTTCGACGACGAGCGTATAGGTGCCGCCAGTCTGCTCGCTCATCAGGCGCAGTTTCGGTCTGATTCACTTAGGACCACTGTCTGGGAGAAAAGCCGCCGAGCCACAGAACAGAGCTATCCGAATTTGCCGGTGATGTAATCCTCGACGCGCTGGTGTTCGGGATTCTCGAAGATTTTCTGCGTGTGGTCGTACTCGACGAGTTCGCCGCCGGTCAGGAAGACAGCGGTCATATCCGAGATTCGGGCGGCCTGCTGCATGTTGTGCGTCACGACGACCACCGTGTAGTCCTTCGCCAGATCCTCGATCAGATCCTCGATTTTCGAGGTGGCGACGGGATCCAGCGCCGAGGCGGGTTCGTCCATCAGGAGGACCTCGGGGTCGGGTGCGATGGCGCGGGCGATACAGAGCCGCTGTTGCTGGCCGCCGGAGAGATCCAGTCCCGATGTGTGCAGTTGATCTTTCACTTCGTCCCACAGCGCCGCCCGCCGGAGCGCGTCCTCGACCTGTTCGTCGAGATTTTCGACTTTGTCCTGGACGCGCAGGCCGTAGGCGACGTTGTCGTAGATGCTTTTCGGGAAGGGGTTGGGTTCCTGGAAGACCATCCCGACGGTTCGGCGCAACGCGACCGGATCGACATCCTCGTCGTAGAGATTCTTGTCCCGGAAATGGAGTTCTCCCTCGACGCGAGCGCTCGTGATGAGGTCATTCATCCGGTTGACACACCGCAGAAACGTCGATTTCCCACAGCCAGACGGGCCGATTAGCGCGGTCACCTGCTGTTCGGGAATCGGGAGGTTGATATCCTTCAGCGCCTGCTCCTCGCCGTAGTAGACATCTAGGTTCTCCGCCTCGATGATCGTCTCACTCAGCGATTCCGTTCCGGCGTCGTCCGGGACCTCTGTCTGTGGCTGTGTGATCGATTCGGTTGTCTCTGTGGTCTCGTTCTGAAAGCTCATAGTTCAGGGATCTCCGTGTGTGACTGCCGTTGCTGACTGCGCTTGTGTTGTCGTGACCAGTCTGAACGCCGCGTGGGGAAAAAATCGAGTCCGGCTCTGCCATTCGAACGCTCGGTCAATCGGCGGTGTGCAAAATCGCCGCTTGCTGTTCTCACACCAGCACGATCTGCACGCGTTCCCATTGACGACACTTACCAGCGAATCGCATAAATACTGTGCTATTAATTATATTGAGGTGCCAGAAGTGGAATATAGAGCTATATAGAGTTCTCGGCAGTGCCCGTCGTCAACTGCTCGCCGGTTCGTCGTCGCCACGGTTCCGGAGTTGTCGAGCACCCGGAAGCCTGGCGACGAGTCCGGTCACCCAGCCGAGTTTGAACAGTCCGAACTGTGACAGCACGCCGAGAGCGAAGAGGACGAGGAAGATAGGCGCAGTCGCCTCGAAGATCAGCGGGTCGATCGTCAGATCGCTCTGAGCGGTCCGGAGACCGCTGATCGTCAGCTGTCGGGAGACGAGTGCAGCACCCATCGCGGAGGTGATGAAGACCATCATCGTCTTGGTCATCAGCGAACCCAGCACTGCCGCGGCCAGTCCGACGCCGACTGCGATTCCGGCCGCCGCCAGTCCCGTGTTTCCGAGTGCTGGCGCGACGGCGACCATCCCGAAGTAGCTCCCGACCAGAAAGCTGATCGCGGCGACGGCGAAAGACAGCAACAGATAGGTCAGGAGAATTCCCCCAATCGCGCCGATTGGGATCGCGATGATCGTCGCGATCAATCCCTCTACCCCGACGAAACCGCCGATCGTCGGTGCGACGAGATACCCCCCACCTGCACCAACGATGGCTCCGAGCAGGCCAACGCCGTACACCGAGAGCACCGCTCCGAAAAACAACAGTACAGAACCTCCTAACACGAATGCGACATCGAGTAGTTCGACCATACTCACGTTCTTTCCAACGAGACGAGAAAACCTTTGTGCCTCCCGGGGTCTCGGCGCTATAACTGCTCTGCCGCATCGCGGTCGATGAGTATGGAGGCGTTACTCTCCGGCAGTGTTACGATATCGTCTCGTTCGAGATCGTAATCGCGCTCGTCGGAGCCGACGAAGGTCCCGACATCGTCGGTGATCCGCACTGTCTGGCGCTGGATCGCCGGCGGCTCGCTGTCAGTCCCGGGGGATGTTCCCTCGGTACTGGCGGCGGTTGCCGGCTTCCCCCCGTCGTTTCTGACTGCATCCCCCTGGTGAGTCGGCGCCTCTGGGTGGCCCGGATCGGCCGTGTCCGGTGCTCTCTCTCCGACGTGGTCGGACTCCTGGGGAGGCATCTCTCGGTCGGCACCCTGCTCTGTCGGCGGCTGGTCACCGCCGGTTGGTGGCCGCTCTGCGGGCGGCTCTGGATCTGCGTCGGCCGGCGGCTCTGTCGGAGCCGAAATTTCTGCTGGTGGCTCCGAATCGGCCGCCGTCTCGTCGCCCGTCCCCATGAGATCGGCAGCCGACACGTCCGGCTCTGGAGCCGTCGTCCCCGCTGTCTCGTCCGTCGGCGGCTCCTCGCCGTCGAGTACCGCGAGGACGTGCTGGCGGTTGGCTTTGATGTTCTCGACCAGCGTGTCGAACAGATCCTGCTCTTCTTTGGTCATGCCCTCGGCCTCTGCGGGGAGGTCGGCCGCGGCGAAGGAGGCGGCCTTGACAATTTTGCCGACGCGTTTCTCGTAAATCGCCTCGACAGTCTGTTCGGCGGTGTTGATCTCGTCGGTGAGTTGGCTGACCTCGGGCGAGTCGAACGGATCGTCCGCGCGCTCAGCGGCGCGGTCGCGTTCGGTCTGGAGTTGCTGGATGAACTCGCCAGCGTCGGCGTAGAAACTCTCGCGCAGCTGCTGGAGCTTGTCGGTCTGGCGCTCGCGGTCGCGCGCGGCCTGTAGTTCTTCCAAGTTCATTCCTGTTCTCCGGTCATTCTTCCCCCTTCTCGGCCCGTCCCCGTGCCATCAGGAACACGCCGGCGTACTCCGGAACGGTATGAACTCCCTCCTCCAGTGTAAAACTATCGCCTGCCAACTCGACGGTCCCCGGATCGGCCACCTCGACGGTGATTTCGTGGTTCGTAAACGTCTCCGGGACGGCATTGACCAGCGGGTCGAACGCCTCGATATCATCCCGCTCGATCCGTCGAACGGCGAGACCGCTCCCGCCGTGGAGGCTCCCGGGAAGACGGATCAGTCGGTTCGTGTCCGTCGAGACAGGTTCGTCGATCTGGGCGTTCTCTTCGGCGACGACTTCGTCGGCGAATTTTCTTGCTAACTGTGCGAACACGGCGTGGGCCGAGAGATTACCCCGCTCGATCTCGACGAACCGATTCTGTGTGAGGTTGTAGGCGGCCTGTGCCCGCCCCTCGCCGATGCCGTCGTACTCTTGGAGGCGTTCGAGTGCCTCTTCCTCGGGCAGATCCCGAACTTCTGACAGCACCGCGATGAGTTTCTCGTGGATCCGCTGGCCCCACCCGCCTTCCGTCGGGAGATAGCGGTTCTCTGCGGGGGTCTTGCGGCCGAGTCCGGCGACAGTCTCCTCTTCGACGAGTTCGTCGAACTCCAGTCCGATCCCGCGGACGTAGTCGACGATTTCGCGGCGGGCGTCACTTTCGAGCTGTTGGATTCCCGGATCGCGGACGTGGACGTGATACCCGCGACTGCCCGAGAAGACGATCTGCATCTCCTCGAAGCCGAAGTCGTTCTCCAGAAAGTCGAGCAGTCGGAACAGCGCCTCCTTGCAGTCCGCGAGCATCTCCGCGTAGCTGTCGTCGGGCGTCGTCGAAGGGAGATGGTCGGCGTCGAGATCGAAGATGAGGTCGGACGAGCGCCAGCCTTTCTCGCTCATAGTCGTCGCGCCGGGGTCGTCGTAGCGGCCGGCGGAGTAGTAGACGTGTTTTGGGCGCTCGCGCGCGAGAAAATCGTCGAGATTGCCGAGGTCGATCATGGCGTTGTGCCGGCTGTAAGTCTCGCCGGGCCCCTCGGTCCAGGGGACGTAGCCCCACTCGCGCTCGTTGGCCTCCGGCGGCGGATCGATCGACTGGTTGCGGTAATGATCGCCGAACCGACCGCGGAGGTACGCCTGTGTCCGCTCGTGCACGACCACCACTTGCTGGAGTACTCAAATAGGCGTTGCGCTTGGCTCAACTATCGTGACAGCAAATTCGCAAGTCGGTCACGGATCCCGTCGCCATCTCCGAGTTTGAGATAGAAGGCGTCGCCGCCGTCCTCGTAGTAGTTGTCGATCCGTCGTTTCACGTGAAAGCCCAGCGAGCGGTAGAAATCGAGCGCTTCGCGGTTTGTCGTCCGCGCGTGACAGGTGACGGAGCCGTACTCGTCGGCGACGTTGGCGACGAGCCGTTTTCCGAAGCCTTGTCCGCGATACTCGTCGGCGACGGCGAGAAAGAGGATGTAGCCGTCCCGGCGGACCGCCGCGAACCCGACGAGGCGGTCGTTCGCCCGGTCGGCATAGAGGTAGACAGTCGAGCGCTGGTAGGCGTTCTCGAAGAAACTGCGTCGCTGCCTGAGCACGCCCTCGTTCTTCCGGATTTGCTCTTTTAGTTGCCAGGCTGCGTCGACGTGATCGTCACTCCCCGGCCCCACGACGTGTCGCTGGACGTTGACGCTCACTACATGTCTGTATGTGGTGGGGGAATAATAATTCTGCTGAGTGCGAGGCCGAGCAACGCGAGGCCTCGTTAATGCGAGCGGGGAACGAAGTGACCCGCGAGACGCGACGACCCGCGAGCCGGGGGACGCGACCAGCGGGAGCGTCCCAAACAAGCGAACGGGGAGCGGGAGACCGACCGCAGAGAGGTCTCCGAAGCGCGAGCGGCGACGGTAGGAGCCGCGAGATCGATCGAAGGGAGACCTCGAAAACGCGAGCGGGGAGTGTAACGATCCGCGAGCAGTGAGGCCGAGCAACGCGAGTCGCTTACCACGCCACTCTCGCCGACTCAGGACGAGCGGAGCAGCCAGTAGCGCGCCGAGAGATAGACGATGACGAGTCCGAGCGTCAGCGCACCCAGCATCTGTCCCGTTTGCGCTGCGATCACGAGCGCAACGAGATTGAGCGCGATGCCGGCGACGTAGACCCAGCGCAGCAGGCCGCTCGATATCGGCAGCGATCCCGTGGTCTCCTCAGCCATGTACGGACCAGTCCATACCACACCTTGGCCCGCGCAGGAAAAATCTCTGTCCTTCGATCAGCGGAAACAGAACCCATTAGCCCGTCGGTGACGGACCTCCGTACATGGGCTACGAACTTCGCGCGCACACCGCCGACGTCGCTGTCGAGGCGACTGGCGAGACACTCGGTGGGGCCTTCGGCGCGGCCGCCGACGGGATGGCTGCAGCGATGGCCGACGACTGGCCCGACGGCGGACAGCGCCATGAAATCACCGTCCGCGCGGAGGGCCGGGAAGCACTCCTGTTCGACTATCTCGACGAACTCATCTACGAACGGGACGTGCGCTCGGTGCTGCCGGTCGACAACGAGGGAACAGTTACCGAAGAGGAGTCAGGCTGGCAGTTCGAGGGTAGCTACCGCGGAGTCGATCTCTCGGCCGTGAACGGCCGGGATCTGAAGGCGATCACCTACTCCGAAATGGCCGTCGACCGGCGACCCGACGGCTGGCGAATCTACGTCGTCTTCGACGTATAGCTTCCGGATACGTTCCACACGATAACGACGTACCTTCATCTGAAACCAAAAAATGGTGTACAATGGTGTTTGCTGGCAACAGTTCTTTATTCGTACGCGATCAATTTTGTAGTAATGTCACTCATCCAGAGCTGCCTTCCCGTCGAGTTCAGCGAGACGGAGCAACCGTTGCACGAGCGGCGGAAGGCAGTACTCACCTGCCCCCGCTGCGCACACACGAGCCCTCCCGACGGTGACTGGAACTGGACGGCCCATACGCACGGAAGCGAGATTCACTGTCCCGACTGCGAGCATCTGCTGACCGTCCGCGAACAGTTTGACGACAGCGACACACCGAAGTAGATCTGCCCCAAAGAGATAGTCGTGAGCGAGGACCCGCCAGCCCGCCCCGAGCGATCAGAACGCGACGATGTCGTCCGCCCGGACGGCGGTGAACCCGACGGCGATCCCGTCCGGAAGTTCGAGCGCAAGCAGTTGCTCGAACGGATCGAACGCGAGAGCGCGACTGTCGGTGCTTCAATCCCCGACGAAATCACGATTCAGGGCGAAGAGATCAATCTACAGGAGTTTGTCTTCGAGATTCGCCGCCGCGAGACCATCCCGCAGGGTGAACGCGAGCGCGTCGAGCGAGCGAAGAAGAATCTCCGCCGCGAGCGACTCCAGCGCAAACAGCGGATCGAAGACGAGCCGATCACCTTCGAGGAAGGCGAACGCCTCGCCGAGGCAATCATCGGCATCGACCGCGCGCTGAACGAACTCGAATCGCTCGGCCCGGTCGATATCGAAGGCGAAGCACAGGCCCAAGAGGCTGCCGACCGCAAGCGCTGGATGAAATTTCTCAAGAAGGCGCTGGGTCACGCCGACGACGACAGCAGCCACGGTGTCTCCCGCGGCCGCGGACGCTGATTAGTCGACGAGCGAGCCGACCATCTCGCTGACGTACTCCAGTTCGTCCTGATTGACACCGTGACCCATTCCCTCGTAGATCCGTGTCTCGACATCGCCGTTTAGCTGTTCGAGCACCGTCGCTGTCGTGTGGACGCGCTCCTCTGGGATGTGGGGGTCGCGGTCGCTACAGCCGAGAAAGCCCGGTGTCCCCTCCAGTTCGCCTTCGTAGTCGTCGGTGTCGATGGTCTCGCCGATCAGGCCGCCGCTGAGTCCGACCACGCCGCCGTAACGGGTCGGGTTTCGCGCGACGAATTCGGTCGCGAGACAGGCTCCTTGCGAGAAGCCCAGCACGATGATCTTCTCGGTCGGAATCCCGGCGTCGTTCGCGCGGTCGATGGCTGACTGGATGGCCGCGAGTCCCGAACTGCGTCCGGGTTCGTTGCGCTCGACCGGGGCGGTGAAGGGATTCGGATACCAGGTGTTGCCCGCCGCCTGTGGGGCCAGCAGGGCGAGGCCATCCTGGTGAAACTCCATCCCGGTCTGTGCGATGCTTCGGGCGGTCGCACCGCGGCCGTGAAGCAAGATTGCGGCTGCCGAGGCGTCCGCGAGGTCCGTCCCGGCCGCGACGAGTTGCTGATCGCCGTGAGGGTCGTCCTGATTGCGGTGTGGATTACGCATTGACTCTCTGTACGTGCGCCCGCCTGATAAGCGCCGTCGCGTCGACGACCCAACCAGATGACACTGCTGTTATCGGCTGTGCTCAGGCTTTTCCGATGGCAGTCAGCAAGGAGAGAAAGAGAATCATCGGGAGTTGACAGAACAGGACGAGAATGAGCAACAGATCGAACGACAGCCCCACCTCGAACCGGAAGAGCAGTTCGGGAACGAGCCACCAGGCGGTCGCTGCGAACAGAAAGGAAAGCGCGACCAGCACGGACAGTAGATCCGTCGGTGCGGCCAGAAACCGGTTGTACCGGCTGACGCCTTCCCGTGCCAGCACCAGCGCAGTGAGTACGAGCAGTCCCACCGTTCCCGCCACCGCGACAGCGACCACGTCGACGGGCGCGAGCCGCTGTCGGACCTCCGAAAGGACCTCCTGATTGACGAGCAGAAACGGTGGCAGGGAGAGAAACAGATACAGGGTCGTGAACACCACGACATCTGTGATCTGACGACGCATGTGTCATCTTGAACTGATACGGTGATGTACCTTTTGTCGAATTTACAACAATCTGTGGTCGGATCCCGGCACTGATATCGTTCAGTCCCTTACTGGAGGTATGACCGACGATCAGCAGGCGGCGACCGACGGCGGCACCGAATCAGAGTACGTCGAGACGCTGCGGGAGAACCGCGCGGAGAAAGACGACTTCTTCGCCGAACATCCCCAGTCGCCGATCCCACCCGAAAAACGAGACGGGTTCGACGGACTGGCCTACTTCGATCCCGACCCGGCCTACCGCGTCGAGGCGACGGTGACGGTCTTGGACGATCCCGAGGAGATCGACTTCGAGACCTCGGACGGTCGAACTATTACCTACCGGCGGCCGTTCCGGTTCAGCTTCGAGATCGACGGCGACTCCTACGAACTGAGCGGCTATCGACAGGAGCCGACGGATCCGATCTTCGTTCCGTTCCGTGACAAGACGACCGGCCAGCAGAGCTACAAGGACGGTCGGTACATGGAATTGGAACCCGAAGAAACACTGTCCGACGGCACGACTATCGAGATCGATTTCAACCTCGCGTACTCGCCGTTCTGTGCCTACAGTGAGACCTTCTCCTGTCCGTTGCCACCCGAGGAGAACTGGCTCGAAACGACGATCCCAGCCGGCGAACGGAAACCGCCGCTGTGACGCCCGGACGGTCCCGAACTGTAACGCCTTTAGGCGTCCGACCGTATTGATAGCTAGATGGACGGAGTCCAGTTCCGGCCCGCCCGCTCGGCGGACGCCCGGACTGTGCTCGGGATCAAGCAGGCGGCAATCCGGGGGATCGACGACGCCGCATACACGGATCGACAGCTCACGGCCTGGCGACCTGACGAAGACGCTGTCTCGGATTTCCGTCGTGCGATCGAGAGCGATACGTTCGAGATATTGATTGCAGATGTCGACGACACGGCAGCGGGCTACGGCGTGGCTCACACCGACCACGACCGGATCGACGCGGTGTTCGTCGATCCTGGGTACGCCGACGGTGGCATCGCTTCCTCGCTCGTTCGACAGTTCGAGTCACGCGCCCGGATGCGCGCGGTCTCGGAGCTGAAAATCATCTCCTCGCTCAACGCCAAACCGTTCTACGAGTCGCTGGGTTACTGGGATTTCGGCCGGAAAGACCGAACCATCGACGGCGTCGAACTCGAGTTCGCGATCATGCGAAAACTGTTCGACGGCTGAGTGACCCAAAGATTCAGAACATCTCTCCCCGTTGTACTGATAATCGGATGGCAGAGCCTCCGCTCGACACTGTCTGTGTCCTGTATGTCGGCTGTGACGAGGAATCTGCCGACAAACTGGCGACAGAGCTGGAAGTAGCAGAGCCGTCTCTCGATTCCGCCGTGGTTCTGTCGACGGCGAGTGCAATCGAGTACATCGAGTCACACCACGTCGACTGTGTCGTCTCCCGGTACGACCTGCCGGGATCGGACGACGGCATCGCACTTCTCGAAACTCTTCGGGACCGGGATGTCCGGTTGCCGTTCGTACTCGTGCCGGACGGATCGGTCGACGTTGCGAGCCGTGCCGTCGAGGCGGGGGTCGACCGGTATCAGAAACGGACGACCGTCGAAGAGACGGCCGAATCGCTCGCGACAGAGGTCACCGCTGCTGTCGAAGAACAGCGACCCCAGACCGACCTGCTCGACCGGATGACCGACGCGCTTCTCGCCCTTGACGACCAGTGGCGGTTCACCTATCTCAACGAGCAGGCTCGTGAACTGCTGGTCGAGGCACTGGACGAGGATCGGACGCTCTCGGAACTCCGCGGCCGCTCGATCTGGGAGACTGCGCCCGGCGTTGCCGGCACCCAGTTCGAGCAGCACTGCCGGGAGGCGATGGCAACCCAGGAGTCTCGCTCGTTCGAGAGCTACTACGAGACGCTCGACTGCTGGTTCGACGTTCGGCTCTTTCCGTCTCCGAGTGGGCTTTCGGTGTACTTCTACGAAATCACCGACCGCCGGGGATACGAACGGACGCTCGAACACCGCGAACAGATGCTCCGGGATATCTACAGCATCATCTCCGACAAGGAGGTGCCGTTCGCACAGAAGGTCGAACAGTTGCTCGAAATCGGCCGCGAGGAACTCGGGATGGCCTACGGCAGCCTCTCCCAGATCGAAGGGCGGGAGTACACGCTCTCGGTCGTCGCGGGACCCGACCACGAAGTGATCGCCGAAGGGACGACGGTGGATCTCGGCGAGACGAACTGCCAGCGCGTCGTCGAGACGAGAGAACACCTCGCGCTCAGCGACACCGCCGAAGAGACGCCGGAACTCACGGATCGACTCGTCTACGAACTCGGCGTCGACAGCTATCTCGGCGCGCCGATTTTCGTCGACGACGATGTCGACGGCACGTTCTGTTTCTACGACTTCGAGCCACGCTCGGAGCCGTTCTCGCGGTGGGAACTCACTCTCGTCGATCTGATGGGTAGCTGGGTCAGCTACGAGCGCGAACGCGAGCGCCGGCAGGCAGACCTCGAACGCGAGCGCAACCGACTCGACTCCGTTGCCGGCACGCTCTCACACGACATCCGCAACCCGCTGACGACCGCGAACCTCCGGCTGGAACTGGCCGCCGAGGACTGCGAGAGCGAACATCTCGGAGCCATCGAGTCGGCGCTCGAACGGATCGACGAACTCATCGAGAACACCCTCTCGCTGGCCCGACTCGGTCCCGACGCACTCGATCCGACGCCGATCCAACTCGAAGTGCTCGCTAACCGAGCGTGGGAGACTGTGGCGGCCTCTGATGCGACACTCCAGATCGAGGACGACTTCGGCACGATTATCGCCGACGAGGCGACACTGACACAACTTCTCGAAAACCTGTTCGGCAACGCCGTGGAACATGGATCGACAGATGACGGTGAACTGGCCGTCCGCGTTGGCAGACTTCCAGACGACGACGGCTTCTACGTCGCCGACAACGGCACGGGAATCTCGCCAGAACACCAGGACGAAATCTTCGACCGGGGATACTCGACTCAGTCGGACGGAACCGGATTCGGACTGTCAATCGTCAAACGGATCGTCGACGCCCACGACGCCACCGTCACCGTCACAGACAGCGCCGACGGCGGCGCACGCTTCGAGATTCGCGGCCTGTCGATCCAGTAATCGGCCTTACTGGCCATACAGGGGTCTGACCGTCACGCCGTCGGGGAGGTCAGCCAGCACAGTTTCCGGCCAGCCGTCGTGGACGACGGTAAGTGATGTGTCCGGATTTGCCGCGGCGAGCCGCCGAATACCTCGGACTGCTGCCTCGTAGGCGGGCCGTTCGAGTGCGTCGGGGCGCTGTGCGGTGAGGGGATAGACATCCGACAGCGCGGGCGGAACCGGGCCAAAGGGCGGGATCAGTCGCCAGCCGTCGTCGCCGGGAGAACCGACGGTCAGCCGCAGGTCGTCGGGGGCGTCCAGTCGGCCCAGCCGTTCGTGATGCCGGCGCACCTCCGGCCGGCGGGCGCTCTCGCCGGAGACGTAGAAGAAGGCGTCTTTTGCGACCGGATCGGTCCGGCGCAGTTGGTCGGCGTAGTGCAAGAGTGTGCGGTAGCCATCGAGCATCGCTGGATGCCCGCGTGCCCGCGCGTCGACGAGTTCGAGCAGGTTGCCGCCGCGGATCGCCTGCCGAACCCGTCGGATCTCGCCGAAACTGACCGCGAGGTTGTGTTCGGCGAGCAGGCGGTGTCGCTCGGTTTCCTCGGCCGCACGCAGGTCCTCGGGCGTGTGGGCCATACAGACTGAACACTCACACGGGAAGTGATCGAGTTCGTCGAGATGCTGCGTCCCGCGAACAGTCAAGTATCGCTCGTCGCGGGCGTACAGCGCGTAGGCCGCGGAATCGAACAGATCACAGCCCATCGCCGCCGCCAGCGCGAACATCATCGGATGGCCCGCGCCGAACAGGTGGACCGGGGCGTTCTCGCCCAGGCCGCGCTTGGCCGCCGCGACGACGTGGACCAGGTCGTCGAAGCGGTACTCGTTCATCAGTGGCACCATCGCGCCGATTGGGAACAGATCGAGGTCTGTCTCGTCGGCCTCTCGTGCTGCTCGCTGGCGGATGTCCAGATGCGTCGAGCCCTGCACCGGCGCGGTGACGAGCATCTCGCCGGTGTCGACAGTCTCGGCGAGTTCGATGCGCTCCTGTGTCGTTCGCTGCTCCTCGTCGGCCTGCTCGCGCGACACGTCGGGCGGAGTCGGGATGTCGATTGGCGTGCCGATGTCGGAGCCGATCTCCTGTTGGAACTGCAGAATCTCCTCGGTCGTCACGTCGATCTCGCCGTACTCCGAGAGCTGGAAGGAGCCGGAGTCGGTCATGATCGCGCCCGAGAAGTCGAGCAGTTCGTGCAGTCCCTTCTCCAGTACTGGCTCGCGGAGTTCGTCGCTGCCGTGGAGCACGTAGCTGTTCGTGATCAGAATCTCCGCACCGAATCTCGATTCGAGTTCTGCCGGCGGCACCGTCTGGACGTGTGGATTGACGACGGGCAACAGTGCCGGCGTCTGGATGGTCGTGTCTGCTCGCGGAACGTCGAGCGTTCCCAGCCGACCAGCCCCGTCGTAGTCCTGCACCTCGAAAATCTCTCTCATCGTCGTCCCTCCATCTGTTGTTCTCGGACCATCACTCCTCCCCCGTGTCGATGACGATTCGGTCGCGCTCGATTGCCAGCCGGAAGGTCGGGACGGTCTTGCGCACCCGTTTGACCAATCCCTTGTCGGTCAGGCTGTGCAGGGCAGATCGAACGTCGTCCACCTCTGCGTCGGTTTCGCTCTCGACCGCGTGGAGGGTCGCGACGACACTTTGCGGTTCCTCGTCGGGACCAGGGAGGACGCCGACGATCTGTCGCTGCAACTCCGTCCCCGCGACCTGTCGTTCGCCGGTGTCGACATCGCCGCCGCCGACTATCTCTTCCGCTTCGGGCGTCGCACAGATCATCGAGTTCTCGTCGCGGTAGTAGTAATCACCGAGTTCAGATTCGAGATACTGGTGGACCTCGCTGCCGCCCTCCATCCCCCACTGATCCTGTAACTCCGCGTTCTTGGTGGGCTGGAGTTCGACCACGTCCGCGAGACGCTTTTGTGCCTCCTCGGAGAGACTCATTACCCTCTCTACTCGATAGCCTGTAAAGCGCGTTATGGATTCGAGTCGCCCGTGGCCGCTCCCACGATGGCAGTCACTCGCTCCCAGTGGCTGCCTTTCCAGAAGTGCTGGCCGCACTCTCGGCACTGCCAGATGGGCTCGATGCCGTCCGGCGCGTGCTCCGGCCGCGGGTCGCCCTCTCCCAACCTGTCGACCCGCCCGTTGCAGACGCTACAGCGCTTTGGCTCCTCGGGCAGTTCGATGGCGAACCCCTCCTCGGCGAGTTCGCGGAGTTGGTCGCCGACCTCGCGGGTGGTGAGCAGGACCGCCCCGTCGGTCTGGTCGGCGAGTTCTCGATCCCGCGTCACCAGCGTCCGCCCCTCTCGTTCGGCCAGTCGTCTGGTCGCATCGTCGGCCTCGACACCCTCCTCCTGTGCGTACAGCGTGTCGTAGCCGCACATTCGCAGGTAGGTGGCGAGTTTCCCGAGCATCACGTCGAGCAGCAGTCGGTCTTCGGTCATCAGTCCAGAAACGCCCGTACTTTGTCGACCGGTCGGGTATTGAGTACGTCCTCGGTTTCGGCCCATCCGCGCCGAGCAGTGTGGACACCGTATCGGATGTACTCGAGACTCGACGGTTCGTGGGCGTCGGTGTCGATGACGACCGTCGCACCCGCCTCCTGAGCCTGTTTCACCGCCTGACCCGACAGGTCAAGCCGTCCGGGGTTCGCGTTGATTTCCAGAGCGGTGTCGTGTTCTGCGGCGACCGCTCCTAGCCGTTCGATATCCAGATCCATGCCCGAGCGCTGGTTGAGTCGCCGTCCCGACGGGTGACCGAGGATATCCACTTCGGGGTGGCTGGCTGCCTCGACGAGACGGTCGGTGCCGTCGCCGTCGAGACCGCTGTGCGGCGAGGCGACGACCAGATCCAGCGCTTCGAGCACATCCGCTCCCACTGAGATTGTGCCGTCGGCCTCGATGTTGGCCTCGACGCCGGCGAACACCTCGATGTCCGCCTCTTCGCGGGCGGCGTCGATCCGGTCGATCTGCTCGCGGAGTTCGTCGTCGTCCAGACCGACGCCGCTCAGGATTCCCGGGCCGCTCGCGTGATCGGTGATGGCGATGTACTCGTGGCCGAACGCGTCGGCGGCTGCGATCAGTTCGGGGATCGAGTTCCCGCCGTCGGACCACTCGGAGTGCATGTGCAGGTCCCCGCGGATCTCGGAGTGGTCGAGCAGGTCGGGCAACTCACCGGCGGCCGCCCGTTCGACTTCGCCGCGGTCCTCGCGCATCTCTGGGGGTATCCACTCCATTCCGAGGGCGTCGTACATCTCCGCCTCGTCGACGCCGGCGACTCGCTTGCCGACCCGCTGGCCGCTGTCGGGATCCTCGACCTCGGCCACGTCGTCGTCGGACTTCGTCCGACTGCCTGAGGCGCTTTGCGCCTCTCTGAACACGCCGTACTCGTTTACCTTCAGGTCCTGATCCAGCGCCCGGTTGCGAACGGTGACGTTGTGCTGTTTGCTCCCGGTGAAGTACTGCAAGGCCGCCCCAAACTCCTCGTCGTCGACGACGCGCAGATCCACCCGAACTCGCTCGATCCGCAGACTCGCCTTCGAGGTGCCAGCCTCGATGATGTCGTCGGCAAACTCCAGACCAGTGAACGCGTCGATCACTCCCCCCGGGTCGTCGCTGCCGACCAGCACGTCCACGTCGCCGACGGTCGGTTTCCAGCGCCGGATCGACCCGGCCAGTTCACAGCGCTGGACGGCGTCGTGTTCGAGCAAGGCCTCTCGAACGCGCTCGCCGCGCGGGCGTGCTCGATTTAACAACTGGCGTTCGTGGGCCGTCCGGGCGAACTCGATGCCGTCGAGGATATTCTGTTCGGTCTTCGGGCCAAAGCCCGAGACATTCTGGATCTCCTCCGCACGGGCGGCCGATTCCAGGTCGTCCAGTGTCTGCACGCCCAGCGCCTCGTAGAGCGCTCCGACGGTTTTCGGCCCGACGCCCTCGACGCGAGTGAGCGCCGCCATCTCGACGGGCATCTCCGCGCGAAGTTCTTCGAGTTCCTCGATCTCGCCGGTCTCGAAATACTCGACAATCTTCGCAGAGATGGCGTCGCCGACGCCCTCGATTTCGGCAACGGCGTCCTCTCCGTCCGCCGCGAGGGCCGCCACGTCGTCCGGATAGTCGCGGATATTCTCGGCGGCCCGGCGGTAGGTACGGGGTTTGTACTCCACGTCCTGGGCCGCCAGCAGATCGGCGAACTCTTCGAGGCGTCTGGCGACCTCGTCGTTGCGGCTCATACCTGCCTTCGGGGCGGAAGGAAAATAAAACGTCTCTCCGGGTAGCCAGCGCGTACTAATAGGCCAGGATCACCGACACGAACTCATGTTTCCGTCTCTCGTGCTGGCGTCGATCGAGACGGCGGACTGGCTGCATCTCTCGGACGGCGAACAGATCCAGTGGACGGGCCGTCCCTCGGTGTACACCATCGCTCTCTCGATTGCGACCGGCTTCATCCTCGCAGTGCTCGGGATCACCCTCTCGCTGTGGCTGTTACCGAGAGCCGACGCCTCCGCGCTGCCGCGCTGGCTGGGGTATCTTCCGCTCGCGCTCACGGCCGTCGGTTTCGGGAGAGCGGCGGTCACGTATCTGCACTGGATTCGACTGCGCTACGTGATCACCGACGATCAGGTCTACGTCAAGTACGGCCTCATCTCTCGGGATGTCACGCAGATCCGTCTCGACCGGGTCCAGAACACCTCTTACGAGCAGTCGATTCTGGAGCGAGTACTGAGTTTTGGAGACGTTCGGCTCTACACGGCCGGGACGGACGCCGAGGACATCACGCTCAGTAACGTCCCTGATCCGGAGGTCGTCAAACGAATCGTCACCTCCCATTTGAGCGATCAGACCGAAGCGGACAGGTAAGCAGTATCCTGATCGGACGATTGCGGACGATCATAAGAGCCTTTGATTTGCCGAGCCAACAGTCGGATATGGAGCTGACAGTCACCGGAATGTCCTGTGACGGCTGTGAACAGAACGTCGAAGACGCCGTGTCGGAACTGGACGGCGTGACCGGCGTCGAGGCTGACCACGAGTCCGACAACGTCGTAATCGAAGGCTCGGTGTCGGACGCGGACGCCCGGGCGGCCATCGAAGACGCCGGCTACGAACCTGCTGACTGATCGTTTCTGAGGACGACCTCGACGCCGGTGTTGAACGCTCGTTCAACGATTACTCCTTCTCCGGGTTGTCTTCGAGCAACAGCTCTCGGACGTACCGCTCGAACTCGGCACGGGACTCTTCGAGGCCCGCGTCGTTGCTGGTCACACGCTGAGTCAGCGTTCCGGTGAAGGTAATCACGAACAGCGCCGCCGTCTCTCGCGGATTGACTTCCTGAAAGACGCCTTCTTCGATGCCGGACCGGATGATGTGTTCGACCTGTTTGCGAATGAAGCGGTCGGCCCGGGTGAAATATTCGCGGTACTGTTCGTCGTGGGCCGCCTGTGCGCGGAGTTCGACCAGCGCCTGTGCGAAGTGGTCGTCGTTCGCGACATCTTCCGGCGGAAACGTCTCCTCGACGATGCTCTCGATGTGGTCTTCGGCGGTATCTCCGGTCAACGGCGGCAGTCCGTCCATTCGGTCGAGCATGAATCCGAGAAAATCCTGGAGCAGGTCGTCTTTGCCGTCGTAGTGGTGATAGAGGAGCGATTTGCTCTTCGGGAATTCGTCGCTGATTCGCTGAATCGTCAGATCGCTGTATCCGTGCTTGCACAGCGCCAGGTAGGTCGCTTTCAGAATCTCTTCGCGCGTGCCCTCTGGCTCCTGTAAAAACGGCGGGACACCGTTCATCGTCTCCGTCCGCCTCCCGAAGCCGAGAACTGCCTACGTGTCGGTTCGATACCCACCGTATTCGGTCCCCGAGGACTGTTCTCTCCGATGCTCATACTAAACCAGTTCGACCCCAGGTACTAAAGTTGATTGAATAATCAATCAGTTACCGGCTATTTTCGCCCTCTGACTGTGCTAATTCGACATTTTAGGGACGAAAACGTCATTGTTGGGCTTCGACAGGTATAAGCCGTTGAATGAACATTCAGTCAATATGGGCCAGACAGAACTCACGCGTAACATCCGGTATCCACCCGTAGGTTCGTCGCTGAGGTGGTGTCGGTGAGTCTTCCGGATCGGTTCGCGACGCTGATCACGCGGTATAGCAAGGTCATGATCGCCGCTATGCTGGTCGTGACGGTCATCGCGGGAGCAGGGGCCGGCATGATCGACCAATCGTCCTCGCTGGAGCAGTTCCAGAGTGACACTGTCGAGCAGGAGAAACTCACGTACATCGAGGAGAACTTCCAGACCGGTGCAGAGAACACGTCGACGGCACAGGTGATCTTGCGTGGTGAGAACGTCCTCACGCAGGACGCGATGGTCGAGAATCTCCGTCTCCAGCAGGAGTTCCGCGACAGCGAGAACATCAACCAGACCCTCGTCAGCGAGCGGCCGACGGTCAGCGTCGCGAATCTGGTCGCCACGTCGTCGATCATCGGCGACCAACGGCAGGAACTCGAAACGACCGCCGCGGAGTTCGAGCAACTGAACGCGACCGTTCGCGAAGAGGGCGCTGCACTACAGCGCCGCAACGCCGAACTGAACGCGACGACCGACGCGCTTCGGACGGCGCTCGAAACACTCCAGCGAAACCCCGACGCCGAACCGCGGGCCCAGTTCGAGGCGATTCGGGAGAACACATCGGTCGAACTCGACGAGGGCCAGTACGCGACGTTCAACGAGTCGGTCCAGTTGCTCCGCAGCACCGACAACGAGACGCGGATCGAGCAGGCGTATCGGCAGGGGACCCAAGGCGTGCTCGCGCCCGAGTACGAGGACCTCGAACAGCGACGGACCGACCTCCAGTCCCAGCAAGAACGCCTCCGGGAACTCGGCTCGCAACTCGAACGACAGCAAACCAGACTGGAGGGCCTCTCCCCGACGCTGGACGAACAGATCGAGACCCTCCAGTCGCTGAACAGTACTGCCTACGACAGTGCGGTTCGATCCGTCCTCAGTGAGGACGCCAGCGGGCAGTTGAACGGGCTGGCGTTCATGCCGATTGGCTACGAGCCAGGCTCGACGAGCGCGAACGCGACGATGATGCTCGTGACACACCAGTCCGAGGGAACGACTCAGACCGGCTCTGCGTCTGACGCACTCGTCGACGCACAGCTCGAAATGCAGTCACTCGCCGACGACAGAGCCGAAGACAGCGGTTTCGAGACCATCGTCTTCGGGACCGGGATCCTCTCGAACGAGATCGACAACTCGATGGGCGACAGCCTCGCCATCGTTGGACCGCTCGCGCTGCTGTTCGTCGTGCTCGCACTGATCATCGCCTACCGGGATATACTCGACATCCTGCTCGGACTCGGCGGGATCGGTGCCGTACTCGTCTGGACGTTCGGCTTCATGGGCTGGGCCGGCATCGACTTCAACCAGATGTTCATCGCGGTTCCGGTCCTCCTCATCGGGCTCTCGATCGACTACGCGATTCACATCTTCATGCGTCACCGCGAGCAACGGCAGGCGAGCGAGGGTGAGGGCGTCCGCGGATCGATGCGCGTCGCGCTGGCCGGCGTCGGCGTTGCCCTCGTCTGGGTGACGGCGACGACGGCCATCGGGTTCCTCTCGAATCTCACGAGTCCGGTGCCGCCAATCCAGGACTTCGGGATCGTCAGCGCCGTCGGGATCACGGCTGCCCTTCTCATCTTCGGCATCCTGGTTCCCGCACTGAAGGTCGAAGTCGACGAGTTCCTCGAAAGCCACGGCATCTCCCGCGACAAGCGCGCCTTCGGCACGGGTGACGGCCGATTCAGTTCGGCGATTTCGCTCGGGGCAACGGCGGCCAAGAAGGCACCCATCGCAATCTTGCTCGTGGCGATTCTCGTGAGCGCGGGCGGTGCGTACGGGGCCACGCAGGTCGACACCAGCTTCAACCAGGAGGATTTCATCGCGGAAGAGCCACCTAACTGGACTAACCAGCTTCCCGAACCGTTCAAGCCGGGCGAGTACTCGATGAAAGAGAACCTCGACTACGTCAACAACAACTTCGTCCGCGAAGACTCCCAGGCACAGATTCTCGTCGAAGGAAACGTGACCGATCCGGCAACGTTACAACGACTCGACGATGCCGAACGGCAGGCCGCTGACAGCGATGTCGTTGTCACGCTCTCGAACGGCGAAGCCGACGTGCAGAGTCCGCTTCGCACGATGCGACAGGTCGCGAGCGAGAACGACTCCTTCAACGCGACGTTTACGGCCGCGGACACCGACGGTGATCGGATTCCGGATCGGAACGTCAAGGGCGTGTACGACGCGCTGTTCGCCACCGCACCTGAAGACGCCGGAAACGTCATCTCCCGGACTGACGACGGCGAGTACCCGGCGGTCCGGATGGTCGTTTCGACGAGCGGGACCGCAGCGATGAGCGACGTGACCGACGAGATGCGAACGATCGCGTCGGGCCTCGATAGCAGTGGCCTCGAAGCCACCGCGACCGGACAGACGATCCTGTTCGATATCATCCAGGATCAGCTTCTCGATACGGTCATCGAGAGTCTGTTGATCACACTGCTCGCCGTCTTCGCGTTCCTCATGCTCATCTACCGGATCACGAACGACAGTGCGACACTGGGAATCGTGACCCTGCTCCCGGTCCTGTTCAGCGTGACGTGGATTCTCGGGACCATGTATCTGCTCGACATTCCGTTCAACATCATGACAGGGATGATCACAAGCCTCACTGTCGGACTCGGGGTCGCCTACAGCATCCACATGAGCGAACGGTACATTCTCGAACTGAAACGGACGGGCTCGGTTTGGGAGGCGATGTCCCGAACGGTCACCGGCACCGGCGGCGCTCTCCTCGGGAGTGCTGCCACGACCGTCGGTGGGTTCGGCGTCCTCGCCTTCGCCATCCTCCCGCCGCTGCAGCAGTTCGGGATCATCACTGGGATGACGATCATCTACGCCTTCCTCGCGAGCGTGCTCGTCCTTCCGAGCCTGCTCGTCCTCTGGACGAAGTATCTCGGACCGGAGGCGAACTTCAGTGACGCCGCCGAGGACGTGACGACACCGGCAGCCAGCGACGGCGGCCGCGTCGAAGACGCAGATCAGTAATCACCCGAGTTTGCAGTTTCGACCTGTGGTTTTACAGTACTGTCCGTCGCAGCCGGAGGTATGAACAGTTCGACGGAGATGGACCACGGACTCGCTCGCATCGACCGCGACGGCCACCGTGCGGAGGTTGTCATCCAGCGCGCGGAGAAACGCAACGCGATGAACGAGTCGCTGATGCGGGACCTGAATCAGGCCTTCCGAACGCTTGACGAGGATACGGAGATCCGCGCGGTCGTCCTCCACGGCGAGGGACCGGTGCTGAGTGCGGGGATGGATCTGGAGATGATGCGCGGCCTCGCCGACGAATCGACTGACGTGTCGGTCACGGAGTCGCTGTTTCCTGACCTGCTCGAAACCATCGAGGACTGTTCGGCCCCGACGATTGCGGCGATCCACGGCGCGGCCCCGGCCGGAGCCTTCGAGTTGACGCTGCCGTTCGACTTTCGGATCATCGACAGCGAGGCCAAATACGGCGTCGTCGAAGTCAAACTCGGCACCTTCCCGCACGGCGGCGCGACCCAGCGCCTGCCCCGGCTGGTGGGCCTGGCCAAGGCCAAAGAGATCGTTCTCACCGGCGAGTACATCGATCCGCAGACCGCCGCCGACGCCGGACTCGTCCGGGAAGTCGTCGAGCCTGGGGATGTCGTCGAGACGGCACGACAACTGGCCGACGAACTCGCCGAGAACGCACCCATCGGGATGTCGATGGCAAAACAGGCGCTCAACGCCGCTGGTGAGATGGCACTCGACGAAGGATTGGCGTTCGAGCGCGCACTGGCCAAGGAGACCTACCGGACCGAAGATTATCAGGAGGGCGTCCAAGCGCGACTAGAGGGCCGCGACCCGGAGTTCCGAAACGAGTGATCACTTCCGTTGTAGCCGGTCGGTAATCTCGATGTCCGGCTGTTTGGTTTCGCCGAGTTCACACGCTCGATCAGTGGCACGGAGCGCGGTGATGATCGCCTCAGCCTGTTCGGTCTCCGTTTCGAGATCCAGCGACTGCAGAGCGGCCTCCAACCGCGCCGTTGCACACTGGAGCTGATACTCCGGCTCCGTCGGCGGCGCGGTTCGGTCGCCCTGCGTTCGGTTGCTAAGTTCTTGCGGCTCTGACATAGACTGCTCTACTAGCTGTTTCCACGTAGTTATACGCTTGCTAATTGGTAGCAACCCTCAGTAAATCCACTGCAAACTACTAGTCGGATACGATCTGATCCAATTGTTTGATATCGCGGTATACGATTTATTAGATGCGTTCAAGCGACCTACTCAAAAGTCACGAATCCAGCGCTACCGGCGAAAATCAGGAGGAACAGACCGATTCGACCAGTCGAAGCGCGTCGGGTCCGTCGCGGCGCTGGACGACCACGAGAATCGCTTCTGGATCGTATCCGGACCCGCGAACCTCGATATCGGCAGTTTCACAGCGAGCGAGCACACGGCGAAACAGCCGGATCGAGACCGCCCCGCTGACCAGAATTGCCGTGAGGGTCCCCTCGCCGGACACGAATCCCGTCTCGCCGACAGTCAACAGCCCGCCCTCACCGCGGCCGAGTCCGGTCTCCATCGTTACCCGCACGTCCGTCTCGTCGGCATCGTAGCTGAGTTCCTCACCGTACCGCCGGAGCGCGGCCGCGACGGCCTCCTCGTCGCCGATGTCGAGAAACCGGGCCGCCGCCGAGTAGTTGAGCACCCCGGCTTCGAGTGCGTCGTGGATGAAGGGATATTCACACGCCGCTTCGCGGGCCTGTTCTGCGAGGGTCATACCCGATGCAACTGGCGGAAGTGGCTTAATTATTCGCAGGCCCTAAGCCGCTCTCGCCCCAACTGCGGCGTATGTCAACCGCCCTCGTCATCGCGGCCCACGGCTCGCACAAGAATCCGGGGTCGAGCGCCCCTGCCTTCGATCACGCCGATCAGATCCGCGCGACGGGTGCCTTCGACGAAGTTCGGGAAACGTTCTGGAAAGAAGAACCCTCGTTCCGTGAAGTTCTGCGGACCGTCGACGCCGACGAGGTGTACGTCGTCCCGCTGTTCATCAGTGAGGGCTATTTCACTGAGGAGGTAATTCCCCGAGAACTCCGCCTCGACGAGTGGGATCCTGAGCTGTGGGATTCGGACGGCACGAGCGCCGACACAGCAGTTCTCACTGCCGGCGATACCGGTCAGACGGTCAACTACTGCGGTCCCGTCGGGACCCACGACGCGATGAGCGACGTGATCGTCCAGCGCGCAAAATCGGTGACCGACGATCCATCAGTGGGAGACGGCTTCGGCCTCGCTGTCGTCGGCCACGGCACCCGCCGCAACGAGAACTCCGCGAAGGCCATCGAGTACCACGCCGACCGCATCCGCGAAATGGACCGCTTCGAGGAGGTGCAGGCGCTGTTCATGGACGAGGATCCCGAAATCGACGACGTGACGGAGTACTTCGAGACCGGCGATATCGTCGTCGTCCCACTCTTTATCTCCGACGGCTTCCACACGCAGGAGGATATCCCGGAGGATATGGGACTGACCGACGACTACCGAACCGGTTACGAGATTCCCGAGACGGTCGACGGCCACCGCATCTGGTACTCCGGAGCCGTCGGAACAGAGCCGCTACTCGCCGATGTCGTCCTCGAACGGGCCGACGAGGCCGGGGCTGCTGTCGAACAGGCACACGCTCAGGTCCGTGCACGGACGAAGACGACTCCCGAGGAGCCACCGTCCGCTGGGCTGCGGTGACCTGCCCGCAACTCCCGGTGCGACCGGACTCCAGTATTCCCCGGAATCGGCCGACTTTTCCGCGCTCACGTCTTCTCGTTGTGTATGTCACACGGGTACGTCGACGCGCTCGTCGAGACTGCCCCCGACGGGATTTCCTTCGACGGGCTCGAAGTCGAATTCGACGGTGCGTACAGCTACCGCACGCCCGAAATGGAGTTGACGGGCCTCACAGAACCAGCCGTACGGGAGCTTGCAACCGGCACACCACACGTCACGAACTGGTATTTCTGGCACGCCGTCGCGCCGCAGAAAGACGACCGATGGGCGTTTCTCCGCTGGCTGGAGGGCGACGATCCGGTCCCCGACCGGTACGATCGGCTCGCGGACGGTATCACTACGGAGTGGGGCCAACTCCACATCACGGCTCGTCTCGATGGCGACGGTCGCCGGCGATATCGACTCTGTCACGTCGACGATGCCGGAGCAGACGCACTGGAACGGTACGACGACCCGTTGGCGGCCCGCGAACTCGCGACACATACTGACGACGGGAGCTACCGGCCGCTGAAGACCGCGCCGACGCTGCGAACCGGCTGGGAGTTCCCCGACCTGGGTCCCGCAGAACTGGTCCAGGCGGTCGATTTCTTCTATCCAGCGACGATTACGAACTGGCAGCAGGAGCGGACCGGCCAGTTGGACGTGAGCCACTGGCGGGAGACGATGGCGCGCCAGACTGGGATGTACGGCGTCATCGAGACGTGGGACCGCGGCGAGGGTCACGACCACGTCGAGTGGGTCGCCGAGAGTTGCTGTCGAGACTCGCAGTGTCTCAAACGTCGCCGCTGGCAGTACGACGACGAAACTGAACTGGAGACGCCCGGTGGCGACGGCCCGTTCCCTTGTCGGGAACCGTGTTCGCTCGTGATCACGGCCGCCCGGAAGTTCACCAAACTCGACGCCGAACAGACCCAGAGCTACGAGTTCGAGCTGACGCCGAGCGAGAAGGAACAACTCGAAGCACTGGTCGACGCTGTCGCCGACGGAGAGATCGAGAATGTCCGCGACGCGGACCTCGGTGAGGGTGCAAACCGATTCCGTGCCCGGTTCTTGCGTGCCCGGCGGTTCGACGACGAGGGAACTCTCGGTCGCCCGACCGAAGATAGGGCAAACGATTAACGGCCTCGGTGAGCCAGTAGAGGTATGACAGAGGCCGCAGATCTCGTCTTGCGCAACGGCCGGATCCGAACGCTCGCCGGCGATACTGCCGAGGCGGTCGCCGTCAGGGACGGCCG
The DNA here is from genome assembly GCF_037080055.1 of Halovenus anhuiensis. Classification (NCBI taxonomy): domain Archaea; kingdom Methanobacteriati; phylum Methanobacteriota; class Halobacteria; order Halobacteriales; family Haloarculaceae; genus Halovenus; species Halovenus anhuiensis. The sequence goes on from NZ_JBAOJI010000006.1 coordinate 161,850, forward strand.
GATCGCAACAGTCGGCCGCACCAACGAGGTCGACTTTCTCGTCGGTGTCGAAACGACTGTCGTCGACCTCGACGACCGCGTCGTTCTCCCGGGATTTATCGACGCTCATACGCACATGGACCTGCTCGGCAAACAGCAGGTCGAGGCCGACCTCTCCGACGCCGAGTCGCCCAGTGATTGTCTCGACGCACTCGCGGCCAGATGCGAGGAGACCGACGGCTGGATTCTCGGCTTCGGCTACGACGAGAGTCGCTGGAACGGCGCGTATCTCACCCGCGAGCAACTCGACGAGGTGAGCACGGACCGATCGGTCGTCGCCTACCGGGAGGACCTCCATCTCGCCTCGGTCAACAGCGTCGTCCTCGACCAGTTCGGCGACCAACTCCCCGGCAAGTACGTCGACCAAGAGTCGGGTACGCCGACCGGTGTGCTCCGCGAAGACGCGCTTTCAGTTCTGCGCGAGCAGATCGATCCTGGCCCGGAACGGATCCGCGAGTATCTGCGCACCGCCCAGGCGTACGCCCACCGCCACGGCGTGACGAGCGTCCACGACATCGTTCGTGACCCCGACGTCGCCCGCACGTACCGCGAACTCGATCGCGACGGCGAGCTCACACTCCGAGTTCGCCTCAACTACACTGCCGAGCATCTGGATGCCTTCAAAGGTATTGGACTGGTGAGCAACCACGGAACGGAACACCTCCGGACTGGTGCGATCAAAGCCTTCGCCGACGGGAGTTTCGGGAGCCGAACGGCCCGCCTCTCGGAGCCGTACGCCGACAGCGAGGACCGCGGTGAGTGGACGACGCCACCGACGGAGCTGGCGGAACTCGTCGACCGAATCGACGAGGCCGACCTGCAAGCCATGATCCACGCTATCGGCGACGACGCGGTCGATGCCGTCGTCGATGCCTACGAGGAAACGATGGGCCAACGGCATCGGATCGAACACGCAGAACTGCTCTCGACGGAGCGGATGGCAGACGTCGCAGCGGAAGATATCGTCGTCTCGGCGCAGCCGAATTTCCTCAAGTGGGCCCGCGAAGGTGGCCTCTACGACGACCGGCTTGGCGAACAGCGGCGACGGCAGACCAACCAGTTTCGCCGCGTTCTCGACGTCGAGATTCCGCTGGCGTTCGGCAGCGACTGCATGCCGATGGATCCGCTCTTTGGCATCGAGCAGGCGACGAGCGCGCCCGAAGAGAGCCAGCAACTCGACACCAGCGAGGCGGTCCAGGCGTACACGCTCGGCGGTGCCTACGCTGGCTTCGACGAGAACTGGCTTGGCACTATCGAACCCGACAAACGCGGTGATTTCGTCGTTCTCGATCAGTCTCCATGGGAAAAGTCTGACATCGGCTCGCTCGCCGTCGAGATGACGATTGTGGACGGTTCCGTCGTCTACCAGCGGTTCTGAGACTTATCATCTCCTATTGTAATCAATACTGATAACCAATGTCCATGCTTTCTTATACCATGAGGTGTACAGTCAGCGTGTATGCTCGAGCCGTTGGTCCTCGCATACGTCGGTGACGAGAAACGTGGGCTCGACATCGTCCGTGCCCTCGATCAGCGGCTGCACCGTCCTGTTCACCTCCTCACGACGACGCCGGCGGAAACCGCCGAGATCATCGAGACCTCCTTTCTCGATGCGGTCGTCTGTGGGATGATCGAGGGAGACGACCTCCAGCAGGTCGTCGATGCCGTCGCCGACGGTAACCCCGACGTGCCGGTATTCGATCTGAGCGGCGCGATCGCTGCCGTCCCCGAGACGGTCGAACTCCACCAGATCTACCCCGGGGAGAGCCGTGCGGAGGCCGCAGACGAACTGGTTGGACAGGTGCTCAGCGCCTCCAGCCAGCGCGACCAGCACGTCCCGCGCTCGCTCGGTCAGTATATCGCGCTGGACAACAACTGGGTCGTGACCGACTGGGATCCACGGCTCGAAGCCTGGACGGATCTCTCACCCGCAGCGGCGACCGGCAACCGCCTCTGGGAACTGCTCCCCGAGTGGGAGGAGACCGAGTTTCAGGAGCTGTGCCGGCGCGTCCGCGACTCCGGAGAGCCGACGACGACGGATATCTACCACGAACCAGCCGACGCCTGGCTCGATGTCCGGGCGGTTGCGCTGGACAGCGGCGGTATCGAGTGTTTTCTCCGGGATATCACCGACTACAAACAGGCCGAGCAGTTCGAGGGGCCAAGCGAACGGTTCGAGAACACGCTCGAACGCATCACAGACGCCTTCTTCGCGCTCGACAACGAGGATCGGTTCGTGCTGTTGAACAGCCGTGCCGAACAGGTGCTGGATGTCGAGGAATCTGAAGTCACGGGCGTCCGCTTCTGGGACGCCTTTCCGGCGGCGATTTCGACCAGCTTTTACAGCAAATTCAACGAGGCGATGCGGAGTCAGGAACCGACCAGTTTCGAGGAACATTACCGGCCCCGGGATCGGTGGTTCGAGGTCAACGCCTATCCCTCCGACGACGGCCTCTCGGTGTTTCTCCGGGACGTGACCGAGCAGGTCCAACTCCAGCAGAAACTCGAATCGCTGCACGACGTGACCCGAGAGCTCATCGTCGCCGAGTCTGACACCGAAATCGCTGAAGGGACCGTCGAGGCAACCGAAGAGATCCTCGACTTTCAACTCGCGGCCGTCTGGCGGTACAACGACGCGACAGACAAACTCGATCCGCTGGCGTGGTCCGAACAGATCGACGACCGCGTCGAGGAGATGTCTCCGCTCGGCCAGGACAGCGAGTTCATCTGGGAGGTCTACGAGAGCGGCCAGTCCCGCGAACTCGGCTTCGTTCCGGCGACGACCTCGACCTCCCATCATCCCGGGAAAGTCACCTCCGAACTGCTCGTCCCGGTCGGCGAATACGGCGTGATCGGCGCCTACTCCGATCAGCGCGATGCTTTCGACGAGACTGACGCCGAGTTGTTTCGGCTGCTCGCGAGTACGGTCGAGTCCGCCTTCGCCCGGACACTGCGGGAGCGACAACTCGCCCAGCGCAACGAGCGACTCAACGACTTCGCGAGCGTCGTCAGCCACGACCTGCGCAACCCGCTCAATATCGCCTCAGCACACGCCGAACTCGCGCGAGACGCCGAGGACCCGCAGCCCCACATCGAGAAAATCGACACCTCGCTCCAGCGGATGGAGGATCTGATCGAGGATCTGCTGGCTCGGGCCCGCGGCGATCAGGACCTCGACCGCGAGCCCATCTCGCTGTCGGCCATCGCCCGAGACGCTTGGGAGAGTGTCGATACAGCCGAGGCGACCCTCGATCTCGAAGGGGACGCCCGGTTCGACGCCGACCCCGACCGCCTCCAGCAGTTGTTCGAGAACCTGATCCGAAACAGCATCGACCACGGCGGCGAAGACGTGACCGTTCGGATCGGCGTCACCGACGACGGCTTCTTCATCGCCGACGACGGTCCCGGCGTCCCTCCGGAGAAACGCGACGACATCTTCGAGCAGGGCGTCACCCACTCCGAGGAGGGGACCGGCTACGGCCTCGCTATCGTGACCGACATTGTCGACGGCCACGGCTGGTCGATCACCATCGACGATAGCTGGGCCAGCGGCGCTCGCTTCGAGATCTGTGACATCCGCTCGCTGTCGGACGTTGCTGAGGCGCAAACCGGCTGAAACGGCCTCATTCTCCGAGAATGGCTGTTCGACTGTGATCTCTCTCGCGTGACCTCTGTTTAAGTAATAAATCAATAAACGATATATCGAATGGGCTGCCCCGCTGTTGAAATCGACACGCTCGGTGTCGCTGCTTTGTCTCTCGCTGGAGCGGATCGTTACCCAGTCCGGGTTTCATCTCCTGTGGACCACTCATCCTTTGATGTGTGATCCAGTCGAACGTTCTACTAGTAGCATGTTCGATAACATCCTCGTCCCGACCGACGGTAGTGAGTGTGCAGAGGCAGCCGTTGGGTACGCCGAAGACCTGGCGACACGAACTGACGCGAGCATCCACGTGCTGTGCGTGGCTGATTCCCGAACACTCGAAAATGCCCCACAGCACGACCTGTTCAAGAAAGAACGAACGGAAATCGCGGAGAGAACGTCCACCGAACTGTCCGAGAGTGGCGTCTCGACCGAACAAGCCGTCCGTACCGATATCCCCCACAGAGCAATCCGCGAATACGCTACCGAAGCAGATATTGATCTCATCGTCATGGGGACACACGGTCGAACCGGCGTCGAACGATTTCTTCTGGGGAGTGTCACCGAGAAAGTCGTCCGGCTGTCGGACGTGCCAGTGTTGACCGTACCAGCCCAAGAGAACGGCGAAGTCACCTATCCCTACAGCGATATCCTGGTCCCGACTGACGGGAGTCAGGGGGCTGAAGTCGTCATTCCCTCTGCCGTCGAGATTGCAACCACCTACGATGCTCGCATCCATGCGCTCTCGGTTGTCGATACGATGGGGCTGGGGGTCGAACGCTCCTCTGGTGAAATCCTCAACGCGCTCGAAGACTCGGCACAGTCGGCGGTCGACGCTGTCGAGGAGCAGGCGACCGAGTCGTCCGTCTCTGCGGTCGAGACCGCAACCGACCACGGAACCCCCTCCCGCAGGATCCGGTCGTACATCGAAGATCACGACATCGACCTCGTGGTGATGGGAACCCACGGACGCAGCGGGATCGAGCGATACCTCCTGGGCAGCGTCGCCGAGAAAATCGTCCGCACGTCACCCGCCCCCGTAATGACGGTGCGACAGCCAGAGTAACTCACGACTGTGGACCCCCCAGAGAAGCGCCTGTTCTTTAGAAAGCACTGTCTTGCGGAACCTCGACTTTGCTCACTGCCTGCAGTCGTGCTCGACCCCAACTGAATCAGAGCGAAAGTTCCTCCCCGTCGTCGGGGACCAGCACGTCCTCGACCGCCGACCGAAGTTCGTCACGGGAGAGCAGACAGTGGTTGATCGCTTCCATGTGGACGACGGCGACCGTGGCGTCGGTGGCCTCCCGGACGGCGGCGATGTCGTCGACCCCCATGGTGATCGGCTCGTGACCCTCGAACTGTGCCGCGCCCCCGTTCAGCACGACCGTCTCTGGATCGAATCGATCGAGGACCTCCGCGACCGGATCGTACCAGATCGTATCCCCGGCGACGTACAGCGTCTCCGACCCCTCGAAGACGAACCCAGAAACGGGGCCCATCATCTCGGCCAGCTCACCGTGGCCGTGCTGGCCAGGCGTCCGGTGGATGGTAATTCCCTCGAACGATGCTTGATCGTTGACGCGCCGCACGTCGGTGAATCCCTCCTCGACGAAGGCCTCTTCGTCGGCGGGCTGGCAGAACAGCGGCACGTCTGAATCGAGTTGTTCCACCGCGGCCTCGTCGAAGTGGTCGTCGTGGCGGTGTGTGACAACTACCGCATCATGTGAGAAGTCGACATCCGGCATCGGAACCATCGGGTTCCGCCGGTCGTTTTCCGTTTCGAGGTAGTCCGGGACGCCGGGCTTGTTTCCGATCGAGGGGGCGCTCTCCGCCTCCGCGAACATCGGGTCGATCAGAAACGTCGTCCCATCGAGTGAGACCGTCAGGGTAGCGTTGCGAACGAGACGGATGCTGTCGGGTTCTGTCGACATACACGCTCGTTGGACGGGCAGCGGATTGGGGCTTGCGCTCGGTTCAGCTCTGACGGCGCGGGCGTTCCCAGTCCTGGCCGGGTGGCTCGCCCCGGACGGGCTGTCGGCCCTGTGAGAATGCTCGCCGGACTTCAGTTGAACGGAAATTCAACTACGGCTGTGCAATGATCGATCCGTTTCGGCCGATCAGGGCGGTGTTTGACTTGTCGAACGAGCAGACAGCGAACGAAACTGCGGACAGTGTGTACCCGAGTGCGTATTCGCAGACTGGTCACTTTTCGATTACTAGCACACGGTCCACCGAGAGCACGTAGGGCGTCTGTGGGTCCTGAAACTCCGCGCCGGATCGATCTTCTGACTCCCGGCCGCTGCCGGCCGAGACGGCTTCGTCGCACGGTACTCCAGTTGTGATTGACGACTGATCCCCGTTGGAGCGCGACGACTCACTCCCAATTGCGCTGATTCCGACTCCGACCACAATTTTTAATTGAGCAGCTATTCAACTATCTGTCGATGGCCCAAGCAACAGAACGACTTCGACGCTACCTCGACGACGAACTCGGCGAGTGTCGTAGCGAGGATGTCGAGCGCCGGCTCGACGAACTCACCACGCTGGAAGCGACACTCGGCGAGACGCGAGTCGAGGCCGAACTCGACGTGCTCTCGGCGCTGGCCAACGAGACGCGCTACACGCTCGTTCGCGTACTCGTCGCGGCGGGTGAGGAACTCTGTGTCTGTGAACTCAACGCCGTCGTCGACGTGAGCGAGAGCGGACTCAGCCACGCGCTCTCGGAACTCGTCGATGCCGGACTGGTCGACGGGCACAAAGACGGCCGCTGGAAGAAGTACCGCGCAACCAACCGCGCTGTGGCGCTCGTGACTGTCCTCGAGGGAACGATCACAGATGAGTGAGACGGTCCACGATCACGGCCCAAACTGTGGGTGTGAAAGCTGTGGCGACCCGCGGTCGATGGACTTCCTCGATAAGTATCTCACCGTCTGGATCTTCGGTGCGATGGCCGTCGGCGTCGGACTCGGCTTCGTCGCACCCTCGGTAACTGCACCGATCCAGGAGTTTCACCTCGTCGAGATTGGCCTCATCCTGATGATGTATCCGCCGCTGGCGAAGGCGGATTACTCCCAACTGCGGGCTGTCTTCAGCAACTGGCGGGTGCTCGGGTTGAGTCTCGTCCAGAACTGGCTGATCGGCCCGACGCTGATGTTCGGGCTGGCAGTCTTCTTTTTCAGCGGACTCGTCCCTGGGCTCCCCGCCCGTCCCGAGTACTTCCTCGGACTGGTGTTCATCGGGATGGCTCGCTGCATCGCGATGGTGCTCGTCTGGAACGAACTCGCCGAGGGTTCGACGGAATACGTCACGGGGCTGGTCGCGTTCAACAGTCTCTTCCAGATCATCACCTACGGCGTCTACGTCTGGTTTTTCGCGCTCTTTCTCCCGCCGCTTCTGGGGATGGAATCGCTCGTCGCCGGCATCACGACCTTCGACATCACGCCGATGCAGGTGTTCGAGGCCATCGTCGTCTTCCTGGGAATTCCGTTCGCTGCGGGCTTTCTCACCCGCTACGTCGGCACCCGCGCGAAAAGCGAGCAGTGGTACGACGAGGAGTTCGTCCCGCTGATCGATCCGCTGACGCTCGTTGCCCTGTTGTTCACCGTCGTCGTGATGTTCGCCACGCAGGGTGACGCCATCGTTGCCTCCCCAGCCGATGTGCTGCTCATCGCCGTCCCGCTGACGATTTACTTCGTCGTGATGTTCCTCGTGTCCTTCGGGATGGGGCGAGGTATCGGCGCGGATTACTCGACGACCACCGCCATTGGCTTCACCGCTGCCTCGAACAACTTCGAACTCGCCATCGCCGTCGCCGTCGCGGTCTTCGGTGTCGGCTCAGGTGTTGCATTCGCGACTGTCGTCGGACCACTCATCGAGGTGCCAGTGCTTCTCGCGCTGGTCAACGTCGCGCTGTACTTCCAGCGCCGCTTCGACTGGGGCGGGTTCGACACCGGTAGCCTTGACTCCGCTGCGCCCGAAACTACTGACGATTAACAATGTCATCCACAACCGATCCAACAGACACGATCCGTATCGCCTTCATGTGCGTTCAGAACGCCGGCCGGTCGCAGATGTCGACCGCCTTCGCGGAGCACGAACGGGCCGAGCGAAACCTCGGCGACCGCGTCGAAATCCTGACCGGCGGCACCCATCCCGCCGACAGCGTCCACGACGAAGTGATCGAAGTCATGGACGAGGTCGGCATCGACATCTCCGACCGACAGCCCCGGGAGATCACCCTCGACGAACTCCGTTCCTGTGAATACGTCGCGACGATGGGCTGCTCGACGCTCGATGTCGGTGATGTCGGTGAGGAGGTTGACGTCCGTGACTGGGCACTCGACGACCCGGACGGCCAGGATCTCGACCGCGTGCGCGAAATTCGCGACGAGATCGAACGCCGTGTCGGCGCGCTGTTCGAGGAAGTCGAGGAGACTCACTGACCTGCGGTGCGCGGCCAGATCACAACTGCTGATCGATCTGCTCGGCGGTTCGCTTCCCGATCCCCTCGATTTCCCGTAACTCCGTGACCGTCGCCTCCCGCACGCCGTCGACGCTGCCGAACCGACCGAGCAGCCGCTTTCTCGTCTCTGGACCGACGCCGCTGATCTCGTCGAGTGCGGTCGACACCTCGTCCCGCAGCGTCTCGTGGTACTGCACCGCAAAGCGGTGGGCCTCGTCGCGCACCCGCTGGAGCAGTTTGAGTTTCTCCTCTCCGCTGTCCCAGTTGTAACTTCCCTCCACGGTAATAACACGTTCCTCGGCCTTGGCGAGGGCCACAGCGGGTAGGTCCCAGCCCGTCGTATCGAGAGCTTCCCGGGCTGCCCCGAGTTGGCCCTCGCCGCCGTCGATCAACAGGAGATCCGGATCCGGTCGGTCGTCCCGGCCCTCGACCGCTCGCTCGGCGCGCCACTCGATCAACCGGCGCATATTCGCGTAATCGTCGTTTTCATCGTCGAGTTTCTTCCGACGATAGCCGCTCTTGTCCGGCGAGCCATCGACGAAACAGACGTTACTTCCCACGACGGCACGACCCTGTGCGTGGCTCACGTCGAAGCCCTCGATCCGGTCGGCGGCGTCGATGCCGAGGGCGGCGGCCAGTGCGGTCGTCCCGTCACGATCACGTTCTTGCCGACGAGCGTTTTTCATCGCGAGATCGATCAGCGTCGCTTCCCGGCCTGCGCCCGGAACCGACAGTTCGACACCGACGCCCGCGAGCCAAGAGTCCAGCCCGTCGCCGACAGGGTGTTCGGGACAGAGAATCCGATCCGGCAACTCCGTTCCGGCGTAATACTGCGGGATGAAGGCACCGAGGACCGCGCCGGGGTCGGTGGGGTCGGGCAGATCGAGCGCCGCCTCGCTCGGTTCGTCACCGTCGGGGACTGCGAGCGTGTGCTGTTCGCGGTCGACCAGTTGCCCATCTTCCGCGCGCAGTAGCGCGACAGTCGGTTCGCGGCCGGCCAGCGAGACGCCGAGCACGTCGGTCCGCCGGCGCTCGCTCCCGGCGCTCGTGACCGCCTCGCCGCTGGTCTCCCGGAACTGCTCGACGGCGTCGAGCATATCCCGGAGATTTGCCGCCCGCTCGAAGCGCTCGTCCTGTGCGGCCTGTTCCATCTCCTGGCTGAGTGGCTCGGTCAGCACGCCCGTCTCGCCGTTGAAAAATCGGGTGATAGATTCCACGTCTTCCAGATAGCCCTCCTTGCTGATCTCGCCGGTACAGGGGGCCGAGCAGAGGCCGATGTCGTAATCGAGGCAGGGTCGCTCGCGGTTGGCGAACTTGTGATCCGAACAGCCCCGCAGGCCGTACACGTCACGGAGAGCCTTGCAGACTGTCTCGACGGTCCCCTTGCTAGTGAACGGACCGAAGACCGTCGACCCGCTTTCGGGGTCGCGAGTGATCCGGATCTGGGGGAACTCGTGGTCGGTCAGCGCCACCAGCGGGTAGGATTTGTCGTCTTTCAGCCGGACGTTGTACTTCGGGCGGTGGCGTTTGATCAGGTTCGCCTCTAGCAGTAGCGCCTGCGACTCGGTGTCCGTGACGGCGATGTCGATGTCGTCGGCGCGGGCGACCATCTGGCGGATCCGCTCGCTGCGCGGATCAGCGTACGACCGGACGCGGTCCCGCAACTCGACGGCTTTACCGACGTAGAGCACCCGCTCGCCGTCGAGAAACTGGTAGACGCCGGGTTCTGCGGGGAGGGCGGCGGCGCGGTCGCGGACGGTCGTTTCGTCCATTACTCACTCGTAGTGGCTCCCCGGGCTTTGATCCGTCGTTAGAAGATGTCCTCGGGCAGCACCGAGGCGAGTTTGCCGGAGGAATCTTCGTCGTTGTCGTCGATGATGATCGCCTCCTCCAGCGCCGTCACGGCGAGATCCGGATCCTCCGGACGCGGGACGTGCAGATCCTCACGGTCACCAGCGATTTCGATCGCGAGCGTCGGCGTCCGCAACAGCCAGTAGACCGCGAAGATGACGACTGCGACGAGCAACCCGAGCGCGCCGATCATCTGCATGTACTGGTCGAGGCGGCCGAAGAAATTCAACATTCCCTGTGCCATACCGACGATTCCGCCAGCACCCGTCTGCTGTGTGGCCTCGGAATCGAACTGGATGTCCCCGATCAGGGCGTCGAAGTTAATGAACAGGCCAGCCAGCATGAGCATCAGGCTGTAGACGCCGTAGCGGATGCTCTTGGCCGCCAGTCCCGTCCGGGAGCGCGCGCTGGTCGACACCCCGGTGACGTTCGGCCGCTCGACCTGCTCGAAATTCTCGCCGTCCATCTCGGGGGTAAAGGTCAGAACGCGGTGGCTCGTCACGACGACTCGCGCGGTGTCGATGTCGACGACCTCCTCGACCGATTCGCTCTCGTAGAGGAGATCTTCGACCTTCGATTGCCACCCCATATCTCCGTCTATGCGAGCTTCTGATATGAGTTCGACGGCCCATTATCGCTGTTGAGAAACGCGTGCGCGGCGCTGTCTCATCCCGGAGCATACAACAGGGTCCGCGGTCAACGGGATGTATGGCCGACGACGACATTCGCCTCTGGCTGGTCGAGCGCAGTTACGGCCACGACGAGGATCTCGTGACGCTCATCTTTGCGACCACCGACGGGGAAAAACAGCTGAAAAAACAGCTCTCACACAACATGCTCTACGGTAAGACGATCACTGCGGCCCGGGAGGAAAAGCCGGAGAATCTCGACGAAGTGAAAGACGAGGAGACACGGGGGCGATACGCCAGCGAAGCCTCGCGGATGGCCGAGAAACACGACCCCGACGACGAAGTGTGAGCTGTGATCTGCGTCCCTCTCACCGGTAGCGACGCCGTTAGATTTCGATCAGCGAACGTCTCTCATCTTTCAGGCTGAAAGCCAGGCGTACGTCTGGATAGCACCGAAGAGTACCGCAAATATGCCGTTTTCGACGAGTAAGAGGGTATTGTCGGCCAGGATTGCCCGAGAGCCGACAGCAAGTACACCAAACAGTGTTGCTAGCAGGAGATTGTACTTCGCCAGCGCAATCCAGCAGTCCTGATCGAGTTCGATGAGTCCGTCGGTGCCCATACGGATTGTTCGTCGCTCGATACCAAATAATCGGGTTACCGTCAGCCCCCAATTCCGCGTTCGTCGAGCAACTCGTAAAACTCCGCTTCCGAGAGCATCGGCACCCCCTCGCTGTCGGCGTCGTCTCGCTTGGTCTGGCCCGGATTGTCGCCGACGACGAGATAATCCGTGTTCCCCGAGACGCTTCCCGTCGCGTTCGCCCCGTGTTGTTCGACGAGATCCTGTGCCTCGCTGCGAGTCATCTCTTCGAGCGCTCCGGTGAAGACGAAGGTCTCGCCGTCCAGCGCATCGCTCCGTTCGATCTCCGCTCGCTGCGGGTCGACGTGATCGAGGAGTCGGTCGATGGCCGCGGCGGTCTCCTCGCTCTCGAAAAACGCACGGATCGACTCGGCGACTTTCGGGCCAATGTCGGGTACCTCGCGCAACTGCTCGGCGCTCGCCGTCCGGACTGCCTCGAATGTCTCGAACTCGGCGGCGAGTGCGCGGGCGGTCGTCTGTCCGACTTCAGGAATCCCGAGCGCGGTCAGGAAATCAGCGAGTGGTGGTTCGCGGGTTGCTTCGATCTCTTCGAGCAGGTTCTCCGCGCTCTGTTGGCCCCACCCCTCAAGTTCTGTCAACTCCTCGGCGGTGAGTTCGTACAGATCCGCCAGTTCTTCGACCAGTCCGGCCTCGGTCAGTTGCTCGACACGCTGCTCGCCCAGTCCCTCGATATCCAGCGCGTCCCGGGTGGCGTAGTGCTGGATCGACTGCTCGCGCTGTGCCGGACAGCCCAGTCCGTCGGGACAGAACGCCAGCGGGCCGTCTTGCTGAACCGCTGCGCCACACACTGGACACGTTTCGGGAAACTCGAACGACCCGTCGTCGCCGTCGAGCACTTCGCTCACGTCGGGGATCACGTCGCCCGCTCGTTTGACCCGAACTCTGTCACCGACGCCGACGCCGAGGCGAGCGATTTCATCGGGATTGTGCAGGCTCGCCCGCGAGACCGTCACACCGCCAACGTCGACGGGATCGAGCAGCGCGACGGGGGTGAGCCGACCGGTCCGGCCGACTTGGACGGTGATCTCCCGAACCGTCGTCTCGCCGCTTCGGGCAGGGAACTTGTAGGCGAACGCCCACCGCGGAGCGCGGGCGGTCGCGCCCAGCCGCTGGCAGGCCGCGCGGTCGTCGACCGAGATCACCGTGCCGTCGATCTCGAATTCCAGGTTGTCCCGTTCGGCGAGCATCCGGTCGCGGTACTCGATGGCGGCCTCGATATCGTCGACGAGTTCGGTTCGGTCGGTGACGCGCAGGCCCCACTCGGGAAATCGCTCGTAGATCTCGCTCGTTCGCTCGACGGGATCCGAGGAGTCGAGCACGGAGAAGAAGTAGACGGTGAGCGGTCGCTCGGCGACGACACTCGGATCGAGTTGGCGAAGCGTCCCTGCGGCGGCGTTGCGGGGGTTGGCGAACGGTTCTTTGCCCGATTCGACGCGTTCGCGGTTGTGCTCCTGAAAGGCCTTCCGGGGCATCAGCGCCTCCCCGCGAACCGCGAGAAACTCGGGGTAATTCCCGCGGAGTCGTTCGGGGACTGCCGGAATGGTCCGGACCTGCTCGGTCACGTCGTCGCCGCGCTCGCCGTCCCCGCGGGTGGCGGCCCGCTGGTAGATGCCGTTCTCGTAGACGATTTCGACCGAAAGCCCGTCGAATTTCGGTTCGCAGAAGTACTCGATCTCACCCTCCCAGCCGCTCAGATCCGACCGAACTCGCTCATCGAACTCCCGGACCTCTTCGGCGTCGCCGCTCTGGTCGAGCGAGCGCATCACGGCGACGTGTTCGACCGTATCGAGTTCGTCCAGCGGTTCGGCCCCGACGCGCTGAGTGGGGCTGGCCTCGGTATCCAGATCGAACCGCCCTTCGAGTGCGAGCAGTCTGTCGAACAGTGCGTCGTAGGTCCGGTCGCCGATCACCGGGTCGGCCTCGACGTAGTAGCGGTAATCGTGGTACCGGATCGCTTCGCGGAGCAAGGTGGCCTGCTCGCGTGCCGCCTGCTCGTCGAGAACCTCCACCGGTTCGAAATCCGTCTCGGGATCGCTGACGTAGGGGTTGTCTTCTGGTTCCTGCTCGGCGGTTTCCATCGGCAGCAACGTGGGATGGCTCAGTGAAATGTCCAGCGGGATCGAGACGGATCTCTCGGATCGTCGATCGAATCCCGTTAAAAAGACCGGACGACCGGACCAACACACACCCTCTCCGAGAACCCCGTTACTCCTCGTCGTCCTCGTCCCCGCCGTCGGTCACGAGTTCCGTCTCGGCACTGCCCTCTTCGTTCAGGAACTCTGGCTCTGATTCGGTTTCCTCCTCGATGCTATCTTCCCGGTATGAGAACCCATGGCACATGGTTCAGGCTCTAGTTGGCTTGATTTCTATTGAAACTTTCGCAGGAGGCACACTTTCGGGAGAATCGATCAGCCCCGCTGCCGGAGAAGTGAGTTGACCGGCGGGATCTGTCGTGTTATTCGGCTACGCTCCTGCTACAGACACTCACAATCCGCTGTCGGTGTTTCTCCGGTCAGTATTTTAATGGTAGTTTAGTTTGTGGATGAACGTACGAAATGGGCCGCCTACAGTCGAACGTAGCACCGACACTCATCGAATGGCTTTCACGAGCGAGTCGAATTGAGGCGCTCAGTCGGTCTCTGCCAATCTCTTCAGCGTATCCGTCCTACGTCTACGTTCTGCTATTCATCGTCTTCGACGGTGCCGTCCTCAACACGTATGCCCACCTGACGGGCGGAACTCACGCAGTCGTTCGAAACCCGTTCTATGTGGTTCTCTATCTGGGCATCTTGCTGGCCGCCGTCGGTACCAGATATATGCGCGAGGGACATCTCGATTCGATGGAACTGCTTGTCGAGCGCGGAATCTGCGACCCGGAGCGCGCGGACGATTACGCGCTGTCGTTCCGCACGCGGGTCGCCCTCTACGCCGTCGGACTGCTCGGCTTTTTCTCCTATCAGGTGTTCATCATCGGTATCTCGACGGTCGTTCAGACGCAGGGGTTCGCCGGAATCGTGTTCACGCTGGTTATCCTCCCGGGTTGCTATCTCCCGGTGGCGATAGATTTCGTCAGCGAGTACACGACCCTTCACGTCGGGATCCCGCGCTGGCTCCGGAAACAGAATGCTAACCTCTTCTTTTTCGATCCGCAGAATATGGGCGGCTTCCAGCCGATTGGCGCGCTTCTGAAACGGTCGTACTACTTTTACACCGCCGGTCTGTTGCTCTATCTCGCATTCTACTACGGGCTGTTCATCACGCCGTTAGAGGGTGCGGTCGCTAATCCGCCCGGGGCGGCAGAGGCGGGGATGTTCACCATTCTGTGGTTGTTCGGACTGGGGACAATCGGCTATTCGATGTACGAGATCCACAGGATCATGAAATCCGAACGGCGGCGACAACTCCGAGTCATCGAACGGGAAATTCACGAAATCATCGAGAACCCCCACGACATCGCAGAAGCAGAGATCACCGATCAGGATCGACTCGACGCGCTCGAATATCGGCTCGGACGGATTCAGGGCACTAGCGAGTACCCGACGACTTTCACGATGTGGGCCCAGATCGGCATCAGCGTCCTTCTGCCGCAGGCCTTGCAAATATTGTTACAGGCGACTGTTTGAGACGCTTCGTCCCCGTTGGTGGTCGACCAACCACAGGGTAACTCTCAGAGGTCGGCCACGTCCTCGATGGCGTCGGTGAGTTCCTTGATGCTCTCGACGGTGTGTTCGCCCATGTGGCCGATTCGGAAGCTCTCCTCGCTGATATCGCCGTATCCGCTGGAGAAGACCATGTCGTACTCCTCGGAGACCTGTTCGACAGTCTCCGCGACGTTGATCCCTTGCGTGTTCTCGACGCAGGTCACAGTCTGGGACTCGTAGCCCTCCTCCGGGAAGAGGCCGAAGTGCTCGCGTGCCCACTCGCGGGTGTACTCGGCCATCTCCTGGTGGCGTTCGTGGCGGGCCTGGTGGCCCTCTTCGAGCATGTGTTTCATCTGCTTGCGGTAGGCGAGCATGATCGGAATCGCGGGCGTGGAGTGGGTCTGGCCCTTCCGGTCGTAGTAATCGAGCGTGCGCTGGAATCCGCCGTACCACGAGGCCGAATCCTTCTCCAGTTCTCGCTCGTAGGCGTCGTCGCTGACGGTACAGACTGCCAGTCCCGGCGGCATGGCGAAGGCCTTCTGCGTGGAGGTGAAGATGGCGTCGATGTTGTGGCCCTCGATGTCGATGAAGTCGCCGCCGAGACAGGAGATTGCGTCGACGATGAAGTAGGTGTCAGGGTAGTCACCGAGCAGATCGCCGATCTCCTCGATAGGGTTGCGCACGCCGGTCGACGTTTCGTTCATCACGGCACCGACCGCGTCGTAGTCGTTCTCCTCTAGGGCATCGCGGATGTCCTCGGGTTTGACGGCGTCGCCCCAGTCGTATTCGATTCGGTCGACGTTTTTGCCCAGTCGTTCGGCGACGTTTGCCTGTCGTTCGCTGAACGCGCCGCTGGTCGGGACCAGCATGTCATCCTCGACGAGATTCAGCGTCGTCGACTCCCAGAACTCGGTGCCCGAGGCGGTGAGGATGATAACCTCCTGGTCGGTATCGAGGAACTCCTTGGTGTCCTCGACGATGGTCGTATAGAGGTCGGTCATTCGATCCATCCGGTGGCCGAACATCGGTTCGGCCATCGCGTCGATCACGTCCTCGCGGACCTCGGTCGGCCCCGGGAGATACAGCGTCTTGTTCGGGTAATCGCCCGTATATTCCTGTTTTTTTGTCACGGAAACCACCTGCTCGTGTGGGCTATGCTGGGAGGCCGGGGGGTATGGTAGTTTTGATCCCGCGCAACCTCATCGCGGTGACTCCTCGCGCCAGCCAACTGTTGGCACGTCTAACCGCAGCAGGAAGGGAACCGCGACGATGGCGATCAGCACCTCCGCCAGGCCGACCGCGAGAAACGCGGTCTCGAATCCTCTCGACCCCGCGACCGTCGCGCCGCCGACGATTCCCGCGAGAAAGCCGAGGCTGCCGAAGACGTTGAACCCGCCCATCGCGACGCCGCGCTCGTCTTCGCTGGCGAGGTCGGTCACCAGCGCCATCGTCGCCGGCGCGACCAGCGCGCCCATCACGCCGACCAGCACCATCGCGACCGCGGCGGTCGACACCGTCGGCGCGTAGAAGACGCTCACGATTGCGACCCCGTAGGCCAGCGACCCGACCGCGACAGGGACGATCCGACCGATTCGATCCGAGAGTCGTCCCAGCGGATACTGAAACAGCGCGAACGGGACGAAAAATGCGCCCAAGAGAAGTCCGGTTCCCGCGGCATCGAGACCCAGTTCTGACTGGAAATAGACGGTTCCTACGAGGGCAAAGAATCCGGCAGTGAGGCGGTCGACGAAGCCGAAGGCGAAGGGAACAGCCAGTGACCGTCGCCTGCGGAGCGTTTCGAGTGCCGCGAGCGGTCGCCGACCTCCGCCCGACGAGCGGTCCGAGGCGAACAGGACGAGTCCGCCGGCAACGAACAGGACGCCTGCGGCGACGTACAGCGGGACGAAGGGACCGACGCCGTAGAGCTGGCCGCCGACCGGCGAACCGACCGCCGTCCCGAGTCCAATCGCGAGGCCAGCAGTACCCATATTCCGACCGTGGCCGCCGTCGAGATCCATCAGCGTCGTAATCGCCAGCGAGAACGCGCCGATGGTGGCGACGCCCTGCAGAAATCGGACGACGAGAACCGCCTCGTAAGGGACAGCCACGAGTGCGGGGGCGACGGCGAGGACGAGATAGCCGGTCGCGCCGAGGGCCGCGCCGGCGGCGACCAGCGGCGTTCGGCGTCCGGTCGCATCGCTCAACGCTCCCCAGAGGCCGGCACAGAGGACGAAACCGACGAACTCGGCGGTCAGGAACCACTTGCCGGCCGCGAGAATCGCGCCGACATCCCCACCCCACGACGCGGGGCTGGCACCCAACGCGACCACCAGATCAGGAATGCCGGGATACAGCAACACCTGTGCGAACAGGACGGCGAAGACAACCGCACCGAGGACCAATCGGTCAGAGTCGGCAGACTGCACACCGCCGAGTAGGGTCGCCGACGACAAGCACCTGACGGTCGCTCACGCTGAGCGAACGAGCAAGCGTGCGTCCTCGCCGTCGTCGTAGTACTTCTCGATGGTCCGTCGGTGCTCGAAGCCGTGGGAGCGATACAGGTTGATCGCTCGCTCGTTGCTCTCCCGGACTTCGAGTTTGATCGCGTGGACTCGCTGGGCTTCGAGCATGGTGATCGCCCGTCTGAGCAACAGCCGTCCAATTCCGTTACCGCGGGCGTCCTCTCGGACGGCAACATCTTTGATATGACCGAGTGGAATCCCCTGATTCGAGACGATGTCGGCGATGATATAACCCACCACCGACTCGCCGGCGGCGACGAAAAAACCGGGTTCGCCGAGATACTGCTCGAAGGCGCTGAACGGCCACGGCTGTGTGAACGAGTCGGTCTCGATTCGATAGACGTCGAGGAGGTCGGCACGCTCTGCCGGCCGAACGTTGATCCCCGTGCGTTCCGTCGACGGTGCCGTCGTCACAGCCAGAGATAGGACTTCCCGGCGTATATGTGTGATGGCAGTTCACACGACATCGCCGCTCCCGTCGAACAGAACTGGTTTCGCTCCCCGGCCCCTACGGCCGCCCATGGCCGAATTCAACCTTCACGTCCGAATCGACAAGAACGAAGAAACGGACCCGATGGCGGTCTACGGACCGTATGCCGACGACTCGGAGGACGTGACCGTCGAGGAGACCGACGAGATCGACGCCGACTCGGATTCCGACGTGCTCACCCCGACCGAGTTTCTCGAAGTCGAGGGGATCGAGACGTTCGCCGACATCTACACCGATCTCGTCGACGATCCCCGGGTCGTCCATCTCTCGCTGCGCGGCCCGACGGCCGAGCGGTTCCCGATTCCGGTTCAACACCACGCGCTCCAGCAGATCGGCGACCCGACGCTGTACGAGTTTCACGCACTCGACGGGCAGGTCACCCTCGTCATCGCCGAAAGTGAACTCGAACTGAACCAGGTCCACCAGGAGGTTCCGGACGGCGCACTCGGCTAACTCCGGAGCAGCGCCACCGGCCCGTCGCGGCCAAAGGTAATTGTGTTGTAACCCGCAATTGCGAGTATGTCCGCGGAGTCAGGGGGGATTGCTGTTCTCTGCGTCGAGGCCGACGCGGAACGAGCGGAGCGCACCGTCAGACTGCTCGAGGCGGCCGACGAGCAGTTCTCCGTCACAGCCGTCACGACGGCCCAGGACGCGCTGAACAGCACCGACATCGACTCGGTCGACTGCATCCTCAGTTCGTACTCGCTGCCAGAGATCGATGTCCTCCAGTTTTTGCAGGCCGTTCGGGCCAACTACCCTGCGCTTCCGTTTATTCTGTACACGACGACGGCCTCTGAGGAGATCATCAGCGCGGCCGTTTCGGCGGACGTCTCCGATCACTTCGACAAACCACAGCAACCCAGCGGATATCAGGAACTCGCCAGTCGCATCCGGGCGGTCGTCGACCGGGAGCGCGCCCGGCGAGCGGATTCGACCGAACACGAACGGGCGACATCCGTGCTCGAAGCCTCCCCAGACGGGATCGTCGTCAGCGTCGACCGCGAACTCGTCTACGCGAACCCCGCCGCAGTCGACCTGTTCGGCGGGGCGGAGGCGGATCTGCTCGGTGTCGACCCCGTCTCGCTGACGGATACCGATCCCGCCCTCTGGGAACCGGAGACGGCACAGGCCGCCGACGAGGTTCTGACTCGCCACCGCGAGTCGGTTCCGACGTGCAACGGCGACCGCGCCGAGGTCGAACTGACGACGAACACGATCCGCTGGCGGGACCGCCCGGGAACCGTCGCCGTCCTGCGGGACGTAACCGAACCGACTGCCGAAGAGACCGACGCGACACAGGCCCGGGCCCACCTCGAAGGCATCGTCAACAGCGTCTCGGCGATGATCTTCTTGAAAGACGCTCAGGGGCGGTATCTGCTGATGAACCGCCGCTGTCGCGACCTGCTGGGGATCGACGAGTCGACGAACGTCACCGGGATGACCGACGAGCAACTGTTCGACGACGAGATGGCCCGCCGGGTCGCAGCCGACGACACCGAGGTCTTCGAGACTGGTGACACCGTCGAGTTCGAGGAGACCATTCCAACGACAGAGGGCGAGCGGACCCTTCTCACCCGCAAGACTCCGCTGTTCGACGACGGCGAACCTTACGCGATCTGTGGCGTCTCGACCGACATCACGACACAACAGCAACGCCAGCACGCTCTCAGCGAACGCATCAAAGAGCTCTCGACAGTCCACCGGATCGTCGACCTGTTCTCTTCCGAGGATCAGCCGACAGCCGACCTGCTGGATCGGTTCGTCACCACGTTGCCCAGATCGTTCCAGTACCCCGCTGATACGGATGTCCGCGTTACCTACGGAGACCGGGAGATGGCGACCGATGGGTTCGAGTATGGGCTGCCAATGATCGACGCTGTCGGACGGACACAGAACGGCTCGGATCTTCACGTCGAGGTCGTCTGCCAGCCCCCAGCGGGCGAAGACGATCCGTTCCTTCCCGAAGAAGAGAATCTGGTCGAGACGCTGTCGAGTGTGGTCGCGGGCTATCTCGAACGTCGGTCCTACATCGAGAAGTTACAGCGATACGAGACGACGCTGCGCGCGCTGGGCGACCCGGTCTATGCCCTCGATTCGGATGGCTATTTCACGTTCGTCAACGACGCGTTGCTCGACCGGACCGGCTACGACCGCGAGGACCTCCTCGGCGAACACGCCTCGAAACTCCTGACCGAAGCGGGGGTCGAACAGGGACAAAGCGTCATCTGGCAACTCCTCTCGGAGCACGCAGAGATCCAGACCGCGAAGTGGGAGATGAAGATGACGACGGCCGACGGCGACCGGATCCCGGCCGAGAATCACGTCGCCTTGCTCCCGTTCGACGGCGAAGGGTTTCGCGGGACTGCGGGCGTCATCCGCGATATCACCGAACGGACCGAGCGCGAACGCGAACTCCGTCGCCGGAAGGACCTGCTCGTTCGGACCGAACGCATGGCCGATGTCGGTGGCTGGGAACTCAACCTCGACGCGGGACAGATCTACTGGACCGAAGGTGCGCGGCTAATCCACGAGGTCCCCGAAGAATACGAACCGACTCCAGACAAGGCGATTGATTTCTTCCACCCCGAAGATCAGATAACTCTCAATAAGGCGGTCGCACGGTGCCGGGAAACTGGTGAATCGTTCGACGAAGAGGTGCGGCTGATCACCGCCAAAGGCCGAGAGCGCTGGATCCACATCCGCGGTGAAGCCGTCAGCGAGAACGGGACCGAGAAAGTCCGGGGGACGCTGCAGGACATCACCGAAGTCCGCGAGAACGAACAACAGCTTACCGTCCTCAACCGCGTTCTTCGACACAACTTGCGGAACAACCTGAACGTCGTGACAGCAAACGCCGAACTCCTCGCCGAACAACTCGAACAGCTCCGTCCGGCGGTCCGTGCCAACTCCCGAGACGGCGCGGCCGATTCAGCCCAGATGCAGGACGCATTCGCAACCTTCCCGTTCGAGGACGCCCTCGACAACGTCGAACAACTGGAGGCGAAAGCGTGGGAACTGCTCGCAATCGCCGACAAGTCCCGCGAACTCGCCGGCGTCATCGGGCAGATCCACCAGACAGCACCGATCGATCTCCCCGCGATGTTGTCCAAACTCGCCGAGGAGTACCGGCAAAAATATCCTGACGCAACGATTCGCCTCGATGCGCCAGCGATAGAAGCGGAGGTCAACCCCGAATCGGTCCATCTTGCCATCGAAGAGCTTCTCGAAAACGCACTCAAACACGCCGGTCCGGAACCGGTCGTCGACATTGCCGTCAGCCGGCCCAGAGAGAGCCGCGTCGAAATTACGATCGAAGACGACGGGCCGGGGATCCCCGAGATCGAACAACAGGCGCTGGAAGAGGGTGAGGAAACGGCGCTGAAACACAGCAGTGGGTTCGGCCTGTGGACGGTCAACTGGCTGCTCGGGCGAACCGGCGGCGCAGTCAAAATCGACGAGACGGAGACGGGAACACTCGTCCGCGTCGATCTGCCGGCGGCCTGACCGTCGCTCGAACCCGACATTCATAAACCGCGCGGCGGAGTAGCGAGGGTATGTTCCTTGCGATGCGTGCAGAGGTCGAGGAGGCGCTCACTGCGGCCCTCGACCAGCGCGGCTATCCGACTGACGATCTCGGTATCGAGGAGCCGCCGGAGGACCTCGACGCTGTCCTCGCCTCAAGCGTCGCCTTCCGGCTGGCCGGCGAGGCCGGCGCACCGCCGCCGGAAGTCGCCGACGAACTGACGGACGAAATCGATCCCGAGCCGTACACCTACATCGGACGTGTCGAGACTCGCGGCCCGTATCTCAATTTCTGGCCCAGCGAGCAGTACTTCGCCGAAACGCTCGACGACGCACAGGATGATGAGTTCGGGGCGCTTCCGGATCGCGACACCAGCGTCGTCGTCGAACACACGAGCGCGAACCCGACCGGCCCGGTCCACGTCGGTCGTGCCCGGAATCCGATCATCGGCGACGCGGTCGCCCGCGTCCTCGACTATGCCGGCTACGACGTGGAGCGACACTACTACGTCAACGACGCCGGCCGGCAGATCGCCGTCTTCACCTGGGCCTACGACTTTTTCGACGAGTCTGAGCTGCCCGAGCCAGAACGTGACTCGCCGGAGTACGAGATGGTCCGGTACTACCGCGAGGCCAACACCTACCTCGAAGAGCAGGCCTCCGAGGAGGAAGTCGAGGCCGCCGAAGCCGAGATCCAGTCGATCATGCAGGGGCTGGAAGAGGGCGACGAGTCCGCCTACGAGCGCGTCGGCGAGGTCGTCGATACCGTTCTCGGCGGGATGCGCGGCACGCTCGAACGCCTCCCCGCGGAGTTCGACAAATTCGTCAAGGAGACCCAATTCATGCGCGACGGCTCGACCGACGACATCGTCGACCGCCTGAAAGAGACCGAATACGCCGTCTACGACGAGGAGGCCTGGCAACTCGACCTGCCCGAGATCGATAAGAATCTCGTCTTCGTCCGCGGCGACGGCACCTCACTCTACACGACGCGAGATCTGGCCCACCACGAGTGGAAGTTCGAGAACTTCGACGAGGCCGTGACGGTGCTCGGCGAGGATCACGAACTGCAGGCCCGCCAACTCCGCTCTGCGCTGGAGATTCTCGGCAACGACACCGACCGCCTCGGAACGGTTCACTACTCGTGGGTCACCCTGCCCGAGGGTGGGATGAGCACGCGAGAAGGCACGGGCATCGACCTCGACGACCTACTGGACGAGGCCATCGCTCGTGCTCGCGAGGAAGTCGAAGACCGCCTGGAAGACCGAATCCGCGACGACGACCTCGCAGAGGAGGACATCGAGCGGATCGCCCATCAGGTCGGCATCGGCGCAGTCCGATATGACATCGTCTCGAAACAGCCCACCAAGGGAATCACCTTCGAGTGGGAGCGCGCACTTGATTTCGAGGCCCAGAGCGCCCCCTACGTGCAGTACGTCCACGCCCGCGCGTCGGGGATCATCGCCGAGGCCCACGAGGACAGCGCCGTCGATCCCGACGGACTCGATATCGATCTCGACGCGAGCGAACTCGACACCGACGCCGAGCGGACGCTGCTGCGAGAGATCGCGCGCTTCCCGGCAGTGATCGAGGAGGCCGCCGACGACCTCCAGCCACACGTCGTCGCCACCTACACGCGGGAACTGGCCGAGGCGTTCAACGCCTTCTACCGGGAGTGTCCGGTGCTCGACGCCGACGGCGAGACGCGGGACGCCCGCCTTGGACTGGTCATCGCCGCGCGGCACACCATGGGGAACGCTTTGGACGCTGTCGGTGTGCAGGCCCCCGACTCCATGTAACCCATCTTTTTCAGCGTCGCCCTTCCTCGCTCGCTTCGCTCACTGCGGGAGGGCTCCTCGAAAAACATGGGTGAAAAAGGCCGGACGCGCCAGCGGCGCGTCCGGTGTCCTCAGGAGTGAGTACCGCGAACGACTGAGCGCTCGGAAGACGCGACGCATCTTCCAGCGAATCGCCTCACTTCGCGCTCACGGCTCCGCCGTTCACGCACTGCTCGGCGTCAAACAAGCTCCTGCGGTCAATTGTCTTTCTGCCCTCGTAGAGCGACCGCAATTCTCCTTGTTACTCTGCGGCACAGGTGCCATCAGAGGGTGAATACCACAGACTGATTGTTGGCTGGCCGTCTTGTGATTGCACGATTGCCTGGACAGCAATCTGCTCGGAATCGAGTTCGGCCAGGCTCAATTTAGCCCACTCGCTCTCGTTTACCTGCGCCCGGATGCGGTAATCTCCCGATTCCTCCGGCAGTTCTGCCGACGGGACAGTGAACCCGCCTGTGACATCTGCGCTGCCGGCCTCGACCTGTCGAGTCTGTGTATATTGTTCCTCCCCGTCGTCAATCACTTGGAGTGAGACATTCTGTGGCGTTCCTTCTCGGTTAGACACGGACAGCGCACAGAGTTCGGTTGGATTGCTGCCGTCCTCGCTGCTGAGACAGCCAGCCAGCAGACCGGTCCCGCAACCGACGGTTGTTCCGAGGAAGGCCCGTCGCTTCATTAGAAAATTGTTCTACAAAGCCTGTATTAAATCTTCTGTACGAGAAATAAAGCTGCTCGGTGAAGGCTGCCGATTTCAAGCATTCGCCGAGCGTAGCGAGGCGATTCACCGACGGCGAGGCTGAAAACCGAGCCGTCGGCCTTTTTCACCACCGGGAGAGCAAGCTCTCCCGAGCCGTTGCTCGCTTCGCTCGCAACGACCATGTTTTTGCCGCGAGCGGTCGCCGTCGGCGACCCGACCGGGAAAAAGATGGTGGCGTTAGCCAAAGATGCCGCCGAAGACCCCGCCGTCTTCGTCGTCTTCTTCCTCTTGTTCTTCTTCGTCGAGGAACCACTGGCTGTCGAAGACGCGGTCGAGGTCGGTACTGGGCGAACCCTCGAAGAAGACTGCTTCGAGCGAGCCGGCAAGTTGACGGTAGGCGTCTGCTGGATCGCTCTCGGAGGCGTTTTCGAGGAGTGGTTCCTCTTTGGTGGCGTCGACATCGACCGGAATTACACCGAGCAGTGGCACGTCGAACTTGTCGGCAATCTCTTGGACGTAGGTGTCCCGGTTGACCCGGGTGATGATCGCTCCGATCACGTCGCCGTCGACGCGTTCGGCCAAGTCTGCGGTCTTGATCGTATCGTTGACCGCCACGTCGTCGGGCGTCGTCACCAGCAAGACGCCGTCGGCGAGTCCGAGCGGGACGGTCGTCTCGTGGCTCAGCCCCGCGCCAGTGTCGACGAGCACCACGTCGAAGGTGTTCTTGAGCGTGTTGATCACCTTCCGAAGTTTCGCCGGGTCGGCCTCGGCGAAGGCTTCGAGACTCTGTTCGCCCGGGATGACAGTCATCCCCATCTGCGCGTCGTTCAGTGCCGCGCTGACTGTTTCGCCGCCGGCGAGCACCTCGTGGATGCTCGTCTCGTAGTCGAGTCCGAGCATATTGCCGAGATTCGCCATGCCCAGATCCGCATCGACGACGACGGTATCGTAGCCGTTCTCCTCGAGTGCTGCCGCGATGTTGATCGCTGTGGTGGTCTTCCCGACGCCTCCCTTCCCACCTGCGATCGTACAGACGTACCCCGCCATATTTGAGTATATAACACCTGTACTTGCCGCGATATAAAGCCATTCGTCTATCTTACGGTCGTCTGACACGTGGCTGCCGCACGCGTGACAGCAATCGCGTTCCCCGCGGCGACTCGGAAATGGCAGGTCAACAGGTACTTACAGCAGACCGGCCAAATACAGCCAATGAGCGAGTCCGAGCACGAGCAGACGGACAAACAAAAATACGAGTTCCAGAAGGTGATCGAGGAGCTCAAAGATTACCGTGGCTCCGGGACGCAGTTGGTCACCATCTACATTCCGCCGGAGCGAAACATTAGCGATGTCGTCGCCCACGTCACGCAGGAACACTCAGAAGCGAGCAACATCAAGTCCAAAGAGACTCGAACGAACGTCCAGGACGCCCTGAAGAGCATCAAAGACCGATTGAAATACTACGATGTCAAGCCGCCCGAAAACGGGATGGTGATCTTCTCGGGTGCCGTCGACTCCGGCGGCGGACAGACCGAGATGATCACTCGCGTGCTGGAGAGTCCACCCCAATCCATCGAGTCGTTCCGCTATCACTGCGACGCGGAGTTTTTGACCGAACCCCTGGCGGAGATGATGGGCGACAAGGGCCTCTTTGGCCTGATCGTCCTCGACCGACGAGAAGCCAACGTCGGCTGGCTCCGTGGCAAACGCGTCGAGCCGGTCAAATCCGCCACCTCGCTGGTGCCGGGCAAGCAGCGAAAAGGTGGCCAGTCCGCCCAGCGATTCGCCCGACTCCGACTCGAAGCCATCGACAACTTCTATCAGGAGGTCGCCGGGATGGCAGACGACCTCTTCGTCGACCAGCGCCACGAGATGGACGGTATCCTCGTCGGCGGTCCCTCACCGACCAAAGACGAGTTCCTCGACGGCGACTACCTGCACCACGAACTGCAGGATATGGTGCTCGGCAAGTTCGACGTGGCCTACACCGACGAGTCCGGCCTCCACGACCTCGTAGACGCGGCTGACGAGGTGCTGGCCGAGCACGAAGTCCTCGAAGACAAACAGACGATGGAGCAGTTCTTCGAGCAACTCCACGACGGCAACAAGGCGACCTACGGATTCAACGCCACCCGTGAGAACCTGATGATGGGTGCCGTCGAGACGCTGCTGATCAGCGAGGATCTGCGGAAAGATGTCGTCGCCTACGAGTGCCCGAACGGCCACGACGAGTACGAGTTCATCGACCGGACCGAAGACACCCCGACACACGAGTGTTCGCGCTGCGGTGAGACCGTCGAGGAGGGCGAGCGCGAGGACGCTATCGATCACCTGATGGAACTGGCCGAACAGCGAGGGAGCGAGACGATGTTTATTTCGACGGACTTCGAGAAGGGCGAGCAACTGCTGACGGCCTTCGGCGGCGTCGCGGGACTGTTGCGGTACTCGACTGGCGTCTAAGGACTTTCTCCGCGAGAAACGCGGGCTACATACTCAAGTTTTCGACCTGTGTAGTGTTACGTATGCAACTGACGACCCGCACCAGATTCGGGCTGGCTGCTGGCTTCGTCGTCCTGGGGGCCGTCGCGAGTCTGCTCGCCGCGCCGGAACTGCCAGCGGAGTTGGTCACCAGTTGGGATGGGACCGGTGAGCCGAACGATACGCTTCCGAAAACGACGGCGCTGGTGTTCGTTCCCGCACTCAGCGCGGCGATGATCGGGCTGTTCGCGATCCTTCCGCGGATCGATCCACTCGGGGAGAACGTCGAGTCGTTCCGCCGGTACTACGACTGGTTCGTCGTCGTGTTATCGGCGTACCTGTTCGGGGTTCACGCCGGCATTATCGCCTTCAATCTCGGCTACGAGTTCGAGTTCATTCTCCTCGTTCTCGCCGGGGTCGCTGCGCTGCTCTACTATACGGGCATCCTGTTGGGCCACGCCGAACGCAACTGGTTCGTCGGGATTCGCACGCCATGGACGTTGAGCAGCGACGAGGTCTGGGAACGGACACACGACCTCGGCGGCAAACTGTTCAAACTCAGCGCGGTCGTGACCCTCGCCGGACTGGCCCTCGGTGACGCAGCAATCTACGTCCTCACCGGAGCCGTTCTGTTCACGAGCGCGACGACGCTCGTCTATTCCTACTACTGTTACCGGCAACTTGACGACAGTAGCGATGTCGCCGCCGGGATGAGTTGAGCTACAGCAACTGTTCGAGTTGGCGGCGTCGGCCCGACAGGTCGAGATCTGTCTCGATATCTGAATCCTGTGCCAGACGATCCAGCGCGAGCAGCGGGTCGGTCCCGGCCCGTTCGACGGCGTCGAGCAACTCGGTAATCTCGCTGCGGTACAGCGCGAGATTTTCGAGCAGGCCGAGCAACAACGCCAGCGGAATCGCAGCCTCCCCCGTGGGGAATCCGTCGCTGACGCGCTCGAAGTCGGGCGCTTCCGCCGGCTCCGTCGCAGGCTGGATCGCGAGACAGCCCGTACACAGCGCGACGACGTCCTCCTCACCGGGCAGATATGAATCGTACTCGTCGGGGACCGCGAACCGCACCGTCTCCGCCGAACACTCCTGACACTCCATACTCCGGTTTCGACGGGCACGGTCAAAAGCCCCAGCGGTCCCGATTCAAACGTCCGTTTGACTCTCCGGCGTCTGTTTATATATGGGGGTGGACGTATCGTATATGCAGCAACTCACGAGACGGCAAGCACTCGTCGGTGCCCTCGGTACCGGGGCAGTAGCACTTGCAGGCTGTGTCAGTGGTAACGGAGACGACCCCGACGACGAGTCGGACGACCAAGGCGACGACTCCGGAACGGCGGAACTCGACTCGTCGATCGAGCGCGTCGGGAGCGGGTGCGCCGGGATGGGGCCCGGCGAGGCACCGGTCTTCCTCGACGACGGCGAGTACGTCGTGCAGGGAACGATCCCCTCGCCCACACCGTGTTACGAGCCAGTGATCGACTCCCAGAACTTCGAGAACGGAACTCTCTCGGTGACCATCGATGTCACAGAGACGGATGACGGCCCCTGCACCGACTGCGTCGGCGAGGTTCTGTACGACGCGACTGTATCGGGGCCGGATCCATCAGAAGTCGACAGCGTGTCGATCACACATGCGGGTGGCAAGACACACGAGACGCCCGCGGAGGATATCCCGGAGGGAGTGCCGGCACTGGTTGACGCCGAGATCACCGACTCCGAGAGCAGGCCCCGAGACGGGAAGTCAGAGGGAACCGCGGAAGTCGATGAGATCGACGACAGCAGCGACACCGGAACGATTACGATCACCGGCAAAATCCCGACAGAGCACCCCCACCACGAGGCGGTGCTCACCGATGCCAGCGTCCGCGCCGGCACGCTCAGCGTGAGCGTCGATGTCGAGTCGACGCTGGAGGACGAGCAGATGGGAACGATGCCGCTGGGCATGGTCGAGTACACCGCCAGTGCCGAAATCGAACAGCCGGCGGCTATCGACAGCGTCCAGATCAGCCATCCGAACGCCGGGTACGGCAGTTCGTGGGCGAGTGACAGCGCTTCAGCGAGTGAGAGCGCAACGAACAGCCACGGCGAGTCGAGCAGTTCCGACGGCAGCAGCTGAGTGCGCTCGACTACTCCGCCTGTTCCAGATACTCGGTGACGATCACGTCCCCGCTGGACGCGCCGATCCGTTCGGCTCCCGCCTCGAACAACTCCTCGGCGAAGGCCCACGAGCCGACGCCGCCGCTGGCTTTGACCGGCGCGAACTCGGCCATCAGTTCGACATCTGCGACGGTCGCTCCGCCCTCGGCAAAGCCTGTCGCGGTCTTGAGAAAGTCAACGTCGGCCTCGGCAGCGTCTCGGCTGAGCGATCTGAGCGTCTCCTCGTCGAACAGCGACGTTTCGAGGATTGCTTTCACCGGAATCGGGACTGCCGCGACGAGTTCGTCGATCTCCGAGCGAAAAGTCTCGGTGTCCTCGCTGGCCTGGCCGAGATTCGGAACGAGATCGATCTCGCTCGCACCGGCTTTCCAGGCCTCCGTCGCCTCGGTACACTTCGTCGAGACTGTGTGTTGGCCGTGCGGAAAGCCGATTACGGTGCTAACCTCGGTGTCGGGTGCGTACTCCGTCGCCTCGGCGACGTAACACGGCGGCACGCAGGCGCGCATCCCGTACTCCTCGGCCTCGTCGAGGACCTGCCGGACATCCTCCCACGTGGTCTCCGGCCCGAGGACGGTGTGTTCGATCCGCGATGGGATATCGTCCATACGCCTGCTCGGCGGGCTCAGCGGTTAAAAATACCGCTCGTGACCGGAACTGTTTTCAACGCACAGGTAGCACCTTGGCGACATGGTTGTGCCATTTAGCGATTTCGTCGTCCCGGGGCCGATCCAGTCGGCGGCGCTTCTGATCGGGACGGGGACGATTGTCGTGTTGCTGTACGCGCTTCGGCCACCACTGACACAGAAAATCGTGCTCTCTTTCATTCCGTGGGTCATCAGTGGCAGCATCTTGCACGTCTTCTGGCAACTCGGGAAAATCCAGCAGCGCCAACTCTATCCCGAACCGATCGAGCCGCTGTTTTCTGCCCCAGCAGTCTATCTCACGACGTTTATCGTCCTCGGTGCGATCTGGACGCTCTCGGCGATCATCGTCCCTAGCTACGACCGTAGCGACAGAATCGCGACCTACATGCTCGCGACTGGCGTCGGGGCGTTAATTCCGTTGCTCGGCCTCGTCGTCTGGCAGGGCCAAGACCCCCAGATCGCGCCGATGGAGCCGATCTGGCCCGTCCTCGGACTGATCATCTCTATCGTGCTGACGTTCATCGTCTACATCGCGATCGGTGCCTGGCGGACCTACGTTATCGCACAGGCCCGATCCGTCGGTGCCTTCGTCCTCTTTGCCCACACCTTCGACGGCGTGACGACCGCCATCGGCGTCGACGTACTGGGCGGGGGTGAACGGTCGGCGCTGCCCGCTGCCATCCTCGACTTCGCGGCTGGCCTTCCCGTCGCAGATACCATCGGCGTCGGCTGGCTGTTCGTTCTCGTGAAAGTCACTCTTGCGTCGGCGATTGTCGTCCTCTTCGCCGACTATCTCGACGAGGAGCCGACGCAGGCGAATCTCCTGCTCGCACTCATCGCCATCGTCGGACTGGGGCCCGCGGTCAACAACTTCTTCCTGTTTCTGCTCTCGCCCTGACCGCCGATCGCTGCTTTCGCTTCCTTTACTACTGCGGCCCGAGACGAACCGACATGGCGAAACAGCCACATCTACTCGTCGAGGACGGCGATCTGACCGATATCGCACTCGTTCCGGGTGATCCCGGCCGAGTCGACCGGATTGCGAGCCACTGCGACGATCATACTGTCGTCGCGACCAACCGCGAATACAAACTCGTCAACGCGACCTACGAGGGCCGTGAGCTGACGATCTGTTCGACAGGAATCGGCTCGCCCTCGGCGGCGATTGCGGCCGAAGAACTGGAGGCGGTCGGTGTCGAGACCCTCCTTCGCGTGGGGACGACCGGCGCGCTCCAGTCCGGCATCGAGATCGGTGACATGATCGTCGCCACCGGCGCGGCCAAAGACGAGGGGACGACCAAACGCTACGAGGACGCGACGGTCCCCGCCGTCCCCGATTACGAGGTGCTCTCGGCGCTGGTCGACGTCTCCGAGCAGCGCGAGGCTCCGGTCCACGTCGGTCCAGTTGCGACCGACGATGCCTTCTACGCCGAAACCGAGGCGTACGTCTCCGACTGGGAGGACGCCAGCCTGCTCGCCGTCGAGATGGAAGCGGCGGCGCTGTTTACCATCGCTCGCCGGAAGGGAATGCGCGCCGGGGCGATCTGTACCGTCGACGGCAACCTCGTCGAAGGCACACAGAAAGGCGAGACCGAGGAGGACGAACTGCCCGCAAAGGCTAAAAACAACGTCGAACGAGCTATCGAGATCTCGCTAGAGGCGACCCGACGGCTGTAGTCACTCCGGGAGCAGGAGCACGGATGTCGTGGCGTTGTGATAGCCGCTCGCAGAATCCGGCGGCATGCAGACCTCGCCGTAGGTCTCGAAACCGACAAACTGCGCCGGGAGTACGTCGGCTATTCCTTCGACTGCGCGGTCGAACTCGGAGCCGAGGATGATCTCTCGACAGCCGCAGTCGAAGACGAGCGCGCCGGCGAGCCCATCGCCCTCGAATTCTGCCAGCGCTTGCTCGGCAGCGTTCTGGGCGGAGTCGATCTGTGCCTCCGTCGGACTGTGGGTGATCCGGACTTCCGTCCCCTCCGGAACGGCCGTCGCGACGGCGAGCGGACCGGTGGTCCGGTCGGTCATCCCAGGCCAGCGGATCTTGTGTGCCCCGTCGGCGATGGGCACGCCGAGTTCGAATCTGGTCAGCAGATCGAACAGCTCTCGGTCCTCGGCCGTCAGCGAGTCCACGTCGATTCCGTATTCCGCCGCCGCGACCGCGGCGACCTCGCGCTTCCAGACATCGAATGCGGGCTCGCCGCCGAGTTCGTAGATGATGTTCTCCTCGGCGCGGGTCACCTCGTAGGTCTCGGAGATGGGTTCGTGCCCGTGCTCGACGCCAAGCCCGAAGGGCTGATCGCCACTCAATACGGCGATTGCGACGCCGTCATCGGCGATTCCGTCCTCGGTAAAGACCAGCGTCTGCTCCATTCCGAGGTCGTCGCCCGCCGATCCGCCCGCCAGCGGAATATCGCCCAGTACCTGATTCGTCACGAGGCTGATCTGCTCGCCTTTGCCGGTCAGGCCGCTGTGGACGGTCACGGCGGCGGTGTACTCCCCGTCCATCTCGGCTGTCTCCGGCAAGTCCGCAACTGCTCGCTCGACGGTCCCGAAGATGTCTTCGGAGACGCCGTCGGCCAGTGCCGTCTCGATATGGAGGTGGTCGGACGCGATCAGGCCGACTGCGAGCCCTCCGCTGGTTACGCGGTCGTCGGTGAACTCCCCGGCCGTCGTCGAGCCGAATAGTTTGATCGGTCCCAGCTGCTCCCGTACTGTGTCGACGATGGTCTCGACATCGTGGATCGCGGATGCGAATACGACCGCGAGTTCGACCGAGTCGGGGTCGGTAAGCTGACCGCGGGCCGTCCGCACCGCTTCGCTCGTCGCGGTCGCTGTGTCGGCCGCTGTCGTGATTCCGCGAACCAACTCGGTGCTCTCCATATTCCGGTCCCCCGCTCTTCGCAGAGAGTTCTCGACACCAGTGTATAAAAGTACTGCCGACAGCGGCACTCAGCAGTCCAGTTTCCGTTTCGCCGTCTCGGCGGCCACGGTCACGAGACTGCTTTCCCCTTCGTGGTCGGCGATCGCTCCGAGCACTCGCTGTGCCGTCTCGTGATCGAATCGGGTCTGATCGATTTCCAGTTCCGTCAGCGCGCCGTCGACGAGTTCGGTCGCTTTCTTGTTGCCGAGCGGTTCCGCCAGTTGGTCGATCAGATCGCCGCTGGTCAGCGCGAAATTCACGCCCCTGATCTCGAACCGTGCGCCTCCGTCGCTCCCCTCGGTGACGGCAATCTCCCAGCCGTGGGCACGAACGACATCCCGGACGATTGCGAGCCCGAAGCCCGTTCCACTTTGCTCGGTCGTGAACCCCTCCTCGAAGACCTGCTCTCTGTCCTCTTCGGGGATCCCTGGGCCCGTGTCCTCGACGAAAAAGCCGTCTTCCAGCAGGCCGAGGGAGACTGTCAGCGATTCAGTGCCGTCATCGAGTCCGTGCTCCACGGAATTGCGAAACAGGTTCTCGAAGACGGTCTGGAGTCGTTCAGGATCGGAATCGATCTCGACAGGATCGCAGAGTTCCAGTGAGGCGTCTTCGGTCTCGACGTTCGCCCACGCCTGCCTCGCCGTCTCGGTGAGTTGGGTTCGCTCCGTCTCGGTGATCGCTTTCCCCTCTCTGGCGAGAGTCAACGCCTCGTCGATGATGTCGCTCATTCGCCCGTGTGCCCGCTGGATCTGCTCGATGTCCTCCGAATCGACGGTTGGGTCGTCGGCCTCCTCGACCGTTCGTGCGAGCAGTTCGAGCCGTCCACTGGCGACGTTGAGCGGGTTTCGCAGGTCGTGAGAGACGATGCCGGCGAACTTGTCGAGCCGTTCGTTCTGGTATTCGAGCTTTGCCGTCTGTGTCTCTAGTTTTGCCGTGCGCTGTTCGAGTTCGCTCTCTCGCTCTCGAAGTTCTTCCTCCCGGCGTTTCGTGGCCGTCACGTCCCGGACGAGGACGACGTACCCGCCGTGCTCCCGGTTCGTAACGCTGATCTCGTAACAGCTCTGTCCCGATTCAGTGTCGATCCACAGGTGATCGCTGACGTGGTGCTGTTCGCTCGCGGTATCGGTGATCTCTGCGAACAGTGCCCGGATCCGTCCGGATTGGTCGGTCGTCGCCGCAGTCGGCTGACCTGCCTCCTCGAACAGGTTCTCGACGGGAGTCCCTTCCACAGGCTGTCCGATATCCGTGAACAGCGTCTGTAACTCGTCGTTTATCCGGCGGATCCGCAACTCGCTGTCGACGACGAGTAACCCGACCGGCATCGTCTCGATGATCTCGCCCGCGTGGTCGCGTTCGGCCGCGAGTCGCTGGCGACGGCGAAACTCGCTAGCGTAGGCCCGAACACGGTGTGCCAACAACCAGGGATCACGGGCGATATCGACCGGTCCGTCGTCGTGATCGAGCGGTGGCTGCTGTGTCTCGGTCACCTCGAAGATGATCGGGGGCTGTCTGTCCAGATCACGGATCTCCGTGCGAACAGTCTCGAAGTCCTCGGTAGCGACGACACAGTGCGGCTGACCGGCTTCGAGTTGTTCGGTCCACTCACTCCCCCCGGAGAGCGCTGTGACAGTCAGGGAGTCGTCGTCGACGAGCGACAGCGGTGGCTTCTCACTCCCCACGTAGACCACGCGCAACGGCTCCCCCATATCTCCGTATATGCCCCGGTAGATACATACATCCTCCTGAAAATGCCACTCAAGTCACAGAAATCGCGGGCTACAAATGGGCTCGGTTCAACCGGATCCGTATGGGAGCAGAGCTTGCAGTTATCGAGTGCGATCCGGCGGCGCTGTCACGGGCGATCAGCACCGCTGCGCTCGCGACTGACGAGGAGGATCCGTACACCGAGATGTTCGTCCGAATCGACGGGACTGGAATCGATACGCCGGCCAGTACCGTCGATGCGCCGCTCGCCTCGTTCTGTACGCTCCATCCGTCACTGTTCGAGTCGTTTACTGTCTTCGAGTCGACCGCTGCACTCTTTCCGATCGAACCGATGCTCGACTGGCTCGCGTACTTCGACGACGAACAGTCTCTGACGCTCACCGTCATCGGCGAAGCGGGCGCGGAGTACGCGAGTGCCTTCCGGTTCGAGAGCGACCGCCGGGAGCTACGTTTCGAGTGTCTCGATGCGCCGGAGTTGATCGAAGACGTGGAGATCACCCTCCCCGACCGGTTCGTCGACACGCAGTTTCTCGCCGAATCGGGCGAGCCGGTTCCGACGATCGTCGAGACGACCGCCGCGGAACTCGACAGGCTGGTCGAAGCGGCCGCACGCTGTGCCGGTGTCGAGAGCTATCCGTTATCCTATCGTGAGGGACGGCTCACGTTCGAACTCTCCGGGGAGCGAACGGCGGTTTCAGGGACGCTCGACGGGACAGTCGACGGGCCAGCGTTCGAGCACCGCTACGGTACCGAGTTCGCCCGCGTCGTTCGGGCTGTCGAGGGGCAGGTCACGCTCCAGACCGGTCCGAACCACCCGCTTGCGGTCCGCTGTACGGACCCCGGTGTAACCTATCGATACGTCCTCACAGCGGGCCAGTAAGGGAGAACGGAAGCTTTACACTCGGTTCGGTCGGGCCTATTGGTATGGACGAGACAGTGCTGCTGGTCGGGGGCGGTGGCCGCGAACATGCGGTTGCGCGTGCGCTCGCTGACTCCGAGGCCACCCTCTACGCCTGTGCGGGGAACCGGAACCCAGGAATCGCTCGACTCGCCGCGGGATTCGAGACGCTCGAGACGACGAACCCGACGGCGGTGCGAAGCTACGCCGAAGAGGTCGACGCAACCCTCGCCGTCATCGGTCCGGAAGCACCGCTGCAGGCCGGTGTGGCCGACGCGCTCGACGAGGCGGGCGTCTACGCCTTCGGCCCGCAGGAGGCCGAAGCCCGCATCGAGACGGACAAGGCCTTCCAACGCCGGTTCATGCAGGAACACGACATCCCGGGCTGTCCCCATTTCGAGACCTTCGAGGATATGGACGAAGCGTGTGAGTACATCGACGAGTACGACGGCGACCTGGTGGTCAAACCCGCCGGCCTCACCGGCGGCAAAGGCGTCCGCGTCATCGGCGATCAGGTGACCGAAGCAGAAGCCAAGGAGTACATCCGCGAGTCGGAGTACGAACGCATCGTCCTCGAAGAGCGACTCGTCGGCGAGGAGTTCACCGTCCAGGCCTTCGTCGCCAACGGCCAACTCCGCGTGACGCCCGCCGTGCAGGACCACAAACGTGCCTACGAAGGCGGCGAAGGACCGAACACCGGCGGGATGGGTGCCTACAGCGACGCCTCGCTCGCCCTGCCGTTTATGTCCGACGAGGAGTACAGCGATGCAGTCGACGTACTGGAAGCGACGGTCGATGCCCTCGACGGATACAAAGGTGTGCTCTACGGGCAGTTCATGCTGACGACGGAAGGAATCAAAGTCGTCGAGTTCAACGCCCGGTTCGGTGATCCGGAAGCGATGAATACGCTGCCGGTGCTCAACACCGATTTCCTCGATGTGCTCGTCGCCGCCCGCGAGGAGGAGTCACTCCCGCAGCTCTCCTTTGCCCCGCGAGCGACGGTCTGCAAATACGCCGTTCCCGACGGCTACCCGACCGACCCCGAGGCCGGCGCGAAAGTAACCATCGACGAAGACGATGTGGCGCAGATTGCCGACGAACACGGCGACGGCGAGGCACTGCTGTACTACGCGAGCGTCGACGAACGCGACGACGGCATCTACACGACCACGTCGCGGTCGTTCGCCGTGGTCGGCGTCGCGGAGACGATTACGGACGCCGAGGAGGTCGCCGACGCAGCGATCAGCGAGGCCGGCGAAGATGGCCTGCGCGTCCGCCATGATATCGGAAAACCTGATCTCGTCCAGCAGCGAATCGACCACATGGCCGAACTCCGCGGCGAGTAGCGCTCCTGCCGTTCGCTTCGAGACGATTGTTTTTCTGCCAGACGAGCGCCGAGACCAGTCTGTGTGCCGAGTCGTTTGTCCGCCCGTATTGGCGAAACAATTATACGACTGTGTATTGTTTTCCCACCTGAGGGCAGAGAAAACCCCAGATTGGTATGAGAGAGCAACCACAGGACAACAGCGACTCAGAACGACAGTACGAGGCAGTCGAGGCCGGGGACGGTGAGTTCGTCATCTACGAGAAGTCGAAAAAGACGGCGTGGATCCAGTCCAGTCACACGGTCGACGTACGACAGTAGGTCAACCGGCCAGCGCAGTCGCTGGTCAGGGTGAAGACCGCATTCAGTCGCCTCGAGAGAAAATCAGTTCGCTTCCTGCGGCGCCGCCATCTTCCGGGTTACGTAGCCCGCGATCCGATTTCGGACCCCCTTGGACTCGATGTTCGTCAGTTCCATCACGACCTCTTTGTTGTGCTCGAAGTCCGGTCCGAACGCGTCCGGATACTGCTCCATCAGCGTCCGACCCGTCTTCTTGACGTATGCAGGTTTGATCGCCATCGTTGTCGTTGCTAACGCGGTCATCCTTTAATATCATTCGACTTCGGTCGTCACACACCCTCCTGCAGTTCCTCGTAGCGCTCCCGGAAACTCGCCGCGCAGGACGAACAACAAAAGTGATACCGTTCGCCGTCGATCTGTTCGCGTTCCCCTTCGGGTGTGACGGTGTTCCCACACTCGACACACTCGGGGGCGAGTGTCGACTCCTGTACCGTAGGCTGCCACGACGTGCCGCCGAGTAACTGGACCTGATAGTCGCTGATCTGTTCGCGGTCGAGGTGTTGATCGATCAGATTCTCCACACCGCTTTCGTCGGTGACGAGCGTGCAGACGACGGTGTCGTCGACGGTTCTGAAGACGTGTTCGGTCCGTTCGTCTCCATCGAGGGCGTCGGCAATCGACCCACCGCTGCCCGCCGTTCCCTCGATGGTCACGAGTAGCGAGTGGCCGCCCCGGAGCAACTTCCGGTCGATGTCGACAGTGAACTTCTCGATCAGACCGATTTCCCGGAGTCGCTCGACCCTGTCCGAGACGGCCGGGGCCGAGAGGTCGACCGCCTCGGCGATTTCGCTGTACGGCCGGCGGCCGTCTTCGAGCAGTAGCGTCAGAATCTCTTCGTCGGTGTCGTCGATATCACGCATGGTTATTCACTCGCTGAGGCTCGTTCGACGTGTTCGCCCGGCGGGCGAACGCGGATCGCTTCGGCAATCGAATCCGGCAGCGAGACCGTTTCATCCTCGCCGAGTCGAAGGGTGAGCATGCCGATCGGTGCGACTTCTTCGACGGTCACGACCGTTCCCGGTGTGATTCCTTCCTCCTGGAGATAGGCGAGTTCCTCCGGGTCGCGGTCCCGGACGCGAGTGACGACGAGTCGCTCTCCTTCGTCGTGGTTGCTCAGCCGTCGGTCGTCGTCTTCGGTGACCGGTTCGAGCGCGTCGTTCGGGATCGGATCGCCGTGGGGATCGACTTCGGGGTCGTCGAGCACCTCTGCGACCCGCTGCTCGAACTCCTCGCTGATGTGGTGTTCGAGTGTATCCGCCTCCTCGTGGACCGTCGCCCAGTCGTAGCCGAGTTGTTCCGCGAGATAGGTTTCGAGCAGGCGGTGGTGGCGAATCACTTCGAGCGCGACCGTCTCTCCCTCTCTGGTGAGTTCGACGCCCTTGTACTTCTCCCGCTCGACCAGCCCCCGCTTCTCGAGTTTTTCCATCATGCTGGTCGCCGTCGGCGGCGTCACGTCGAGCACCTCGGCGATGCTCGATGTCGACACGGGCTCCCCTTCCCGTTGTTTGATCTCGTAGATGGCCTTCAGATAATCCTCCATCTTCGCGCTCAACATACTCCGGATTAGCAGAGACCCGGGTATAAGCATGCCGACTGTCCATCTCGCTGACGTTCGCGATCAGTCACCGGAGACGCTCGCCGACCGCATCCCGCCCAACTCTTCCCGGATCGCCTCGCGTTTGATCAACACGAACCCACAGCAGATGAGGCCGAATCCGACGCCCGTGAACACCGTCGGCGTCTCGCTGAGGAAGACGACGCCGGTGACCGCCGCCGCGAAGGGTGCCGCGTAGGAGACGAGGTTGATCTCGATAGGCCCCAGTCGATCCAGCAGATCGAAGTAGATCAGAAAGCCGGCGGCGCTGGCGACGAGACTTAGATAGGCCAGTGCGATCAGTCCCTCGCCGGTCCACTCGACGCTTCGAATCGGCTCGCCCAGCCCGACGCTGAGCCCGTGCATCAACAGCGCACCGAGACACATCGACCACGCTTCCATCGTCTCGATCGGTAGATTCTCCTCGACTCGGCGGGTCAGCACGCTCCCCAGCGCGAACGAGACGGTGGCGAGAAAGACCAGTCCGAGCGAAATCGTCCGGGTCGTCGCCAGATTGTCCGGGTCGGGATTGCTCAACACGGCCACGCCGACGAACCCGATGGCGAGTCCGACCAGCCCCAGCGTCGTGAGTCGCTCCTCTGGCAACAACAGGCGAGCGAAGCCGGTCGTCAACACCGGCGAGAGGCTGACGACGACCGCTGCGGCGGCGCTGGTCGTCCCCTGCTCGCCGACGAACAGGAAGGCGTGATACGCCGCGATCAGGAAGACGCCACCGATGGCGACGACGATCCACTCCTCGCGCCCGCGCGGGCGCCAACGGTCGGTCGCGTAGGCCGCGTAGCCGAACATGATGACTCCCGCCAGATCGTACCGCAACGCGGCGAACAGCACCGGCGGGAAATACTCCAGTCCCGCCCTGATGGCGGTGAATGCACTCCCCCAGACCGCCGCGAGCACGACAAACAGGATTGCATTTCTGTACTTCACACGTTGCCCGAACATTCTCCCCGCCGCAAATCAATGAGGCGATTTCCGCTCCGGACGGCGGGTTTATGAGCGGATCTTCGTGTCGGCTCGGAGAACAGAATTCCGCTCGCCTATCGATTCCCCTGATTTCGAGCCGGAGGTGTACTCTCGGGCGCGGTCTCCGAACTGACCCACTGTCTCCGTTCGGACCTGTCGTGTTTATTGAGTAATTGATATATAGTTGAATGAGAAACTTTCGCGTGTAGGGGTGTCACTGAGTGACATGATGATCAACAAGCGGTGTACCGTCTGCCACGGCGAGATCGGGGAAAGTGAGATCGAACACTGCGGAAACTGCGGACTTACGGTTCACACGGAGTGTGCGGAGTTCGTCCGGACCTTCGACTGCCGGGAGTGTGCCGACGAACTGGCCGTCGGTGCGGCCGAACTCTGAACCGAGTGAGCGCTGCACTCACTCGACGATTTCGGCGAAGCCAAAGCGCGGTTTCACGTCGTCGACCGCCACGCGGTACGTCTCACCTTCTTTGGCGCCGGGGATGAACAGCGTAAAGCCATCGACGCGGGCGATGCCGTCGCCTTCTTCGCCGGTATCGGTGATCTCGACCTCCAGTCTGTCGCCCGGCCGGACCGGCGCGGTCAGGAAGTTCTTGGCGACGAGATAGAGCTCTGAAGAGGAATCACGGGAGGCGTCGGGACGCATCTGGCGGACGTACTCGAACTCCTCGGCGATGTCGTCTTCGAGGTCGGTCAGATCCCGGCCGTCGAAGACCTTGACCGCGAGGTCACCGCCCGATGCGAGCACCTCTTTGGCCACGTCGAACGCCTGTCGGGCGAGGTGGACCGATCGGGCATGATCCAGATCGTACTCGCCGCTCATGTTCGGGGCCATATCAGAGACGACCACGTCGACCGGTCGCTCCTCCTCGCCCGATCCGACGACGCTGCGGATCTCGTCGCGAGTCCAGTCTTCGGTGATGTCACCGCGGATGGACTCGACGGTCGCCTCGGGGTCGTCGAGATCTTTGATGTTCTGCCGGTCCACGCCGATGACGGTGCCGGTCGGGCCGACCTCTTCGGCGGCGACCTGCATCCACCCGCCGGGTGCGGCCCCGAGGTCGACGACAGTGTCGCCGTCGCCCAGCAGCCCCGCCTCCTTGTCGAGTTGCTGGAGTTTGTAGGCCGAGCGGGCGCGATAGCCCTGCTGTTTGGCCTTGTTGTAGTACATGTCCTTGTTGCTCATAGCTACGAACAGACGGCCGAGACTGGTAAGCGTAGCGAACTGTCTCTCGACGGTCACGCAGCAGCCCGCTGATCGAGCGGGTCTTCGAGTTCGCCCATCACCGCCTCCAGGGCGTCCGTCGCGGTCACCAACCCGACGACCTCGCCGTCTTCGACGACCAGCGCCAGCTCTTGATCCTCCACCTGGAACTGGTCGAAGGCGTCGCTGACACTCTTTTCGGCCGACAGCGTCATCGGCGGCGCCGCGATGTCGGTGAAATCGATCTCCTCGTGTCGGAGGTCCTCGAAGTGGTCGATGATCGACGGCGCGTAGACGATACCGTGGAACTCCGTGAGATCAGTGCCGACGAGCGGAAACCGTGTGTGCGGCGTGTGCCGGATTCGGTTGAGATTTTCCTCGGGCGAGACGGCTGTGGACAGCGAGACGATTTCCTCGGCGGGATTCATGACCTCGCGGACGGGAAGCGTTCCGACATCGAGCGCGTTGAGGATCTCTTCTTGTCGCTCGTCGGGGATCTCTCCCTCTTCGAGCAGGGAACCGATCCGGGTGCGCAGTTGGGCCCGCGACTCGATAACGTCGGTTTCGGTCTCCAGCCACGCGCCGGTCATCTCGATACCGAACAGTCTGAGCGTGGCCTTCGCAACCCAGTCACCCAGCGTGATGATCGGCGAAATGAGTCGGTGAAACCAGTACAGCGGCGTCGCCCCGTACCGACAGACCTGCCGGGAGCGCTCGACGCCGAGATAGGTCGGAGTCTGCTCGCCGTGCGTGAGATGCAGGAGATTGATGATCAGAAAAGCGATGACGGCTCCCGCTCCGACAGAAGCCAGCGGCGTCGTGGCGAACACTGGCTCGAACAGCGAGGCCAGCGCTGGCTCTGCCACGATACCGACCGCGATACTCGACGCCGTAATCCCAACCTGACAGGTCGTCAGATACACCTCCAGGTTCTGGGTCATCGCCCACGCTCGTTCGAGTGCCTGCGAATCTCCGAGAAACTCCTGTTCGCTGTACTGCCGGGCCCGGGTCAGTGCGAACTCGATCGCAACGAAAAATCCGTTCGTCAGAATGAGCAACGCACCAGCAACTAACCGAAGACTCACTTCGAGTGAGTTCATCACCAGTGTTTGCCGGTGATCTTACATAAATCTCCCCAAAGTTCTAACCAACCTGCGGGGGATTTACGACATCGATAAAACTCCCCTCCTGTACGGTCTGCCTCGGACGTTCGTCTGTGGCTCTTCCCGCCGATTCTATATAGATGTATATAGCCAAAAATATCATGATATAGTAGTGCCTACTCTATCACATGAGAGAGCGCAGGCGGGTCCTCGCAGTTGCGTCTCTGGCGCTCTTTCTGTCCGTCCTCGTCTGGTTCAACTACTCGGCGGTCCTCCCGTCGATCGTCGAGGAGTGGGGGTTGTCCGGAACCGAAGCGGGGATCATCTTCGGAGCCTTTCAGGCCGGCTATCTCGTCGGCATCCTGCCGGCCGGGTGGCTATCCGACCGGTACTCTCCGCGGTGG
The DNA here is from genome assembly GCF_037080055.1 of Halovenus anhuiensis. NCBI lineage: Archaea > Methanobacteriati > Methanobacteriota > Halobacteria > Halobacteriales > Haloarculaceae > Halovenus > Halovenus anhuiensis. The sequence goes on from NZ_JBAOJI010000006.1 coordinate 203,673, forward strand.
GTGATCGCCGTCGGCGCGACTGGGACGGGGATTCCGAGTCTCGTCTTCGCCGGCGTCGCTGACGGGTTCGCCCTCGGCACGTCCCTTCGCTTTCTCTCGGGTGTCTTCGTCGCGGGCGTCTACGTCCCGGGGATGCGCCTGCTCAGCGACTGGTTTCACGAGGGGATCCGCGGTCGGGCGATGGGTATCTACGTCGGCACCTTCGAGGTCGGGAGTGGACTCTCCTTCGTCTTCGCAACGACGGCGGCGGAACTGATCGACTGGCGGGCGGCCGTTGCTCTCACCAGCGCCGGAGCGGTGTTCGTCGCCCCGGTCGTCCTCGGATTGACCCGAGATCATCCCGACAGAGTCCGAGACGGCGGGCGAGCAGTCGACCGCTCGTTCGTCCGGGACGGGGAGTTTCTCTGTGCGGTCAGCATCTACTCCTGGCACAACTGGGAACTGTTCGGCGCACGCAACTGGCTGCTGCCGTTTTTGATTGCGACGCCCGCCTTCGCGGCGACTGGCTCGGCCGTTCTCGCTGGTCTCGTCGTCGGTGCGATGATCGTGATGAGCGGTCTCGGCAACGTTGTCGGTGGCTGGCTCAGCGACCGCATCGGACGACTCCAGACGATCAGTCTCGGCCTCGCGTCGAGCGCTCTCTTGAGTGCCTTCTTCTGGGCTACCGTTGGGTTCGGCCTCGCTGCGCTTGTTCTCGTGACTCTCCTCTATGGATTCGTGATTGCGATGGACAGCGCGCCGACATCGACACTCGTCACCGAAGTCGTTCCCGACAACCGGGTCGGGACTGCCCTCTCCGTCCAGTCGTTCGTTGGCTTCTCGACGACAGTCGTCTCTCCGGTGGTGTTCGGAATCGCCCTCGACCGCGCTGGCTACGTCGCCGCCTTTCCGACGCTCGCTGCTGGCGCGGCGGTTGGGTTACTGTCGGTTGGCGCGCTCGTCTGGGTCCGGCGACGGTAAGGGGTCGGCCAGACTGGCGCTCACTCGATGATATTCAGGCTCTCGTCGACAGTGAGCGACAGCGAGTCACCGTCGATGCGGAAGGTGTACTTGACGCGCAGGGGGTCCGTCGAGAGCACCGTTTCGTCGTAGTTCTGGTGGGCGCGATTGACTGCGGTCATCGAATCTACCCCGACCGGATTGAGCCCGTGACCGACGAGAAACTCGACGAACGCGTCGGCCGTGAGCAGTGCCAGTCCGCCGCCACCGCCGGCCTTGTAGATGCAGTTCGTACAGGTGAAACTGACTCCAGTCGCATAGCGGCTCTGACAGTTTTCACAGAGAGTCTCACCGGTGGTGTGGTCTTCACAGACCGAGACTGTCTGTTCGATTGTGCCGGAACAGCGGGGACAGAGGCCCTCGGAGAGTGCGTACACTTCCAGGGTGCCGGCGATGCGGGCGGCGTGCAGAACTTCGCTCGGGCTGCGGTTGCGGACCCCCGCGGGCGGCAAGGGTAGTCGGCCGAGATACCCCTTCGGCGCGTCACTCCCCGTCCCGCCGTCGTATGCACGGCCGTACTGCCCGGCACACTCCGTACAGAACATCCGGACGCTCCCTTCCGTCCACCCAACTTCGATGGGCGCGCCACAGTACTCACAGGGCTCGTCGATCTCCGTCCGTTCGAGCGCCGGCGTGTCGGTCACTGCCCCCGACAGCACGGCTTCGACGACCCGCCGACCCATCCGGCTGAGTGTGTATCCGTCCTCGGTCTTTCTGACGAACTGTCCGACCAACTTCGTGAGATGATAGTTGAACTGCCCCGAATCGTCGACGTCAGTCCTGTCGTACAGTTCGGAGAACTGAAGCGGCTCCGCTGCGGTCCCGAGATGTTGCAGAATCTCGACACGCGTCTCGTTGCCGAGCTGAGCGAATGCCTCGTCGGGCGTCAGTATCTCTGCTTGTTCGGCCTCACCTGCCATAGGACCCCCTACACGCTTCGAACACCTAAATCTCCGAACTTCTCGGAATTCATACAGAAACTCCTTTCAGAAAATACGTTTACAGAAATATCATTCAGATTATCCTTTAATGTGCGTAGCCCCTTGTCTCTAACACGATGAGACAAATATCCCCAGAACTCGCAGAAGCCTCACGTATCGACCGGAACTCGTACACGCTCGATGGACTGCTCGTATTCACGGCACTGCTGCCAGTCCTGCTCGTGTTACTGACAGCTCCACAACTCGTCGTCGCGTACGTGCTCGGGGCGTTTTCCGTGCTCGCTCTCCGGAAAGCCTTCCTGCTCGTCCGCACAGCACTCGACGACCACGAACAGTCCGAAAGGCGGCCTGCGAGCCGAAGCCGCCGTGCGCAGTCCCGCTAACGGTCAGTCGATTCTCACGAGTGTTTATTTTCTCTTTGTTCGTACGCAATTTCATGCGGTATGGCACTCGATCACGCCGTCGAGTCCTCTCCGGTGTCGCCGTGAGTCTCGGGCTACTTGCCGGCTGTACTACAGACGACGACATCCCGGACGAGGGGGGTACGCCCGATACTGACGGCGCTGAGACTGACCCCTCTGAGCGGCCAGAACTGGATCTCCGCGAGGCGAACGTCGTCGACCTCTCCTTCGAGGCCGATGGTCGGACGTACACGTTCGATGTCTCGCTTGATCACAACGACGACGGTGAAGACGGCTACGCGAACTGGTGGCAGGTCGAACGCCTCGACGGAACGAGACTCGGCCGCCGGGACCTCCTTCACGCCCACTCCCAGCAGCCATTCACCAGGTCCGAAAGCATCGATATCCCTGATAGCGTTTCCTGTGTCGTCGTTCGCGGCCACGACCAGACCCACGGCTACGGCGGACAGGCGGCCGTCCTCGCGCTCGACACCGGCGAGACAAATTTTGTCGACCAGGGCACGTCGAAACAATCTTTCGCATCTGCAGACTGTCCCTGATCACTCCTCGTCGAGTCGCTCCGAGAGGCGGTCAAATCGGTCCTGCGCCCGCTCGTGGCGCTCACGTTCTGTCTCCGGCCGGTATTCGATTCTTTCGAGTGTCTCGCCGGACAGTTCGACCTCGAAGACGGCCCCCTCGTGATATCCGGCGTCGGGAATCGCCGCTGGGTCGAGTTCCAACTGTTCGCGTGTCTCTCCGGCTTCCAGTAGCAGTACAGCCGTGTCCTCCTCGATTCGGTCGATGACGCCCGTGTAGCTGTCAGTCATGAGTCGTTCGGTTTCATCCCGAGCAGTTCGGTCGGATCCGTCGGACCGTCGGTCTCGGTGCGCACGCTCACCTCGTTTCCGTTGGTCGTGACGACGATATCACCGTGGGCACCGGTCCAGTAGGTCGTGATGTCCAGTTCGCCGAATCGCCTGAGCGTCGAATTGTGTGGGTGACTGTGTGGACTATCACGGGCGCTCGACACGACGGCGATATCGGGGTCAGCGGTCTCGAGGAACTCTCGATTCGAAGACGTCGAGGACCCGTGATGTCCGGCCTGGTAGATGTCGGCGTCGATCTGCCCGCCGAACTCCTCGACGAGGCGGGACTCGGCGACTGCCTCGCTGTCGCCGGTGATCAGGTAGCCGGTCTTTCCGAACTCGATCAGGAGGGCGAGGCTCTCGTCGTTCAACTCGGCTGCGGTGGCGTTTTTCGGCGGATGCAACACGCTCGCGTCGACGGCGTCGCCGAACGGGATTGCCGCGCCCTGCTGGACCTGATATAGCGTGACGTTGTGTCGTTCGACTGCGTCGAGATACTCGTCGTACGTCTGGGTCGTATGGGTCGCTCCGGGGTCGTAGATGGCACCGATGCCGCCACGCTCGCGTTCGTAGGTCTCGATAACAGCCTCGTGTCCGCCGATATGGTCGGCGTGTGGGTGTGTCGTGACGAGGTGATCGATCCGGTCGACTCCCTGCTCGTCGAGATACGCGAGTACCTCGCTGCCGTTATCTTTGAACCCGCCGCTGTCGATCAGCATCGTCTCTTCGTCCGGCCCGACCAGCAGCGTCGCGTCTCCCTGACCGACATCGATGTGATGGATTTCGAGTTCACCCGCTGGCGCGGCAGTTGACGGATCTTCCCCCATCGATAGTGGACCCCCAAAACCCGTGATGACGAGTGTGCCGGCGAGAGCGACGACGAGCAGTGCCCGGCGCATAGCACTGCATTGTCCCGGACTCGGATTACCGTTGTGGCGGCTTTGCGCCCTATTGACGGATATCTGCCACTCGACTGATCAAAAGAGCCAATGCCGGGGGAATCCAACTCCTCGTAATGAATCATGCGGCCCGCCCCTGTTCACGATGTGCCGTCGGTACCCCGTTTTGCCGGTCACCGAATCAGTACATCTCCCGCTACCGAGGTGGACCAGCGTGAGCCAGATCGTCCGCAACGCCGACGAAGCGCGTCATCAACTCTACGAGATCATGAAACGCGACGGCTCCTTCGAGCAGAAAGCGAAGGAGGCCCTCGAACTCGGAAAAGCCTATCTCGACGTCGATAGCGGCTTTCTCACCCGTATCGAATCCGATACCGACCACTGGGAGACCATCGTCAGTACCGACGGCACCGACGGACTCGTTCCGCCCGGAATGAAATCGAACCTCAGCGGGACGTACTGCCGGCATACGCTGGAACGGGACTCACCGCTTGCCCTCCACGATATCCCGGGACAACAGACCGCCGTCGAGGCGGAGAAATTCGACTGCTATCACGGCACGACGCTGACGGTCAACGACGAAATATACGGGACGGTCTGTTTCGTGGCCGTCGATGCCCGTAGCGACCCCTTCTCTGAGGCAGAGACGATGTTTGCCGAACTCGTGGGTCGCCTGCTCGAACACGAAATCGAACACGAACGCCAGCGCGACCAACTCGCCAGACAGACGAGTCTGGTCAACGTCCTCGACAGAGTTCTTCGACACAACATCCGCAACGAACTGACGATCATCCGGGCGAACGCCCGCCTGCACGGCGAGAAACACGAGGACTGCTCGGAGTGCGAACAGATCGTCGAATCGACCGACCAACTGATCGGGATGAGCGAAACCGCGCGACAACTCGGCAAGAGTATCAACGCCGAGTTCGACCGCCGACCGATCGATCTGGTGGCGCTCGTCAACGACCTTGCCCAGCAGGCCACAGAGTCGTACTCGGAGCTTTCGATCACGGTCGATGCCCCCGACCGCCTCGTCGTCGTCGCATACCCGAGCGTCGAGACGGCACTCTGGGAACTGATCGAGAACGTCGCTAAACACGCCGGCGAGTCCCCAACTGCCACCCTTCGACTCCGTGACGACGACGAACACGTCGCAATCGAGATTGGCGACGACGGGCCCGGACTCCCCGAGGCCGAACGCGATGTCCTCCAGACCGGGACAGAGACCCAACTTGCCCACGGCAGCGGACTGGGGCTGTGGTCGGTGTACTGGGTCGCGGTCAACCACCGCGGTGACCTCGACATCGACACCACTGACGGGACTCGCATCACGCTCTCGCTGCCGCGACAGGACGCCGATCTCTCGGACGGGGGCGCGATATCTGCCGGCGAGTTACAGGTCGCACGTGCTGGTGACCGGTACGAGACTGCTTTCGACGCCGCGCCGATCGGAGTCGTCATGCTCGCCGAAAATGGCCAGATTCTCGAAGCGAACGACCACGCTGAAACGCTGCTCGATTGCCCGGTTCCGGAGTCGGCCGGCAAGCAGATCACGAGCGTGCTCGAAACGGCGACCGGCCCGCTCGGAGACGGCTCACTCGCCGATGGCACCGGACAGATCGAACACCAGGGCCACGCCCTCGATTACCGCCTGACAGCAGACGTGGGTTCGGGCCAGCATCTGCTCGTGATCCAGGAATGACTATCACGCCAACTGTCCTCCAAGAATACGACGGCTCGATGCCCGACTCCGCGGTGACGGAGACGGCAACGTTCGGACTGGGTTGTTTCTGGGGTCCTGATGCGGTTTTCGGGGCTCGCGACGGCGTCGTCCGAACGCGGGTGGGCTACGCCGGCGGGAGCAAGGCCGATCCGACCTATCGAGCGCTCGGCGACCACACCGAAGTCGTGCAGGTCGAGTTCGATCCCAGCGAGATCAGCTACCGCGAACTGGTCGAGGTTGCCTTTCACGAGCACGATCCGCGCAGGCGCGCCCGAAAGCGACAGTATCAGGGCCTGATTCTCACCGAAAGCGAATCCCAGCACGAGACGGTCCTCGACTATCTCGACGAGAGCGACTTCCCTCGCGAACAGATCGAAACGCGGATCGAGGGGCTGGGCACGTTCTACGCGGCCGAGGACTACCATCAGAAGTTCAACCTCCGTAGTCACGCCGCAATGCTCGGCGAGTTCGAGGACGCGGGCTACGACGACACTGACATTCGTGAATCGCCAGCGGCGGCGAAACTCAACGCCCATGTGACGGGCAAAGAGGTCTCCTTGCCGTTTCTCGACGCTCGGAGTCGGTCGTGACGTTTGGGGTACTCATCGATACGGACAAAAGCGCTTTTGCGTATCGACAGCGGACACAGGGATAATGGGGCTCGAAGAGGAGATCGAGGAGATCGAGCAGGAGATCCGCGATACGCCGTACAACAAGTCGACCGAGGCGCACATCGGCCGACTGAAGTCCAAACTCGCGGAGAAAAAAGAAAAGCTCGAGCGCCAACAGTCCTCCTCCGGCGGCAGCGGTGGCTACGCCGTCGAGAAACACGGCGACGCGACCGTCGCGCTGGTTGGCTTCCCCAGCGTTGGCAAATCGACACTCCTCAACGCCCTCACGAACGCTGACAGCGAAACCGGATCCTACGAGTTCACGACGCTCGATGTCAATCCTGGCATGTTGCAGTACCGCGGCGCGAACATCCAGATGCTCGACGTGCCGGGGATGATCGAAGGTGCTGCGAGTGGTCGCGGTGACGGGCAAGAAGTCCTCTCTGTCGTGCGGACTGCCGATCTCATTGTCTTTGTTCTCTCGGCGTTCGAAATTCAGCAGTACGACCGCCTCAGCGAAGAACTGTACAAAAACGGCATCCGTGTCGATCAAAAGCCGCCACGGGTCACCGTCCGCAAGAAGGCCAAAGACGGCATCTCGGTCAACGCCAGCGTCGATCTCAACCTCGACGAGCGAACGATCTCGGACATCCTGCGAGAGCACGGCTACACCAACGCCGACGTGACCATCGGCGAGCAGGTCGATCTCGACCGCTTTATCGACGGCATCCGGGACAACCGCGTCTATCTCCCCTCGCTCGTCACGGTCAACAAGGTCGATCTGATCGAACCCTCCTACGCCGAGACGGTCAACGAGAACCTCCGCGAGCGGGATATCGACCCCGACGACGCCGTCTTCATCAGCGCCGAGAAGGAGAAAGGCCTCGACGCCCTCCGCGAGCGCCTCTGGAAGGAACTCGGCCTCATCCGGATCTACATGGACAAACCCGGACGCGGGGTCGACTACGACGAACCGCTCATTCTCTTCGAGGGCGCGACCGTCGAGGACGCCTGCGAGAAGTTGGGCGGAGAGTTCGACGAGCGGTTTCGCTTCGCCCGCGTCAGCGGGTCGAGCGCCAAACACGACGAACAGCAGGTCGGACTGGATCACGAACTCGCCGACGAGGACGTGCTCCGCATTCTAACGACGAATTAATTCTCCGGTCGATAGACGGACTCACAGTCCAGACAGACGATTTCCTCGCCGTCGTCGAGCACTTCGTAGCGGTCGGTCTTGATGCCGAGCATCGTCCGTCCGGACCACACCGCATCACAGCCCTCCTGCGGACAGCGGGCGGGAATCTCGTGGCCCGCCTCGGTCTCCTCGACGACGGTTTCGAGCCCATCCAAGTCCTCCTGCATCGTTTCGTCTTCACTCAACTCCGTCTTGAGATGTTCGAGATGCTCGCTCAGCCGTGCATCGGGCGTCTGGTCTTCGATTCTGCCGGCGCTCCCATCGCTCTCCTCGAACAATTCGGCAGAGACTGCCGGATGATTCTGATACGCTTCCGGAATCTCCGGCTGTTCGTCCTCCGCTGTGTCGCCCTCCTCCCAGACGCTGTCTTTCTTCCGCTCGGCTTCCCAGAAGCCCTCACTGCTCTGCTCGCTGGTCTGTGCCGGCTCTGTTCTCGTCTCGGGCGTGTCGCGCGATCCGGTCGGCAGGCCGTCACCGCGGATCACGGCGAGGACTGCGAGCACCAGCAACAGCCCCGTAACCGCCAACAGTGGGAGATACAGAAGCACCTGTGGCCACTGGAGAATCTTTTCGACGCCCACGTTCGTGATCGCTGGATTCCGCAGCAGCGGTCGGAGCGCCGTCATCGCGACGAAGAAGCCGACGACGAACAGGCCGCCGAGGCGTCGGACTGATACCATCGCTCAGTTGTAGCGACTCGACTGGAATAAATACCGCAGTCCCACAACGGTCTTGGCCGATCAGTCCATATCGGCGGGCGTGACACGAACGCCAACGTTCGACCGACGGTCGGTTCTGCGGGCGGGCATCGCTGCAGGCGCGCTCGCACTCGCCGGGTGCAGCGGCGGGAGCGACGACGACCCCGCCTCGGTCGACGAAGTCGAACCCGACGGCCCGTTCCAGATTTCGGAAGTCGTCTCCGGACTCGATGCACCGTGGGGCATCGCCTTCCTCCCCGAGACGAGCCAACTACTCGTCACCGAACTCCCGGGTGGCCTGCAACTCGTCGACCGCGAGGACGAGACGATGACGGAACTCACTGGCACGCCCGAGGTCGTGGCGGCCGGACAGGGCGGCCTTCTCGACGTGGCTGTCCATCCCGATTTCCCGGCGGAGCCGTGGATCTACCTGACCTACGCTGGCGCGAACGACGAAGGCGAGACCGCCACGCACCTCGGTCGCGGCCGCCTCGACCTCGACGGCCCCGAGTTCAGCGAGTTCGAGGCTATCCACGTCGCCGAACCCTTCCTCGATCGAACCGCCCACTACGGCTCCCGGGTCGAGTTCGGAACCGACGGCATGATCTACATGACCGCCGGCGACCGCCAGTTCAAGAACTTCGATCAGTCGCACGTCGCACAGGATCTGACAAACGAACTCGGGACGACGCTACGACTCGCCCCCGACGGCACCGTCCCCGCGGACAATCCATTCGTAGACGATTCGGAAGCGGTCGACTCGATCTTTACCTACGGCCACCGCAACCCGCAGGGGATCGACGTGCACCCCGAGACGGGCGAGATCTGGGTGAGCGAACACGGCGAGAAGGGCGGCGACGAGATCAATCGCCTGCGTGCGGGGGGAAACTACGGCTGGCCCATCGCCGACCAAGGCTGTGAGTACGGGACCGAGGAGCCGGTCGCGCCCGATCCGCAGGAGGGTGACGGCACTATTCCGGCGGCACACGTCTGGGCCTGCGGTGTCGCCCGCTTTCCGCCAGCCGGTATGACATTCTACGAAGGCGATACCTTCCCCGACTGGCAGGGCGACCTCTTTGTTGGGAATCTCGCCGGCCAGTATCTCGGTCACCTCACCGTCTCCGATCCCGCCGCAGACGACCCGACACTCGAAGAAGTGGATCCCCTGCTCGACGGCAACGACTGGCGGGTTCGTGACGTTGCCGTCGCACCTGATACCGGCCATCTCTACGTCGCGATCGATAGCGAAGACGCGCCGCTCGTTCGCCTGCATTCCGAGTGAATACTTCTTTTTTGCTGGCGCTCGAAGGTCACTGCGTATGAACGGGATACTCGATCACACGATGATGCGCGTCGGAGATCTGGAGGAATCGCTCGAGTGGTACCAGACGAACCTCGAATACGAAGAGAAAGACCGCTACGAGGGCGACGGCTTCACTATCGTCTACCTCGGTCCTGAGGAGATGCACGAGGACGGTGCGTTGCTCGAACTCACACACAACGAGGGCGACGACGACCTCGAACTCGGCGACGCCTGGGGGCACATCGCCGTCCGCGTCGAGGACGTGAACGACGCGTACTACGAACTGATGGACAAGGGCGTCGAAGATTACCGCCCGCCCGAGGAGAATCCCGGCTACGCCTTCGTCAAAGATCCTGACGGCCACGAGATCGAAATCGTCGAGCGCGACCACGGCGCGCGCTGGAGCCTCGATCACACGATGATCCGCGTCGAAGACGCCGACGAGGCGCTGGGCTACTGGACGCGCAAGTTCGAGTACGACGAGGTCGGCCGCTGGGAGGCCGATAGCTTCGCCAACTACTTCGTCGAACCCGAAGATGCGCCACAGGAGGCGATGAGTCTCGAACTAACCTACAACTACGACGGGCGCTCGTACACGATGGGCGATGCGTGGGGGCACGTCTGCATCCGCATCGACGATCTTCACGACGACTGGGAGCGACTGATGACCCGGGAGACCGCCGACTATCGGGATCCAGAATCCTGCGACGACCTCTACGCGTTCACCAAAGATCAGGACGGCCACGAGATCGAACTGATCGAACGCGACCCCTCCGCGGACTCGCTGTTCCCGTTCTGACCGCCGACAGCCGACTGTTGTTCAGAGGCCGTCGAAGCCCTGCGATTTCACCGAGTCGATTACGTCCTGTGCGGCGTCGTTGACCGACTCGTCGGGTTCGACTGGCTGGTAGCCGTCGAAGATTTCGTGCACTTTCCGAACGCTCTCGGAGAGTGTGTCGAGTCCGTACCCGCCTTCGAGGACGAATCCGAGTTCGGCATCGGCATTGTCCGCAATATCGCGGACAGAAGTTGTCAGACAGCCGAATCCTTCCGTCGAGACGCGCATCCGTGAGATCGGATCGTGCTCGTGGGGATCGAATCCAGCGCTGACGAGGAACAGATCCGGGTCGAACGCCTCGATAGCCGGGCCGATGGCCTCCTCCAGTGCCGCGAGATACGCTGCGGTCGTCGTCCCCGGCGCGAACGGGAGGTTCATCGTCGTCCCCTCCCCGGAGCCAGTTCCGGTTTCCTCGATCTGACCGGAGCCCGGATAGAGGCCGTCTTCGTGGATGGAGGCGTAGAAGACGTCTCCCTGGTCGTAGAAGATGTCTTGCGTGCCGTTGCCGTGGTGGACGTCCCAGTCGAAGATGGCGACTCGTTCCGCTTTCCCGCTGTCGATCACTGACTGCGCCGCGACGGCGACGTTGTTGAAAAAGCAAAAGCCCATCGCGTCGTCTTCGACTGCGTGATGGCCGGGCGGCCGACCGATCGCAAAGGGCGTCTGGCGGCCGTCTGCGCCCGACAGTGCGGCTTCTGCTGCCCACTCGGCGAGGCCCGCGCTGGTGAGTGCGGCCTCCCACGTCCCCTCGCTGACGACGGTGTCGGCGTCCCAGTTGCCGCCGCCGGACTCACAGAACGTCTCCAGGGAGTCGATGTAGTCGTCGTCGTGGACCGCATGGATCCGTTCGCGCTCGCTCGGATCGGCCTCGACATATTCGACACCGTGACCGTCAGCGAGTCCGCGTCGGATCGCCCGCAGTCGGTCTGGACTCTCGGGATGGCGCGTGCCGGTCTCGTGATCGAGGCAGGTTTCGCTGTAGGCGAATTTCATTCAAAGTACTGCTTGAGTTCGAAGTATCCTTCAACATCCTCGGACTTGATAGTTCGCCTCCCAGCATGCCTGGCGAGAAACGCCGCGGCGGCCGCGATGTCCTCCGCGTACGTTTCGAGTTGCGCCGCCAACACGATACGAGCGTCCATCGACACACGATACCGGTCGTCGATATCCAGCCGCGCGACCCGATCGACCGGCGCAATTGGCAAATCGAGTTCCCCCTTGTCCGGCACCGATTGCGCCCCGAAATCGCCGACCATCAACGTCTTCCGCCCGTCCTCGTCGGCCAGTTCGGCCGCTCGCGTCGCCCGTCTGGCCCCTTCCTGCTGAATCCGCCGTGCGAGAGTCTCCCCTGCCTCTGCACTTACTCGAAGCCCGTCTGCACGACGGCGAATGACGTCGTCGACCGGTGCAACCGGTAACTCGACACTCATACGCCACAACGAGGCTGTCCGACTCTTAAACGTTCCGAACAGCGTGCTCGCTCGCTCACGCGCTACAGGATCTCCTCGGCGTCGAGGGTCTCACCGTCGAGGGTTCCTCGGGCCGTGACCTCCTCCCCGAGTTGGAGATGGTCGCTCGTCTCGACTTTCATCGTCTCCGTTCCGTCGTCGAGCACGACTGGATTGCCCGTCTGGACGACCGTGCCCGTGAATTCCGTCGTTTCGCCGCTCGCTGTCCCCGCGTCGTCGCCTCCGCTGGCGTCGGTCGTCGGCTGGTCGCCGTCGGCAAACGCATCCAGCCCGGTGCTGTCGCCACCGTCGGAGACTGCCCCCGACGTATCTCCGCCGGCGTCGGAAGTCGTGTCGACCGATCCGTCATCGCCATCGATGGTCGCGCCTTCGAGGATCACGACTGTCGAGCCCCAGCCAGCAGACGCTTCGAGGTCGTCCTGCCAGCCGTCCTGAATCTCGACATCGGCGAGGAAGAGTTCGTCTCCCGGTCCGATGTCGAAGTCGGCCTTCTCGCCCCACAGTGCGACCCGAATGTCGCCGGTATCGTCCTGTACTCTGACGTTGCGGACCTGCCCCTCCGAGCCGTCGTCGCGGTCGAACGTTCGTTTCGGGTCCGTCGAGCGGACGACGCCAGCGATATCGATCGTCTGGTCGATCTCGGCAGCTTCGATTGGCGTCGCGTCCGGCTGGAAAGAGACCTCTTCGTCGATTTCGTCGATGGCTCCGCGGTCACCGACGTGCAGTTCGAGTGAGCCCTCTCGTTCGCGGACGTAGCCGTCGACAATTTCGACTGCAACGCCGGAGTCTAACTCCGTCGCGCGGTCGGCGCGGTCGTCCCACAGCGTCACCCGGATGCGGCCAGTTTCGTCGCCGAGGGTGATGTTCGAGACCTTTCCCTCGGAACCGTCGTCGCGGCTGAACGTCCGGACGCTCTCGGTGCCCAGAACGAGTCCCCGAACACTCACATCAGACTGGCCCAATGTCAGCGAATCGATCGTCGACTCGTCGCCGACTGTCACGTCGATTTCGACCTCGTCGTCCGGTTCGGCCTCGTCGACGCTCACTTCGAGTCCGTTGTAGCCGTCTTTCGCTCGGCCCTTGACCCGGAGCACGTCGCCAGGTTCGAGTTCACCGTCGTCGATCGCCGCGGCTTCCTTGTCCCAGAAGGCGAGGCGCACAGTCCCGGTTTCGTCGGCGGCCTCGACATTGATGACCCGGCCGTCTTCGTCCTCGTCGTCGCGCTCGAAGGTGCGCAGGTCGCCGACGGAGAGCACCTTGGCGATGAACTTCACCTCGTCCATCGCGGGTTCGATGTCTGAGATCGTCTCGACTTCGTTGTCGGCGATCTCGTGCGCGATGATCATCGCGGCGGTCTCCTCGTCGGCCAACCCCTCCATCTGCTCGACTTTCTGCTCGACGGCCTCCCGGAACCGCTCCTCGGAGACGTCGGCCTCCAGATCCGCATAGATCTCTTCGATCGCTCCCATTACTGTCAGAACAACACGGCTGGTTGCCGCTTAAGCGTTGTCGTTGATCGATTTCGCCGCCCGATTCGACCGCTCGGCCTGCGCTGTCGGTCCATCGTGGGCCGAAGTGGTCGCACTTCCGTATAAAAACCTGCGGGCTACTGTTGGATCGTGATCGAGCCGTCGTCTTCGACCTCGATCACCGCGTCGAACAGGCCCTTGAGCGTCGCAAGCGTCTGTGGGTCGTGGGCTTCGGGATCGAGATGGAAGTGGCCGATCCCGCCGACGGTCTTGACGCGGCCGGTGACGACGTGGAGGAACCGAAACGCTCGCTGGAGGTCGGCGTACTGCAGCAGCGAGGTGATCCCGTCGAAGCAGACCGCGATGTATTCGTCGTCGTCGGCGGCGGTCGCCATCCCCGAGAGCAGTTCGCTCAGTTCGATTCCGATGCCGGTGAGATCGGATGGATTCTCGACGGTTTTGACGGCCCACGACGGATCGTCGATTTCGGTCTCGGCCTGCCCGATCGAGACGATGCCGCCGCGGACCGGCGAGACGCCTGCGTGGTCGAGCCAGTTTTCGACCCACTCCTGTGGGGTATCTGTGTACGAAATCGCGAGCATGTTCGTCTCGCTAGGTGCGGTCTGGGTGAGAAGGTCGAGACAGACGTCGTTTCCCTGTCCGCCGAGGGATGGAGCTAGCAGTAAGACATTCGACACTCCGGACAGTTCTGAGAGGTCCGGCCTGTCTTCCTCGGCTGTCCCTGCCCGCTCAGACATACCATACCCTCTGTGTCGGCGGACCAAAAGAATGCTGATTGTTATACCGAACGGCTTGACCGGTAAAAAATGTCGTATGAGTCTGTTTGCCGGCCGATCTCTCTACTGAGCGTAAGCGAACCGAGGGCGCGGTGCAGAACCCCGAATCGTAACCCCTATGAGTACCTCCCCGCTACGGGTAGATGAGTCCTGATAGGGTAGTGGACTATCCTCTTGGCTTGCGGAGCCAGGGACCGGAGTTCAAATCTCCGTCAGGACGCTTTTCCAAACACAACGACGACGAGCGTAGCGAGTCGTCCGTGTTTGGTAAGCGTCCAACACAGAGATTTGAGCAGGGAGTGGGAGGTGAGCGAGCGTTGCGAGGCGCTCCGCGCCTCGTTCGACGAGCGGCGAAGCCGCGAGTCCGCGAGCGAACGGGAACGACCGAGTTCAAATCTCCGTCAGGACGCTCACTTCCTTTGGTGCCTCGCTTCGCTCAGCACCGGCAGTCGTTCGCGTCCTGACGGGCCCCACGCTCGCTCTGCTCGCGTGGGACCCCGTCAGGAACCGCAACGCGGAGATTCGAGCAGACGAGTTGCAGCCCGGAACGGCGCATCGCGCCGCATGCCCGGACCATCTCGGCCAGTTCAAATCTCCGTCAGGACGCTCACTTCCTTTGGTGCCTCGCTTCGCTCAGCACCGGCAGTCGTTCGCGTCCTGACT
>NZ_JBAOJI010000006.1:218639-255614 GCF_037080055.1 Halovenus anhuiensis
TGACTTGCCCTGCGCTCGCTTCGTCGCCGGCGCTTCGCGCCGGCTCCCTGAGGGACCTTCGGTCCCTCTCTGCTCGCGCAGGACTCCGTCAGGACGTTTTTCCAAACACAATGACGACGAGCGTAGCGCCGGCTTCGTCATTCATGCCTGGTCCGAGACAGCCCAGCGGTATCCGACTGCGTGGTCGCCAAAATACTTAGCTCCCGACACTCTCAGACAGAGTCATGGAGAGACGACGGTATTTGCTGGCGCTCGCCGCGGCTGGTGTGGCTTCGACCGCTGGCTGTGCCGAGGACGACGCGACAGTCGAAGAGGTGGACGACCCCCCAGCAGAGGACTCTAACGAGACCGATTCTACCGGGGAATCTGACTCGGGGACCGCTACCGAGGAGACAGAATCCGACGACACGGAACAGACCGTGTTCGAGTTTGGCGACACCGTCGAGTTCTCTAACGACGACGTGAGTCTGGAGTTTCGGCCGCACGATGCTCGCTTTCGGAATGTCCTGATCTACAACACTGGCTCGTTCATCCAGTCAGAGCATCCCGACAACGATCTGTTTCTCCTGATCGATGTCTCGATGACTAACACCGGCGAGGAGTCTGTCGGCGTTCCCTCTGAACTCCAACTTGTCGCCGGTTCCACACAGTACGATCGGACACAGTTTCCGTTCGTCTTCGACCAGAACTACACCGGTTTCGAGGAGCTCCGTCCTGGCGTGACTCAGGAGGCGACGGTCGGCTTCGAGATCAGCGACACGGGCGAGGAGGCGTCGTTATTCGCAGAGTGGAGCAGTCTGACCGATCCTGTCACCACCGAGTGGCGACTCGATCTCGACACTGTCGAGCGTGATCTCGTCGATTTGACCAGACTTCCGGTCGGGCGGGCAGCCGAAATCGGCACCGAGACGGCTAGATACCGGATTGCCGTTCAGGACGTGACCTTCTCGGAGACGTATACCTACGACGGCTTCGACGGACGAGAGACCGAACAAGCCGACCCTGGTCGGCAGTGGGCACAGGTCGGCATCGGTGTCGAGAATATCGGGGAGCGATCAGTCTCCGTCCCGACGCGGTTCGATACGCAACTGATCGCCGACGGCCAACAGTACTCCCCGACGATTTCACGACTGTCGGAGACGTACTCCGGTGGTGAACTCGCTCCGGGTGCTGCCACCGGTGGGCCGCTGCTGTTCGAGATTCCCGACCGGGTGAGTAACGCAACGGTGAGTATCGACCTGACGACTGATCTGGCCGCAAGCTGGGAACTCCGCTGAACTGCCAGTGGAGACAGCCTGATATACGCCCGGCCACAATCCCCTGCCATCGAAATGGCCGGACAGATCGAACTCACTGTCTATCCCGATGTCGCCCTCTCGCGGATGACGGCCTCCCAGCTTGCAGACGCAGTCGAATACTTCGCCCCAGATGTCGTCGCCGTCCCCAAACCACACCACGAAATCGAAATCCAGCAGGCTCTCCCCGCGGACACGCCAGTCGTCGTCCTCGACCGGCGGCCCCGCACGCTGCGACCGATCTACGCCACTGACTCTGTCGACCTCCTTCGCGTCCCCGACACCGACTCGCTCCGGCAACTCCCCGACCGCGAAGGCGAGGATCTCATAACCGCTGGCGAGACGTACCTCCTCTCGGATCTGTTGGCCGTCGACATCGACCTCATCAACCTCGAAACCCGACTCGACGGCCGCGAGGCGTACGAGGCTGCTTTCCCTTCCTCAGCGCTGTCTGGGAGCTACACCCATCTCACGACCGAAGCGAACCCCGAGTACCGAACCGACTGGGGACCGCTCGCCGTCCAGGGGGCGCTCCCCGGCGCGAACGAACGACAGGGCCAAACTGAGCCCGGTATTGCTCATCTCCAACTCCAGGCTGACGGTGTCGTCTGCACGCAGACGCGCACGCCCGAGAAATTCGGCCTCCGCGCACTCGATCAGGTCGGCGCGACCCGTGCGCAGGAACTGCGCGAAGCGGGCTTTCGCTCCCGCGAGGCTGTTGCCGAGGCAGGGATCCACGACCTCCGAGAACTGGCCGGATTCGGCCGCGAGACAGCCCAGACTGTCACCGAAAGCGCCACGGCAAGTATCGAGGGCGAAGTCCGGCGGTACGGCGACGAGGGATTCCCGTCGGCTGATCCCGTCTTCATCGATATCGAGACGGATGGGCTCAATCCGACGATGATCTGGCTAATCGGCGTGCTGGACAGTCGAACCGAGGAGTACCACTCCTTCCTCGCACAGGATCCCGAGGAACCCGCCGCGGCGGTCGAAGCCCTCCTGTCGTGGCTGCAGAGCAACGCGCCGAACCGCCCAATCGTCGCGTACAACGGCCGATCCTTCGACTTCCCCGTCATCGAGGAGCAACTCGCCGAGCACTGTCCGCGCTATCTCGACGACTGGGAGCAGACGTGGGCGTTCGATCCGTACTACTGGGCGACGACGAAAGGCCAGGCCTTGCTCCCCGGCCGGACGAACAAACTCGAAGACGTGGCGGCGGCGCTTGGCTGGGAGAGCGCCGATACTGGGCTGACCGGCGCGGCCGTCGCCCGACTGTTCCAGCGCTGGCAAGCCAACCCCTGCGAGGAGACGGCGCTGGACTGGGACCGACACGAACGATACTGCGAGGACGACGTTCGGGCACTCGCGCACGTCTACGATGCGTTGGCCGAAGCGACTCGGACTCACTCCACCGAAACGGGCGGAGAGAGTACAGCGACCGGCGACAACACCGCGCAGGGACAGTTGAGTGATTTCTGATGAGCGAGTACACACCGACAGCCGACGATTTGCTGAATCCCGAAACGCTCCGGGAGAGTTATCCAGACTACGAGGATCAACTTGCGCACACACAGACCCAACCCGCCCGCGACGGCGAGTATGCCGATCCCCACGGCGTGCTTCCGGCGGAGTTGGCCGACGCGCTGGACAACGATCTCTACTCCCACCAGGCCGAAGCACTCGACCTGCTCGACAGCGGCGAGAACGTCACCGTCGGCACCTCGACGGCCTCTGGAAAGACCTGGATCTACACGCTGTATTTCGCCGCACTCAAACAGCGCAATCCCGACGCACGAGCGCTCTTTCTGTATCCGACGAAGGCACTAAGTTCCGACCAGGAAGCGGCGGTCAACGACCTCTTCGAGCAGTTGGGCGTCGACGCCACCGCGGAGACCTACGACGGCGACACGCCGACAGACCGCCGACCGCTGATCCGCGACCGGGCGGATGTCGTCATCTCGAACTTCGCGGGGATCAACGTCTATCTCGACAGCCACACGAGGTGGCGCTCGCTCTTCCGCGAGTGCGAGTTGCTCGTCATCGACGAGAGCCACACCTACACCGGCATTCACGGCATGCACGTCGCGTGGACGCTGCGCCGACTCAGGCGGATGCTCGATTACTACGGCGCAGACCCGCAGTTGGTCTGCTCGACGGCGACTATCGGCAACCCGGCCGACCATTCCGAACGGCTCACCGGCAGCGAGTTCGCCGTCGTCGACGAGGACGGCAGCCCCCACGGCCGCCGGGAAATCGCCTTCTGGCAACCTCGTGTCTCCGACGAAGAAGCGGCCGCCGAACTCTCCGACGACGACCTGTTGCCCGCGATGCGCCAGGGTGCGAACGGCGAGGGCGCCGAGGTTGCCGCTCATCTCGGCCTGCACGGGGTCCAGACGCTCGCGTTCTCCCGATCCCGGCAGGGGACCGAACTCGCCGCCAAGCAGGCCCAAAACACCGCACGAGACCATCCCGACGGGGGCTATCTCAGCACCGATCCCTACCACGCCGGCCTGAGCAAGGAGAAACGCCGCTCGATCGAGTACGCACTCAAACAGGGCGACACCGATGCCGTCTTCTCGACGAACGCGCTCGAACTCGGCATCGATATCGGCTCTGTCGACGCCACAGTTCTATCGGGCTATCCCGGCACTCGCCAGTCCTTCTGGCAACAGATCGGCCGCGCCGGCCGGGGCACCTCCACCGCCCTGTCGGTGTTCGTCCCCCGCGGCGACGCCATCGACCAGTACATCCTCGACAACCCGGAGTATCTGCTTGCCGACGACGTGGAGGACGCGGTCGTCGACCTCACGAACCACGCGGTCTACGCCCGCCACCTGCTCTGTGCGAGCGCGGAACGGCCGCTGACGTGGGACGACGCGGAGTGGTTCGGTCCCGAGGATCGACTCCAGCGCGCGGTCGAGATGTGGCGCGATGCCGGCCAGATGACCGGCGATCTGGACCGCGGCGCACAGTACGACGGCCCGCCGCGCCCGCAGGCCGACATCTCGATGTATGCGACGACCGACGAGCAGTACCAGGTCCGCTGCACGAACGGCGATATCGACATGGAACCGCTCGGTCGTGACCGGGTCTACCGGGAGTATCATCCCGGCGCGCTCACGTTGTACGACGGCCAGCAGTACGAGGTCGTCGAGATTGTCGAGGACGTACCCCGGCCGTACGTCGAACTCCGGGAGGTCTCGACGCGGGAGTACACGCGCACGCTGAGCGACAAACAGATCCGCGACATCGAGAGCCAGCGTCGGATCGACCTCGGCGACGGCTTCGTCCTCCACGCCGGCATGGGGACCGTCGACGTACACTATCATTCCTTCAAGCGAATCGATATCGACACCGGCGAACCAGTCGGTCCGCCGCAGGCCACCGGGCTAGAGCCACTCTCGCTGCGTACGCAACTGATGTGGATCCAACTCCCCGAGCGTGTGCTGGATCGAGTGCTCGGGGAGATTCCCGCCGATTCGATGCTCGACGAACCCGAGGAGAGCCCGCTCGGCGAGCAGGAGTGGACGCTTGCCGGGGGCCTGCACGGCGCGGAACACGGCATGATCAAACTCGCGCCGCTGGCGCTGCGGCTGGATAACTCCGACATGGGTGGGCTGAGTACGCTCGCCCACCCCGAAACGCACTCACCAGTCTGGTTCATCCACGACGCCGTCGAAGGTGGTGTCGGCTTCGCACACAGCATCTACGAGCACTTCGAGGAGGTGGCCGAGAAGACTCGCGAGCGCGTCGATGTCTGTGACTGTGGGCGCGACGACGGCTGTCCAGCCTGCCTGATGAGTTCCCAGTGTGGCAACGAGAACGAGCCGCTACATCGGCCCGCGACGACGGCGATTCTCGATGCGGTCCTGGAGCGATTCTGACCGAACGCTGTGTACCCGCTCAGTTCCGGTCGACGATAGCCACGTCGACGTTCAACTCCCCGACTCGCTTGAACGTCGGCGGCGTGAGCAGTCGGGAGGCAAGACTCCGGTCCCGACTGGCACCCATGATGACCAGATCGTACTCGGCGGCGTTGCGCTGGAGGAAGTCGTCGACCTCCATCTCCACGACTCGGGTTTCGATGGGGCCGGAGAACGGTTCGACCAGATCGGACAACATCGACTCCGCGCGGCGGCGTTCTCGTTCGCTACAGGACCCGAGACAGGTTGCGACGCTGACGAAGCCAGTCGTGCCGGCCAGTCGAGTCGCGAACTCGACCATGCCGTGGGCGACATCGCTGGTCCCGCGAACCGGGACGAGGATTCGATTCCAGTCGGTCAGGTGGCCATCGGTCCGATGGACGAGTACGTCGGCCTCTCCCTGAAACAGCGTCTGGACGAACGGAGATAGTTGACCGTCTTCGACCTCGTAGGGGGCTGCGATGAGGTCACAGTTAGTCCGCCGGGCGGCGCGGAGTGCCGTCTGGCCCGAATCTGCTCCGCCGGACGCGACGAGCACCTCACAGGGGACTCCGGTCGTGGTTTCGACTTCGTGTGCCTGGACTTCGAGTCGGTCGACCGCCTCGGCGACTGCCTCGTGGTCGGGGACATCGTCCGGGACGGTGGCGTCGCCAGTCACCTCGGGTCGGCGTGCGGAACTGTGCCGTTCGAGTAGGCCCCGCTCGGCTTCGGCCATCCACTCCTCGGCGACGAGATCCAACAGGACGACTTTCCCGGCGCGATGCGGCGCGGCGAGGCGAGCAGCGAGCATCGCCGTATGCTCCGCCTCGTGGCCACGCATCGGGACGAGAATGTGGTCGTCGCCCTGTGAAGCCTCGTACAGATACTGGCCACGTCGCTCGTAGAACGCCCGCCGCCAGACGGCGAAGCCACCGGCGACGATGGCACTGGAGGCGGCGACGCTCAACACGTATATCCAGGGCTGATCGACCTGTGCGTGGACGAAAAGCGTCAGCAGGGCGGTCGAGAACGCCGCCGGCTCCTCGGTATCGAGCAACCACGTCGTCATTCCGGTCAGAAATATCGCAAGCGTCGCAGCGACGGGATTGACGCCGCTGGTCGCAGGCTCGTAGATCAGCGTCGAGGCGGCGACGACGGCCACCCAGCCACAGACCGCTCCCAGGGTGAGGCCGCCGACGAAGCGCGTGATGGAGGCGTACCGTCCCTCCGGGTCTGCAAAGAGTGTGAAGGCGCCGGCAGCCAGCGGTGGGTACAACAGAAAGGAGAGGCCAGGAACGGCGTTCGACAGCGCTGTCACGAGACCGATGAGCAACGGAACGAGCAACAGAATCGACAGATGGACGAAATTCTGGGTGGATTCGATCCAGCGACGCAAATTCCGCCACCGGTGGCGGCCGGCCTGCTGAATCCGCACAACGAACGTTCGCAGGCTGTCGCCGGGTCTGCTCATGGCGGACATTTCCGTGCAACTGTTTAAGCGACACGAAAAATATCAACCAATTGTCTATTCTTTTCGGTCCTGCTCAGTGCAACTGCTGGAGGATCGGTATCTCCTCGATTTTCCCCTCGCTCAGTTGGTCCCAGCTGATCCCGTCGGGTTTCTCGGCTCCTGAATCCGTTCGTATCCTGCGATCCGGTGTACCAATGAGATCCATCGGCACGTCGTGTGGTTCGGTTTCGATATCGTCGTTGACGACCTGCATCTCGTGTACCGTCGTCACTGTCGTCGTCGACTCGTCGACCAGTCCGAACTCCCGCAAGAGCGCAAACTCCAGATCGCTGTACCCCTCGCCTTTCCCGACGCGGGCACCGGTCTCGTTCACCGCGACGCTGCCGGAGACGATCAGATCGATCGCTTCCATCTCCTTGAGACCGACCTGCACGCCTATCTCCGCGGAGCCACCGATGGTCGTCGCGTGATCGATATCCTCGATCTCGGCCGGGTCGAGTTCGAGAAAACACTGCTCGTCGCGCAGTCGTGGGACGGCCATGTAGACCGTTTTTTCCTGTCTGAGCGCAGCGCGCCGGACCGGCAACTGCGGCGAATCGGGATTGGATTTGATCGCGTCGGCGTCCTGCCACGCGTCGAGTTCGGCCAGTCGCTCGGCGGCCTCTTTCGCGTCCGCAAAATTTGGAATTCTGCCGTGTGGTGGATATGGAAACCGCGCCTCCCCGCTCGCTTCGAGTTCGTCCCAGACTCGCTCGCGAAGTTCCTGTTTGCTCATACCCTCCCTTCGGGGTGGCACCTACTGGTCTTTCTGCACACGGGCGGACACGATTGTGGGATGGCATTACGGAACAATTGCCGCGAGTTTTGCCGTAACTCGTGGTTATAGATGGCTGGAGATATATGAGTGTCATACATGACTGACGAAACAGAGCAGCCGCTGGGCTTCGGGACCCGGTGTATTCACGCCGGGCAGGGAGAGCCAGACCCGGCGACAGGGGCCCGAGCCCCACCGATCTATCAGACGACGTCGTATGTTTTCGAGGATGCGGACAACGCCGCGAAACGGTACGCGCTGGAAGCGGACGGCAACGTCTACTCCCGGTTCGACAACCCGACGGTCTCGATGCTCGAAAGCCGACTCGCGAGTCTCGAATCTGGAACCGGCGCCGTTGCGACGGGGTCGGGGATGGCCGCGCTCGACGCAGCGACATCCGTTCTCGCCGCCGCGGGAGATAACATCGTCACGGCGTCATCCATCTACGGCGGCACCCACTCCTACTACTCGAATATGTCTACCCGCCGTGGGATCGATCCTCGTTTCGTCGACACGCTCGACCCTGCGGCGTACGCGGAAGCCATCGACGAGGACACTGCCTACGTTCATTTCGAGACCATCGGCAATCCCTCGCTGGTGACGCCGGATTTCGAAGCCATCGCCGAGGTGGCTCACGACCGCGGCGTTCCCGTCTTCGTCGACAACACCTTCGGGACGCCTGCGCTGTGTCGCCCGCTCGAACACGGCGCGGATCTGGTCTGGGAGTCGACGACGAAGTGGATTCACGGCTCCGGCACCACAATCGGCGGCGTCCTCGTCGAAGACGGCGAGTTCCCGTGGACGGAGTATCCCGATCGATTCCCCGAAATCGGCGGCGAAAGTCCTGCTTTCGAGGGAACAACCTTCGCAGAGGAGTTCCCCAAGCAGCCAGTGACGATGGCCGCTCGCCAGCGCTCGGTCCGGAGTACGGGGACCGGACAGAAACCATTCGACGCGTGGGTGACGATGCAGGGCGCGGAGACGCTGTCGTTGCGGATGGAACGGCACTGCGAGAACGCCATGGCCGTCGCGGAGTATCTCGGCGACCATCCGGACGTGGCGTGGGTGAACTATCCTGGACTCAGCGATCACGAGACCCACGACAACGCCGCGGAATATCTCGACGGCGGCTTCGGTGGGATGGTCACCTTCGGGCTGGCGGGTGGCTACGATTCGGCAGTCACACTGTGTGAGGAGACCGAACTCGCGCAGTTCCTCGCCAACATCGGCGACGCGAAGACGCTGATCATCCACCCCGCGAGCACGACCCACGCCCAGTTGAGCGAGGACGAACAGCGTGCCTCCGGCGTCACGCCCGACCTCTTGCGTCTGTCGGTCGGCATCGAAGAGAAAGACGATATCATCGCGGACCTCGATCAGGCAATCGAGCAGGCAGAGTCAGCATGAACGTCGAACACAACACAATCTCGCTGGGTGAGTTCGAGTTCGAGTGCGGCGAGACGATTCCCGATCTCGAACTCGCCTACGAGACCTACGGCGAATTCACCGGCGAAAACGCCGTCTTGATCTGTCACGCCCTGACCGGAAGCGCCCACGTCGCGGGCCACAGTCGCGCGTCGGGCACGGCCGGACAGGCCCGCGCGTGGTGGGACGACATCGTCGGCCCGGGGAAGGCCATTGACACGACCGAGTACTACGTCGTCTGCGCGAACGTTCCCGGATCGTGTTACGGCTCGACCGGCCCGCCGTCGACCAACCCCGAGACTGGCGAGCCATACGGTACTGAGTTCCCGGCTGTGACCGTCACCGACTGGACCGAAGCACAGCGCCGCCTCCTCGACGAACTCGGTGTCCCGCATCTGCACGCCGTCGTCGGCGGCAGCGTCGGCGGGATGAACGTCCTCGAATGGGCCAAACAGCATCCCGACCACGTCGAACGGATCGTTCCCATTGCCGCCGCTGCCCGCCTCGATCCGCAGTGTCTCGCGCTGGACGCCATCGCCCGCCGCGCCATCACGACCGACGAGCACTGGAACCACGGGGAGTACTACGACGACGAACCACCGTCGGATGGACTGGCCATCGCCCGACAGATCGGTCACGTCATGTATCTCTCGAAGTCCTCGATGGACCGGAAATTCGGCCGCCGCGCCGCTGGCCGCGACGCCGTCCGGACGTTCCCGACCGACCCCGCAGCCGGCTTTTTCCCCTACCGCGACGTGGAGTCCTATCTCGATTATCAGGCCGAGAAGTTCGTCGAACGGTTCGACGCCAACTCCTATCTCTACCTGACCCGCGCGATGGACAACTACGACCTCTCGCAGGGATTCGAGGACGACGCCGACGCACTCGCTGCCTTCGAGGGTGACGCACTTGTCATGTCCTTCACCGAGGACTGGCATTTCACCGTCACACAGGCCGAGGCGCTGGCTGACGCGATGCGTGAGTCGTCGGTCGACGTTGCCCATCACGTCATCGAGTCCGACCACGGCCACGACGCTTTCCTCGTCGAACCGGACAACGTCGGCCCGCCGCTTTCGGATTTCCTCGAAGAGGGACTCACTGGCAAAGCGATCACCGACACGAGCGAGGAATTCGAGCCCGAAGACGAGTTCGCGCCCGTACACACGAGTCTGTTCTCGCAGTGACCGCCGTCGCGATGGGCGAATCGGCGGTATCCGGCAGGTGCTGACGCCGACGCCGGGTTTCTTGATGATTGCAAAACAGTATGAAGTATGGAGATTGCGATCATCAGCGACACCCATATTCCGTCTCGGGCACAGGCAATCCCCGAACCATTCCGCGAGCGGATCACGGCCGTTGACCACGTGATTCACGCGGGCGATTTCGACTCGAAAGGAGCACTCGCCGACATACAGGATCTCGCGCCGGAACTCACCGCTGTCGCCGGCAATATGGATCCACACGTCGGGCTGCCCGACGTGACAACCGTCGAACTCGGCGGCGTCGAGTTCGTCGTTACCCACGGCACCGGTTCGCCGCGGGGGTACGAACAGCGGGTCGCTGACGCCGTCAGAGAACACGCCGACAGCGAGTCGGCGGTCGGCGTCGCCGGCCACACACACGAACTGCTGGACACCGCTCGCGACGGAATTCGGCTGCTCAACCCCGGCAGCGTCACGGCGGCCAGTCCAGCGAGCGAGGCGACGATGATGGCCGCAACCGCCGAGACCGGCGAGCTTTCGGTCACTGTCCACGAGGCATAACGGCGCTGCCAGAACGCAGAGACTCCGTCCAGATTCGCCAGTTTCGGGCCCCTTTTGAGGCGGTACACCCCAGTAGCGGTATGAACGTCTTCGCCGTCGAGGGGCTGCCGGAGATCGAACCCGGCGACGACATCGCCGCCATGATCGCAGACCGGGTCGATCTCGCCTCCAGCGATATCGTCTGTGTCGCCAGCACAATCGTCTCGAAAACTGAAGGAAGACAGGCCGACCTCGCCGAGTTTTCGGCTGGCGAGCAAGCCGAGCGCATCGCCGAGCAGGTCGGCGACCTCGCAGACGAACAGAAAGACCCCCGCTTCGCACAGGCCGTCATCGAGGAGAGCGAGGAACTGCTGATGGAGTTTCCGATCATGCTCGCGGTCACCCGCTTCGGTCACATCACGATCAACGCCGGCATCGACCGCTCGAACATTCCCGACGCGGATCTGTTGCTCCTGCCGGAGGATCCGACCGCGAGCGCGCAGCGCCTCCACGAGGAACTCGGCGTGCCGGTTATCGTCACCGACACGTCGGGGCGGCCGTTCCGCCACGGCCAGCGCGGCGTCGCAATCGGCTGGGCGGGGATCCCGGCCGCGCGGGACTGGCGAGGCAAGGAGGACCGCGACGGGAAGGAACTCGAAGCGACCGTGCAGGCGGTCGTCGACGAACTCGCCGCGGCCGCCAACCTCGTCACTGGCGAGGGCGCGGGCGGGAAGCCAGTCGCCGTTGTCCGAGACTGGGAGTTCGGCGAGTTCGACGGCAGTGACGACCTGTTCCGTGACGAAGACGAGGACCTCATCCGACCGGCGCTCAAAGAACATTCACATGCTGGGGATTGAACTCACGCCGGAACATCCGGTCGAGCGGATCGGCGAACTCGCCGTCAGCGCCGAAGACGCAGGCTTCGAGACGGTCTTCGTCAGCCACCACTACAACAACCGCGACGAGTTCGTCGCGCTGACGGATATCGCCCGCCGGACCGACAGCATCGAACTCGGACCGGGAATCACTAACCCCTACGAGAGCCATCCGGTGACGCTCGCTTCCCGGGCGGCCACCCTCGACGAGTTCTCCGACGGCCGTGGGGTCTACGGCATCGGGCCGGGTGATCGCTCCACGCTGGGTAACCTCGGCTACGACCACGACGACGCGCTCCGTCGCGTCCTCGAAACCATGCAGGTGAGTCGACGGCTCTGGGACGGTGAGCGCGTCGATCACGACGGCACCTTCGAGGCTGTCGACGCGGGCCTGAACTACGAGGCCCGCCGACTCCCCATCTACGTCGGGGCACAGGGACCACACATGACCCGGATGGCCGCGAAGTACGCCGACGGCATCCTCTACAATGGCGCACACACCCGCGATATCGAGTGGGCGGCAGAGCGCGTTGCCGAGGGACTCGACGAACGGCCGGATCACCGCGGCAACTTTGAGTTCGGTGTCTACGCGAGCGTGAGCCTCGGGACCGACGAGGCGGCCGCACGCGAGGCCGCGCGTCCCCCGGTCGCCTTCATCGCCAGCGGGGCACCCAAACCGGTGCTCGGCCGACACGGGTTGGACCCCGAGCGAGCGAGTGAGATCGGCGCGGCCATCTCTGCTGGCGAGTTCACCGAGGCCTTCGGGTTGGTCAGCGAGGCGATGATCGACGCTTTCTGTATCGCCGGCACGCCGGAGAGCACCCGCGAGCAGTTCGAGGCCATCCTCTCGGAGGCAGACAGCCTCGCGATGAGTTCGCCGCTCGGCCCGGATCTGGACGAGGCAATCGAACTGATGGGCGAGTTGGCGACCGATCTCGACGTTTGAGAGTCAGAGGATCGACTGCGAGACGTCCTGGCCACTCCTGATTTCGGGAATAATTACATCGTCTGCGCCCGCGCGGCGGGCGAGTTTCGAGTACCGCTGGTTGCCGACCCGCACGATCACTCGTACGTCCGGAGCCAGTTGGCTTGCGAGGATTGCGATCTCGATGTTCGCGTTCGAGTTGTCAATCGCACCAACGACTGCCTCTGCTCGTTCGACCCCTGCCTCTTCGAGGGCCCCTTCCATCCGCGCATCGCCCTGCACCGCCAGAATGTCGTCGTCTTCGATGGTTTCGAAGCGGTTCTCGTCTCGTTCGATGACAACAACGTCCCGACCAGCGTTCGTCAGCGTGTTCGCTATCGTACGGCCGAAACTCCCGTACCCGCAGACGATCAGGTGGCCGGAGAGGTTGTCGATCTGTCGTTTTGTTTGCATTCGTTTGAGCTCCGTTTCGATCTGCCCGCCGAAGACTGCCCCGAGCACGGATTCCCCGATCCACAGTGCCGAGAGGATGAGTCCGACGACGACGACGAGACTGAACGCCCGGGTACCGTTATCGACACCGTGGAGTTCCATGCTCGTCGGATCGAGAAGCCAGTAGGCCGCCTCGATGACGGACACTCCTTCGAGATAGACGAAGCCAACGATACCGACGACACAAAGTGTCGAAAATACGCCGATCGGTACCAATGCCCTCTTCAGCAGCGGCCGGTCAAAGACACGAGCGGGCACTACCGGAAGGGTACGGCGGTCGACACATAAACATTGGCCGTCGTGACATATCCTGTCACGGCTACGAAGAGCGAATCGGCCGCGAACACGTTCGCCAACGACGAGCGTCGTGTTGAATAGCCAACTTCAGTCGATCAGGAACCTCCCCAATTGTCCGTCGAATGCGTCGGAGATAGTCACCCGTGCAGGTGCTTGTGACGGCCGGCGTCTCCTGTCGCCGTTTCGAGGGCCCGACTAGCAACCCACGCTGGATACACCTTCTCTCTGGAGCAGGCGAATCCGCTCCGTTTGCCAACGAGCCGGTATAAACAGTGCTCTCGACTCAGCTCTCGGGGTGTTCGGCACCGAACGACTCCGGCAGGAAGACGCTGAGAATCGCGCCGACGGAGAGATAGCCGAAATAGGCCGTCGGTGCAATGACGAAAATCGCTCCGAAGAGGACGAGTAGCCCCTCGATCGGCCCCTGCGTGGCGACCTCGGCGAACTCCCCGGGCATGTCGACGATGCTTTCGATGAGTCGGGATGGAATGCTCATATCTGAGTGTTAGCCGGGGTGTACTTGTGTGTGTCCCTCTCGGTCCGCGACCGATGGGCTAAGATACATCGAGATGCAACGACTGGATATGTCCGACCACTCGCTCGACGAATTCGCCCGCGACTCCGAGTCGGACGACGGCGAAGACGACCCCAAAACGGACGACTCGGAACCGACCGACGGCGACGAGCCGGCTTCGACGACAGTCGATCCGGCGGTGGCGACGGCGGCAGTCTCTCCCGACGGTGCGCCCTGCGAGGCCTGCGGAACCGCGGTCCCACGGCGGTGGCACGACGACGGCCAGTACGTCTGTCCCGACTGCAAGGAGTGGTAGTCCCGCCAGTTTGTCCAACGCTTTTTATCGAGGCAAGTCAACGAGCACACATGAAATTCGAGGTCGTACAGGGCGATATCGCACAGCAATCAGCGGACGTGCTGGTCAACGCCGCGGGGACGAGTCTGCAGATGGGATCCGGCGTGGCGGGTGCGTTGCGCCGCGGCGCGGGCCAGCAGATCAACGACGAGGCGGTTTCGAAGGGACCAGTCGATCTCGGGGAAGTCGCGGTCACGGACGCCTACGCGCTGGACGCCGAGCACGTCATCCACGCCGCGGCGATGCCACACTACGGCGACGGCAAGGCGACGGCCGAGAGCATCGCCGACGCGACCCGGAATACGCTCGAAAAAGCCGACGAACTCGGAGCGGAATCACTCGTTATGCCTGCGCTCGGCTGTGGCGTCGCGGGATTCAGTCTCGACGAAGGCGCGCGGATCATAGCCGAGGTCATTCACAACTACGAGCCGGACTCCCTCGCAGACGTTCGATTTATCGCGTACTCGGACGAGGAGTCCGAGACGATCCGAACGGTTGCCGAGAGCGTCCGTGGCGGAGTCGAATGAGTCAGATATATAGAATCCAATTCGGATAAATTCTGACTGTGAACGTCGAATTCGAGTGTGCGATCTGCGGCGAGACAGCAACTGCGAGAGTCGCCGACGAAGCTGTGTCGTCTGCGGACGGCCCCCTACAGACGCTTCGGGACTGTCCGAACTGCGGTATCGAGACGATCTGGGTCGAGAACTGAGGCCTCGCGCTGGCCGCTCCGCGACCGAATCAGCTACTCGTGGCCGCTGACTGATACTGGTTCGTACGGCTCCTCCAGCCACTCGATATCGCTGTCCGACAGCGAGATATCGAGCGCTTCGACGGCCTCTTCCAGGTGCTCGATACTCGTCGTGCCGACGATTGGCGCGTCGACAACGTCCTTGTGCAGGACCCACGAGAGTGCGATCTGTGCCATCGAGGCGTCTTTCTCATCGGCCATCTCCTGCACGCGCTCGTTGATCTCCTGGCCGTTTCCCTCGAAGTAGGGGTGGTCTTTCGCGTACTCGTCGGACTCGCCGCGGGTCGTCGCGTCGAACTCCTCGTGCGGGCGTGCGAGGTAGCCACGCGCCAGCGGACTCCACGGAATGACGCCGATGTTGTTCTTCTCGCAGTACGGCAGCATCTCCCGTTCCTCCTCGCGGTAGAGCAGATTGTAGTGGTTCTGCATCGTGCGGAACTGATCGAGTCCCTGCCGGTCGGCGGTGTGCTGGGCCTCGGCGAACTGGTGGGTCCACATCGAACTCGCGCCGAGATAGCGGACCTTCTCGCGCCGGACGGCGTCGTCTAACGCCTGCATCGTCACGTCGATGGGCGTGTCGTAGTCCCAGCGGTGGATCTGATAGAGATCGATGGTATCCATCCCAAGTCGCTCGCGGCTGGCGTCCAGTTCCTGCTCGATTGCCTTCCGCGAGAGTCCCCCGGAGTTCGGGTCATCGTCGTCCATCTGGAAAAAACCTTTCGTGGCGACGACCATTTCGTCTCGCCTGCCTTCGAGGGCATTACCAAGGATGCGCTCGGATTCGCCGACCGAGTACATGTTGGCGGTGTCGAAGAAGTTGATTCCGAGGTCGATGGCGCGTTCGATGATGGGATGGCTGTCTTCCTCTTCGAGCACCCACTCCCGCCACTCCGGGGTGCCGAAGCTCATGCAACCGAGACAGATGCGACTGACTTCCAGTCCCGTATCGCCGAGTGTCGTGTACTCCATATCCCGGCTGTTGAGCGGAATCAGTGAAAATCTTCCGGGCCAGGAGTCCTCTCACTCCCCGTCGCTCTCGCCCGTCGTCTCTAACTCTGTCGGGTCGTCGTCACTGTCGAGGTGGATCCCTTCGATGCGCTGGACACCTTTCACGCTGTGCGTCGAATCGATTCCGGGTCCAACGAGCCGTGTCGTTCCGCGCTCGCTGCCGACCGCCTCGCCGTTGCACTCGTAGGCAAGAAGGCAGTCAAACGCGTCGCGGATCTCGATACACATCCGGTACTCGCCCGTGCCGTGGACCAGCAGGTGTGTCGTCGCGTCTGGCATCTCCGCGGCGACGACGAGTTCGTCGACCGGAATCCCGCGCCACTGTTCGCCAATCGCCCGGCCGCTGTGACACTGCAGCGGGATCCGTCGCTGTTCGACGGGGAACCGCTCGCACCCGTCGAGTGTCTGGGGGAGGCTGATCCGCTCGTTTCCGATGACTGTCGGCACCACCGGAAGATTTGTTCGCTCGATACTTGATGGCTGTCTGGATTCCCACCCGCTGAAACTACCGGATTCCCCGCGTCGTCGCCGTCGAAACGCACAAGCCAGTAAGCGTCGAATCGGAGACTGTGAACGAGTCGTACCGGACCGTCGACGGCCGTGGACAGGCGACGTTCGAGATCAGCGGGTCGGAGTTCATCGGCCACGTCAGCCCCGCCGAAACCGTCGCGGCGGCCGAGCAGTTCGTCGACGCGATCAGTGAAGAGTATTCGGATGCGACACACAACGTCCCCGCCTACCGGGTGCGCGCCAAACCGTTGCGGGAGTACGCAAGCGACGACAGCGAACCCAGCGGCAGCGCCGGCAAACCCGCTCTGAACGTCCTCGAACAGGAAGAACTGGAGAACGTCGTCGCGGTCGTCACCCGCTACTACGGCGGGACGAAACTCGGCGTCGGGGGTCTCGCCCGTGCGTACTCGCGAGGAGTCAAGGAGGCAATCGAAGACGCCGAAATTGTCGAAGAGCGCCCGCACGAGCGATTCTCGATCACCGTCGAATACGACGACTCCGGGAGCGTCCGCGGCATTCTCGAAAGCGAGGGCGTCGAGTTCGAGGCGAGTTACGAGGCAGATGTCTGCTTCGACGTGCGGGTCCCGAAACCGGAGGCTAGCGAACTGCGGGACCGGATCCGTAGCGCGACCAGCGGACGTGCGGCGTTCGAGTAATCACTCGGTTCGGAACGCCCGGTCGCCCGCATCGCCCAGTCCCGGCACGATGAATCCCTCTTCGTTCAGATGATCGTCGATAGAGACGGTCACCAGTTCGGCACCGGGGAACTCTCCGTCGATCCGTTCGAGGCCGTCGGGCGCGCTGACCGCCGAGAGAACGAGCAACTGCTCCGGATCGGCTTCACCGTCGAGCAGATGACCGAGCACCGCCGAGAGGGTACTTCCAGTCGCGAGCATCGGGTCGGCAATGATCACCGTATCCTCGGGACGGATCTCCGGCAGTTTGACGTACTCGACGGAGATTGGGAACGAGCCACTCTCGTCCATCCCGGCGCTCTCGTCGCGGCTTGCCGAGATGACACCCTGTCGGGCCGCCGGGAAAGCCTTCAGTAGCCCCTCGACAAAGGGCGTCGCTGCGCGGAGCACGTTGATGATCACGACATCGTCCAGCCCCTGGATCTGCGGGCCGGTCGTCTCGGTCAGCGGCGTCTCGACCGGGACGTCTTCGGTTTCGAGCCACGTGTCGATGATCTCGTAGCCACAGACCCGTCCGAGCCGGACCAGCCCTTTCCGGAACGCGATCTGTTCGGTGTCGACGCTTCGCAACTCCGTGAGCGTGTGTTGTGCGAGCGCGTGCGTGATGACAGCACCGTGCTCGCGGTGTTCGACTGACATACCTGCCTGTGGGGTGGGCGGCCCTATGACTGTGGTGTTCTCCGGCCGCAGGGTCGACTCGACTCGCGCTTTCCGGTTGTCCCGGATTCAAGCCTGCTCGCACCGAAGATGGCGCATGATCGATCCCGACCTCTCTGGACGGACGGCACTGGTGACCGGAAGCGCGAAAGGCGTCGGCCGGGAGTTCCTGCTCGCGCTGGCCGACTGCGGCGCGGACGTGGCTGTCCACTACCGGTCGAGCGCCGACGAAGCGGAGACTGTCCGCGAGACGATTGCACAGCGTGAGGACTCGGGTGCAATCACCACCGTCCAGGCAGATGTGACCGAACCCGACGCGGTCGACCACCTCTTCGACGAGGTGGAAGACGCACTCGGGACGGTCGACATTCTCGTCAACAACGTCGGTGCGTTCGCGCCGCGACACTGGGAGGAACTGGACCACGAGACGTGGCAGACGGTCATCGAGACCAACCTCTACGGCACCTATCTCTGCTCGAAACGCGCGCTGCCTGGTATGCGCGAGCAGTCGTTCGGCCGCATCGTCAACGTCGGCTACGCCTCCAGCGAGAAGGGGCTGGTCAGCCCGAAGAACTTCCCGTATTTCGTCGCCAAATCTGGCGTGCTGATGTTCACGCGGATGCTCGCAGCAGATACCCAATCAGACGGCATCACGGTCAACGCCGTCTCGCCGTACACCGTCGAGAACTCCGCGGAGTTTCCCGACGAACTCCCGCGGGGCCGAGCCGCCAAGTTCGAGGACATGAATCAGGCGCTGCTCTTTTTCCTCGAAGAGGGCAGCGAGTACATCAGCGGGCAGAATGTCGAGGTCAGCGGTGGGTGGCTCCCCGAGTCCGTCTGAGCACCGAGCGGGCGACAATCCGCCTGAGTCGGGTGGATCGAACCCGAGTACATATACCGACTGAGCAAGAATACCGCACACATGCCGAACTATCCGACACACGCACGCTGGGGGAGAATCGGGGCGGCGGCGATGGGATCCGTCGTCGCCGGCACCGTCTACTTCCTCTTTCTCTCGGCGATTCTCGCCTTCGCAGCCGGAATCGGGGCCGCCGCGGCGACGTTCGTGGGGTCGATCTATCCCGATATCGATCACCACACTTCCAAACCGCGACAGAAGGCCGTCCGGTGGTTTCAGGGCCTGGTCGTCCTCGCAATCGCCTCGCTGGCAGGGTTGGGCTGGACGGAGTTCGTCCCGGCCATCGAGTCGCTGACCACCCGGCTCGGGGTCGGCCTCCCGGTCCCGCCGGAAGTCACCGGAGCGGTGCTGATCGTGCTGGTCGCAATCGTCGCGACGGGGCTGGTCGACCCGGTGATCGGACTGGTCACCAACCGACACCGCGGCTGGACCCACAGCGTGCCGATCAACGCCGTGCTGATGGCGCTGCTGCTCGGCGGCCTCTGGCTGTTGCTCGGTGGGCTCTCCTTCGAGCGCCGCGTGACAGCACTGGTCGTGACCGGGACCTTCTACATCGGGACGCTGATTCATCTCGGCCTCGACGGCGAAATCCCGTAGTCTGCAATCCACGACCAGCCCGTCACCGACGGTCTATCGATTCACTCTTACAGATTTTCTCGGCCAATTCTCTCGGGGCTACACGGGAGGACTACGCTGTCTCTTCTGACCGAGTCTCTAGATCGGCGAGCGTTATGATAACTGTCGATCCTTCACCGGTCTCGAAAGAAAGGTCTCCGTCGAGTGCCTCGACGCCCCAACTAAGCTGCCAGAGTCCGAGCCCACGTCCGTGCTGTAGTTCGGTCTCCGTTCCGGTCGACAGTGGTTCGAGTTCGGCCGCTGGAATACCTGGTCCGTCGTCACGAATCTCGATCCTGTGGCCATCAGCCGTCGATAGTATCGAAACGTGGACACTCGAGTCCGCATACTTGACGGCGTTTTCCAGCGGACTGAGCAGTGTCGTTCGGAGTATCTCGGCATCGGTCCGAAGCGTCGCCACAGACGGGAAGTCGGTGCTGATCGTCACCTCGTCGGAGTCGACTTGTGAGAGGAGATCGGACATCACTGACGTGAGGTCGACTGTCTTCGGCTTAGGATCACGCGTCATCAATTGATCGATGCGCCGGGCGCGCGTGCTGAGTTCTGCCAACCGATCTGCCGTCTCCAATACGGCTTCGGCATGGTCGCCATCTGTTCGGTCGGACAGCCGTTCCGCGTGGCTCCTGATGATGTCGAGACGATTCCGGACGTTGTGTCTGAGCAGGCGATTGAACACCTCGAGTCGTTGCTCGCGTTGTTCGCGTTCCTGGATGAACCCCTGTAGGTCATCACGCATGTTCACCATTGCCTCACCGACCGGCCCCGGCACCTCCTCGTCGAGTGCTTCGTCGTCGAACTCTCGCTGTGCGATCTTTTCTGACTGTTCGGTGATCGTTTCGAGGTAGCGTTTGGTCTTACGGAGACTCGCTTTGAGTTGTCCGACTTCGTCGATGCGGTCTCCCTCGGACACGTCGACCGTGAGATCACCCTCGGCGAGCGCTTCCGCCTGCGTCGAGAGTCGTCTGATCGAGTGGATCGGACCGAAATGAGTCATCCCGATAAGCAAGAGGAATCCGACAGCAGTGAGTCCAATCAACCCCGCCAGGTCGGTCTGAATCTGATTGGTCACCGCGAGTGCCGTCGACCGAGGAACTTCTTTCACTACGACCCAGTTGACGCCGTCGCTCGGCACGCTGTGGTATCCTCTCACCTCTGTGTCGTCCAGTTCGGCACCGCTGAGCGGCGCGAACTGATTCGGTCGATCCTCGATCTGTGACTCGACTTCCGTCGCGGTCGCTTCACCCTTGTACGGACGGAACTCGTCGGGGCTGTCCTTCTCGAACATCACGTAGCCGCTCACACCGCCGAGAACGACCGTATTTGTGTCTTCGGTCGCATCAGCCGCCGTCGCGACCCGTGTGCTCGGATGATACTCGCCGATCAAAACGTGGTTACCGTCCTGTGTTGGCGAGGCGATTGCGACCGACATATTCCCGTTGTCCAGATAGACCCACGAAACGAGCGTATCTGCCGTGCTATCGAACTGAAACGTCACTTCGTCGCCGGTCACGGTCTCTCCCCAGTCAATCTGACTCGCGGCCAGCGGCTCACCCGTCAACCCATCACTGCTCGCGATGATCTCCTCAGTCGTTCCGTTCGACGGCTGCTCTGTCGGCCGCTCGACGATATGGAGACTGACAAGTTCGTCCGGAGGCCGGCTGATCTCTTCGTTCAGTGTGGCCTCTGTCTGTGTCTGGTTCGACGGATCGATTCCCTCGTGTGACGATAACAACCGAATGGATTCCTGTTCACCCTCGAACCATCTGGCGAGACTCTCCGCTTCGAGTTCTGCGGTCCCTTCGACTGAATCTAACTGTTCCGCCGTGACCCGATCAGAGACCTGAGCTGTGATGATTGCGCCGCCCGCAATGATGACGATCGTAATGAGCAACGAAACGACCAGGAGCTTCAGAGCGTATCGTGACCGAACCTGCTCTGGAAGAAGCTCCGTGGTACGGCGGGCCATTTTTTGGCTAATTCAGCCTTGCACATACAAATATCCCGGTCATTGACCACAAGGGAAGCGTTCGCTGGTCGGCATCTCTTTTGATGCGCTACATGTCGTCATGCCGTCGACTTCGGTACTACCGCCGACCGACGACCCGCGATTGCTCGTGTTCGGGAAACATCTCCGCGACCGCCTCCGCTCCGTACTCCTCGGCGATCAACACTCGAAGCTCCGACTCGTAATCGCCCTTCTCGATTTCCTCGCTCGGTCCCGTCTCGACGCGCAGGTGTTCTTCGGCGAGTCGGTCGATTGCTCCGCGACCGATCCCCGCCAGTGGCGCGAGATGTTCCACGTCGTACCGATCCTCGACGCTCTGTGCAAGCGAGCGGGGGACCGTCGGCACGCGGTCGTCCCGACGAGTTCCGTCCGCGATGCCGTCGAAGTCGAGTTCGGCGGCACGTTCGAGGGCGTGCTCGTGGACGGTCTGGATGCCGTTGCGGGGATAGCCGTCGTCGACCATCTGCTCGATTGCATCGCGGGCTACCTCATCGTCGAGGTCAACGCGGCGGGTCTCGAAGCCGACGGCTTCGCCGGCAGCCATCGCGTGTTCGTAGTCGTCGGTGATCCCGAAGGTACAGCACAGAACGGTGAGATCGCAGTGGTCTTCGAGAAGCAGTGCAGCGAGCGTGGAGTCTTTCCCCCCGCTTGAGAGCAGGCCGACCTCCATCTCACCGGCGCTTGATATCGAAGTTTTTCGAGTCCGGCGTCAGTTCCTTGAGGAGCTGTTTCATCTTTTCTTCGTCAATTTCGCCCTGAATACGGCCACTCTGGGCCAGTGCGATGATCTGTTGTTCGACTTTTTCGCCCGCGTCGGGTTTGGACATCTTGACGGTGTTGAGTCGCTTGCGCGCGCCATCGCTGAGATGCTGGCGGAGGATGGCCTTCTTCTGGGCCTCGGCTTCCTGTCGCTGGGCCTCCATGGCCTCTTCTTGGCCCTCTCCCTGCTGTTCCTGCAGCTGTTTTTTCTTCTGTTCGCGGATCTTTTCTAGTTCTTCGTCGCTTGGCTCGCCGCTCATACTCTCATGTTGGCGAGTACGAGGCAAAATCATTACGGAAGGAACCCTCCACAGATCAGGCAACCTGGTCGGCATTCTCCCGGGCGATCAGATACAGCGGGACGATGACGATATTCAAACCGGGCAGCGCTGCCATCACCGCCCACTTCTGGGGTCCGCCGGTCCAGTTGGTCGTCGTCCGCAGATTTAGTGCATCGAGATAGATCGAAAGCGGCAGGAGCAGAAAGGTTGCGGCAAGCCAGCCGACGACGAAGGGTGTCGTCGCGATGAAGGCCGCCCCCGGCGAGAAGATGCCGACAAGTCCGATCACGGCCGAGGGAGCAAGTCCGGCGAAGATGCCGTAGACGGCGCTTGCGGTGCCACGAGGCTCGCCGTCGGGGACGACAGGCGCGTAATACCCCTCGGAAATCGTCAGTATCAGTTCGCGGTCGACCAACTCCTCGGCGCTGGCGACGCCCGCGACAGCGAGCAGTCGGGCGAGTCGGTCGTCGGGACCGCGGTCTGTCGGCTCGAAGTAGAGTACGAACACCGGCTCGTCGGTCTTTCTGACCGTCAGTCGGACGGCGACTGCCTCGGCCGTGTCGATCCCAGCCGGATAGTCCGTCGGGACGTTCGAGGCGGGGACTTCTTCGACCTCGCGGACGACGGCAGTGAACTGCTCGCCTTCGTCTTCACCGTCGGTGTCCGGCGGACTAGCAATCGGTTCGACTGGCTCCTCCTCGGCCGCTTCAGACTCGTCGGACTCCACTTCGGCGACCGATTGCTCGCCGTCCTCTGTCACAGTACTGCTCTTTCGGGGCGCAGTCCTCAAAACGATGCTGTTTGTCCGCTCCGCCACCGAATCGGTCGGCCGGTCGACCGCGCCAGGCCGCCGCAGGTGTCCGTTGCACACCGGTTCGACGGTTTTAAGTGTCGCATCGGCCTCTTGCCAACCGAGACAGGCTTTCGCCTGTTTCACTGACCCGTAGAAGCCATCTGGCGTACTACGGAGGTGAACAATGGCAGATCAGGAAATAGAGGAGGCAGTCTCTCGCGCGCTTGACGAGTCACCGGCTCGGAACTTCACCGAGACGGTCGACATTGCCGTCAATCTGCGTGATATTGACCTCAACGATCCATCGAACCGAGTCGACGAGAGCGTCGTCCTGCCGCAAGGCACAGGACAGGAAACCAGTATTGTCGTGTTCGCGGAGGGCGAGACCGCCATCCGCGCCGAGGAGGTCGCCGATGACGTCCTCGATGCCGACGAACTGGCAGACCTGGGCGACGATGACGACGCGGCGAAAGACCTCGCCGAAGACACTGACTTCTTCCTCGCAGAGGAACGACTGATGCAGGATATCGGGCGCTATCTGGGGACCGTTCTCGGTCCGCGGGGGAAGATGCCCGAACCAGTCAGTCCCGACGACGACATCGTCGAGGTCATCGAACGAATGAAAAACTCTGTGCAGATCCGCAGCGGTGATCGACGGACCTTCCACACACGTGTCGGCGCGGAGGATATGTCCGCCGAGGACATCGCCGACAACATCGACGTGATCATCCGTCGTCTCCACGCGGATCTGGAGAAAGGACCGCTCAACATCGATTCGGTCTACGTCAAGACCACGATGGGCCCGGCCACGGAGGTGGCCTGAGATGAGCACACAGGAACGCAAAACCGAGACGATTCCCGAGTGGAAGCGACAGGAAGTCGACAAGGTTCGTGACTTCCTCGACCGCTACGACAGCGTCGGCGTCGTCGCGATCACGGGCATTCCGAGCCGACAGTTGCAGGACATGCGCCGGAATCTCCACGGGTTTGCAGAACTCCGCGTCTCGCGGAACACGCTGCTCTCCCGCGCACTCGACGAGGCCGGCTCCGGCCGCGAGGAACTCACCGAGTTCATCAGCGGTCAGGTGGGACTCATCGGCACGAACGAGAACCCCTTCAGCCTCTTCCAGCAGCTGGAAGCCTCGAAGACCTCGGCGCCGATCAACGCCGGAGAGGTCGCCCCGAACGACATCGTCGTTCCCGAGGGTGACACGGGGATCGATCCCGGTCCGTTCGTCGGCGAACTCCAGAGTGTCGGCGCGAACGCCCGGATCGAGGAAGGCTCGATTCAGGTGCTCGAAGACTCGACCGTCCTCGAGGCGGGCGAAGAGGTCTCCGCGGATCTCTCGAACGTCCTCACAGAACTGGGCATCGAGCCAAAAGAGGTCGGTCTCGACCTGCGCGCCGTCTACGCAGACGGTGTGCTGTTCGAGCCAGACGATCTGGAACTCGACGTCGAGCAGTACCGCGCGGACATCTCCGCCGCGGCCGCTCGTGGACAGAACCTCGCGCTCAACGCCGAAATCGCGACGAGCCAGACGGTCCCGTCGCTGGTGGCCAAAGCCAGCGGCGAGGCCAAAAACCTCGCGCTGCACGCGGCAATCGAGAACGAGGAAGTCATGCCCGATCTGATCAGCAAAGCAGACGGGCAGGTCCGCGCGCTCGCCGCGCAGATCGACGACGAAGAGGCGCTGCCGGAGGAACTGCAGGACCTCGACGAGCCAGCAGCCGATGCACAGACCGACGACCAACCTGACGACTCCGAGGACGCCGACGAGGAGGAAGCCGAGGCCGACGAGG
The DNA here is from genome assembly GCF_037080055.1 of Halovenus anhuiensis. Taxonomy (NCBI): domain Archaea; kingdom Methanobacteriati; phylum Methanobacteriota; class Halobacteria; order Halobacteriales; family Haloarculaceae; genus Halovenus; species Halovenus anhuiensis. Next base: position 243,561 of record NZ_JBAOJI010000006.1, read on the forward strand.
CCGACGAGGCCGATGCAGAAGACGACGCCGAAGACGACGACGACGTTGGCGACGCACTCGGAGACATGTTCTAACACATAACCATGGAATACGTATACGCAGCACTCATCCTGAACGAATCGGGCGAAGAGATCAACGAAGAAAACCTCACGAGCGTCCTCGAATCCGCGGGCGTCGACGTCGAGCAGTCCCGTGTCAAGGCGCTTGTCGCCGCACTGGAAGACGTCGACATCGAGGAAGCCGTCGAGGAAGCGACCGCAGTGCCCGCCGCAGGCGGTGCAGCCGGTGGTTCAAGCGGCGCTGCCCCGGCTGACGCCGGTGGCGAAGAAGAGGCCGAGGAAGAAGAGGCCGAGGAAGAAGAAGAAGCAGCCGACGAAGGCGACGACGACGAAGAGGACGGCGACGCTGGCGAAGGACTCGGCGAACTCTTCGGCTAATCCACAACACTTCTTTCATTTACTCACTCGATAGCTGCAGCACCGCAGGCAGCGTCAGCGGGCACAGAACTCACGGCGAGAGTGTTGCCAACCAGTCCACCTATACGCGTGTCGCTCCATAGTCATTGGTATGACAGAACACGAGGAGGCTTCTCGCACAGAGACAGACGCGAATCCGAAGAAACTCTCCGCAGTCGGTGGCTTCGTCGGAACCGTGCTCGGTTCACGAGTTAGCCGCACCGGAGCAGCCCTCGGGGCAATCGTCGGCGGGACCGTCGGCTATCTCGCCGGAGCGGTCGGTGGTTCTCCTGCCGAGACTCCCGTCTCAGACCCTGTCGCTATCGACGTGGCCGACGGGGACGACGAGGGCGAAGACGATTCGTCCGCCGACACAGACAGCGACGAATAGGACGGTCACTCCCGGCCTTTTCCTCACCCTGACAGGCGTCGTCGTTGGTTAGTTTTTCCGCTCAGTAGCGGTGTCGCGGCGGTCGAGGTGCGATTCAGTCTCGATTAGCCGTTCGAGTCGGCGCTCGAACTCGGTGTCCGATAACTCACCGCGGGCGTACCGCTGGCGGAGTCGTGCCAGTGCAGCGTCCTCATCCGGCGTCGCATTCGTCGAACCACTGCCTGTAGACTCTTTCCGTCGGGGACTGTCCTGACGGTGCCGAGCGACACCCATCGCGACTGGCAACACGACTCCGAATCCCAGGACGAACGTGATCCAAAAGTGCTCGAACCCGGCCGCCAGCAGCGTGAACGCGACCAGCAGTGTTCCTGCCGATATCACGCCCGGAACGACGGCCATGAGCGGACTGTCCCCGCACGCAGATGCCTTTCGCTCGTGTGAAACCATACAGCAGTGTTTCTGGTCGCCGGATGCAAGCGTTTCCCCAACATGTTGGGAGGTTCGATAGTTCGCTCTCAGCGCACCGTTCGGGCGCTCACTGGTACATGCCGAGTGGCTTCGCCTGTGAACTCTCCTGCTGGGTGGCTTCCTGCATCCGCTGGGCGAGTTTCTCGCGGGCCTCGGCGATTTCTTCGGCCTGATCGACCAGTTTGTCGGTGTCGATATCGACCGACAGCAGCGGTTCGATGGCATTGACGAGCACGGTCCGGGCGGCTTCGGGGTCGGGAAACTGGGGATTCGCTTGCACGACGATGCCGATGGCGGCCAGTTCCTGTTCTCCGGCTTCGGCCAGCAGCGCGCCCGTCGGGCCACTGATCATCCCGCTTTCGGAGGGTGCGTCGATGTCGTGGTCGGCCAGTCGGTCCTGGGCGGCCCCGACGCCGACGCCGTACATCTTGGGCGGATCGGCTTTCTCCTGTGGGAGGCCACTCAGGTAGATCGGTAACACGTCGTTGTCGGCAAGCCAGCCGGTAACACAGCTTGCAAACTCCGGGGCAGATTCGGGCGAGACCGGAACGTCACTCTGGAGCGCGAGCAGGTCCCGTTGTTCGTCCGCGTAGATCCGCACTGGCGGACGGATCGACCGGTCGCCCTCCTCGTAGACCGCCGTCCGTGGGAGGCCGTCGCAGTGACAGGACGCGTAATACTCCATCTCGAAGTTCTCGACCAGATGATCAGTCGCAATTTTCCCGACGATACCGACACCCGGCAACCCTTCGACCAGCATCGGGGAGTCGAGATTGAGATCGGTGTGTTCTCGAACGTGTGCCATATCTGGAGACACACGCGCAGACGACTTAAGATTCGGTGACAGTAGCCGCTCACCCGAAAGCCCCGACACCCGCAGACCAACCGCTCTCCGCGACTGGTTAATAATCTCGCCGTCCGAAGTAGCATCTAGAAATAACAGATGAAAATGTTTTACTAGCGTGATTTATGGTCGATTCGCCCGTAGTGAAGAGTGGTGGTAACTCATGTCAATGAACGCCGTGGTTTATAAGGGACCACATGATGTCGCTATCGAAGAGGTGCCGGAACCGGAGATCGAACATCCAAACGATGTCGTTATCGACATTACGACGACGTGCATCTGCGGGTCCGACCTGCACATGTACGAGGGGCGGACTGCCGCCGAAGAGGGACTCATATTCGGTCACGAGAACATGGGGGTCGTCACAGAAGTCGGTGAAGCGGTGTCGACACTCGAAGAGGGGGATCGGATCGTCCTGCCGTTCAACGTCTCCTGTGGGTTCTGTCAGAACTGTGAGAACGGCTACACCGGGTTCTGTACGAACGTGAACCCGGGCTTTGCCGGCGGGGCCTACGGCTACGTTGCGATGGGGCCGTATCGGGGGGGTCAAGCCGAGAAGCTTCGCGTCCCGTACGCGGATCACAACGCGCTGAAACTCCCGCCCGGCGACGAACACGAGGACGCCTTCTCACTTTTGGCAGACATCTTCCCGACCGGCTGGCACGGGACTCGGCTGGCGAATCTCCAACCAGGGGAATCGATCGTCGTCTTCGGCGCGGGGCCCGTCGGGCTCATGGCCGCGTACAGCGCCAAGATCCAGGGCGCCTCGGAGATTTACGTCGTCGACCGCGTCCCCAGTCGGCTGGACCTCGCCGAAGATCACTGCGACGCGACCGCGATCAACTTCGACGAAGGTGACCCGGTCGAGCAGGTGATCGACGCTCACGGTGGCGAGGTCGACAAGGGCGTCGATGCCGTCGGCTATCAGGCCCTCGATCCCGAAGAAACCGAGAAGGGCGACGACTACTCCTACGATCCCGCCAAGGAGAATCCTGCGGTGGTGATCAACAGTCTGATCCGGGCCGTTCGGCCGACCGGGGAACTCGGTATTCCCGGGCTGTACGTCCCAGAAGATCCCGGCGCACCGGACGAAATGGCCGCACAGGGTCGGCTCGGAATCGACTTCGGCAAACTCTTCGAGAAAGGCCAAGCGCTGGGCACCGGCCAGTGCAACGTCAAATCCTACAATCGCGAACTGCGCGATATGATCATCGAGGGGCGGGCCGATCCGAGCTGGGTCGTCTCACACCGGGTCAGTCTGGACGAAGCGCCCGAGATGTACGAACGGTTCGACAGCCGCGAAGAGGAAGACGAGGCGATCACGAAGGTGCTGCTCGAACCCTGATCGGGATCACATCGTGACCGATCATCGGGTTCACGACTCCAACTCTCCAATTTATGAGCACGACACAACTCGAACAGGTGCCGGTAACAGTCATCAGCGGACCGCTCGGGGCCGGAAAGACGACGCTCGTCAACCGGCTACTCTCGAACCCCGGCGACCGCCGACTGGCCGTCATCGTCAACGACATGGGTGAGGTGAACATCGACGCCGAACTGATCGAATCCGAGGCGGACGACGAGGGGATCGTCGACCTCTCGAACGGCTGTATCTGTTGTCGGTTGCAGGGCGATCTACTCGACCAGGCCCGCCGACTCGCGACCGACCGCGAGTTTGACCATCTGGTTGTCGAGGCGTCGGGCATCTCCGAACCGCTGCCGATCGCTCAAACGCTCACTCGGGGGGTGGACGAAGACGCCGACCCACCCGAGGCGTACCGTCTTGATGCCGTCGTCTCCGTCATCGACGCCTACGGCTTCTGGAAGGCCTTCGATCCCGAGGAATCGCTGCCGGAGGCGGCTCCAGATCCCGAGCGACCGCTGACGGACGTGCTTGTCGATCAGATCGAGTTCTGTAACGTCTTGCTGTTGAACAAATGCGACATGGTGCCCGACGATGCCCTCGACGAAATCGAGGCAACGATCCGGGAACTCCAACCCGAAGCGGATCTCTATCGGACGACCTACAGCGATATCGACCCCGGACTCGTTCTCGGCACCGGACAGTTCGATCTCGCGGCGGCGAAGCGGACACCAGGCTGGAAGCAGGCACTCGCCGGGGATGGTCACGACGGACACGATCACAGCGAGAGTGCCGCCGAGCGCCACGGCGTCGAATCAACCATTTACCGCGCGAGTCGACCGTTCGACCCGGTTTCGTTCGCTGACTGGCTCGACGAGTGGGAGGGCAACGTCGTCCGTGCGAAGGGATTCACGTGGGTGACTAGCCGCCCCGAGGAGGTCCTCGGAGTGAGTCAGGCGGGCCCATCCGTCCAGGCGGGGCCAATCGGAGAGTGGGGCGAAGACGAACCGCTGACGAAACTGGTTTTCATCGGGCGCGACCTCGACACAGATCGACTCCGAACGGAACTCGACGAGTGTCTCGCACCCGAAGGATGGGACGCCGAAACGGCCCTCTCCTCCCGAGAGGATCCGTTTCCGCGGGAGAACTAGTACACCTCTTCGCTCAACTCGTCCCAGGATTCGTGGAAGCCGTACTCGGCCTCCGTCGTCGCCGCCATCGCCTGCTGGTACACCTCGTCGTACTCGATCAACTGCGTCCAGCCGTCGGCAAACCCGTAGTTACAGTACTGGCACATAGCTATTGTTTTGACGACAACCTGCTTAGCCGTTTCGCCGCCTGCGGTGAACTGCACTCTCCGGTTGTCATTTGGCTGGTCCTGTTTGTCTAATGACTTCATTGGTTGCCATATCGTGGCAACTTTTTTATGCGCGTACCACTGAACGGTGTGCAATGGTTACGTACCGGAGTGGGAGTCACGTACAGAGCGCGACAGATCTCGTCGAACGTGAGTGCAATCACTGCGAGTGGGACGCGGTCGCAACCTGTTATCCTGACCTGATCGAGAGGTATCAGGGACACCTTCGGGAGGAGCACCCGAAGGCGTGGCTTCGCTGCTGATCACCAGCCGATCACGACCGGCATTTGCATCCGTGATCGTTCTGAGGCGAGTGGTGGCCCCGTAGCCCCGTCAGTTCAGATTCCGGTCGAGCATCTCGGTCACACGCTCGAATTCTTCGATGTCGGCCCGGTCGAATCTGAACGGTGATCCGACATCGCGCTCGATGACGAGCGTCCCGTCTTCGACGCGGTAGGTCGGGAGTTCCTCCCAGGAGGCGAACGTCGCGCCGAGGGCGATCCGCGAGCCGAGGTAATTCTCGAAGATCAGCCCTTCGTCGACGACGTACGGCTGCATCCTGAGTCCCGGGACGAACAGCAGGACGGCCGGAAGGACGAACAGCACGGACACGTAGTTCTCCCAGGAGACGATCATCGCCGCAGTTGCGAGTAGAGTCCCAGCCAACACGGCCCTGAGCGGTCGCCGCCATCGGTCGTCGAGGACACTCCCGAAGAGGCTCGTCTCCGGAAGCGCGAGTACCACGGTCGTCCGGTTCATCGCGGCCGTGCTTTCGCTGTCCTGTCCGGCCTGAATGACTGCCGCCCAGCCGACGACCATCAGCAGCACCGCTCCCAGTCCGGGCCAGAACGCCTCCCCGGATCCGGCTGGGAGTTCACTCATCCCGAGCACGAGGACGACCACGAGCGCCGCGGCCAGCGGCAGCCAACTCAACAGGGTCCGCCGTTTGCTGGCGAGTAGCCACCGGATCGATCTGATCGACAGCAATCGAGAGCCGACGACGGCACCGAGAGCCGCACCGACGACTGCTGCAGCGACGCTGGCTAGGAGGACAGGTTGATTCGTCGTTCTCGCTCCGAGCACTGCGAGCAAGGCGAAGACACCGGCGAGCCCTGCACCCGACCCGACTGTCAGGGCTGTTCGCTCGGACGCGAGCGTCGCGGGGGGCGTCTGCTCGTCCATGTGGCTGCATTTGTCAACAGTCACAAGGAACATTTCGATTCGCTCACCCGTACGGGCCAACCGCTACAATTTTGCTCGGCCGGCCAGACATACGGACAATGAGTGCTGGCGTCGGGCAGCGAATCGACGGAGTCGTCGCGAGATACTTCGACCGACCGGTCCCCGACTCCCGGGGGCTCCCTCGCTACGTCGCGCCGCTGCCGGAGTGGCTCGAAAACGTGGGCCTCCGGCTGGCGTGGCCGATTGCGCTGGTCAACCTCGTCGGGACGCTCTTTGGCTTCTGGTACTACGCGGGACAGCCGTTTGATCTCGCGCCGCCGCTCGTCGAGGGCCAACTCGGTGCCGCACCGCTGGCCGCCTACCCGCTCATCCCCGACTCGCCGGTCGCGACCATGTTTATCGGCCTCTCGCTGATCGCGTGGCGACTCGACCTCGATGCCGGACCGCTCCATATGCTTGCCTTCTTCGGCTGTATCAAACTCGGCCTCTGGACGCCGTACGTCCAGTTGGTTCTCAACGGCTCGGCCGGCATCGCCCCGTGGCTCTACTGGTTTCTGATCCTCAGTCACGCGGCGATGGCCGCCGAAGCCTTTCTGATCCACCGCTACGCGAGCTTTTCGGTCGGCTCGGTCGCCGTCGCCCTCGCGTGGTACGGGTTCAACGACGTGGTCGATTACTTCTGGCCGGTGCTGGAAGGCCCGCATCACACCTGGCTGCGAGCCGAACCGTACCTCTCGGCCGGGACGTTCGATCACTCCGTGCTCGCCCACGACCTCGCCGCCGCCTGGGCAGTCGTGCTAACATTTCTCGCGGTCTTTTTCGCGCTCGCGACCCGGGTTGCGATTCTCCAGAGCCGGATCGCTGGGGCCGACTAACCCCGACTGTCCCGTCGATCCTATACCAGGGCTAACGTTTTCACGGGTGATGCCGTATGTCAACACATGAAATTCGTCATCGTCGGCTTCGGGCGGGTGGGAATGCGGACGGCCCGGACGCTCGAAACGGAGGGCCACGACGTGGTGGTCGTCGAGCAGGACCCAGAGCGGGTCGAGCGCGCTACCGAGGAGGGGTTCGAGGTCATTCAGGGGGACGGCTCGACGGAGGCGGTGCTCGAACAGGCCGGGCTAGACACGGTGGATGCCCTCGGGGGATTGACCGGCGATCTCAACACCAACTTCCTCGCCTGCGTCGTCGGCGACGCCCACGGCTGTCGCACGGTGTTACGGGTCAACGAAGACTTCAGCGACGAACTGTACGAGAAGTACGCGAGTAGCGTCGACGAGATCATCTACCCCGAACGGCTCGGCGCGGCGGGGGCAAAGACCGCACTGTTGGGCGGTGATTTCGACGTTATCGCCGATCTCACCGAGGAGCTAGCGGTCGCAAGCGTCAAGATTCCCGAGGGCTCGCCGGTTATCGGCAAGCGGGTCGTCGCTGTCAAACTCCCTGGAGAGACGCGGATCTACGCCCACGGCCGTGACGACGAACCGCTGTCGATCCCGCTGCCGCGGACGCGGATCGAGGCGGGCGACTCCATCGCAATCTTGACCGATTCCGACACGTTGCGAGAGGTCCGGGAGACGCTGCGCGGCGAGGCAGTCGCTGGATAGCGAGAAAACGGGGGCGCGTGGCGAAACACACCTGCATCAAAGGCAGGGCGCGCCGTGGAAGGATGGGAGCTGTGGGCACAAGATGTCTGGACACGCGCCCGTCTGGATGCACTTCAGTGAGATGTATAAAGGCCCGTCAGACACCCGTCTGACGGGACCGAGAGCTTTTCCTCAGCGCTGTGCGTAACCGACTCATGACCGACCAGTCGAGTTGGGCCGATCTCTTCGAGCGCGCACACGAGTACGACGTGACGACCGACGGGATCCGTCGGGAACTCACAACCCAGCGGGACAGCGATGAATGAGGCCAACCCCGCCCGGATCGTCGCCGACGCGGACGTGCTGGCGGCGGACCTGCTCGTCGGCGGGCCAGCACGTGAGGCACTGGACCACATCCGCCGCCACGACTGGGTGGAACTGCTCGCCAGTGATCCGCTACTCGACGACGCCGAGGCAGTGATTACTGCCCTCACCGACGATGACCTCGCCGCGGCGTGGCGAGACCGGATCGAACGAGAGCGGGTCGCCGTCACTCACCCCGAGGGCGATCACCCGGCGCTGGCCTCGGCGTACCAGGGCGAGGCGGCACATCTGCTGACCTTCGACGACGACCTCTCGAGCGCGGCGACGAATCGCTCGCTCCAGCCACACATGACTCTCAGTATCCGCTCGCCAGACGCGTTCGCGCGGCTGTTCGATTCCGAGAGCCTGTACGAAAGCATCCACGACGACGAGTATCCCGGCCCGGATCGGGATCCCCGTGCCTGATCACCGGTCGGCCGTCTCGTACCACTCCGCGAACTTCGCGAGTGCTCGGCCCCGGTGGCTGATCGCGTTCTTCTCCTCGGTATCCATCTCGGCGTAGGTCTGCCCATCGTACTCGAAGATCGGATCGAAGCCGAATCCACCATCGCCTCGGGGTTCGACGATCTGTCCTCGTGCCACGCCCTCGAACAACCGGACCGGCAGCGCCTCACCATCGACCTGTTCGTCGGTCGTCGCATCGGCCCGGGCCTCCACCGCGATGTCCTGCCCGCGTCGGTCCGTATCAACCGGGTCTGGCGTCGCCTCGAAGGAGTCGCCGTCGCAGTAGGCGATCACCGCCCGGAAGGCACCGCTGCGCTCGTCTTCGCGCTCGGCGAGTTCCCAGACGCGCTCGATACCGAGTTTGTCTTCGACGTACGAGGAGTACGGGCCAGGAAAGCCATCGAGGGCGTCGATTGTCAGCCCGGAGTCGTCGACGATCACCGGCTCACCGGCGTGCCGATAGGCCGCTCGTGCGCCGTGAGCGGCGACGGTGGCCAGATCCGCCGCCTGGCGCTCGGGATAATCGAAATCCAACTGTTCGACCGATTCGTCGAGATACTCCCGGGCTTCGGCGACCTTTCCCGGGTTGGTCGTGACGAAATTGATCATACCCACTGTCGGAGTGGGATCGTAAAAACAGGGCTGATTCGGCTCAGTCGACGACGACTTCGACTGGTTCGTCTTCCTCGGTTTCCTCGCTCTCTTCTTCGGTCTCGTCGGAGCCGGATCGCTCCTGATACAGCAGTGCGCCGACGAGTGCGAGAACGATCCAGGACCGCCAGTTCGCGAGATTGAGCGTGTAGCCGATGCCGAACTCCTTTTTGACGAGCATCTCCTCGCCGGGTTGCCAGTACGAGGAGAGCAGCCCTCTCAGACTCGGCTTCTCGAAATTGTACGGGATACCGAACAGTTCTCCCGAGGCGGGTTGATCTGCCATACGCATCTGTACACTCGCCTGCATTAAGATGGTTTCCCTCCGGCCGTTGAAGGAGTGGCCCCCGGCATACAGTGGTTGGGACAATGTATTCCGGCGGCCAGATAACGATACGCTGTCTCCGCTCATAATCTTTGTGATTGTAGTAATAACAAACGTCCGGACTTGATACTCCCCGAGTGTATAGGTGAATTTATCATTACCTATTATAACTTTTGTCGCTGATTTGGGACCTAATTATCTCTGTTGAGTATCTGTACTCAGATTTAATAAGGGAGGGGCGTAAAAATTGACGCAGGTCGAGTGGTTGGGACATGACAGAGCAAACCCCGCAGAATCGGGCTATCGAAGAGTTAGAACAGTTCGGGCTTCGTGAGTACGAGGCGAAATGTTTCGTCTCCTTGACAAAGATCACGTCTGGGACCGCGCGGGAAGTGAGCGAGCATATCGACGTGCCCCGGACTCGAGTGTACGAGGCGGTTCGGTCGCTCGAATCGGACGGTCTGGTCGAGATTCAGCACTCCTCCCCGCAGCGATTTCGGGCGATTCCGATCACCGAGGCGTTGCAGGTGCTCGAACAGCAACACGAAAACAGGATCGAACGGCTCGAACAGTCGTTACGGCAACTCAAGCGGACGACCAACTCCGAGACGAACGGTACGGATCCCGAGATCTGGTCGCTCACCGGCGCGGAGACGATCACGACCCGAGCGAAACGGCTGATCGACGGGGCAGAGTCGGAAGTATTGCTGTTACTCGGAGACGTGCAGGCGGTTTCAGATGGTGTCAACAACCGGCTCATTTCGGCGACCGACCGTGGCGTCGATGTGGTCGTCGGCGCCGGCTCCGAATCGCTCCGAACAAGCATCTCCGAGTCTAGTTCCGAGATTTTCGTCTTCGATTCGGAGTTCGACTGGCTGACACAGCCAGATCACGACGCCGGCATCTCCGTCGGGCGGTTACTCCTCATCGACGACGAGGGATTACTCGCGAGTACCGTCGTTCGTTCTGACGGTACGGTTCGCGAACGTGCAATCTGTGGGAACGGATCGCACAACGGGCTCATCTACGTGCTTCGTGGCCTCCTCTCACAGTATCTGGACCGCCCCCCGCGGTAGTGGCTGAAGGCTTTATATCTCGAATCCGTCTGTCGGGATATGGAGTCGATGTCACCTGCCGACGGTCGGACTGTCGAGGTTGTCGATGGGGTTCATCTCACACAACTCGTCTCGGGCGAGCGAACCAGCGTCCAGCATTTCCACATCGAATCGGGAGCGACGGTCCCGGAGCACAGCCACGAACACGAACAGACGGGCTACGTCGCCAACGGTACGTTCACCTTCGTGATCGACGGCGAGGAACACGTCATCAATCCCGGCGAGTCATTCGTAATTCCGCCGAACGTTCCCCACGCGGCCGAAAATCGCGCGGAGATGCCGGTCAACGGCATCGATGTGTTCAGCCCGCCCCGTGCAGAACCGCCGTGGATCGAGGACGCCTGACGGGGTGACTCGATGGGCGAGATGCGCGCCGTCCGCGTCGCGTACGACGGCCGTCCGTACCACGGCTTCCAGCGCCAGCCAGACGTTCCGACTGTGGAGGAAACGATTCTCGGTGCACTCCGCGCACTCGACATCCTCGACAGCGACGAGGAGACGCCGCCGGGATACGCCGCCGCCGGACGGACCGACGCGGGCGTCTCGGCGCTCGCTCAGACTGTCGCTTTCGAGTGTCCCGACTGGCTCTCTCCGGCCGCGCTGAACAGCGAACTTCCCGAATCGATCCGCGCGTGGGCGAGCGCTGCGGCCCCGCCGGAATTTCACGCGACCCATCACGCAACTGCCCGCACCTACACCTACTACCTGCACGCACCCGCGGCCGACGAATCCGCCGCGCGGGCCGCACTGGATGCCCTCTCTGGCAGCCACGACTTTCACAATCTCACGCCGGACGACACCGGCACTCGGCGGGAGCTCTCGACAGCGCTCTCTCGGGAGGGTTCGATGCTCGAACTGACGTTTCGGGCCGGCGGATTCGCCCGCCAGCTCGTCCGTCGGCTCGTCACTCTCGTCGACGAAGTTGCCCGTGGGGAATCGGACCTCGATCGGATCAACCGCGTCCTCTCGCCGGAGCCACTCTCCGGCCCAGAGGGCGTGGGGCCTGCGCCGGCGTACCCACTGGTGTTGACCGACGTGGCATACCCTGACCTCGATTTCGGGTCTGATCCAGACGCCGCTGCGACGGCCCGTGATCTATTCGAGTCGCAGCGAACCGAGTACTCGACTCGTGCCCGCGTCGCTGAAACAATCTCGGACGGAATCGACCATCGATAAGTAAAAAACGTGTGGCTCAGTAGAACTCGCGAACGAGATCCATCGCGCCCTCTGGTGCGCCGTCGGGCACGGTGTTCATCGGTGCCTCGATGCCTTCCTGCTCCTCGAATGGCACGCTGTTTTCGTTCTGGTAGATGAGGCCCTGGTACTCCTTGTCGCCGCTGAGGATGACCTCTTTGGCGTCTTCGCGGTCGGTCGGGTCGTGGTCGTCTTCCTTGAGGTCGACCAGCGAATCGCGGAAGTAATCGTACGTATCCACGTCGTTGAACGTGACACACGGCGAGTAGACGTTCACGTAGCCGAAGCCGTC
>NZ_JBAOJI010000007.1:0-246477 GCF_037080055.1 Halovenus anhuiensis
TGTTCGCCTATTAAAGGAGGTCGTGAGCTGGGTTTAGACCGTCGTGAGACAGGTCGGCTGCTATCTATTGGGGGTGTTTGGTGCCTGACGGGAACGACCGTATAGTACGAGAGGAACTACGGTTGGTGGCCACTGGTGTACCAGTCATTCGAGAGAGTGTTGCTGGGAAGCTACGCCACACGGGGTAAGAGCTGAACGCATCTAAGCTCGAAACCCACCTGGAAAAGAGGCACCGCTGAGATCACTCGTCTAAGACGAGATCGATAGACTTGGGGTGTACGCGTCGAGGCAACGAGACGTTCAGCCCACGAGTACTAACAGATCGAAGCCACCATTCATACCGCATTGACTCGACGAACGAGTCCAGGCGCTAACTGGATCGCACGTATACACGGATTGCACATCGGCCGACACCGGCTACAGGCAAGACGCGGTTCGACACCGCAAGTCGGCGTTAAGGCGGCCATAGCGGCGGGGTTTACACCCGTACCCATCCCGAACACGGAAGTTAAGCCCGCCAGCGTTCCGGTGAGTACTGGAGTACGAGAGTCTCTGGGAAACTCGGTTCGCCGCCTCCCATTCATACTTTGGGTCCTCATTTTGGACCCACTTCATCACCCCTCGACCAGTGACAACGCTGGTCGGGGGGTTTTTTGCATGTGTAGAGCGTGTCATAGAATCGTTCGCAGTTGCTCAGTAGACGGTTTTGGTTCTTGCTCTGGGCTCGGTCAGCGGTAGTTGCTGGCTCTGAAATTGTAGAAAAAGTATATGGATTATGCAACTGAACGATTGAACGTGTCAGAACAGCCCTCCACAAGGTCGAATAGTCTGGTCAGCACAGAAACCAAGATTACAGCAGTCTTCGTCACACTCGCTCTCGTATCGGTGTACGGCACAACAGCTGTAACTGATAAGCAATGGGTTCACTTTGCCGTGCTCCTCGGCGTTGGCGTCATCGCCCCGACATTCATCAACGAATGGCGTAACTAATCGGATTACGAATCCGACACACACTATTGTAGAACCGTGAGACGTTTTCTATGACACGCTCTGTGTACGGTACCTTTTTAGTGACACATTCCCTCAGTACGGACGATTAGGGACAGAATGGAAGACGACGGGGGGATTCTTGCATTCGACACGCTTTCTGAGCCACCAGGAATCGAGATTATCGATCGCCTCGAACAACTCCGGTATCAGATTCAGACGCCCCAACCCGTTTTTCCAGAACTGGTCTCACCCGAGCAGTTTCTGTTTCCCGTCGGCAAAGGACTCCGAATTACAACTGAAGCGGTCACGCTCCCAAATCCCGCTAGTGTGATCGTTCGAGATACGGCAGGGAATATGGCTGCAGAGGTCGAGCATCTAGATAGCCGTACACTTGAACCTGGGTCATACATTCTGGATTTGAGTACCCAGATCAAAACCTACATGCAAGTTTCCGGTCCCGTCGAGATTACTGCCGACCTCGTGGAAATGCAATTCGAATTCAGCGAGCCGACAACCGTCGATATTGGATTTCGGTCCCGGCACACACGCCCAGCGACGACGATCACTGCCCCACCAGAGCCAGAGGGGTTGATGAAAGCCATCAGCCATTTTGGATCGGCGCTCAAATCGACCAGCCCGGAACACTCCTTCCCGACGCTTCGTGGCCACCCGCCACGCGTCGAACTCGGTGATGAACTCCATGTCCCGTCGAGCCTTGCAGTGCCGGAGACTGGAATCTCTCTTGTAGTCCCGCCAATGTTGGAGTATGTCTATCCAGTTGCACCGTTGGCGTACTACTTAGGCGCGCGCGTCGTCCCAGGGGACCAGCCAGCATTACGCACGGAGACAGGGATTGTCCAACAGTTCGATGCTGCGGCGTTCGAAGGTCAGATCGAACGAACGCTCAAGCAGGTTTTCTTTCTGGATTGTCTCACCCGGACCGAGGGATTTTATGATGTGTCGCTGCACGAACGCCGTGTCCTCGATGAGACTCTCGATCTCGACTGGGCATCCTTGTACGACCAGCCGATCGGCCAGCGTCTCGAAACCTATCTAAGGGTTTCCTACGACAGCATTGCAGACCAGATCCCCACGTGGCGATTTCTTGCCCACGTTGAGCCAGTGGCAGAGTCCATCCAACAGATACCCTTCGTCGTCGACGACCTCGCGGTGATTCGAGCAGCGGACAGTCCGACGCCAGCGGAGCCAGCCGTTGCAGCGGACAACTCCAGAAGTGCGAGGGGATCGGAAGCCCTGACTCGTTCTGCAAGTCCCGAGCCTGACATCCGCTCTTCACCTACACAGGACTCGACTCCAGAGCAGCCGTACATCCAGTTTGAGCCGACGGATGCACTCGAACAGGGCTGGATCGGTGACGGTGTCCCAATTGGGGCCAATAAACTCCTAACAGAAGCTTTCCAGAACCGGTTCGATCGGGAGGTCGGTGCTGGTGATATTTCGATTACGATCATCCAGAACGATACTCGGATGGACGAAGAACGCGACCTCGTCGATGCAGCATATGGCCAGCGATCAGATCTCCCGTTTGACGTGACTGTTCACCGGAACCTGTCTGTCGATGAACTCCACGAAGTTCTCGAAACAGACTGTGACTTCCTCCACTATATTGGTCATGCAGACGCAGACGGCTTCGAATGTCCGGACGGGAAACTCGATGCAGATGATCTTGCGTCGACTAGCGTTGACGCCTTCTTACTGAACGCTTGTAGCTCGTATCATCAAGGAGTCAATCTGATCGAGGCCGGTGCTATTGGAGGGATCGTCACACTTACTGATATCATCAGCAACGAGGCCGTGTCTATCGGAGAACTGATCGCAAAACTTCTCAATACTGGGTTCCCACTCGGAGTCGCTCTGTCGATTGCGCGCGAGGAGAGTATCTTGGGCGGGCAATACATCGTCGTTGGTGATGGGACTGCGACTGTGACCCAATCTTCAAGTAGGACACCAAATCTGTTAGAAATTCACCCTCAAGGTAATAAATATTCTATAAAAATGAATACTTATCCGACAAATAATGCCGATCTTGGAACGATGACTGCTCCACTTCTAGTAGGGGATGACAGATACTACCTTTCATCAGGTCCCCTGAACACATTTACTGCTCCAATTGACCAGGTCATGAAATTCTTGAATGCCGAAGGTGTTCCCGTTAGACTAAATTCTGATCAGATCATATGGAGTGACTCCGTGACCGAACGAGATCTAAAATTCGACTGACTATCTATCTTAAGGGCCGCTAATCGAAACGCTATTTCCAGCAGCAACAGGCCCGACTTGGGCCATCAGTATGGTCATTCCGAACAGTGCAGCCAGCAGTCGCGGATGTTCCTTGAGGAATTCCGCAGTGGTTGAGTCTGACATGGTACAATACTGATTCCGGTGCCAATTGAATTAAATTTATCTTATAATTCTATATATTTAGTCAGTTAGTTTAACCCTCAGATGGATAGTATTTATAATCGGACAATATCGTGTCGATTATCTTTCCATGCTCACCTACATCGGGAAATATATCTATACTAATAAACTGGCATTATCAGATGGTATCACTACGGGAAATTATTATAATTTTGGCCCGCATTCGTTACATTACGTTCCAATGTGTGGGTGCAATCCAGTCTGTTCGTTCACAAACCTGCCGAGTACAGAACCGGAGGGGTACAAATGAGCCACGAGAGAGACAGTCTGTCATCAACGACACTCTCTCGCTCGGCGCTACGGGGATGCCGGCGGGTGACACGAGAGCAACCGCCGTTGCTCCGGAACGGCACGTCGAGTCCGTTCGACGGCGAACCGTTCGACATGCCAATGTCGGTGTCAACGGTCGATGAGTCAACCGATATCAGAATTCTCCACGTCGACGACGACCCGCAGATCCTGGAGTTGACCGCTGAACTGCTCGAACGAACCGACGAGCAGTTCTCGATTGTCGGCGAGACATCAGCCGTCGAAGCGATCAACAGACTTCAGGACGAGGAGATACACTGTATCGTCAGCGATTACGACATGCCCCACACCGACGGGCTCGAATTCCTCGCCATCGTTCGCGAACAGTATCCCGACCTCCCGTTCGTTCTCTATACGGCAAAAGGCAGCGAAGAGGTTGCCAGCGAAGCAATTTCCGCAGGTGTGACGGAGTACATGCAGAAGGAGACGGGTACCGAACAGTACGAGGTACTCGCCAACCGGATCCGGAATGCAGTCGAGCGCTATCGCTCCCAGCAACGGTTCTGGGACGCACTCTCGTGGTACCACCAACTCGTCGAGCAGGATATCGCCGGCGTATTTATCGTCCAGAATGGCGAGTTCGTCTACGTGAACGAACAACTGGCAGATATTCTGGGATACATGCGATCAGAACTTCTCGGCGAGTCGCCACTCGCCATCGCGAGTACGCAAGCAGACGAAGCGGTACTCTCCGAGTTATTGGAGTCTATCGACGACCAGAGTCACACGTTCAACCGGACGTTCACCGGAGAGTGTGCCGACGGGTCCGAAGTCGCAGTCGAAGTCCACGGCGGATCGATCCGTTACGGTGACGACCCCGCGTGTATCGGGATCCTCTGGCGGATGGCTGACGCCTAACCTCCCACTCTAGTCTCCCCTTCCTGGACGGGCGACATGCGCTCACCGCTCGGCGGGTGTTACTTGTTCGACTCGCTCGGTCCCTGGCGCTGTATTCAGTTCGGCCCTGACTGTCTCGACAGGGGCCGTCTGGTTCATTACGACCGTCAGTTCGAGTCCGACGGCGGTCGCTGCGAGTGCGGGTTCGAGGCCACGGATATCGTCGACCTCGACGCTGTCCACGTGGGGTGGTGATTCGAGTCGTCTGGACGCGTCACTCGCGAGGTCGGCGCCACCCCCGCGAGGCACACGAACTGTCGCGCGGACTGTCCATCGTCTCGTCGCCGTGCCCGACGTTGCCGTATCAGGTGGATTGCGTGCTGTCATCTGCAGGACGCGAGGGGCGAGTCGAACGCCCGATGTCGGTCCACACCGCTCGCGTTATCGTCGATACCGCGCGTGGCGGGAACTCTCCCACTCGCGGCGGTCTTTGTACTTCTGTGCGTTCTTCCGGGATCTCCGGTAGAATCTGATATCGAACATAACGGCCAGCGCTGGTGACGAACCAGACAGGCGTCGCTGGCCAGTGCTGCAACTGGGCGTGAGAGACGATAGCCCGGATCGACTGCAGCATTGCTCCCGAGTGCCCGGTAAGTCGAGAACGGCCCGCGTTCACCACCCCGGCTGGGTACTCCAGCCAGGTGACGGTTATTCGGGCATCAGGCCGGTAGCAGGCCGGCAGCGAGTGCCATCACTCCGACGACCGGCCACCCTGGAGAGAATGCACACCCGGCGCTATTTGCGATAGCAACCCGGTGAATGGATGGGATGGCGGTCATTTGTGGCACCTCTGTGTTCAGTTCACTCTGATGATGGGATTGGTATTAAAATTACTCGGAGTGTGAGTCACACACTCATGCCGGTGGGTATCCGACGGGCTTAAACGAGTTCGACGCAGATTTATGAGTGTGCCAGGGTGGCAGAGTCTGGCCGAACGCGTCCGCCTGCAGAGCGGATCATCGCCGGTTCAAATCCGGCCCCTGGCTTTTCTGTTCCGGATTCAATAGTACTTACTGCTGAATTCGAGCAACGTTTGTCCCGGCCGATTGCCGGACGGTGTTCTTCTCTCTAACTTATATACGACGTTTCATCAATGGATTTATGTCTGATACTATCTCATCAGAAATAACGAACCCATCACATGTCATTTCTATCGGTATCGCTGATCATCGGCGCGGTTGTCGTCACCGGAATCGTTGCAACCTGTACGGTCTGTCTCACACCTGCTCAGATCAGAGAGACACTCGGCAGTCTCGATAGCCGACTCTCCGATCTCGCACCGTACCTCATTCTGGCAGGTGTGTTTTTCGTCATCCGGCGATTCACACAGGGGCCGAGCCAGCGGCTCTCCCGAGAGGTTGGGATTGAGATCACCAAATCCATTTACCGTGTCGAGGGATTGGTCGTTGCCCATCTCCAGAACGCGACGCCGGAGGCACTTATCCCCGTGTTCTCGGGATTCTACATGTTCGGATTCGCGTTCCTGCTCGTTACACCGATCGTGGTTTACCTGTTCACGCCGGCGCTGCGGCCGCTGAAGGAACTGCTGGTGGCGTATATCCTCAACTACGCTGCCGGCGCACTTTTCTATACGTTCTTCGTGGCGGTCGGTCCGCGAATTTACGTCACCGAACACGTCGACGGGCTCATGTACCAGTTCTACCCGCAGACGGCCGACGTGACCAGTGTTGTCTCGGAGAACACCGACGTGTTCCCGTCGTTGCACACGTCGCTGTCGGTGATCGTGTTACTGTTTGCGTGGCGAACCCGCCACATTCAGCCGCGTTGGCTCCAGATCACGGCAATCGTTTCCAGTGGCATCGTCCTCGCGACGATGATCCTCGGCATCCACTGGGCTATCGACGTTGTTGCAGGGATCATTCTGGCGGCTGGCTGTGTCTTCCTTGCTGAACAGATCGTCGAGATCACAGAGGGCCGGCTGAGTAACCGCCAGTCCAAGGAGACAGAACCGGTGTAGTCGTTGCGGGTGCGACGCTACGTCCAGCAGAGAAGGTACCACTGCCCGACGGCGAACAGAAACAACCTGTAGCAGAGCGTGGCGAGAAGCACGCCCGACAGCACGACACTGAGGATGGGTTTTGTTGCCATCACTGCCGGCGTTTCGGTCACCATCCGTACTGGCTGTCGGATGAACTCCTTCACGAGCGGATGCTCGTCGGGATCGTTCCGCATGAACCAGTGCTCGAAATACCGCCCGGCAACGTGTAACGACGTACAGACCCCAATCGCTCCGAACCAGGACAGCATGCTGTAGGTTCGAACAGCGGAGTGGCCTTCAGTCTCGTCCATAGCTGGCTGTACTCCTCTTTCGTCGACACCTCGTTTGATCTTTGTGACTTGGATTCTCCGACCAGTTCGCCGCTTCGACAGCCCGAAATCCAATCAGGTCCGCCGTGAATTCGTGGTTGACGTGTGAACCTGCTCGCTTCCTACGTCTCCGCTGGTATCGGGACCCTCACTAATTTCTTCGAGTGGGTGGAACTGTCGGTGGATCACACCACCAACGATCTGAACCATCGGCACGAACTACTCCGCTGTCGACTTCCGGTCGATGATGCCGAGGCCGATCCAGCTAATGACGGCCTCGTCGTCCTGGTTGTACGCCGTCAGTTTCGTGTCCACGTAGCCGATGTGAGGGTTGTTTTCGTCGGGATACTTATCGACGACTTCCACCTCGGCGGTGAGCGTATCGCCCGGTCGGAGCGGTTTGATCCAGCGGAGTTCGTCGACGCCGCGGGCACCCTGTGAGGCCTCGTCGATCATGTGGTCGACGTACATCCGCATACAAATGGCGGCCGTGTGCCAGCCGCTGGCCGCGAGTCCACCGAACATCGTCTCCTTTGCGGCCTCTTCGTCGGTGTGAAACGGCTGTGGGTCGTACTTCTCGGCGAATTCGATGATTTCCTCTTTCGTGACGGTCCGCTCACCAAATTCCTCCGTGTCTCCGACCTCGTAATCTTCGTAGTACGTTGGCATGCGTACTCAACCGCGCCCGTCGAATAATAAAACTGCGGACTCGTCCGTGAACGGGCGCTGAAATATTCAATTCGCGCACTGGGGCTTTTATATCGATTGGCGCCTGTGAAGTATGTATGACGGTGTCACAAGACACACCTGCGTTTGGGGAAGGGGAAACAGAACGAATGATCCGCGAGACGGCCCGCGAAGTTGCGGCCGGCTACGACGACGACTACTGGCGTGCGGTGACCGGGCCGGAAAAACGCGAGCCGACCGAGTTCTGGCAGGAGTGTGCCGATGCGGGCTTTCTCGGCGCGACGATTCCACAGGAGTACGGCGGTGAGGGACTGGGGATCACCGAACTTTCGGCTATCGTCGAGGAACTCACCCGAAACGGCTGTTTCGGCTCGGAGATGCTCTTCGTCGTCAACATCGTCTTCGGCGCGGTGACGCTGACCGAACACGGCTCCGAGGAACAGAAGGCGGAGTATCTGGAACCGCTCGCGAACGGCGACCTGAACTTCTGCATGGCGCTGACCGAACCGAACGCCGGCCACAACGCCCCGAACATGGATACGTACGCCGAGGAGACTGACGACGGGGCCTACGAAATCACGGGCAGCAAACAGTGGATCAGCGGCGCGGACCGCGCGGACAGAATGTTGCTGGTCGCCCGAACGACTCCCGTCGACGAAGTCGAAAAACGCACCTCTGGCATCACGCTGTTTCTCGCCGACCCGGGAGACGACGCCATCGAACTCCGCGAACTCGACACGGGGATCCCGACGCCGGAGCGACAGTTCGAACTCTCACTCGACGGCTACGAGGCGACCGACGAAGACATAATTGGAACGAAAGGTATGGGTTTATACCAGTTATTTGATACAGTGAATCCCGAGCGACTCATTGGTGGGGCCGGCGCTGTCGGGACGGGATACGCCGCGCTGGAACGGGCTGTCGACTACGCCCGCGACCGGGAGGTGTTTGGCCAGCCAATCGGGGCCCATCAGGCCGTCCAGCACCCGATTGCGGAGTCGTACTCGAAACTGGAGGCGGCGAACATGCTGGTTCGCAAGGCCGCGTGGATGATGGACACCAACGCCGACCCCAAGGAAGTCGCCGAGATCTCGAACATGGCGAAACTGCGGGCCTCAGAAGCCGCTCACGAAGCCACAGATGTCGCCGTCCAGGTCCACGGAGGCAACGGGTTCAGCAAAGACTACGGCGTCATCGAGATGTGGAAAGGAACCCGTCTCGGCCGCGTCGCACCCGGGTCCACAGAGATGATGCGCAACCACATCGCCGAACACACACTCGATCTGCCTCGGTCGTACTGACGTATATGGAATAAATTATTATAAGGTATCGTATGATTATACTCTGAACACCACCGGAACTCTCCCGGTCCACCCCGGCACCAATCAAACAATATTTACGGACATACAGTTGTAAAGTATCGTGTGGCTTTTGTGTCGGCTCGTGCCTACGATGCAGTGTGACAGAATCCGAGATCAGTTGCTGTAAGGTCGGCCGGGTCGCCGAGGTCGTCGGAATCGATGTCGACCGGGAACTCGCCGACCGCTGGACCGGGGAGGACCGACAGAGCACGCGCGAACTCGCCGACTGGTTCAATCGGAAACTGCTCGCCGCGGAACTCACGGCGGCCGGCATTCCGACCAAGGACGGCGAGGTGGACAACTACTACCGACTGCTCACCGACGATGCAGTTTCGAGCGGTGACCGGATCGAAACCCGGCGGGAACTGGAACAACGCGGCGTCTCCGTCGACACCCTCGACGAGCGGTTCGTCTCTCATCAGACGATCCACACGCACCTGACTGAGTGTCTGGAGGCCTCCCTCTCCGAGCCGACTCTATCGGAGCGGATCGACGATGCCGAGACGACACTCGGACAACTCCAGAGCAGGACGGAGGCGGTCACTGACGACACGATTACGCGGCTGGCGAGTCACGACGCGCTCGATATCGGTTCAATCGACGTACTCGTCTCCGTTCAGGTCGCCTGCCGGGAGTGTAACCACCAGTACTCTGTGCGAGAACTCCTCGATCGGGGCGGGTGTCACTGTACTCGGTAAACGAAAAGGATAACACGACGGTAGGGAAAATCAGAAGACAACGAAATGTCTGCAAACCTCGACCAGACACACCCACATCTCCCTGAGTGTGTCGAGCTTTCGGTCTCGAATATCGGCGGTATCGACGAGACGACCGTCTCGCTGAGAGAGGGCGTCACGGTGCTCTCGGGGCGGAACGCGACGAACCGGACCTCGCTTTTGCAGGGATTAATGGCCGCGCTCGGCAGCGAACGTGCGAGTCTCAAAGCCGACGAGACGTTGGGGACGGCAACGCTCGAGGCCGATGATAGCTACACAGGGCGACTCGAACGCCAGCACGACACCGTCCAGTACGACGGCCAGCCGTATCTCGACGACCCCGAACTCGCGGATCTGTTCGCCTTCCTGCTGGAATCGAACGAGGCCAGACAGGCGGTCACCCGCGGTGAGGATCTCCGCGAACTGATCATGCGCCCGGTCGATACCGCCGCGATCAACGACGAAATTGCTCGGCTGGAATCGGAAAAACGCGATCTCGACGACCGACTCTCCGAACTGGAGAGCCTCGAACAGCGACTGCCCGAGTTGGAACAGACCAAACAGCAACTGGCCGACGAGATCGAGCAACTCCGGGCCGACCTGTCCGACGCCAGAGCGAATCTGGCCGAGGCGGAGATCGACCCGGCCGAAGGCGAAAAGCGACGAGCGGAGTTGCAGTCGACACTCGATGCCCTGCAGGAGGCCCGATCGGAGATCGAACAGGTTCGCGATCGGATCGAGACCGAACGTGAGAGTATCGAGGCCTTACGCTCTGAACGTCAGTCCATCCGCGGCCAACTGGACGATGTCGAAACCGACGCTGAGGTGGATCTCTCGGGGCTCGAAAGCGACATCGAACACTGTCAGGAGAAGAAGGCGGCGCTCGACGCGGAGATCAGCCAACTCCAGCAGACGATCCAGTTCAACCGCGACCGCCTCGATGGCGACGACTCGATGCTCTCCGACGGCGGTGACGTGACCGGCGAACTGCTGCCCGGCGGCGAGGTGACCTGCTGGACGTGTGGATCGACGGTCGAGGCCGACCGGATCGAACAGACCATCGATCAACTTCGAGAGCTTCGCCGGACGAAAGCGGACGAACGCTCGACGGTCGAATCGGAGCTTGCAGACCTCCGCGACCGTAAAGATCAGATCGAATCGACGCGTCGCGAGCGCCGCGACCTCGAAGATCGACTCGCGACACTCAAAACGGAGATCGAGCAACGAGAGGAGCGGAAAGCCGACCTCCTCGACCGCCGCGACAGCCTCTCAGAGCGGATCGACGATCTCGAAACCGCCGTCGACGAACTCGATGCTGCCGAGTACGAGGAGATCGCGACGGAACAAAAACGAGCCAGTGAACTCTCCGTTCAACTCGACTCGAAAGAGCAGAAACGTGCGGAGATCGACGCCGAAATCGAGCAGACCAACCGACAGATCGAGCAACGCGAACAACTCCGCACCCAGCGTGAACAGCTCACCGATCAGTTGACCGATCTCAGAACCCGGATCGACCGACTCGAAGCCGAAGCGGTCGAACAGTTCAACACCCACATGGAGACACTGCTCGACCTGCTCGGCTACGAGAACATCGAACGGATCTGGATCGAACGCATCCGGGCGGACGACGCTCAGTCTACGACCTTCGAGCTACGCATCGTCCGCACCACTGCCGACGGCACTGCCTACGAGGATTCGATCGACCACCTGAGCGAGAGCGAACGCGAGGTCACTGGGCTGGTCTTCGCGCTGGCTGGCTATCTCGTGCACGACCTCCACGAGTCCGTCCCGTTCATGCTACTCGACTCCCTCGAAGCGATCGACTCCGAACGGATCGCCACGCTCGTCGAGTACTTCCAGGACTTCGTCCCCTATCTCGTCGTTGCCTTGCTCGAAGAGGATGCACAGGCACTCGCTGACGACCACAACGTCGTCTCGGAAGTCTAAGTTACTCTTCACAGATTACAGACGTATGGCTGTAAACAGTTTCTCGCTAGCTCTGCTCGTCTCCCTGATCGGGTGCTCTCACATCGTAAAATAGCTAATTCATTATACGAATTATATCGTTCGTATATCGGATTAATTTGTTCGGCAGGCAAAACATGAATCCGGTTGAGCGATCCTAACTGGCAGATTTCCGATTTCGTGCCGGTGATCGCGACGACACGTTTCATCCATCGAATTACCCGTAGGCGAGGGTAACTTTGATTTCACCGGCCTTGTCCCAGAGCCGATTGACGAGATCGTCGTGGAGATATTCGTCGGTAAATCTGCTCGTCGGGCCGAATAGCCCGAGCGATCCGAGTAACTCGTCGTCGGGAGTGTACACTGGCACGCCGACGCCGAACAGGCCGTCCATGTACTCCTCGTCGTTGAGCGCGTATCCCTGCTCACGCACCGCTTCGAGTTCCGATACTAGCGAGTCACGGTCCGTGATCGTGTTCTTTGCATGCTGGACCAGCCCCTTTTGCTCGATGAAACGCTCGATCCGCTCCTCGTCGAACTCCGCGAGAATCACCTTCCCGGAGGCCAGCGCATGCAGCGGGCGGCGTTCCCCGACCATCGTGTTCGAAGGACTTCCGTATCGGTAGAGATAGACTCCCTCAAGGTTCTCCTCGACGAGAAACATCGACCGTTCGTCCGTCTCTCGTCCTAACTCGAAGACCTTGCGTTGAGCAATCGTATATCCCGGCTCGCGGTTTCTGGTCTGCTCGGCGATTTCGAGCAGCCCCAGTCCGATGTAGTACTCCCCGTCGCGTTCGATCACGTAGCCGAGTTCTTCGAGTGTTTTCAGATGGCGATACACCGTACTCTTCGTGAGATCGGTCCGACGCGTAATCTCCGCAATCGAGAGTCCCTCGTTCTCACGGAGTGTTTCGAGGATCGCAAACGTCTTTTTGGTCGTCGCAACCCCGACGTTCTCGTCCTCCTGGTTCGCCATATTTCCTCTCTCACGTCGAACCGTCATGAATATTTCGAATAGTGAAATGATAGCTCTGTATCGTGCAACGGGGCGCTCGCAATCTACCGGATAGTTTCTCTTCTACACAGCATTGCTTTCACTGTACGAAACGAGCGCTGTTCAGAACAGAACGAAATCCATTTTGATGCGGTTCATCAACTCGGGGTGTGAACTGGCCGTACCGGAATACCGTTCTCGTCTGCTGCACTGCTGCCTTCTTTGCGGTCGTCACGGCCCGACTAGTCGTGAGTCCGGTCGTCCCGGATATCGTGGACAGTTTCGGCGTGAGCAACAGCGCGGTCGGACTCGCACTCTCCGGGATGTGGGCCGCATACGCGCTGACACAGTTTCCGAGTGGCATTCTCGGTGATCGGTTCGGCGAGCGCCGGACGATTCTCGCGGCGGTCGGATTGACTGCCGCTGCCAGCGGGCTGTTGGCTCTGTCACCGACGTTTCCGATCTTCGCCGTCCTCGTCTTCTGTCTCGGCATCGCTGCCGGATTGCACTACATCGTCGCAACCTCGCTGTTGACCCGGAACTTCGAGCAGACTGGTCGAGCAATCGGATTTCACGTAACGGGTGCGCCGCTGGCCGGACTTGTCTCCCCAGCCGTGGCTGCGGTGGTTGCCACCCGATACGGTTGGCGGGCGGCCGTGCTGATCGGCACTGTGGTGGCCGTCCCGACGTTCGCCCTGTTTTTCTGGTTCGTCGAACTCGAGCCCGCTCGCTTTCCCGACCGGCCGATGCGTGACCGCCTCGAAATCGGTCCGATTACGAACTGCTCAGCAGGGGGCCTATCCTGTATACAACGGGGCTGTCCGTACTCGGCGCGTTCACATGGCAGGCGACGGCCTCCTTTCTCCCCGCCTTTCTCGAAGCGAACCACGGCCTCTCTCGGACAACCGCGGGAGTGCTATTCTCGGTGTACTTCTTCATCCACGGGATTCTCCAGCCGCTGATGGGCTCGCTGTCGGACCGTTTTTCACGGGACGGAATCGTCGCACTCACGATGGGGATCGGTATCTGTGGCTACGGGGCGCTGGTGGTCGTCGACTCCTTCGCGCTGCTGGTCGTAGCCACCGTCGCCATCGGCGTGGCGATGACGTGGGGCGCGCCGCTGCAGTCTCGATTCATCGACGCGCTGACCGAGGCCGAACAGGGCGCAGGCTTCGGGCTCGTTCGGACAGTCTACATGCTCATCGGTGCCCTCGGGAGCGTCGCAATCGGAGTGATGGCCGATCAGTTCGGCTGGCCGGTCGCCTTCGGCTCACTCGCTGGGATCATGGCCGTCGGGCTGGTCGCCATTCTCGCAAACCACTTGTTCCGACTCGGCTACTAAAAAAGAGGGAGGTTAGAAGTACGCCTGGAAGCCAGTCAGCTCTTCGCCGAGGATGAGGGTGTGGATGTCGTGGGTACCCTCGTAGGTGTAGACCGTCTCCAGGTTCTGCATGTGCCGCATCGGCGAGTAGTCCGTCGTGATACCGTTGCCGCCGAGCATCTCACGGGCGATGCGGGACTGGTTGCGCGCCATGCGCACGTTGTTGCGTTTGGCCATCGAGACGTGCGGCGGCGTCATCCGACCCTCTTCTTTGAGTTCGGCCAGGCGGTAGGCGAGTAACTGTGCGAGGCTGATCTGGGTGGCCATCTCTGCGAGTTTGTCCTGCTGCATCTGGAAGCTAGCAATCGGTGTGTCGAACTGCTCGCGGTCGGTCGCGTACTGGCGAGCGACCTCGAAACAGTCCCGCGCCGCACCGACTGCGCCCCAGGCGATACCGTAGCGGGCCTGCGTGAGACAACCCAGCGGCCCCTTCATGCCGGAGACGCCCGGCAGGACGTTCTCTTCCGGAATCTCGACGTCGTTCAGGCCGATTTCGCCGGTGACCGACGCCCGCAGCGAGAGTTTGTCCTCGATCTTGTTTGTCGTCACGCCGTCGCGGTCGGTCTCGACGAGGAACCCACGCACTGGGTTGTCGTCGGCGGACGTGTCACGCGCCCAGACGACCGCGACATCCGCAATCGGTGAGTTCGTGATCCACGTCTTCGAGCCGTTCAGCACGTAGCCCGACTCGGTCCGCTCCGCCCGAGTCTCCATCGCGGAGGGATTCGAACCGTGTTCGGGTTCGGTCAGGCCGAAACAACCGACAGCTTCGCCTTCACCGAGTTTCGGTAGCCACTCCTCTTTCTGTTCCTCGCTACCGTAGGCGTGAATCGGGTACATGACGAGCGCCCCCTGCACCGAAGCCATCGAGCGCAGTCCCGAGTCACAGGCCTCCAGTTCCTGCATCAGGATGCCGTAGGCCGTCTCGGAGACGTTCGGCGAGCCGTATCCTTCCAGATTCGGCGCGTAAAAGCCGAGCTCTCCCATCTCCGTGATGACTTCCTTCGGGAACGTTCCCTGTTCGTAGTGGTCGCCAATGTCCGGTTTGACGTGCTCTTCGACGAAATCACGGGCTGTGTCCCGGATCATCCGCTCTTCCTGGTCCAGGTCCTCCTCGAGTTGGACGAAATCCAGCATAGTAGTTCATTAGAGTGCAGATACAAATATGCTCGTCTTGCTGACGAATGATGTTGCCAACTCGTGACGAGTTGCTAACCATTTAATTTATGTACAACGGCTTTGACGCGGAATGTACGGATCTAACTCATACTAATGACACGATAGGGGGGGTTGGGGAATCCACTATCTCGACGGCGTTACTCCACCAGTATTCACTGGCTGGAGCTGTGAAATTTTTACACAAATAGGACTGACTGCGATTTAATTCCGTATTTTGGAATTATCAATGGCGAAAATACACGATTATTCATAAAACTTTATTACCAATTGCTCGGTTCCGGTAAACGTCATGGTGGGAAACAATGACAAGCGTGGGGGACAGAGTGACGCAAACCAGAACACAGACGACGGGGGACATCTCTCTCGCCGGAACCTGTTGAAATCCTCGGCAACGGCAGCGGTGGGGGCCGCTGGCGTCAAAGCCGCCACCGGGTCGGCGGCGGCCTACGACGAGGCAGAAGAGGACAAAGAGATCGGTGATTACCTCGAACTGGCCGAGTGCGGCTTCGGGTGGGCCAGTGGTGACGGGTTCAACGTCGTCGATCTCGACCCGTGGTGGGGCGACTACGACCCGAACTTCGACGTGGGGAGGCTCTCCGACGAAATCTGTATCTACGTCCACGGCTTCGGGGCGGCGGGGCTCGCCGCCGAACAGGGCGAGACGCTTGCGAACAACATCTACTTCGACGGCGATTTCCTCTCGGCGAAGTGGCCCTCGGTCACGCCGACGTACACGCAGGCGTGGGATCGGGCCGCCGAGTACGGTCGGAAACTCGCCGACTGGCTGATCGACGAACTCTGGCCACAGAACGGCTGGACGAAAGTCAACGTCGTCGGTCACTCACTGGGCGGCCGGGCCTCGTTCAACATGCTCAACCGCCTCCACGAGGAACTCCCGTGGTGGGAGTACGACCGGGTCGGCAACGTCGTCACCGTCGGCCCGGCCGACCACCAGCGCTTCGTCTGTGACCGCTGGGAATCCGGTGACCGCATCTATCACTACTACGACGGGATCCAGTCAGTCCCCGACAACGCGTACGCGTTCTATTCGAGTTCTGATGAAGCCGTCGGCACGCTGCACGAACTCTGGGCGGATCTGCTCTGGTGGACGCCCGACGGTGAGGGTCTCGGCGCGGACGGAGTCTCCTGCTCGAACGCACCCGACAACCTCACCACCGTCGACGTGAGCGCGGGAGTCAGCAACCACTGCCAGTACTTCAAATCCGAGGGCGCACCCGGTCGCGTCGAATCGGCGGTCTGGGGCGATCAAAACCCGTAGATGGCTCCCTTCCGCGCAGGACTGCCGAGAAGGGTTTGCATCGGTAGTTTCCTCGTTACATAACGAGCCAGTGTAAACTGATTCACTCGTTCACAGCAATTTCGTTCGAGTAAACCGATGCAATTATATACAACGACTATCTTCTGTCGCGTATGGCAGACAAGCCTAGTCACACGATTAGTCGACAGACTCGCCGGACCGTTCTGGCAGCAATGGGGGGCGCAGCGACAGCCGGACTCGCCGGTTGTTTCGATAGCGAAAACAGCGGCCCGGAAAACACCCCGGGTGCCGACGGCGAGATGATTATGACCACCTCGACGGAAACGACAGCGGCGTACTCCATGAGCCAGGTCATCGCCAACTCGGTCTCCCAGAACTCCGACCTGGAAGTTCAGGCACGTCCGAGCGAGGGGACGAACGCCAACATCGGCCGCCTGGGCCGCGACGAGTCCGACATCTCCTACATCCAGAACTGGACCGCCAGCAAGGTCGCCAACGAGGAGGAACCCTTCGGAAACCTCAACTACACGCCAATGCAGGCGTTCCACCTGTACGACCTGGCCTGGTTCCTCTGCACCGCCAACGACGACTGGACGAGTGTCGCCGACATCGGGTCGGGCGACCGAATCTCGCCGACCCCGCGCGGTTCGGGGACCGCCGAGATGCTCGAGTACGCGCTGAGTTTCATCACCGATGACTACGAGCGCGTCAGCATCGACTACGGTAGCCAGGGCGGCGCCATGAGCGAGGGCCGCCTCGACGCCGGGGCCGGCACGTTCATCAACGGCAGCGTCGAGCCCGGGTGGCTCCAGCAGATGAAGGGGACGGTCGGCCTGCGCCTGCTCCAGTGGCCCGAGGACACTGTCGCCGAACTCGAGGAGGACCCGGCCATCATCATGAACTCCGTCGACACGAGCGGATTCGACAACTACGAGTACGCCCCGGACACGCTGAACACGCCGGGCCTCTCGTACAACTTCGTCGTCCGTGGTGACTTCAGCGGCGAGACGCTCAAGTCGTTCCTCAACACCCTCTGGGAGCAGCGCGAGGGCCTCGGCGAGTCTAACGCCCTCCTGGGGCCGATGGCTGATGGGGAGTTCTGGATGGAGAACGGCTACACGACGCTGCCGTTCCACCCGGCCGCCGCCGAGTTCTACCAGGAGAAGGGCGTCTGGAACGACGACTACGAGATCGGCGGCCAGTAAGCCGATTTCCTGCCGCAGGCACCGTTCAATAACCGAATCACCCACAATTCCATCACACCATGAACGAAACTTCGACCGATACGGAAGTACCACACCCGCGGCAGGCGTTCGCCGAGTTCCGGAGTCGGCCTACCATCGAGCAGGTCCTTTTCGGCATCATCACGGTCATGGGAATCGCCCTGACCGCCGCAACGTTGTACTTCGCGTACGCACGGCCCATCGTCCGGACCAAATTCGCCGTCGCCTTCTTCGGCGTCGGTACCGCACTGTACTACCTGTCGCAGGCCCTCACACTCATCGAGAACCCGACCGACGAAAGCGCACGCTCCGCGCTGACTCGCTGGATGAGCGACCGCGTGTTCGCGCTGGTCAGACGAGTCGACGCCGTCGTCTGTCTCCTCTCGGCCGCCGCGGGCCTCGGTGTGGGGTACTACGTGTACACCGAGTTCTTCTTCCTCTCGCGGCGGGCCATCGTCTTCGGCTTCCGTGCGATGGACCTCTACGTCGGGCTCATCGTGCTGGCGCTGACCATCGACGCGACCCGCCGGGCGTACGGCTGGTCCATCTCGCTGGTCGCGTTGGCGTCGGTCCTGTACGCGCTCTTCGGCGAGGCGATGCCCGGCTTCCTCTCACATCCCGGCTTCTCGCTCGAGGACGTGGTGACCTTCGGGGCGATGCGTATCTCCGGGGCGTTCAGTTTCATCATGGAGGTCGGGGCCACCTGGGTCGCCATCTTCATCATGTTCGCGGGGCTGGCCCGGGCCTACGGCGCGCTCGATTTCATCCTGGGCCTCGGTCAGAAGATCGGCCAGAACCTCAAAAGCGGTGTCGTCCACGTCGCCGTCATCTCCAGCATGGCGATGGGGTCGATCACGGGGAGTGCCGCCGCGAACACCGCCACCACTGGCTCGTTCACCATCCCGATGATGAAACGCCAGGGGGTCCGTGGTGACTACGCGGCTGCCATCGAGAGCGTCGCCTCCTCCGGGGGCCAGATCATGCCGCCGGTCATGGGCGTGGCCGCGTTCCTGATGGCCGACATCATCGGCGTCTCCTACGTCGAGATCATCCGGGCCGCCCTCATCCCGGCGATGCTGTTCTACTTCAGCGCCGGCGTCGCCGTGCAGTTCGCGGTGCTGCGCTACGGCTGGACAACCGACAAGGTCAACGAAGGAAGCCTGCTCGGGAAGCTGTTCAGCGTCCAGACGCTGGTGACGGTTGTCTACTTCGGCCTGCTGCTCGGGTCGTTCTACGCCGCCCGCACCGTGGCGTCGCTGGGTCTGGTCTGGTCGGCGGTCGCGGCCGGTGCGACGCTGTTCCTCGCCCGGCTGGTCCAGGCAGTCCTGCTGAGTCCAGCCGACGAAACCCCGATGGGTGATTTCATCGGATCGCTGCAGCGGTTCTTCGAGGGCGGCCACTTCGGCATCCCGATGGCCGTCCTGCTGTACACGCTGGTCATCATGCAGCTCTCGCCGATGTCGGCCGGCCTCTACACCGTCATGACGCTCGTCGGGACGATGATCGTCCGCGATCAGCTGATCCGCGGCCCAACGGCCAAACCCGACACCAAGCGGAGCATGGGCGAACGGGCGTCGAGTTACCTGATGGAAGGGGTAGTGACGCTCGGCCGAACCGTCTACACGACGCTCAAGGGCTTCCGCCAGGGCGCACTCGACATGGCGCCGCTGGTGGGCGTACTGGCCGCCATGGGCGTCATCATCTCGATGTTAACCCAGACGGGCCTGACCTCCGAGATTAGCGTCCGGATGGTGTCGCTGGGCGGCGGCGTCCTCGTCGTCGTCCTACTGCTGGCGATGATTACGAGCATCCTCTTCGGCCTGGGGATGCCGACGCCGGCGGCGTACATCCTGGTGGCGACGCTGCTGACCGCGCCGCTCCAGGACCTCGGTGTCACCGAAATCACCGCGCACCTGTTCGTGTTCTACTTCGCGATGCTGTCGGCCATCACGCCCCCCGTCGCGGTGGCGGTGGCCGTCGGGTCGCGTATCGCGGACAGTAACTTCATGGGCTCGGCCAAGCAGGCCCTGCGCATCGGGGCGGCCGGGTTCCTCATCCCGTTCGCGCTGGTCGCCAACGATAGCCTGGTGAACTGGTCGCTGACGGCCACGCCCGTCGCGACGTTCTCCGTCTTCGTGGGCGTTATCGCGCTCACGGCGGCCACTATCGGGTTCGACGGCCGGACCGTGCTGGGACTGCCCCACCGGTTCGCGTACCTCGTGCTCTCCTTTACCGCGATGTACGCGCCGGCGATGTCCTACGCTGTCGGGGACAGCATGGCGATAATGCTTCAGGTGGCTGCGGCCGTGCTCGCGCTCGCGGGCCTGGGCCTGACTCAGATTGACCGGCTCCCCGCCGCGATCGCACCCGCCGCGCAGACCAAGGAGTAACGGCCGCCTTTCCCGGCCGCATCCGGGGAATCGACGGATGGCGGACACGTAATGGGTTAACTATTTTCAGGGTGGCCGTCCGAGGGAGTGTAACCACATGACAGACGGGTACACTGGAGCGGACCTCTTCGCCGACGCGCTGGAACAGTATAACGTCGAACACGTATTCGGCAATCCGGGGACGAGTCCTCGAAATGCGAGCGACCGTCTCGCCCAGCTCGAATTCGATGGGGCTGATGACCTCTCCACACCGATGCGTCTGCTGTTCCTGTCGGTCGGATCGGTCGCGATGTTCGGCTCGCTCGGTCCGCAACCGATCGGCAACCTGTTGCAGGTCGTGGCGGCGGTTGCCATCGCTGGACTGCTCCTCCGAGCACGGTACGTCGTCGGCTACGATGTCGAGCGTGCGGAGAACGCGCCCGCAGGGAACTGAGTTTCCGCTGGAAACTCCAAGACGCAATTCTTTTGCCGGTTTGTAACGATCACACGACCGTATGACGAATCTGGTAACAGACGTGGGCGAAACTGTCGAGTCCAATCCGGACTCGCCAGCTATCGTCTACAACGGCGAGGAACTCACCTACGACCAGTTCTGGACACGCGCAGGCCAGTTTGCCAAAGCGCTCCACGACAGCGGGATTGAGGAGGGCGACCGGGTGGGGATCTACCTCCCGAACCTCCCGCAGTTCGTGACTGCTTTCTACGGCACGCTCCGGGCCGGCGGCGTCGTCGTCCCGATGAATCCGCAGTACAAGGCCCGCGAGATCAGCCACCTGCTCGACGACAGCGGGGCCGAAGCCGTCGTCTCGCTGGCTGACAACGTCCCGGAAGTGCTCGACGTACTCGACGATACGGACGTTCACGAGGTCATCAGTGTCGGGGCCGATGTCGAGGGCGCGACGGAGTTCGACGACTTCCTCGCCGAGGACACGGTCGATATTGTCGAGCGAGCGGACGACGATATCGCCGTCCAGCCGTACACCTCCGGCACCACGGGCACGCCGAAAGGCGTTCTCCTGACCCATCACAATCTCGGCTGGACCACCCGGGCGAACTCCGGCGTGGTTCCCGGCGAGATCCAGCCCGACGACAAACTGCTCGGTGTCCTCCCACTGTTCCACATCTACGGCATGAGCGTCGTGATGAACGGCTCGATGTACGCCGGCGGAACCTACTACCCCATCCCCGAGTGGGATGCCCCGATGGTGATGGATCTCATCGAGAACGAGAAACTCACGATCATGTTCGGTGTTCCGGCCATGTTTAACGACATGATCAACCAGCCTGACGCCGACGAGTATTCCTTCGATTCGCTGCGGTTCGTCAACTCCGGCGGCTCCAGCCTCCCGATCGAGGTGCTCGAACGGTTCGAGGCTCTCTACGGCGAGCAACTCAACGAGGGGTACGGCCTCACCGAAACGTCGCCGGTCACCCACGCCAACACGCCCGATTCCCGCCGGAAGGGCTCGATCGGGCAGCCACTCGACGGCGTCAAAGCGAAAGTTGTCGGCCCGAACTTCGAGACGATGCCCCGCGTCGAGGAGGGTCCCATCGACGAGGAGGAAGCCGACCTCGACGAGATCACGGGCGAACTCGTCGTCTCCGGCCCGAACGTGATGAAAGGCTACGCTGGTCTCCCGGAGGCCAACGAGCAAGCCTTCACCGAGGAGGACGGCACGACGTGGTTCCACACCGGCGACGTCTGCTACTGGGACGAGGATGACTTCTTCTTCGTCGTCGACCGGGAGAAACACATGATCGTCACTGGGGGCTACAACGTCTATCCGCGAGAAGTCGAAGAACTCCTCTTCGAGCACCCGGAGATCGCCGACGCCGCCGTCGTGGGCATCCCGGACGACCGGCGTGGTGAGATCCCCGTCGCCTACGTCGTCCCGACACCCGATGCCGAGGCGACGCCGGAAGACATCAAAGAATACTGTCTAGAGAACCTCGCAGAGTACAAACACCCCCGCCAGGTCGAGTTCGTCGAAGAACTGCCGCGGACGACGACCGGCAAGGTCCAGAAGTTCAAGATTCGCGAAGAAGACGAGTAGTCCGTCTGCGTCGTTTTTTAGCGTAGTTCGTCGACGGTTTCCGTGAGATCTTCGGCGACTTCTTTCTGATTCTCGACGGCATCGACGACCTCTTCGGTCGATTCGGCAACCTCGTCGGCCCGATCTTGTACTTGTTCGACCGTCGCCGTGACTTCCTCGACACGGGCGGCCTGATCGTCGTTCGCATCGGCGACTTCGGAGATACCTGTCACCGCATCGTCGACCTCGCGGGCGATGGCCTGCAGTGAGTCGAGTACGTCGTCGATCTGCTCTGCGGCGGAATCGACGTGTTCGTAGGAGTTCTCCGCGCCTTCGATGGTTCGCTCGGAGTGGGCCTCGATTTCCTCAACGCGGGCGGCGATGTCGTCTGCGTGTTGCTGGGTCTCGGTCGCCAGTGTCTTTACCTCGTCAGCGACGACAGCGAATCCGTCGCCGCTCTTGTCGGCGCGGGCGGCCTCGATGTTGGCGTTCAGCGCGAGCATGTTGGTCTGTTCGGCGATGTCACCGATGATCTCGACGACCTCGCTGATTTCGTTCATCTTCTCGCCGAGTTCCTCGACTGTCTCGACGAGTTCGCCGGTTGTCTCCCGAACCTCTTTGGTGGCCTCACGGGCGTCTTCGCCTGCTTCGACGCCTTGCTCGGTCGTTTCTCTGACGCGCTGGGCGGCCTCGGTGACCTCGCTTGCGTTGGCCGCAACTTCCTCCATCGTCGCCGAGATGTTCTCGATTTCCCGTCCGATCTCGTCGAGTGAACTGTTCTGTTCGTCGACTTTCCCGTCGATCCGGCCCGCGGCCTCGGTCAGACTGTCGATGGAAGCCTCCAGTTCGCCGGTCTCCTCGGTCACCCGCCGAATCAGTCCCTCGAAGGAATCGGCCATCTCGTTGACATCGTCGGTGAGTCCCGTCAGCCCGGAATCGATGTGGTCGTTGGTGTCCTCGTACTCGACGCGCGCGCTCAGGTCGCCCCCGCCGATGGCATCGAGCGTCGAACTCACCTCCTCGATCAACTCGACCATCTCTCGCTCGCGCGCGACTTCCTCGGATCGATCCTCGATCAACTCGAAGACAGCCTTCAGATCGCCATCGTCGTCGAATATCGGGACCGCGACGAACTCGATGTGCGTCTCGACTCCGTCTTGATTTTTCGAGACACTGGTGTCGCGGTAGACCGGGAAGTCGACCAGCGAGTTCTCCTCGTCGGTTCGCTCGACATCCCAGTGGTCCTGGGCGGCGCGGGGGTTCTCGGCAACCTTGTCGGCGAGCGTGTTCGCCCGGGATTTATCGGAATAGGTTGCCACGGCAATCGTCTCTCGACAGTCCTTTCCCAGGAACTCCGAGTGGCTGTCGTCCAGTCCCATCAACCGTCCGGTGTAGGCGATAACGCTGTGATCCGCTCCGATCAGGATGCAGGACGACGGGAAGGCTTTGACGACTTCCTCGACGGAGACAACAGTCTCGTCGTCGAACGCGGAGAGTCCCCGCTGGAGATTCTCCATGGTCGACTCGATATCTGCCTTGGCCTGCTCGCGTGCTTGTGCGACGGACGTACCCGATTCGATCTCGTCGAAGGCGCGGTCGAGCGCCGCCTCCACTGCGAGTTCGTAACTCCCCGCGTAGGTCGACGGGTCGACGCCTTCGGCCGCTTGCTCCCGAGCGGTTGCCGTTAGCTCTTCTGGTGTGGCTTCTCCCCGGACGACTCGTGCTAACTGGCTGCGGTGCTCGGCCATCAGGTCGTCGTCGAGCCCACCGCCGTATCGGGCGTCGAGATCGCCGCGAGAGATCCGTTCGACGACCGCTCCGCCGTCCGGCTCCGGCGATGTACCGGACCTCTGGCCCGAGGATCCTGACTCGGAGTCATCTCTGCCAAGAAGTCGCTGGACTGGATTGAACATTGTAATATCTGAGTAAATCTCCTCAACCAATATTAATTCCATGCCTTCGCTATCAGTAATGAGATTGCCAGCGACTCCTCACTCGACGCTGAACTCGATGGCTGCGCCCTGTCCGTAGCCGACACACATCGTCGAAAGTCCGAGGCCGCCGCCCTGTCGCTGTAGCTCGTGGATCAGCGTGACGGGCAGACGCGCGCCACTCGCTCCGAGTGGGTGGCCGATGGCGATTGCGCCGCCGTTAACGTTGTACCTGTCGTCGCCGAAGCCGAGTTCGTCTTGGCAGTACAGCGTCTGACTCGCGAAGGCCTCGTTGAGTTCAACCAGATCGTAATCGTCGGCGGTGCGACCGTTCTCTTCCCACAACCCTCGAACTGCCGGGACCGGGCCGATGCCCATGATCGTCGGATCGACGCCAGCGACGTTGTGTCCCTCGATAGCCGCCATGATCTCCAGTCCTTGCTCCTCTGCGAACTCCCGGGAGGTGATCATGAGACTGGCCGCCCCGTCGGAAATCTGTGAGGCGTTTGCGGCGGTCACCGATCCGTCTTCCTCGAAGGCAGGTGGGAGCTTACTGATTCCCTCGGCGGTTGTCCCAGGCCGAAGACCTTCATCCTCCTCGACGAGGCCGTCGTCGGTCTCGATCGGCACGATTTCCTCGTCGAATTTTCCGTCCTCGGTCGC
Source organism: Halovenus anhuiensis (assembly GCF_037080055.1). NCBI lineage: Archaea > Methanobacteriati > Methanobacteriota > Halobacteria > Halobacteriales > Haloarculaceae > Halovenus > Halovenus anhuiensis. The sequence goes on from NZ_JBAOJI010000007.1 coordinate 24,769, forward strand.
TGCACAGGCCCGTTGCTGGCTTCGGGCGCCGTATTCGTCTTGGCGCTCCCGCGGGATGTCGAACTTCTGAGCGACCTTCTCTGCGGTCTGGCCCATCGCCAGTCCCTCTACGTCGTACTGCTCGGCAATTCCTTCGTAGGAGCCGATTCCTTTCCGTCGCTCGTTGCGTGACATGTTTTCGACGCCGCCGGCGACGATCACGTCTCGGGTTCCCGCCCGGATCTGGTCGGCGGCGGTCATGATCGCCTCGGCCGAGGAGGCACAGAGGCGGTCGATTGTGGTTCCCGGCACGGATTCGTCGAGCGCGAGCAACGCGATTACGCGGGCGATGTTGTTACTCTGTTCGTTGACCTGCTTCGCACAGCCCCAGCGAACGTCGTCGACCGTCGTTGGGTCAATTCCTGTCTGCTCGATCAGTTTTTCGACCAGCGGGACAGACAACTTCTCGCTTCCGGTCTCGGCGAAGACGCCGCCCTGCTTTCCCTGTGGTGTCCTGACTGCGCCAACGACGACTGGCTGTCGCTCACTCATGCCCGGTGCTACAGTTGCCCGGAGGTTAACCGTCCCGGTTTTTCTCTCGATATCCCGAACTTGTAATTTCGACCAGGCTCACCAATACCCCCACAGAACGAAATTAATATAATATTCTGTAGTATAAAAGTTTACTGTTAATTGAGTCCAATACTCCAGAGTCGATGCACGATTACGATATATGTGAATAGATGCTTATACGACGACTAAATACCGATATTTGATATAAATATTGAAAAATGATCCAAATTCTGTACATAATGTGAGGTAATACTGTGTATGTGAGTGCTGGCTCCGACAGCAGTGTACGTACAATATGATCCCTACAATAATCTATAACTTCCAATAAAAATGGCCATTATTATTCCTATTTTCCAACTCTATATGGATAAATTCTCTATTCCCTTTAATAAAAAATCGGGCGTACAGACAGTACGAATTCGCGGGATCGGCGGCTCATATAGTTACAATAATATTGGTATGATTCGGCTGTAATAAAAAATCTGTTAATTTCTGGCGCCCACGGGGGTGGCACACGCTCGGACCGCCGTTTTCAACCGTTCATTCAGCCCGATTGTGCGCCGTTGTATACCAGTTCGAGGCTGGGTCCCTGCAGATTTATTGTTCGGTTCCTCCAACGACTGGGTAGTAATGGCCCCGGACGAAGATGCGAACTCGGAGCGGAGTGTCCAGAGCAAAGTCGCCAGGCTCATCGAGACGTACGGACTCGGGCAGCAATACGGCGACCAGTTAGAGGAACGCTGGACCGCGGAAGGCGACCGACGCGAGAGTCTCCGGGCACTCGCAGATCGATTCAACAAGCGCTTGCTCGAAACTGCGATGACTGATGCAGGGCTGGCGACAGTCGACGGCGATGTGGACAATATGTACCGCCTGTTGACAGAGGACGAGGTGAGTTCGGGTAATCGGACGGAAGCACGGCGGCGACTCGAAACAACCGGCGTCGATGTCGAGCAACTCGAAACCGATTTTGTCACGTACCAAGCGATCCGGTCCTACCTCAAGGAGTATCGCGGCGCAGAATACGACGACGACACTGGGACGACACGAACCGAACGCGTCGTCCAGACGATTCAGCGGCTGAAATCCCGAGCACACTCTGTGACGGCGGATAGCCTCGACCAACTTCGGGGGACTGATCGACTCACACTGGGTGAGTTCCGGTTGTTCGTCGATATTAGTGTTCTCTGCGAGGAGTGTGATACTCAGTACGAGGTTGTCGAACTGCTCAAGCGCGGCGGCTGTGACTGCCACACTGAGTGATTTCCGGTCGTTGGCTGACCGCCGCTTTTCAGATCTCCGTGATTCGAGTATACTCCCCTGAGAGTGCCTGAGCGTCCTCTGGAAGGAGCGCAACCACGAGATACTGGCTGTACTGTGCGAAATACGCGACGAGGTCGGCGAGACGGTTCGAGTCGATGGCCTCGAGCGAATCGAGCAACATGAACGGAACCGTTTCGTGGACATCGTGGACGAGATACCCGGCCAGAGCGAAGGTGAGCCCAGTGACTTCACGCTCGCTTTCGGAGAGATGTGCGATGGTATCCTCGTAGGTTGCTCCGGATTCGGTCGTCCGGACGACGTGCAACTCGAAAACTGTCCGTTCGTCCGATTGCTGTCCGCTAGTGTCCGTCTCCTGTACGCGCTCGATCCAGATTCGCGCGAGATTGTCGTACGATAGCATCTCTAAAATCTCGTCCATTCGAGCGTTGAACTCCTCGATTGCCTGGCGCTCGATCCGGTCGATACGAGTTCGCTGAGCTTCGAGTTCCTCTGTGATCTGCTCGCGCCGCTCTGTGAGTTCGTCTTCGGCATCTAACCGTCGTTCGATTCTCGTAATCCGCTCAGAAATGTCCTCGTGATCCGATTCGAGTTTTCCCAACTCGAACTCCAGTTGATTCGCCTCTCTGTGTAGATCCAGCACGTCGGAGAAATCCTCGGATTCGAGTGCATCGACTTCGGCTTCGACCGCTGCGACCTCGTCGTTGAGTTGATCGCGTTGCTCCCGGAGGCTTTCGAGACGGGACTCTCGTCGGTCAACTTCGGCTTCGATCTCGCCGATCTCGTCTTCGAGTGATTCTCGGCGACGCTGTTGGCTCTCCCGCTCACCTTTCTCGGCACGTAACTCGTCGATATCACTTTCGATCTCACGAATCTCACTCGTCTGTTCCTGCCGAACGTCTCGAATGGTCTCGACGGTCTCCTCGATGCGCTTGCGGCTGACCTCACTCCCACAGGTCCAACAGATGGTCGATTCGTCGTCGACTAGTTGCTCTGTGAGGTCTCCTGTCGAGGTGTCGTCTGATCCAAGTGCATCACTGACTGCTGTCTCTTCACCGTCGAGCATCCGCCTGTTGAACTGGATGATATCTTGGAGGTCGCTGACCTCGGATTCGAGCCGCTGTTTGCGTTCGCGGCGTCGAGTGAGCCGTTGGTCGATTTCCTCTCGTTCACCCATCGGTGCCTCAGGTAACTCCTCGCGTTCGGTTCTGAGTTCCGCGAGATCACGTCTGAGCGATTCGATACTCTCCTGCTGAATATCGATATCCGACCGCACGGTTTCGAGTTCGCCACGAAGCTCTCGAAGCTCCTGCAATTTTGATTCGAGTTCCTCTTTCTCTTCACGGCTCTCGTCAACGTCCGCTTCCATCGATTCGAGATCTGTCTCCAGTGCGGTGAGTTCTTCCCGATGTGCTTCGATTTCGCCTTCGAGTTCGTGCTTGCGTTGCTTGAGTCCAGGGAGCTTTTCTTTGAGTGTGGCCAGTTCGTCGAGTTGCTCGTCGATTTTGTTTCGCTCGGCTTCGAGCGCCTCAATTTCCGCCTGAACCTCTTCCGTGTCGACCGGCTCCATGATCAGTTCGCGCAGATCGCGCTGCTGGACGACAGCCTGCCGTGCTTCGTTCGATTCCAACAAGAATGCAAATAGTTCGGCGAGTGTCGGTTCGCCGAGATATGGTTCTCCCTCGAAGCTGACCGATCCGTTCACTCGGCGAAGCTGTCGGTGGTAATTCTCCCCATTGATCGTTAACTCGACACGACCCTCGTCGGTATCCCCTTTGAGCGTCACGTCTCTGCTTCCCAGCACGGCCATGATCGACTGGAGAAACGAGGTCCGGTTTGTCGCGTTGCGGCCGGTCAACACCGTCACACCCGGCGGGATCTCGATGTGTGTCTCTGTAATCCCTCCAATATTCTCTGCATGAATCGTTACAGGGGATGCGGACGAATCGACACTCGACATATCCGCAAAATCACGACAACCGAATAAATAAGTAGCTATCGGGTCGCCTCCGGAACGTGCCACGGATCTCTCCAGACGCTGGTGGTTCTGGACTGGCCGAACTGCTGCGTCACGGCTAACGGCATAATATAACAGATGTACGTTTGTTATTTGAGTTCCTCGAACAGGCTGGTGGCGTCCGTGATCGTGTTATCCATCTGTGCTGGCAGTCCACGCTCGTCGATGGGGACACTGTAATGTCCCGACTTTCGGTCGATGGCGACGCGCTCTGTGCTGATATCGAGCCGACAGTCGAGTTTGGCGCTGTCGAGACAGCCAGACGGTCGCGGCCGTCGCAGCACAGACCGAGGCGACCGCTGAGGAGGCGGAGACGATTGTCGAAGGCGACTACGAGAGCCAGATCGTCCAGCAGATGCCGATGGAGGTGAATACGACAATCGCCTGGATCGATGACCGCGAACGGCTAGTCTTGCGGACGACGACGCAGGTGCCTCACATCTGCCGGGACAAGATCGCTTGCGCCTTCGATCTCAACCGAACTGATGTGTAGGTGATCAAACCCTGCGTCGGGGGCGGTTTCGGCGTCAGACAGGACACCGTTCCAAACCAGTTCATCAGCGCGGCGCTCGCGCTGGAAATCGGCCAGAAAGTTCGGCTGAAAAACAGCCGAAAAGAGGATCTACACGGCTCCCAGTGTGCTCAGTATCGAGCATGTGCGAGGGAATTGGTACCGCCGAGATAATCGCCTCAAGGATTGTTATATCACTCCCTCTGCGGAGTGATGGCATCGTACTATCACCTTTCGATCGCTTTCGGACGGCTCAGCCCTCATTCCGTATTACACACGTCTATGACTCGCGTAAGAATTTTTGATTATATCAAACTTTATATCCTCCATTAATAATGCTTTATAATTCCCTGCAAGGTTGTATAAATAGCCTTTAGTTTTGTATCTATGGTAATTTTCGACACGTAATTCGATCTTAGTAATAAGAAATTGCTGCGACAGCGTCGTTCGGAGTGAGCGGACGGTCACTCTCTGTTCGATTTGGGGGGTATTTGGAGAATCCGAGCAGTCCCTTACCGAGCGGTTCAGGGCACCTCACCGTCGACGTTTTCGACGTAGCTGTTCATCTCCTGGAAGAGGAACTCGTCGCTTTCGCTCTCGAATTTCGTGCCAGCCCAGATGTCCAGCGATCCATCGACAATCTCCTCTCTGGTTGCGGCCACCTCGTCTTTGACCTCCTGTGGGACCTCTGGTCCCCAGTCGTCGATGTCACAGATCCCAGAGTCAATTCCTTCCCAGTAGGCGTCAGACTCCCAGTTTCCGTCGTTGACTGCCTCGACGGTCGGTCCGTAGAACTCCTCCCAGTTCCAGATCGGTGACGTGAGATAGTTCTCTCCGGCCTGTTCTTGCATCGGCGCATCGTAGCCTGTCGCCCAGATACCGGAGTCGGCGGCCTCCGTGAGCGCCGCCGGCGAATCCTGGTGTTGGGCCATCACGTCGACGTTCTCGTCGAGCAGCGCACCGGCGGCCTCGCTCTCGCTCGGCGGATCGAACCAGCTCTGAGTCCAGCGAACTTTTGTCGTCACGGAGTCGTTGACCGACGCTGCACCCTCCGTGTACGCGTTGATTCCCCGGACAACCTCCGGGATCGGGAACGCAGCGACGTATCCGAGTGTGTCCGTCTCCGTGAGCATTCCCGCGGCCTGGCCGGCGAGATACCGCGCCTCGTAGATCCGGCCCATATATCGTCCCATGTTCTCTCGGGTCGTATAGCCCGTGTTGTGCTCGAAGTAGACATCCGGATACTCTTGAGCGACGGTTTTCATCGGATCCTGATAGCCGAACGTACACCCGAAAATGATGTCGACGCCGCTGTCGGCATACTGCCGGAAGACCTGTTCCGAATCTTCTGGTGCCACGGCCTCGGTATGCTGTGTCTCCAGCCAGTCGTACTCTTCTGCAACCGCCTTCCGCCCCTCGTTGTGGGCCCACGACCAGCCGAGGTCGCCGACTTCCGAGTTGTACACCCATGCTGCGGTCACCTCGGCGTCACTGGACCCGAGATCATCGGAACACCCGGCTACACCGAGTGCAGTTGTCGCGCCAATTCCTGCGAGTACGTTTCGTCGTGAAATATGCTCTGTCATTGTTTGTGTCGTGTTGATCGTCAATTCTTCACGGACTGCGTTCGTTCTACCCCATACTTTTGCTAATTGGTTATAAATCTGCCCATCGATGGAGGTATTGCGTGAAAATTCAGACAAAATATAATATAATATAATCTTCGCAAAGAGGTTCACATCTCGACAGGGGTTAGCGGTATACGATTTGATTTATAACAAATCTTCAGTTATTCACAACAACCTCCACTCACGAACAGCCACTGTCGTTCGGGGGAGACCCTTCGAATACCGTGTTGCTACGGCGACAAATGTCAGATGTTGAATTACAAGGACTCAACAATTGGACGGGTGAGCAACACAATTGCACATCGATTGCAGTAGAAAGCGTTATCTCCGACCATTCTTGATAGTAGGCTGTGAGAAGGCATCATGGCTGAGTCTGCATTTCTGGAAATGAACGATATCTTGAAAGAGTTCCCCGGTGTGGTGGCCAACGATCACGTTGATCTCAGTGTCGAACGTGGGGAAATCCACGGGTTACTCGGCGAAAACGGTGCTGGAAAGAGCACGTTGATGAAGATTTTATACGGACTGTACACCCAGGACGAGGGTGAGATTTATCTCGATGGGAATCGCCTCTCTCTGGACTCACCACAGGATGCCATCGATGCCGGTATCGGGATGGTCCATCAACATTTTCAGCTGATTCCGCGACTCTCTGTGGCCGAAAATATCGTCTTGGGCGAACGAGAGCCAGCGACGATCTTTCGGCCGGGGCCCGATTCGGAGAGCCCACTGCCCGAGTCGGTGCGCTCGAATCGATTCGTTCAGTCTCTTGCGCGGCAGTTCTCGCTGGGTCTCGATGTTCCGACACGACAGATCCAGCAGTTAGCCGACCAGTACGGGTTCGATATCGACGCCAGTACAAAAATCTGGGAACTGGACGTGGGTCAGCAACAACGCGTCGAGATTCTCAAGGCTTTGTACCGTGACGTCGACCTTCTCATCCTCGACGAGCCAACTGCCGTTCTCACTCCGACCGAAGCCGAACGGCTGTTCGAGTCACTCCGCCGTCTGACCGAGGAAGGGCTCTCGATCATCTTCATTACGCACAAACTCGACGAAGTCAAATCTATCGTGGATAACGTGACCATCCTCCGCGAGGGCAAAAACGTCGGCACTGCTACCGTCTCAGAGGTGAGTCGGGCTGATCTCGCGGAGATGATGGTCGGGCGCGAGGTGCTCTTCCAACTCGAGAAAGAAGGGATCGACATCGGTGAGCCGGTTCTCCAACTGCAGAATATCCATGCCGACAACGACAGAGGAATCGAGGCACTGTCGGGGATCGATCTCACGGTGCGCGAAGGTGAAGTGATTGGCATTGCCGGAGTCAGCGGTAACGGGCAGAAAGAACTCGCGGAGGTCGCAGCCGGGATTCGCGATGTCACAGCCGGCACGATCAGACTCGGCGAGACAGACCTCACCGGCGCCAAGATCAAACAGTTCGTCGACAACGGAATCTCCTTCGTTCCCGAGGACCGATTGCAGTATGGCTGTGCCGAGGAGCTGTCTGTCATGCATAACGCGACGATGAAAGAGTTCACAAACAGCGAGTTCGGCGGACTCACCGGACTCGACTACGAGAAACTGGCGACGTACGCCGAACGTCTGGTCGAAGAGTTCGACGTCCGCGGTGTCGAGGATGTCACCGAAACGAACGCCGGCGACCTCTCGGGTGGCAATCTCCAGAAACTCATTCTCGCCCGAGAGATCTCCCGGGACCCAGATCTGCTCATCGCCAACCAGCCTACTCGGGGAGTCGATGTCGGTGCCATCGAGTTTATCCGGGAGACGTTGCTCGAACAACGCAAACAGGGCACCGGCATCATCCTGCTCTCGGAGGACCTCGACGAAATCACGGATCTGAGCGACAGAATACTCGTCATCTACGAAGGGGAATTCGTCTACGAAACGACGCCAGCAGACGCAGACCGCGACCGTATCGGCCTGGAAATGACTGGCGGCGGCAACCTAGCGGAGGCAGATTCTGTCGAAGTGGACGACCGACAGTCTCCGACACCGGTGCACTCCGGCCAGGAGGGTGATCTCTAATGAATATCGACATCGACGTCAGTGCGCGTGAGACCACTCCGACGTGGCTGGCATACGCGGCACCTGCGTTTACTGTACTGGCTGCTCTGGCTGTCGGTGGTCTCGCTATGCTGGTGATCGATATCAATCCCATCGACGCGTACTCGTTCATGTTCGTCGAGACACTGACGAGTCGACTTGGCCAGGAACAGACACTCATCGCCGCGGTGCCGTTGGTGCTCGCGGGACTCGCCGTCTATCTCCCGCTGAAAGCCGGCCTGTTCAATATTGGTGCAGAAGGCCAACTCGTGTTCGGCGCACTCGCGGGCACGTGGGTCGGACTCAACGTCTCGCTTCCGGGGCCGCTCCTGGTTACAGTGATGTTTCTGGCAGGGGGGATAGCTGGCGGTGCCCTCGCCGTGATCCCCGCCTGGCTCCGTGCGAAGTACGACATCAACGAGATTATCACGTCGTTGCTCCTCTCGTTCGTTGCGCTCCAGATCCTCAGCTACATGGTTCGCGGCCCGATGAAGGGCGATTCCGGCAACTTCCCGCAGACGGCCCGCTTCTCTGATGCCGCGACTATTCCCGTTCTTCCCGCGTTCGACCGTGTACACGCTGGACTGCTCGTTGCGCTGGTGCTGGTTGCTGTTACCTACGTGTTGATGACGCGGACGCGACTCGGCTTCGAGATTACGTTCATCGGCTCCAACGACGAGGCTGCGACACAGGCAGGGATGAGCAAATACAAAGTGTATCTGCTCGTGTTCGTCCTCGGTGGTGCTTTTGCCGGGATCGGCGGGATCAGCGAGGTTGCCGGCGTCCAGGGCCGCCTGCGGGCGGGCTTCGAGCCAGGGTACGGCTTTACCGCAATTCCGATTGCGCTGCTGGGGCGTAACAGTGCGGTCAAGGTACTGCTTGCAAGCCTGTTCTTTGCGCTGCTGTTTACCGGCGGGACCAACATGGAGATTTTCCTCGGCATCCCTGCAGCGCTGGTCGAAGTCGTCCAGGCACTCATCATCCTCTTTCTGATCACTGGTGAGTTCTTCAAGAGCTATCGGATCGACTTTTCGATCGGTGAGGATCCAGCGCCGACGCCGGCAGAACGCGCGCGAGGTGATGCCTGATGGCGGGATTCCTCGCTGGACTGCTCAATGCAACCGTGGCCGCGGCGACGGTGTTCATCCTCGCCGGCCTCGGTGAACTCATCACCGAGCGTGCCGGGGTCCTCAATCTCGGTGTCGAAGGGATGATGCTCGGCGGCGCGCTCGGCGGATTCATCATCACCGTTATCACCGGCAGCCCGTGGCTTGGACTCGGCGCGGGCGTCCTCGTCGGGATGGCTCTCGCACTGATCCACGCCTTCCTCTGTATCACGCTGAAAGCCAACCAGGTGATCAGCGGGGTCATGCTGACACTGCTGGGGACTGGTCTGACGACGTTTTACGGGACGAACTGGGTCGAAAACAGTATCGACGGCTTCTCCGAGGTTCCGCTGCCGTTGATCGGGCAGTATCTCGTCGAGATTCCCGTTCTCGGCGAAGCGCTGTTTCGCAACACGCCGACCGATTACATCGCTCTCGCGCTCGTACCGATCACCTGGTACTTCCTCAACCGGTCGAACATCGGACTGGAACTGATCTCGGTCGGCGAAGACCCTGAAATGGCAGACACGATGGGTGTCCCGGTGTTCAAACTCCGCTATCTGGCCGTGATCATCGGCGGTGGCTTTGCCGGCGCCGCTGGCGCACACCTGTCGCTTGCCTTCGTCGGCAATTGGTCGAACGGAATGACTGCTGGCCGCGGCTGGATCGCCGTTGCTCTGGTCATCTTTGCACAGTGGCGGGCCAGCAGGATGCTCATCGGGGCCTATCTCTTCGGAATGCTCAATGCGCTCGAATTGCGTTCTCAGGGGCTTTCGTTCTCGGTCGGTGCCGACACCCCACTGGCAGGGCCGATCAATTCGGTGATCGATTTCCTGATGAACGCACAGATCATGTCCACCTATCCGTACTTAGCGACGATTCTCGTTCTCTCGTACGTGGTCATCAGGACGAAAAACGACCGGCTGGCGGTCCCCTCTGCACTGTTGCAGTCTTACAGTCGCGAAACTGATTGATACTGTTCGCCAGACGGATCGACTGCGACGTTTTCCGCCGAGTTTGGCACCGACGGTTTAGTGCTGATCAGCTGATACGAACCAGGGGCGGCTCAGTCCGACTCGTCGACGACAGAGCGATGGATCGTCACCTCGTCGTCGGCAACGCTGATATCGACGAGACTCGTCACGTCGTGATCGACCTCTTCGAAGGCAGACTCGCCACCGACCTTCCGCATCACGACGACGATATCGGCGATGTCACAGCCAATCTCGTCGAGCGTTTCACAGATCGCCGCCAGCGTCCCGCCTGTCGAGAGCAGGTCGTCGAGAATCACGATTCTGTCGTCGGCATCGATATCGTTGACGTACATCTCCGAGTGAGAGTAGCCCGTTTCCTTGAACAGGCGTTGCTCGCCTTCGAGTCCGTAGGGGCGTTTCCGGATCACAACCAGCGGGATATCTGTCTGTAGTGAGACGGCAGCGCCGATGTGGATTCCCATCGCTTCTGGTACGACGAGTTTGTCGACGTGCACGTCGATATGGCGGAGAATCTCCACGACGACCTCGCGTAACAACGCTGGATCGAGCATCGGAACGCCGTTGGTGATCGGGTGAACCAGGTATTCGTATCCGTCTTTGTCCACGATCGGAGCAGTGTGTAAAGATTCGAGAAGTCGTTCCATATCCGCCGTAGACCCTATCGAAGTAAAAACCGTTTCTGTTGTGTCTCTCTCGCACGACCAACACATTTATTAGCATTGTTCAAGAAATACGGTCGGAATGAAAATCACCGGTACTGTTATCGTAGATGCATCTACGGTCATCGAAGACGGCTGTGTGGTTGTAGACGAAGATCGAATTACTGCCGTTGGCGAGCGCACAGCGGTCAGCGAGCAGTATCCTGACCACCGGGAACTGACCGTCGATATCGTTGCCCCTGGGATGGTTGGCGGCCACATTCACTCTGTTCAGAGTCTTGGCCGGGGGATTTCGGACGACCGCGAGTTGCTGGATTGGCTGTTCGATTATATCCTCCCTATGGAGGCGACGCTGACGGCCGACGAGATGGAGGTCGCGGCGAAACTGGGCTATCTCGAACTGATCGAAAGCGGGACCACGACCGTCATCGATCATCTGTCGGTTGCTCATGCCGACCGGGCTTTCGAGGCTGCCGGCGAGATGGGTATTCGTGGACTGCTCGGGAAGGTGCTGATGGACCGTCGTTCGCCGGACGGTCTCCTCGAAGACACGGAGGAGGCACTCGCAGACTCTGAACGGCTGATCAACGAGTATCACGGCAGTTTCGATGATCGAATCCGGTACGCGGTCACGCCGCGGTTTGCCGTCTCCTGTTCGGAACAATGCCTGCGCGGCTGTCGCGAGTTGGCTGATCGCTACGATGGGGTGCGTATCCACACCCACGCCAGCGAGAACCAGGGTGAAATCGAGACTGTCGAGGACGACACCGGGATGCGAAACATCCGCTGGCTCGACGAGGTGGGGCTCACCGGCGAGGATGTCGTGCTCGCACACTGCGTCTGGACCGACGACGACGAGCGCGAACTCCTCGCCGAGACGGGGACTCACGTCACCCACTGTCCCTCGTCGAATATGAAACTCGCAAGCGGGATCGCGCCCGTCGTCGACTATCTCGACCGGGATATCAACGTCGCGTTGGGCAACGATGGCCCGCCGTGTAACAACACCCTCGACCCGTTCACGGAGATGAAACAGGCCAGTACACTACAGAAAGTCGACCAACTCGACCCGACGGCTACACCTGCCGAAACCATCTTCGAGATGGCGACAATCAACGGCGCACAGGCCGCCGGCTTCGACCGCCTCGGCAAACTCCAAGAAGGCTGGCGCGCCGATATCGTTGGCTTGTCGACCGACACCACGCGGGCAACGCCGCTGTACGACCCGCTCTCACATCTCGTCTTCGCCGCCAGAAGCGACGACGTGACATTCACGATGGTCGACGGCAACGTACTCGTCGAAGACGGCGAAGTGACCGTCGCTGATGCAGATTCGATCCGCGAGCAGGCCCACGACATTGCAGAGTCACTGGATCTCGAAGACGCACGCGAAAACGCACAGAAGCTAAAACCGTAGCCGACTCTGTTCCGGTCTCACCGGACGATTTCTCATCGACCAGTAATGGCCGGCACGCTGATTACGCGCCCTCCGTAACTCCCTGTATGGGTTCCGACAGTTCCTACACTGTGTTGCTTCCCGTCGATAGAGAGTCGAACCGGGCCGACCGAGCCGCGGCTGCTGTGACCAACCTGCCGGGTGACCACGGCGAGGTGACGGCTGTCGTGTTACACGTCGTCGAACCGTTCCAGGGCACCGACGAAGGCGGCATGGTCGAGACGGAGGATCTCTATGAATCCGGTGAGTTCCCCGACAGCGTAGACGCAGCCGTCGACGCGCTCGAAGACGCCGGAATCACTACCGAGCGCCGCCAGGTCGAAGGCGACCCTGCCGAGACAATTCTCTCCGTCGCCCAAGAACTCGATGCAGACAACATCGTCATGAGCGGCCGAAAGCGCAGTCCGGCCGGCAAGGTGCTGTTCGGCAGCACAGTCCAGTCGGTGCTGCTCAGCGCCGACCGTCCGGTAACGACCGTTCTCGACGAGTAGCGGCCGTTTTTCACCCTTTTCGCTCGACTGGTGGATCGGCCCATCGAGCTAATTCTATATCGCGTTATGTAATTTATAGGGCGAACATACCACGGTCACAGCAACATCGTAGTCGGTTCGAAAAGTGCCGAAATCCGATCAGTCGTCGTCCGCAGCGGCTGCCGTCGGGGCGTCTTCGAGTTCGTCCAGCGATTTGGGGAACTCTCGTAGTTCCATGTGCAGTGAGATTCCGGCTTTCGCGCCTTTCCCCATCGCAATCGGGATCTGGTTGTTGCCCTGCGTGATGTCGCCGACCGCGTAGACGCCGTCGACGCTGGTCTTGCCGTCCTCGTCGACTGCAACCGTGCCGTCGTCGTTCAGTTCACAGCCCAGGTTCTCGGCCAGGTCGTTGTTGTACTCCGAGCCGTACATGGCGAAGCCGCCCTTGTACTCCCGGACGGTGCCGTCACCGGACTCCGTCCGGTTGCTCGTGGAACGTAGTTCCACGGTGTCCTCGAACTCGAACCCGCCGAGCCACTGGGAGTTTCCTTCCTTGAACATGCTCTCGATTTCGGTGTCGATCACGTCGATCGGGTGGGCTTCGACGAGTTTGTCGGTTTCCTCGCTCCACTGCGGCTCCTCGCCTCGGAGGAGGAGATCCACGTCGTCGGTGAAATTCAACATGATCATCGCGACGTGGGCCGCACCCTCGTCGTGACCCATCACGTACACCGATTCGTCGCGGAACATGTACGCGTCACAGTGCAGGCAGTAATGCAGGCCCTTGCCGGTTCGCGGCAGGGGAGGATCGGCGCGCTTGTCGCTGAATCCCGTCGAGAACACGACCGATTCGGTGCGGAACCGCTCGCCACTCGCGGTTTCGACCTCGAATCGGACGCCGGCCTTGTCACTGGCTTCGACGTTCGTCACGAAGTCCTGGTAGAGGTCCGTCCCGTAGTAGTCGAGTTGGTCTTTGGCCGTCGAGAGGAACTCGTTGCCCGAAGTTTCCTCCGGCACGCCGATGACGTTGTGAGTGTCCACCATCATCGCCGCCCGGCCACCACCGCGGTCGATCAGCGCGGTGTCGTGGTTCAGTCGGGTCGTGTACAGCGCCGTTGTTAGCCCACCGGGGCCGCCTCCGACGACGACAACTTCGTACTGGTCTGGTGCTCCTGATTCGTCCGCCGTCTCCGAACTCATTGGCTATCGTAGTATTGGGACTCAGGCCTTAAGACTCCTGTAATTGCTGTGCACGGAAGATGCACATGCGCACAGCCGCTGGCTCACTCACCGACTGGCGCAGTTTGCTATACCGAAGACTGGTTTATTTGGCGGCTGTCGAACCCCGCCACTGGGGGGAGAATAGGGGTCGCTTAAGACTCAGGAGTCCAGAAATTGGCCGATCTGATCGAACTCGTCGGCAGCGACTGCGTCGACGAGTGCGTCGATATCAGCGTCGCCGACATCGCTCGGATATTTCCGCTGGAAGTACCCGAGCGTGTTCTCCACGTCCCGGCGAAGGAGTTCTCTCGCGTTTTCGTGTTCGGTCGGGACTGCCTGCGGCCAGTCGAAGACGGTCACGCCGTCTTCGGCGATGAAGATGTTGTACTCGCTCATGTCGGCGTGGACGTATCCCTCGCGGTAGGCGGTGGTTATCTCCTCGAAGACGAGATCGATCACCGGGCGGACCTGTTCGGGTTCCAGTTTCGACCGCGCCAACTCGATCCCGTCGATTCGCTCCATGATGATCGCGTGTCGGCTGTGACCGATGGGCTGTGGAACCGACACTGTCGGGTACAGCGCTTCCAGCGTCTCGTACTCCCGCTCGGCAGCCTTGCGGGCAGTGTACATCCAGGAGACGTGCTCGTGATCGGCGGTGTACTCTCGCTCTTTGTTGACTTCGCGGAACTCGGTGTAGCCCTCGCGGTGGAACTTCAGCGCGAGCGGCTTGTACGAACGGACTTCGTAGACATCGCTCTCTTTGCCCACGCCAAGCGGTGCCCCGACGCCTTCGATGGTCTCACGCTCGGCGAAGGTGTGTAACGCCAGCGCGTCGTAGCCCTCGAAGGTCAGCCGAAAGCCCTCGTACTGGATGGTCTTGCGCTCGACCAGGCCGCGACGCTCGCACCGATCCAACCGGTAATCGACTTCCTCGTCGGTGAGCCGGGCGTACTCCGGCAACTTGGGGCGGGCGACCCACTCCGAGAAGCGCATCCCCTGTTCGAGGCCCGAGAGCAGATAGAAATCCTCGTCCTCGAGATCCGCCATCTCCGCCGCCACGTTTTCGACCATTACCGGCCGCTAATCGCCGGATTCGTATAAGACCAGCGCGTTCGAGTGATTTCCATTATAAATCATATACCGATATATAGAACGGTCCCGTCTACTACACAACTTCGGTAGACGACTTCTTGAATACGGCGGCTACCGAGACTGTGCGTTCGAGTTTCTGCTGGAGTACTGTTCGCTCCCTCCGGGGGTTTCTCGTCGCTCAGGCTGCAATCGCTCTCGGCGTTCCATCTCGTTCAGCAAGGTAATGATCGCCAGTACCGTCGGGGCTGGACTGGTCGGCGGGTCGTCGAACTCTGAGGGAGTGTCTACTGTAAAAACTGGGTTTACGGTCTGGACATGGACAGCCTCGATGTGCGGTAGTGGCCGCGGTCAGATTCCACTTTCTCGCGCACTTGCTGCTCTACGGACTTGGGTAGTCAGACGTTCTGGAGTGTGACGAGATCTTCGACTGCTGCGGTCTGTTTCATCTCCTCCCACGTCTCAAAGTCGGTTGTCCGCGTCACAAACCCATCACGCTCGTCCGGAGAGAGACGCTGTACGCCTCCGAGTGTATCATCGTCACACGGACAGGCCGCACAGAACCCGTCCACTGAGTCGAACTGTGTACGGCGACGGATGAAGTCGTCCGAGGCGATTCGCTCGCGGGAACTGGACACCCATGTCTCCAGTGTGAGTGCCCGCTCGATTGCCGTAGTGAGACTGGTATGCAGTGAGTCGGAGGTCTTGACGCCAGAGTCAAGAACCATATATCGAGGCTGTGTCTCAAGCATGGTAAGTCCGGTGCTGGGTACCCTCGATATCGTCTTCGATCTCGAAGCGGTCGAAAAGCGGATTCTGGCTGGTCCGGATTCCGACATTCTGGAGGACTTGAACGAGGTTTCACTTCCGTCGCCAAGAGTGGATCTGACCCGTGTATGCGGGCGATTTTCGGCCACCTCAGCGCGGCCGTTCGAGTTCGTCGAGCGCGCCGGGATTCTCTATCGAGGACATGTCTCCCAACTGCTCGCCAGCGTGGGTTGCCTCGACGGCCCGGCGGATAATCTTTCCTGACTGGGTTTTCGGAAGTTCGTCGACGAACAGCACGTCTCGGGGGCGGAAGGGCTTCCCGAGTTCGTCGCCGACCCGTTCGCGGATGGCTTCGCGCAGGTCGTCGGTCTCCTCGTGGTCGGGTTCGACGACGACGTACAGGACCACCGCGGTACCGGTCGTGTCGTCGTCGACGCCGATCGCGGCGGCCTGGTTGACGCCGTCGTGATCCATCGCCGCGCCTTCGACCTCTGCGGGGCCGACTTTCCGCCCCGCGACGTTGAGGGCGTCGTCCGCCCGGCCGTGCAGAAACCAGAAGCCGTCCTCGTCTTTCTGTGCCCAGTCGCCGTGGTCCCATAGGTTCTCCCAGGTCGACCAGTACTCCGCCAGATACCGCTCGTCGCCGCTCCACAGCGATTTCGTCATCGATGGACACGAGTCCCGGGCGACGAGATAGCCGCGCTCGTTGTGTTCTGCGATCGACTCGCCGTCAGCGTCGACGATGTCGATATCCATCCCGAGACCGGGCCCGCCCAGCGTGCAGGGTTTGAGGTCGTTGATCGGCATGGGCATCAGGAAGCAGCCACAGATCTCGGTGCCCCCGGAGATGTTGATAATCGGCGTGTCGCCGCCGCCGACGTGCTCGTGGAACCACAGCCAGGACTCGGGATCCCACGGTTCTCCTGTCGATCCGAGCAGGCGGAGACTGGAGAGGTCGTGACCGTCCAGCCACTCGTCCCCGTGTTTGCGCAGTGCCCGGATCGCTGTGGGCGAGACGCCGAACTGCGTGAGGTCGTGGCGGTCGATCATTTCCCAGAACCTGTCCGGTTCGGGGTAGTCCGGCGCGCCCTCGTACATGAAGACCGTGCCGCCGAAGGTGTGGTTGCCGATCAGCGTCCACGGCCCCATCATCCAGCCGATGTCCGACACCCAGAAGAAGCGATCCGAGGGTTTGAGATCGAACCCGAAGTACAGTTCCTTGGCACACTGCATCTGGACGCCCGCGTGGGTGTGGACGATTCCTTTGGGTTTGCCGGTCGTCCCCGAGGAGTACAGCAGCATCGACTCCTGGTCAGCGGGCAGCGACTTCGTCTCGTAGCTGTCCGCACAGCCCTCGACGGCGTCCGTCCACCACTCGTCGCGGCCCTCGGTCATCGGAACCGAGAGTTCGGTTTCGGGATCGCTGGCCCCAAGTCGGTCGTAGACGATCACCGACTCCACGTCGGTGTCTGCTTGCTCGATGGCTTCGTCGGCCGTTTCTTTCAGCGTCACCTCGCTACCGCGGCGCAGGAAGCCGTCGCCGGTGAACAACACCGAACACTCGGGATCCTCGATTCGGGTCGCTGTCGCGTCGACGCCGAACCCTGAAAAGATCGGGACAGCAATCGCTCCGGCCTTGAAACAGCCATAGAGGATTGCGATCACCTCGGGGACCATCGGCATGTACAGTCCGACGGTGTCGCCAGTCCCAATTTCTCGCTGTTCGAGCGCGTTGGCGACCTGATTGGCCCGCCGGTGCAGTTCGTGGAACGTCACGTTTCTAACTGCTCCGTCTTCGCCTTCCCAGATGCAGGCGACCTTGTTCCGCCTCTCTGCGTCCGGATCAGCGTGCCGGTCGAGGACGTTGTGAGCGATGTTGAGTTCGCCATCGGGATACCACTCGGTGAACTGCGGGCCGTCACGGCTCGCGGTTGCACCGCTCGCATTCTCCGGGCCGCGTTGCGCCCCGCTGTCGTCCCGGACCCTCTCGTAGTCCTCGTAGAACTCGATGTCCAGATAGTCGACGAGTTCGTCCCAGAACCAGTCGACGCCGGAGTCGGAGACGCCCTCGATATCGGTCGTCGTTCGCTCAACGAGTTCGTCGTAGTCGTCGATGTCGTAGGTTTGCATAAACTCCCAGACGTTGGTCGACTCGACAAACTCCTGACTCGGTTCGTGCACGATCCGTTCTGTTTCTGCTTGCTGGTTTGCCATGGTTGTCAGTTGTGTTGCGGGTCGGTTAGCGAGCGATGCGAACTCGACGGAAACACGTATTCCCACCCCGGCCGTCTCCGCGGATATGAAAGACGTCGTCCGGGCGAACTTCGATGTCAGTGTCGACGCCTACACCGACTACGAGCGACGGACCGGTCGGTTCAGCACGCTGGCGCGGTTGCTGTTCGCCGAGATGGCCGCACGCAGTGGGTCTGTCAGCGACATCGTCCTCGACGCCGGGGCGGGAACGGGGACGAGTACGCGGGTGTTCGCCGCGGAGTCTGACCGAACCGTCGCTCTGGACATCAGCCGCGAGATGCTGCGGGAAGTCGACGCTTCGCCGCGAGTCGAGGGCGATTTCGACCATCTCCCCTTCGCCGCGAACTCCTTCTCTGGAGTCGCGTTCACGGCCTCGCTCTTTCTGGTTCCCGATCCGTCGGTCGCAGTCCGAGAGGCTGCCCGTGTCCTTCGGCCCGGCGGCGTCGTCGGTGCCGTTGCGCCGATTGGCTGGGTCACCGACGAACAGCGCTCCATCTTCGCCGACCTCGACCGCCAATCCCGGTCGCCGACCGGCGCGGACGAGGTCGAAGCTGCCCTCGAAGGGGAGTTCGATGTCACGACGGGGACGTGGCGGTTCGCGACGACCGCCGAGGAGATCAGGCTCTTTCACGCCATTCCGGCGATGGCCGCTCGGCTCTATCCGAAACTCACCGCTGAGGAACGCGTCGAGAAAGCCGTCGACCTCCTTGGTTCCCTCGAAGGTACCTACGAGCAGCAGTGGCGGTGGATCGTCGGCGTCGCCGAGTAGTCCACTCGCCACTCGCTGTGTCATCGTCACTCGGCGTTGTCGCGTTTCAGTGAGAGCGCGGTCCGGTCGAACTCACAGACGAGCGGTTCCTCCGGGTCGTTTACTTTGAACACCTCGACGTGCATGGTGACGATTCCGCGCTCGCCGTCGCTGGTCTCGCGCTTTTCGGTCACCGTGGACTGGACGCGAATCGTATCGCCGTGGAAAACGGGGTTTGGATGTTCGACGTTGTCGTAACTGAGGTTGGCGACGATGGTTCCGTCGGTCGTGTCGGGAATTGTCAGCCCGACAGCTAGGCTCATCGTGTATAGCCCGTTGACCAGACGTTGGCCGAAGTCGGTCTCCTCGGCGAATTCGCTGTCGAGGTGCAACGGCTGCTGGTTCATCGTCATGTCGCAAAACGCCTGGTTGTCGGCTTCGCTGATCGTCCGGCGTTTCTCGTGTTCGATGGTCTCTCCGACCTCGAACTCCTCGTAGTATCGTCCTGTCATAGGATGGTGCCGTGTTTCTTGTCAGGAATATCTTTCTCGACGTCCTCGTAGAACGCGAAGCGGTTCGTCAACTCCGTCCGGAGATCACTCGGCGGAACGATTTCGTCGATGACGACTTCACTCGCCATCCGGTGGATATCGATATCTTCCCGGTACTCCTCACGGAGTTCCTGTTCTTTCTGGGCGCGCTCCTCGGGGTCGTCGATCTCAGAGAGTTTGCGGGCGTAGACGGCGTTGATTGCCGCTTCCGGTCCCATGATCGCAATCTCTCCGGAGGGGAGGCCGATGACCGATTCGGGGTCGTAGGCCGGGCCCGACATTGCGTAGATTCCTGCGCCGTAGGCCTTCCTGACGACCACCGACTGTTTGGGGACCGTCGCCGAGGAGGTGGCGTAGATCATCTTCTTGCCCTGTTCGAGAATCCCCTCCTTCTCGACGGAAGAGCCGGCCATGAAGCCTGGCGTGTCACAGAGGTAGAGTAGCGGAATGTTGTAGGCGTCGGCGGTCCAGATGAACTCTGCTGCCTTCTCTGCCGCATCGGGGAAAATCGCCCCAGCGCGGTGGTCGGGCTGATTGGCGACGATTCCGACCGGCCGGCCGTCGATGCGGGCGAAGGCGGTGATGATCTCCTTGCCGTACTGGGGTCGCAGTTCGAGCACCGAGTCGGCGTCGACGACCCGCTCGATCACGTCGAACATATCGTAGCCCTTGTTCGGTTCCTGGGGGACGATCGAATCGATCCCTTCCGGTGAGATTGCCGGGGCCGTCCCCTCGGTGTGTGGTGGGTCCTCGTCGGCATTGTTCGGCAGGTAGCCGACGAGTTTGGCGACGAGTTCCCGCGCGTGTTCTTCGTCGTCGGCGACGAGGTCAGCGCTGCCAGAGTACTGTGCATGGATATCGGGACCGCCCAACTCGTCGAGGCTGATCTCTTCGCCGGTGACCATCTCAACCATCCGTGGCGAGGCGATGGCCATCGCACTCATGTCCCTGACCATGACGGTAAAGTCAGCAAACACGGGTGTGTACGCTGCACCCGCGATACAGGGGCCGTAGAGGACGCAGATCTGCGGGACCCGCCCGGAGAGCATCGAGTGGTTGTAGTAGTACTTCCCGATGCCCTCGCGGTTGGCGAAAAAGCCGGTCTGCTGGTCGATCCGACCGCCGGAGGAGTCCATCAGGTAGAGCACCGGCTGACCGGTCTTGAGCGCGCGCTGTTGCATCCGCAGGAACTTTTCGACGCCCTTCGCGGCCATGCTCCCGCGTTTGACCGTGTAGTCGTTGGCCATGAAATGCAGATCCCGGCCCTCGAACTCCGCTGCGCCGGTGATGAGGCCGTCCGCCGGAAGCTGGTCGTCGGCGTCGAACTCGGCGAACTTGCCGTCCTCGAACAGACAGTCGTCTCCGAACCAGAGATCCAGCCGATCCCGGACGAACAGTTTGCCCTCCTCCGAGAGCTGTGACTTGTACTTCTCGGGGCCGCCGTCGAGGATTTCGTCGATCTCTTCGCGCAGTCGCTCCTCGCGTTCGGTCGGGCCGAGGTCGTCCGCCGGTGAGTCGTCGTCGAAGTCGGCGGTGCCGACCTCGTCGCCGCCGTCGGTGACGACGACAACGTCGTCCCGGAAGTGCTCCGAGAGTGCTTCGGCAATTGCGCTCGCTTCCGTCTCGTCAGTGTCATCTGATACTTTGATTCGCATCTGTGATCACTCCAGTACGATCAGGGTATCGCCCATATCGACGGAGTCGCCCTCCGAGACGGGTACAGACGCGACCGTCCCGCTCGTCGAAGCGACAACGTCGTTTTCCATCTTCATCGCTTCGAGGACACAGATCACCTCTCCCTGTGCGATCTGCTCTCCCTCTGCTACCTCGACAGAGAGGATCGTCCCCTGCATCTCTGCGGTGACAGCGCCAGCGGCCGCTGTCTGCTGGCCCCCGCTGGAACCGCCAGAGACGCCACCGGAACTGTCACTCCCCCCGCTTGATCCGCCGCTCGGAACCTGTTGCAGGCCGTCTTCGACGACGACATCGAACCGCTTGCCGTCGACTTCGACGGCCAGTTCTGTCGCCGACGCCCCTGCGCTGTCGCTGTCGGTCTGGTCGGGGCCCCACTGCTCGACTGCCGCGTCGAGGTCCGTTGCATCGAGTTCGCTGTCGAGATATTTCGTGGTGTGCTCGCCGGAGACGAAGGTCTCGTCGTCCAGCATCAATCGGTGAAACGGAATCGTCGTATGCAGGCCCTCTATCTCGAAGTGTTCGAGCGCGCGTTTCGAGCGGTCGAGACAGTGCTCGCGGTCCTCGCCGGTGACGATGAGTTTCCCGATCATCGAGTCGTAATCGCCACCGATCTCGTCGCCCTGCCCGACCGCGTGATCGAGTCGAACCCCGATGCTCGCTGGAGGTCTATAGGTCTCAAGCGTTCCCGGCGTGGGGGCGAACTCCTCGGCCGGATTCTCCGCATTGATGCGGTATTCGGCCGCGTGTCCCTCGATGGTCACGTCGTCCTGCTCGAAGCCGAGTTCCTCGCCGGCGGCGACTCGCAACTGCCAGCGGACGATGTCGATCCCGGTCACTTCCTCGGTGACGGTGTGTTCGACCTGAATCCGGGTGTTCACCTCCATGAAATAGAACTCTCCATCTTCGACGAGGAATTCGACGGTCCCGGCGTTGGTGTAGTCGGCCTCACGGACGCCCCGGCGGGCGGCATCGCCGATCTCCGCCCGGAGGTCGGCGTCGAGGATCGGACTCGGGGCTTCTTCGATGACCTTCTGGTGGCGTCGCTGTAGCGAGCAGTCACGCTCGCCGAGGTGGCGGACGTTGCCGTGCTGATCGGCGAGAACCTGCACCTCGATGTGTTTGGGCGCGTCGAGGTACTTCTCGACGTAGACCGAGTCGTTGCCGAAGTAGGCCTCGCCCTCCCGCTTTGCACTTTCGAGGGCGTCGTCGACTTCGGCGTCGCTGTGGACGATTTTCATCCCTCGGCCGCCACCGCCGCCCTCGGCTTTGATGGCGATCGGATAGCCGTACTCCTCGCCCAGTTCGCGCACCTCCTCGGCGTCGTCGACTGGCTCGGTCGTGCCGGGAACGACCGGAACATCGGCGGACTCCATCACCGACCGGGCCGCAGTCTTCTCGCCCAGCGTCTCCATCGCATCACTCGATGGGCCGACCCACGTGATGCCGTCGGTCGATTCGACGCGACGGGCAAACTCGGCGTTCTCCGCGAGGAAGCCGTAGCCGGGATGAATCGCGTCGGCCCCGGCTCGCTCTGCGACCTCGATGATCGTCTCTTGATCGAGATAGGAGTCGCTCGCGGGGGCGGGGCCGACGTTGTAAGCCTCGTCGGCATAGGCGACGTGGCCGCCGTCTCTGTCGGCATCGCTGTAGATCGCAACTGTCTCGATACCCAACTCCTCACACGCTGCCATGACGCGGACAGCGATTTCACCGCGGTTGGCGACGAGTACTTTCTCGAACATGGTCAGTACGACTTGGGGAACCCAAGTTGCTGGCTCGCGTGGTTGTACGCCATCTGCTGGGAGACCGGTGCGAGTCGAGTGAGGTTGATCTCGCGCCACCACCGCTCGACGTCGTACTCCTTGGCGTAACCCCACCCGCCGAAGGCCTGCATCGATTGCTTGACTGCTTCGATGCCGGCCTCGACGGCGGTTGCCTTGGCCACATTCGTCTCGTAGCCACACTCTTTGCCCTGGTCGTACAGCCACGATGCCTTCTCGCGCATCAGCGCTGCCGTTTCCATCTGCGTGTAGGCTTTCGTGATCGGGAACGAAACCGCCTGATGGCTGCCGATCGGTGCGTCGAACACCTCCCGCTCGTTGGCGTAGTCGATTGCCGTCTCCGCGGCCAGTTTGCCGATGCCCGTCCCGGCGGCGGCGAAGCCGATGCGCTCGGGGTTGAGCATGTCGACCAGCGCTCCCCAGCCGTCGTCTTCGTCCCCGAGAAGATCTGCCTCGGGGACGCGGACATCCTCGATGAACACCTCGCAGGATTTCGAGTAGTTGATCCCGTGTTTGGGGATCGGTGACGCGTCTATCCCCGGGTCATCCATGTCGACGATGAACAGGCTGATCCCGTCGGTGCCTCGCTCGACCTCCGACTTCGGCGTCGTGCGCGTGACGAGGATCATGTTGTCCGCCCGGTCGGAGAAGGTGATCCAGGCTTTGTTGCCGTTGAGGACGTACTCGTCGCCGTCTTTCTCCGCTCGGGTGGCGACGTTGAGGGTGTTCGTCCCGGCCTCGGGTTCGGTGATCCCGATCGAGAAGTTCCGTTCTCCGTTGGCGATGTCCGGGAGGTATTTCTCTTTCTGGGCGTCGGTGCCGTTCTCCCGGATGCCGACCGCCGCCATCCCGCCGGTCAAGACGAGATACCAGGTGCCGGCCATTCCACAGCCTTCTGCACAGAGGGTCTCCATCGCCAGTCCCATCTCCTGCATCCCCATGCCGGCACCGCCGTACTCCTCGGGGACGAGCAGGCCGTGGAAGCCAGCGGCTGCGAGTTCGTCCCAGAAATCGGCAGCGAACTCGCCAGCCTGTTCTTTCTCGCGCCAGTACTCCGGACCGTACTCGCCTGCCAGTTCTTCGGCAGTCGAGCGGATCATCGACCGTTCTTGCGTTGACTCGAAGTTCATTTTTCTCGAAAGAAATTCCGTGGCTCGTTATGCCTCTTCGTCGACTTCGTCCCGGAGTTCGTTCCGTCGGATCTTGCCCGTCACCGTCTTGGGCAGTTCCTCGCGGAACTCGATCTCCCGGGGGTACTCGTGTGCCGACAGCTCTTCTTTGACGTGGTTTTTGATCTCCTCTTTGAGCCCCTCGCTCGGCTCGACATCCTCACTGGGGACGACGAAGGCCTTGACAATGTTCCCGCGCTCGCGGTGTGGTTTGGGAACGACCGCGGACTCGGCGACGGCCTCGTGTTCACCCAGCGAACTCTCGACCTCGAAGGGACCGATGCGATAGCCCGAGGAGAGGATCACGTCGTCGGCCCGCCCCTCGAACCAGAAGTAGCCGTCTTCATCTTTGTGTGCGAGGTCACCGGAGAGATACCACTCGCCGTCTGGCCCATCGACGAAACAGTTCTCTGTCTTTTCGGGCTTGTTCCAGTACTCCGCGAAGAAACACGGGTACTCGCCGCGCTGTGCGATCTCACCCGTCTCGCCGGGTTCGAGGACCTCACCCGAGTCGGGATCGACAATTTCGGCCTCGATGCCCGGGAGCGGCCGGCCCATCGACCCCGGTCGGAGTTCCATCGTCGGGTAGTTGTTGATAATCATGTTGCCCGTCTCGGTCTGCCCGTAGGTGTCGAGGATCGTGACACCGAGGTTGTCCTGGCCCCATTCGACGACGCTCGCACTCAGCGGTTCGCCGATCGACAGCGCGTGTCGCAGGTCGAGGTCGGCGTCGTCGAGTACCTCCTCGTTCTCCCGGAGCATCCGGTAGGCCGTCGGCACCGAGAACAGGACCGTGATTGGGTACTGATCGAGCAGGTCCGCCCACTCCTCGGGGTCGAACTCGCCTTCGTAGGTGAAGAGCGACGCCCCCCAGAACCAGGCACCGAGTGTGTTGATCGCGCCTGTCAGCCAGCCGAGGTCGCCCGTACTCCAGTAGATATCTCCTGGCTGGAGGTCGACAGCGTACTTCTGAGTTGCTGCGACGCCGGCCACCCAGCGCTGTTTGTGGAGGACACCTTTGGCCAGTCCGGTCGTTCCCGACGTGTAGTACAGCATCGCGTCGTCGTCGGCGCTGGTGTCGGCGGCCTCGTACTCCGTGCTCGCGTCGTCGAGCGCCGTGTTGAACACCACGTCCTCCGGAGGCGCACCGCTTCCGCGGTCGACAGTGATGACGTGTTCGACCGACGGTACCGATTTCAGCGCCTCTGCAACCGTCTCGCGGTTGTCGCTCGTCGTGACGACAACTTTCGTGTCACAGTCGTCGAGGCGGTAGGAGATGCCGTCCGGGCCGAACCGCTCGTTGACGCTCCCCCAGACTGCGCCGCGTTTGAGCGTCCCGACCATCGCGACGTAGTGTTCCGGGATGCGGGGCATATACGAGAAGACCCGCTCGCCCTCCTCGACGCCGAGTTCTTCGAGGAGGTTCGCAAACTGGCTCGACCGGTCGGCCAGTTCCCAGAAGGTCATCGTCGTCAACTCGCCGTCGGTGCCGACCTGGTAGAGTGCAACCTTCCCCCGGTCGGTCGCGTGCCGGTCGGCGACTTCGTGTCCGATATTCAGTTCTCTCGGTGCGGCTCTATCTGCTTCCGCGTAAATCTCGTCCCACGAGAACTCCTCGCGCTTCGCTTCGTAGTCCGTCAGGTTGTGGCTTCCCACCATACACTGCCGCGCATTTCGGCATCATATATAACGATACTGGTTAATTCGGCAGCAGAAATTGTCAGAATATACTTTGTTCCATTTCCTACAACGGATTTAAAACCGTCCAGTATTGCGTAAACAGATCTGTTTACAATACATAATATTTATGATGTGAATCTGTGACCTCAACGACTAGTCGTCGAGTCCGATTTTACGCCCGTCTGCGGTGCCGAGTCACCGATTTTCGTTCCAGACTGCTCGTGCAGTGTCGCGGATCGAACGGGGAAAGGACTCCTCGAAGGTGACACGCGGTGCGATGTACGTCGATTCCCAGCGTGGGTCCCAGGCCGCGTTCACGTACAGTCGCGATCCAGTCGTGCCGTCCTGTCGGTAGTGTGGCCGCCTGGCCGCCGGTGCGTTCGAGTCGCCGAACACCCAGTCCTGTGCGGGGTTCGCTTTCACCCAGATGTCGCTGAGGACACGCCCGAAGTCAGTCGGCGGGACATCGTCGTCGACGATGACGACTGTATCGAACAGCGACGAGAACGAAAAGAGAATGTTCGCCAACTGCCACTCGAAGCCGGGATAGAGGATATCACTCGACACCACGCAGATGCCGAGTTCGGCTTCGGCCGGCAACATGATCCACTCCACCGGCGAGATCGCCCAGTAGTTGTTGACACGGTGGTACAGCGACGCCGCGACCGCCAGTCCGGTTAGCTGGGTGTCGTCAGCCATCGGGTAGCCAAGTGGGGTAAACGGGACGACTGGATTGTCGGTCGTCAACACGCGCTCGACCGACAGCGAGAGCGCGGTACTGCTGGTCACGAACTCCCAGGCCTCACGGCGGGCGGTGCGATCTTCGGGAGTTCGATCCTGCACGGTCGTCTCGATGACGACCTCACTCGCGGCGGGGACACTGCCGCCGTTGGTCGGCACGGCTGGCACGTCCTCACTGACGCCGCAGGATCGAACCGGCGCGTCGAGTTGACCGGTGACCGCGAGTGCCGTCGCGGCCGTGATCGCGGCCGGCGGCACGCCCAGTGCAATCGTAATCGTCGCGTTATCGTCGATCAGTTCGGTGACTGACTCCGGCAGGCGAACCCTGAGTGTATCGGTACTCACGACCGAGCCGTGTGCTGGAGCCCAGTGTGACCCCTCGCCGGTCCCGACTGCTGCGAGTCCGAGCGTGACCGACGGCCACATCCCGTCCGTTTCCTGTGGAAACTGCAGATCCTGTATGTCGGCGTCCGATGGCGAGGCTGACTGACTCGTGTACGTCGAGCCCGCAGCCGACCCCGCGGGTCCGAGGTGTGCGATCGTTTCGAGGAGGTCGACGAACTCCGCATCCGAATCGAAACCGAGTCCCAGCGAGAGCCGCGTCCAGGGCTTGCTCTCCCGGCGTCGCATCAGATTCGGGCCGCTGAAGACGCCACTGGCGAGGTCGACTCCGCTCTCGCGCTCGAATCGAAGTGCCGGACCGCTGGCGCGGAGCGCTTCTCCGGCGATGATATCGACGGGATCGTCCGCGGTTTCCGGGACGGTCAGGAGTTTGTCGTCGCGTGCGAGTCCGCGGACGTACTGTCCGAAGGGGATCACTCGGCGTCACCTCCCCGTTCGTCGACGAGGCCGAGCAACTCCGCGGACATCCCTGCGTCGAGGAGTGTCTGCTGGGCCTGCTCGCGTCGCTCTCTGTCTGGGCGCCGCCGTCTCGGTCCTTGCTCGCTCCGTGCGTCGATGTAGGTTTTGGCCGTCTTCGTTTTCGAGGTCCCGACTTCGGCGCTTCCTTTCTCGTCGGGTGTCTGGTAGATGTTGAGCGGGACCTTGGGCATGCGTTCGACACCGAACTGGTGGAAGTCAGTCTCGGGGTCAGCGTCGAGTGCAATGGCGCTCATCACCGCTTGCGGATCGAGTGGATTCACGTCTTCGTCGACGAAGACGAAACAGTCGATGTGCAGCATCCCCCAGGTCGTAAAGACGAAATTCGCCAGTTCGTGGAGATAGCCCGGGTACGGACAGTCCGTCGAGATGACCCAGACCATGCGGGAGGTGAACCGCCAGGGAGCGGCCATCGTCACGTCGAATCCGGCGGCGCGGAGACCGAGCGTCGCATCGGGGCCGGCCGCGGCGAGCTGGAGCGTACTGGTCGAATTTCGGCCGTAGCCGACGCCGGTTCCTTCCACACAGAAAGGGATTCGCGGCCGGTGTCGGTGGGTGATCGCCTCGACATCGAACACCGGCATCGACCGCCGCGGGCCGTTGACGTAGCCGAAGTAATCGCCGAAGGGTCCCTCGTCGAGGCGGTCGTTCGGCCGAACGTGACCCTCGATGACGAGTTCTGCACTCGCTGGGACGGATAGCTCGCTGGTCTCACACGGCACTAACTCGACCGGCCGCTCTGCCAGCCCGCCCGCGAAAGCGGCTTCGCTTTTGCCCGCTGGAATCCACATGTCTGCGCTACACTCGACCGCTGGCTCGGCACCGATGGCGACGGCGACCGGCATCGGTTCGTCGCGCGGTTCATACTCGTAATAGTAGCGATTCGGGACCTGCTCGCCGGCCGACAACAACAGGCTCGCCTGTCCCTCGTCGTGAATCATCATGCGGTGCCGAGACCAACTCCCCCAATCCGTGTCCGGGTCCGGTGCGATGACGGTGTGCAAATTCGAGTACCGCCCGCCGTCGCCCTGGTGGATGTACGGCCAGGGAAACGACAATAAATTCAACTCCTGCCCCGTCCAGACGTGTTCTTTGCAGCCAGCATCCGCCGGGTCGATCACCTGTGGTTCCCGAGGCCGTTCGAGGCGGTCGATCACGCGGTCGTAGTAGGACTGACCGGATAGCCCTGTCGGGAGTCCGACTCCCATCGCGGGCCGATCCCAGGGGCGGGTTCGCGAACCACGGTACGGGTCGCCCACCAGCATCGCGTCGGTCGACGACCCGACCGACTCGAAGATGGGGACCGGTCCATCGTCGTGGTTCGCCAGCATCGTTATCGCACTCGCTTCGAGATCCCAGGAGACCGACTGCTCGACACTACGTGTTTCGAGGCGGCCGAGATACTCACGGAACGACTGGGCGCTCATGACTCCTCTCGGTCCGGCAGGCAGTCACGTAATGGGTCGGTCTCGAATTCGGTTCGGATCTCTTCGTACGCCCGCAGCAAGTCGGATTGCTCCTCGGCGAGACGCTCGAAGACGATTGTCCGAAGCGCTTCTGCCGTCGATCCGTACTCACCCGATTCGACGAGATATCGTAGGAGGACCTTGAGGTCGTCCGACCGCGTGTTGACGATGTTCGAGTTCGACTCCTGTTCGTCCGCGAGCGAGCGCAGCAAGGGCTCGTCGATGCCGAGTTCAACGTCGTCGAGTAACTGGACGTACCACGTTTCGCTATCGCTCTCGTGTGGCCCCGTCACGACCGTCAGCGGCTCCGGATTGACCAGCGCATCGGGATCTTGCGCAATCCGGACCTGCGCCTCGAAGATGCGTTTCGTCTGCGCATCGGTGATCTGGAGGCTCGTCTCGGCCGGGACGGTTGTCGGGAGGTGTTCCTCTGCCGTAATATAATGACTCGACATCTCTGCAGTACTGTTCTCTCTCGGAACTTTACCGGCAAGTGGTATAACAGTTGCTGGTGTCGTTACAAAATAGAGACTGCGGGCCGCTCAGGCGAATGCGATGGGCGTTCCGGCGGCTTCCTCGTCTTCTTGGACCTTCTCGAGTGCGTTCTCGAAGTCTTCGTATCTGATCTCCGTCCGCTCGTCACGGATGGCGAACATCCCGGATTCGGTCGCCAGGGAGGCAAGTTCAGCCCCGGAGAAGCCCTCCGTATCGGAGGCGAGTGCTTTCAGGTCCACGTCGTCGGCGAGATTCATGCCCTCGGTGTGGATATCGAGGATCCGTTCGCGGCCGTCCCAGTTGGGTTTGGGAACCTCGATGAGTCGATCGAACCGGCCGGGGCGGAGAATCGCGCGGTCGAGCATATCGAAGCGGTTGGTCGCGGCGATGATCCGAATCTCCCCGCGGTCGTCGAAGCCGTCCATCTCGCTGAGCAGTTGCATCATCGTCCGCTGGACCTCGGCGTCGCCGGACGTTTTCGACTCCGTCCGTTTCGAGGCGATAGCGTCGATTTCGTCGATGAAGATGACGGCGGGTTCGTTTTCGCTCGCGAGTTCGAACAGATCCCGGACGAGTCGCGCGCCCTCGCCGATGAACTTCTGAACCAACTCCGAGCCGGCCATCTTGATGAAGGTGGCGTCGGTCTCGTTGGCGACCGCTTTGGCGAGCATCGTCTTCCCGGTTCCCGGCGGACCGTGCAGGAGGACGCCGCTGGGCGGTTCGATGCCGACCGAGCGGAACTGTTCGGCGTTGACCAGCGGTTGCTCGACGGCTTCGCGGACCTCCTGAATCTGTTCTTCGAGGCCGCCGATGTCGTCGTAGGTCACGTCCGGACTGCCGTCGACCTGCATCGCCTGCGCCCGCGCGTCCGTCTCCGGATCGAGCACCGACTGGACCGCGAAGGAGTCGTTGATCGCGACGCGGTCGCCGGCTTCGAGTTCCTGGCGGATCCCCGGCGAAACCTCGGTCAACACCTCCTGATTGTTACCGTGCTGTTTGACGATGACGCCATCGTCGAGCATCTCCTCGGCGGTCGCGATGTACAGCGAGGAGGATTTCAGCGTCTCGTTTTCGCGTTCGAGTCGGTCGACTTTCCCGGTGAGATTCTCCCGACGCGTATTCGCCCGGTCGAGCTGCGTTTCGAGCTGTTCGTGAACTTCTAAGACGTCTTCGAAGTGACTCCGAAGCGCTTCGAGTCGCTCGTCCGGCGACATGTCCGGGTCGAGATCAAGGCGCGGGCGCTCAGGAAGTGACGGACTGCGAGACATTTGGATGTCTGGACTTTGGAAGCCGGTAAATATAGGTTCTTCGGCACCGGGAAGAACCACCACCCGCGTCGCACCGGGATTTTTGTTACTCGTGGACAATTCACACGTGTGTACGTCGTCCGGGGCCGTGCTGGGAATCCGAAGGAGGACCGCGAGCGCTCGCGCAGTCTGCTCGAACTGGCGGCTGACCGGTCGAGTCGACACCTCCGGGTCTGGCGGCCGCCGAGACACGTCGCCTTCGGCCGCCGCGACAGCTCGAAGTCGGGCTACGACCGCGCCCGCGAGCACGCCCGCTCCAGAGACATTCCGACCATCGAACGGACGACAGGCGGCCACGCGGTCTATTTCACCGGAACGACGGTGTCGTTCGTCCTCGCGACACCCATCGACGACGCGCGGTCGGGGATCACCGAGCGCTACGAGCGAACGACCGAGCGCTTCAAGCGAGCGCTCGCCGACCTCAGCGTCGATGCCGCCGAGGGCGAACCTGACGGCTCCTTCTGTCCAGGGACGCACTCGCTCTCTGCGAATGGCAAGATTGTCGGACTCGCCCAGCGCGTTCGTCGTAACGTGGCCGTCGTTGCTGGGATTGTCGTCGTCAGCGATCACGAGGAGATTGCCGATGTGCTCGGTCCGATCTACGACGCCCTCGACATCCCCTTCGAGTCGGATGCGACTGGCAGCATCGCCCGCGCCGGCGGCGTCAGCGATTCGGAAACAGTTGTTACCGTCATCGAGGAGCACTTCGCTGCGGGTGACGTGACGGTCGAGGAGGTGTGAGTCGGGGCGGTCCGGGAGACTTACGAGGGCGGGCGTGTAGACGACTGGTATGCTCATCGAAGACGCGACCCTCGCCGACGGGCGTCGCTGCGATGTCCGGATCAGCGGCGAACGGATCGACGCCGTCGCGGAGGCCGGCACACTCGACTCCGACGACGAGGAGCGTATCGACGCCGCTGGCAAGCGACTCCTGCCCGGGATGATCGACGTGCACGTCCACTTTCGGGAACCTGGGTTCAGCCACAAGGAGACGTGGACGACCGGGAGCAAAAGCGCCGCTGCGGGCGGGGTGACGACCGTCGTCGACCAGCCAAACACCGATCCACCGACGGTCGACGGCCCGGGATACGACGAGAAGGCCGAATACGCCGACCAGTCGCTGGTCGATTACGGCATCAACGGCGGCGTCACGGCCGAGTGGAAGCCGGACGACCTCTTCGAGCGCGACCTGTTCGCACTGGGTGAGGTCTTTCTCGCGGACTCGACGGGCGATATGGGAATCGACGGCCAACTGTTCACCGACGCGCTCGAACGCGCCATCGACGCGGACACGACCGTGACGGTCCACGCCGAGGACGCGACGCTGTTCAACGACAGCGCCCGCGACCGAACTGATGCGGACGCGTGGAGCGCCTACCGGACCGCCCGCGCCGAGGAGGAGGCGGTCCGCCGGGCCTGTGCGCTGGCCGAGCAGCGAGACGCACAGATCCATATCGCTCACACCAGCACGCCGGAGGGGATCGATATCGCAGCCGAGACCGGGATGACCTGTGAAGTCACGCCGCATCATCTCTTTCTCTCTCGCAGCGACCTCGACGACCTGGGAACCCACGGCCGGATGAACCCGCCGCTCCGTCGAGAGCGCCGCCGCCAGCAGGTCTACGACCGAGTTGCCGACGGCACGGTCGATATGATCGCGACCGATCACGCCCCGCATACGGCCGCCGAGAAGGATGCCGATATCTGGTCGGCACCCAGTGGCGTCCCCGGTGTCGAGACGGTCCTCCCGCTTCTTCTGGTCGAGGCCGCCGAGGGTCGACTCAGTTTCGAGCGCGTTCGTGATCTGACCGCGACGAGTCCTGCGGACGTGTTCGACCTCCCGGATCGTGGGCGTGTCGAGGCCGGCAACTATGCCGACCTCGTACTGGTCGACCCCGACGACATCGAACCGATCCGAGCCGAGGATCTTCACTCCAAATGCGAGTGGACACCGTTCGAGGGCTGGGACGGCATCTTCCCCGAGTGGACGATGCTCCGCGGTGAGATGGCCTACGAACGCGCCGACGACTCCTTCGGCGAGGCTCGCGGTCAGAACGTCCGCTCGGCTGATAGAGCAGACCAGGCGACTGGCCAGTCGAACGAGACTGACTCGGCAGCTGCCGATCCAGACACAGGCGGTTCTGAATAAAAATCGCAACGGCGAATTCCGCCGTTGCGTATCGAGACGACGACAGCGGCGCGTGCCCAGACACGCCAGCTAAAGTTACGGCTCAGTATCATAAAAACGTGCTGACTGTTTATTCGAAATCGGGTGTTCAGGGAGTGCAATCTCCTTTCTTTGTACCCGTATAGCACCTCGACCAACTCCGCGGACAGATTCACGCCAGAGTGACTGCCGCGGATTGATCCGACGGAGTAGAACAGCTATACCTAGCCGGTGAATCGGGCGGAACGATTCTTTTCGACCTGCTCGCGGGGAATGCCCGGCGGCGTCGTTATATTTCCAGAGCCCTACGTATGTGCAATGACAGATTCACCGTCGGCCCGCATCGAGCGCGTCGGAGACGATCTCCGGGACCGCGGCTTTACGGTCGACACCCACGGCTCGCCGCGTATCGCACGCGACGGACCGACCGATCTGACTGGTGTCGACGCGCCGCTCGCAGTCGCGTCGATCACCGACAGCAACCCGCTGACCGTCATCTCGGCGGTCGCAGCCGCTGCCCACGACGGTCGTGTCCCGGTTCTCGTCGTCGACCAGCACGACTACGATCAGGTCGCCGAGATTCTCTCGTCGCCGTTCGCGCTCGCCGGCGAACAGGACAGCCTCCGGCAGTTCTACACGGTAGAGGATCGCATCCAACTCACTGACGACTCCTTCGCCTGCGTCGAGGGGTACGGACCTCTGTCGTGGGCCGAGAGCGGTTCGACGGAGTCGCCGCAACTGCATCTCACGGTCGGCGAGGAGACGGTCGCAGTTCTTGATTCTGTCGCGGGGCTGGCCTGTCCCGGTCCCTCGCCCGCTGCCTTTCGGCATCGGTACGCTCGCAACGAGGACGGGCGATTTCTCGTCTCCGAGGGCGAGGCGGTCGTCGGGGACTACTCCGGTGTGACTGCGATGCGCGCCGACGGCGTTCGTCCCGTCCCGCTGCCGCTGGTCCCCGAGCATCACGTCCGCTCGAACGGCCACCTCGCGCGTGCCGTTCTGGTTGCAACTGTCGAGGACGGGGTTGTTCGGTACACAGGCGCGCAGTGACGATATCGCCCCCCGAATTTATTATGAGTGGTTCCGTGTGTGTGCCTGTTCCATGACAACAGCTACCGAACTATACGAGTTCAACACAGCAAACTGGGCGCTCGACAACAGCTTTATGGAGCAACTGACAGACCCGGGGGAGTCGTACACGGCCGTCTGTCCGTTCTATCTCGTCGATCATCCGGAGGGAACCGCAGTGGTCGACACTGGACTCAGTCACGACATGCTCGACGATCCTGCCTCCTATGGGCAACACGGTGCCGAGTTCATGGAGGCGTTCCTCCCGGCCATCGAGTACGGGCCCGAGATGCACCCTCGTGCGCAACTGGAGGACGTTGGGTATTCACCCGAGGACATCGATTATCTGGTCCTCACACATCTACACTCCGACCACGCGGGCCACATCGACACGTTCCCCGACGCGGAGATCATCGTTCGAGAGGAGGAACTTCGGTACGCTCACTGGCCGGTCCCCGTCCAAGAGGTGTTCTATCTGGAGGGCGATTTCGACATGCTGCGCTCGGGAGCGTACGACGTGACGCCAGTACGGGGAGAATACGATGTCTTCGGCGATGGGAGTCTCGTCACGTTCCCGACGCCGGGGCACACGCCGGGCCACCAGTCCGTTCAGGTGGAGTTACCTGAGACTGGGACCGTGATTCTGGGAGCGGACATCGCCCACAAGGAGTCCGGCTACGAGCGTGAACATCTCGCCTCGTTCAACTACGACCTCTCGCAGTCGATCGAATCGCTGAGAGCGCTGAAAGCCCGCGCTCGCCGAGAGGGGGCCGAGGTGTTCGTCACGCACGACAACGAACACATCGAGATGATGGCTGACGGATTGCGATAAGAGATCGTTACGAGATCGTTGCTTCGATCTCTACCGTCGCGATATCGTCGTCAAAGTTCGTCGGTGGCTCTGCCTCTCCTCGGGACGTGTTGTCGAGAATCAGGGCCCAGTTGCCGCTGTCGAGTTCTGTCGAGTTGTTCGTGTTCGAGGTGTCCAGTTCAGATGCTGCCGAGTTGTACCGGAAGTTTTCGTCGTTTTCGTAGTTCGTGAACTCGTTTCCGTTGGTGACGATAATATCGATTGCCGGCCCCTCTCGTACGATCGCATCGTAGGACAGCGTTGCGGAACTTTCGAGGGTGGCGGTATACGCCTGGTAGCTGTCTTCGGAGACTTCGACTGTCTCGTCTGCCAGTGTTTCCGACGCGTCGCCGGGCGATTCCTCGTCGCTCACGTTCGGTCCATCCCCCGATTGGCCGGAACAGCCAGCCAGTCCAACGGTTGCCACTCCGCCTGCGACGATCTCGATGAATTGGCGTCTCTCCATACACAGCCTTCCTGCCTGTTTATAAATACTTTCTTGCCCCTCCTGTCTCGGTGTCGGGGCATTTCACCGCACGTCTCGTCCACTCTTTGCCTCGCTGGGGAACTGTGGATAGAATCATCTGAGGAGGGAGGCCGTCCACTGATTCACTCCATCCGGATACTGCCGAACAAATGGCTGTGAATCGTCGGTCTGCGCAGAGAGTTCGCTGCTGTTCGTTGTTGCAAAGTGCGGGAGAAGTGGGCCGGCTCAGATTCGAACTGAGGTTACGGCCACCCGAAGGCCGAAGGATACCAAGCTACCCCACCGGCCCGCACTTGTGACGTATCGGTCGGACAGTTTAACGGTTGCGAATCGACCGAACTATTCGGCCACGTCCAGCCAGTTGTGCGCCACTGCGATGGCGTGGTCGGCGTGGATCGCCTCCGGCCCGAGACAGATCTCACCCTCGGCATACTCCACGATTATCTCCGCGTCCTCCGCCTCGAATTCGCGGTGATTCGAGAGAACGAACGCCGGCGACTCCGGCGGCGACACCTCCGCCTTTGGGGCCCCGTCGGGATGCAACCGGTAGATCTGACTGTTCGAACTCACTTCCGCCAGCGTCGCGTCGAGGTCCATCCTGACCAGTGAGACGCCCGCGGAAATCTCCACGGGGATCTGTCCGATGGCTTCCTCGCGCTCGGAGAGCGCGTTCCGGATCAGCGCGGCCGTCGAGCGCTCGTCGGGGTGCAATCCGCGGAGTTCACGACCCTCGAACCGGACCGTGAACTCGTCACCAAGCACGAGATGCGTCCGAACGTCCTCTCGGAGTCCGTGCGAGAGCAGAAACGAGGCGGTCACACAGCGAGCGAGCAGATCCACGCGGCCCGCCGCCGGCAGATCATCGAGTGAGAAGTCCGCAGTTGTCGGCCCGCTCCGGGCCACGACGATGAACTGGCGCATACCGGAGGCTGGTCAGCCCAATACATAGGAACATCGGTCCCACCGAGTCCAGACTCAGAACTGTAACCGAGACGGGTGTCTCTGTACAGATTTCTGTCCGCAGGGTTCCGGACACCGTGGCCCCTCACGAGTGCGGATCTCGGTCGCTCGGGGCATCGGCGTCCCGGCGGCTCTTCTCGGTCGCTGGTTATGCCCCCAAACTGAGAGACTTCGCCCGCGCTATCGAAAAAGAGAATCGACGCAGGTCATTGATAACTGTTCAGCTCCTAGCTGTCGTAATGAATCCTGCTGATGGCCACAGTTCCGATATGATTCATGTTCTCTATGTGAACGGAGATACAGATTTTGCTGAACTCGCACGGACGAAACTGCTGAACACGTCGCCGGAACTTACGATCACGACTGCCGCGACCGCGGAAGCCGCGCTCGACGACCTGGACAGTTCTCTCATCGATTGTGTCGTCACCTCTTACTCACTACCGGACGGGACGGGTATCGATCTCCTGCAGCGGCTCCAATCCGACCGAGCCGAGATACCGACAATCTTGTTCACGGGACGCGGAAACGAACAGATCGCGAGTGAAGCGACCCAGGCAGGCGTCTCTGATTACATCCCGATCCGCGCTGATCAGAACAACTTCGAGTTACTCGCACGCCGTGTTCAGACTCTCGTCGAGGCGGCTCGGAAAAAAGAGGTCGCCGAACGAATGACGACTCGCTTTCAGCGAACACTCGAACGCGCAACTGATGCGATCTATGCCGTCGACAACGAGTGGCGTATCGAGTATCTGAACGAAAAGATGGCCGACCGTATCGACCGTGATCGCAATGCCGTCATCGGCGCGACACTCTGGGACGAGTTCCCGTCGATCGTGGGGACGACACTCGAAGACCGATACCGAACCGCGATGGAGACCGGCGAACCGGTCTCTTTCGAACAGCGTCTCGGAGAGCCGTTCGATTACTGGGTCGAAGTGCGAGCCTTTCCGGATAGCGACGGTCTCACTGTCTTTTCGCGTGAAATCACTGCGGAGCGCGAGCGAGAACAGGAGCTAGCGCGGAGTGACGCAATCCTCGAAACCATCCACGATGTCGTGCTCGTCCTCGATGACGACGGTACTATCGAGTTCGCGAACGCGGCTGCGAAACGAACGATCTTCGGACAAGCGTCTGATCAGGTCACCGGTCAGCAACTTCAGACCGCCGTGGACGACCGTATCTCGGAGTCCGATGCAGAGCGGTTCACGCAGGCGGTCGACACGACACTCGACGAGTTACAGGGAGACGGCGGCCAAACGGGATTGTACGATGTGGATCTGCAACTCGAGATCACGGCCGGAGGCGATGACCGGACGTTCGATGTTCGTGTCACGCCGTTCGAGAGTGGGCCGAGCCAGCAGGTCCTCGTCGTGGCCCGGGACGTGACGGAACAGAGCAAAGCCAACCAACAACTGCAAAGAGAGCGGGATGCGCTCCGCGACCTCCAGTCTGTGATGGCGGAACCCGACGTCCTGACTGAGACTCGACTGCAGGAGTTACTGGAAGTCGGCTGTCAGACACTGGGTCTCGAAATCGGGATCGTCTCACACATCCGCGATAGCACCTACACAGTCAACGCGGTACACGGACCGGGTGCCGATATCGAATCCGGAGACCAGTTCGACCTCGCCTCGACGTACTGCGAGGAAGTCGTCCGAGAAGATGCGGTTTGTTCGTTCGCAGATGCAGTCGCCGAGGGCAAAGACACCCATCCTGCCTACCGTGAGTTCGGGCTTGAATCGTATCTCGGCGTCCCACTCGTCGTCGACGGTGAGCGCTACGGGACGCTTAATTTTTCGAGTCCGACGACCCGAGCGGGTCCGTTTGGAGCACTCGAGCGGACGTTCGTCGAGTTACTCGCCGAACTCGCAAGTGCCGAACTCTCACGGAAGCGAGACCGGGTCGAACTCGAACGTCAAGAGTTTCTCTTCGAGCGAGTCCAAGAGATCGCGGATATCGGCGTCTGGGAGTACTTCCCGTCGACGGGAGAACTCGACTGGTCTGCTGGGGTTCGCCGGATTCACGGTGTCGACGATGAGTACGAACCGTCGGTGGACGACGGACTCGAATTCTATCATCCCGACGACAGGGAGACCATCACGGAGGCTTTCGAGCGCGCAATCGAAGACGGTGAGTCCTACGATCTCGATCTCCAAATCGTTCGCGCCGACGGTGTCGTTCGCGATGTCAGATCCTGGGGAGAACGCGTCGACAGCGCCCAGCACGACGAGCCTGTGATCCGTGGTGTCTTTCAAGATGTTACGGAGCAAAAAACCAACGAGCGTGAGTATCGAGAACTGGCGGAGGAATACGAGGCACTGCTCGAAACGTCGGGAGACGCAATCTTCATGTTGGATGTCGACGCGGCTGACGACGACCCGTCGTTCGAGTTCGCTCAACTTAGCCCCGGGTACGAGATGCAGACCGGACTCTCGACTGAAGAAGTCCGGGGACAGACGCCGCGCGAAGTCTTCGGTGAGACGCGGGGTGCCGAACTAGAGGCCAACTACACTCGGTGTGTCGAACAGCGTGAGCCGATCACGTATCGTGAACAGTTGGATATTGCCGATGACGCGCGGTTCTGGGATACGAGTCTCGCTCCCGTCATCGTCGACGGACAGATCGTCCGTATCGTCGGTATCGCTCGGAACGTAACCGAACAGGTCGAACGAGAGCGCGACTTGGAGACGACGAACCAGCGACTGGAATCACTCATCGAGGCTACTCCACTTACCGTCATGGAAATCGACACCGACGGGAACGTCATCCGCTGGAATGATGGGGCTGAGAAGATGTTCGGCTGGTCACGGGAGGAGGTGCTCGGTGAATTTAATCCGATTGTCCCTGACGAGCAGACAGCCGAGTTTACCTCTCACCGCCAGCGCGCTGTCAGCGGCGAGGAAATCCGTGGAAAAGAGGTCAGACGTGAACGGAAAGACGGTGAGGAACTGGAGTTGCTTCTCTCGGTCGCGCCGATCACCGGCTCTGACGGTGAGATCACGAGCATCCTGGCCGTCCTGGAGGATATTACTGACCAGAAACAGTTAGAGTCGAAACTCCGCGCACTCCAAGAGACAGCACAGCGACTCAGTGGCGCACAGTCGAGTGACGAAATCAGCGATATCGCGGTCGAGGCGGCCGTCGAGACGCTCGGGTTCGATCTGACCGGGATCTGGGAATATACCGCCCAGGGCGACGCCCTCGTCCCGCTGAGTACGAGTGCTGCCACGAAAGACAGAGTCGGCGAGCTCCCGCGATTGGAATCCGGGGACAGCCTCGCGTGGGACTCCTTCGAGGCGTCTGAACTGCGCGTGTACGACGACATTCAGGCCGAAAGTGCCCTCGAAGAATCCGACACGGGGATTCAAAGCGGACTCTTCGTCCCGCTCGGTGAGTTTGGCCTCCTGGGCGTGGGAACGTCGTCGGATCGGACGTTCTCGGACACAGACGTGGATCTGTTTCAGATCCTGGGTGCGACCGTCGAGGGGGCATTCGCTCGTTCGAGTCGCGAAACGGAACTGCAGCGCCAGAACGAACGGCTCGACGAGTTCGCCAGTGTCGTCGCCCACGACCTCCGGAATCCCCTGTCCGTTGCCATCGGCTTTCTGGATGTCGTCGAAGAGACCGGTGATCTCGAACACGTAGATCGGATCGCCTCTGCACACGACCGTATGGAGCGACTGATCGATGATCTCCTCACGCTGGCGCGTGGCGAATCTACGATCACCGAGACGGAACAGGTCGATTTGGAGATGGTCACGACAAAGGCGTGGGGATTTGTCGATACTGCTGACGCGACGCTGACTGTTTCCGAGGGCGTCCCAACAGTTGCCGGCGATGGCAGCAGGTTGACGCAGTTCTTCGAGAATCTGTTCAGAAATGCGATCGAGCACGGCGGAGAAGCCGTCACCGTAACCGTCGGTCGTCTGGAGCACGATGACGGATTCTACGTCGAGGACGACGGCGATGGGATTCCGCCAGCGAAGCGTGACGACGTGCTCGAACACGGTGTCACATCCAACGAAGGGGGGACCGGCTTTGGCCTCTCGATTGTGGCTGATATCGCCAGAGCACACGGCTGGACTGTTCGCGTGACGGATGGATCTGAAGGTGGTGCACGTTTCGAGTTTGTTGGTGCCGTGTGACCGGGCGCCTCGGGTTCGTGTTATACCGTTGCTCACCACGAATCGGGCCGTTCTGCACCCTTTCCCGAGGCTCAAATCAGCACTGTAGGGCGGGCTGATACCGACCTCAGAATATCGAGTTCTTGGCCGGTCTACTACTCGTCCATCTCGTCCATGCACTCCGCCAGGGGCTCGACGACGCGGTCCGAGACGCTGTAGGGGTCGGTCTCGCGGTCGAGTACCTGCTGGACGAACTGATCGAGGCCACCCTGTGTTTCCAACTCCTCGGTCAGCAGTTCGTTGACATCCTCCCGAATGAGGGTCCGAATCTCCTCGGCGTAGCGCTGGCGACTCTGGACCTCCCGCTCGCCGGACTCATCGAGATACGCCCGGTGGTTGGCCAGCGTATCGAGCAACTCGTCGACGCCCTCGCCGCGCTCGGCGATGGTTTCGACGATTTCGGGTTCCCAGCCCGCGCGGTCGATTTCGCCGTCGACGGAGACGTCCATCTCAGTCGCGCCGTGGTGGCCGACCGTTCCGGGGACGCGGCCGTCGCGGTAATCGAGCATCTCGCGCAACTCTTGGACGGTCCGATCCGAGCCCTCCAGATCGGCCTTGTTGACGACGAAGATGTCGCCGATTTCGAGGATGCCGGCTTTGAGCATCTGCACGTCGTCGCCGCTACCCGGCGGGACGAGCACCATCACCGTCTCGGCAGTTTTGACGATATCGATCTCGTTTTGGCCGGCGCCGACAGTCTCGATGAGAATCTTGTCTTTGCCGAAGGCGTCCAGCGCTTTGACGGCGTCAGTCGTCGCCGTCGAGAGCCCGCCGAGCGTGCCGCGGGCGGACATCGACCGGAAGAAGACATCCATATCGCCGATGTTCGAGGCCATGCGAATCCGGTCGCCAAGCACCGCCCCACCCGTGAATGGCGAGGAGGGATCGATGGCGATGACGCCGACGGTCAGCCCCTGCTCGCGATAGGTCGCCGCGAGTTTGTCCACCAGCGTTGATTTCCCCGATCCCGGCGAGCCGGTGATTCCGATCACGTCGGCATTGCCGGTGTGTTTGTGTAGCTGTTTCACCAGGTCGCGATATCCCGGCTGTCTATTCTCGATTTTCGTGATCACGCGCGCGAGTGCGCGATGCTCCCCGTCGAGCAACTCCTGGATCAACTCGCTCATAACCACTCCATCACTCTCGATCCGGAGCGTTCTCGCGGACGTACTCGATCATCTCGTCCATCGACGCTCCGGGGCCGAACACTCGCGAGACGCCCAGTTCGAGAAGTTCGTCCTCGTCTTCGTCCGGAATGATCCCCCCGACGAGGATGAGTGTGTCCTCGAAGGCGCCGTACTCTTCGAGACCGTCGATGATCTCGGGAACGAGCGTGTCGTGTGCCCCCGACAGAATCGAAATCCCGAGTACGTCGACGTCTTCTTGCACTGTGGCCTGTACGATCTCTTCCGGTGCACGGTGCAGTCCCGAGTAGATCACCTCGAAGCCAGCGTCACGAAACGCTCGCGAGATGACGTGTGCGCCACGGTCGTGCCCATCCAAGCCGACCTTGGCAACCAGACACCGGATCTGCCGCTGTTCCTGATCGACACCCATACTCAACGTTTCTCTCGGTTTCTGTTTCACTGTTTCGGTCCCCCACACCGCCTCTCGATGGATTGTCAGGACTGCTCGTTGGCCCGTCGCCCGGCCTCGTATCCGGTCACCAAGGCGAATCCGCCCGCCGCGTGATCGGCGACCACGTTGGGGCTTTCGAGCACTCGACCCGCCGCGTAGAGATTCTTGGCGACTGCCGACTCCTGACTGTCAACCGGCCGCAGTGAGTCGTCGGTCTCCACACCGGCACGCACCGCGGGATGATCCCCGAGGAAGTGCTCGTCGACGAACTGCTCTCCGGCCTCCGAAACTGGGCAGTCGAAGACCGGCTCTCGGAGTTCACCGGCCTCGCCGAGGAGTCCACCGGATTTGGCCCCACCGGTCGCGAGTACGTAGCTGTCGGCCTCGTAGCTGTCGCCATCGGCGCGGACGCGCTCGATCTGTCCATCGGACTGTTCGGCTCCAT
This sequence comes from Halovenus anhuiensis, assembly GCF_037080055.1. NCBI lineage: Archaea > Methanobacteriati > Methanobacteriota > Halobacteria > Halobacteriales > Haloarculaceae > Halovenus > Halovenus anhuiensis. The sequence goes on from NZ_JBAOJI010000007.1 coordinate 67,090, forward strand.
CGAGTTCGGTGACCGAATCGACCGTGCCGCCTCGCGATTCGACCGTGTCGGCCAGCAGCGACCGGAGCCGTCGACCCGGGAGACTCGGCGGCCCGAGCGGCACCTCGAACACGGAGACGTACAACTGCTCTTCCAGCGCGTCCATAATCGCGGCCGTTTCGGACTCGCCTAGCACCGCCGGCAGGCCGATTCGCGGCTGTACGTCGAGCGTCGGTTCCAGTGCATCCGCGAAGGCTTCCCGCGCTGGCTGGCCATCTACGACGCTGTTCTCGTCGAGTGCCGTTGCCAGTTCCGTGACCGTCTCAGCAGATAGCGGCGCGTCCATCGTTCGACCGCTCACGTCCAGCCTCGTCGTCTCGTCGAGGCGATCAGCCGCCAGCTCGGCGTCGAAATCGACGACCTCTGTGAATCCGACCAGTCGCATCGATTGCGGACCGCTCAGCACACCGTTGGCCATGCTCTGTGGATACCGAATCGCCGGTGCGACCCGGCCGACTGCAGTGGGAAACAGCGCGTTCGTCTCCGTCTCTGCCCCGGCGTATCGCCCGCCTGCGGCGTCATCGAACAGCGCGAAGGCGTTCCGAATCGTCTCGACACCAATTTGGCTGTACGGATGCGCCTCCGGCAGCCGATCGATCGCAGAGAGGGGATTCTCGATCGGGCCGGAGCCGTCGGGTTCGTAGCCGAGCAGATCGATCAGCCCGGTTTCTGTCGCAAATCGGTCCATGTCTCGGCTGAGCACCCGAACGGACGCCGACGGATCTGCATCGAGTGCGCTCAGTGCGGCGCTGTAGCCCTCGATCCCACCGCCGACGACGAGCACGTCGTCGCTCATCGGATCACCGCCTCCGAATACGCCGCTCGACCGTCTCCGGTCTGCGGAGTGCGTTCGATGATCGGAAGCACTGAGTCGTCGTGGAACCGCTCGTCGGCGTGAGTTTGCTCGGGAACTGTGAACCCGCTGGCGTCGAAGTCGCCGGGGTCGAGTTCTTCGGGCGCATCGCCGTCACGAGCGAGCACGCGCCCGTGCAGTTCGTAGTCACCGAGCGCAGCGGTCAGTTGCTCACCCGAGAGCGTCGCCCGTCGGCCCTGCCACCGCCGACCGAGTAGCGTTTCCAGTGACTGCTCGACTGCGTCGAGGTCGTGATCGGGGTAGAGTTCGGCGGCGATGCGGTGGCCGCAGCGGCCACCCTGACAATCGCCCGTCGTCGCTCCGGTTGCCATCCGGACGTTCGCCAGTTCCGTCTCGGGATCACTCCGGTCGATGGCCTGTCTGACCGCCTCGCGTGTAACTCCTCGCGTCTCACAGAGGACGGGACCGGCGTCAGCCCTGTCAGACTGGATCGCCACGTCCGGCAGCGTCAACTCCGCGGTGAGACAGGACCGGCCGATTCCAAATTCCGAACAGACCCGATTCACCGCCTGTTCGGCGACGAATCGATGGGTTGTGACACTGCCGCCGACGACGCTCAACATCCCCCACCGGTCGTCGTACTTCTCGTGATCGACCAGCGTCGCGTCGTGGCCGTACGGCGAGGTGCTGGAACTACCGTGCTGGGTCCAGACGCCCGAATACGACCGCAAGATCGAGGCGTCCTCGACAGCAGGAATGCTCTCAGCGACGTTCGCGAGCGCATCTTCGATCGTGGTCGACTCCTCGATGGGGCCGACGACGGTGTTGCCCTGGTACGGCGCCACGGTGATCGGATAGCCCGCTTCGCTTCGGCGGACCACCGGTTTTTCGACCAGTTCGCCACTCAGGACGACCATCCGGCCGCGACTGCGGGCGAGTGGCAGCCTGATATCAGCCAGCGCAGCGATCTGATCCGCCCACGCGCCGGCGGCGTTGACGACGAAATCCGCCTCGATCTCCTCGCGCTCGCCAGTCTCGGGGGTGTCGTCTTTGGTCGCACCGGGGAACGACCGTTGCACAGTCCCCGGCATTCCCGAGGTGTCGTCGTCTTCCTCGTCATCGTCCGTTTCCTCCTCGGCCTCCGCCGCTTGCTCCTCGTCGTCAGGTTCGATCTCCCGGGTCTGCTCTGGGACATCCGCGGCGGGTGCGGTCGGTGCCGCCATCCCGCCGGGCGACTGGTCGAATTCGACCTCGACACCGACGATGTCGCTTCCGTCTCTGAGCAGATCGACGACCGACGCACCGGTTTTGAGTTCGGCACCGTAGTTCTCCGCGCTCTTGGCGTTCGCTCGCGTCAGCGCGAACGGATCGATAACACCGTCGGGGACCTCGGCGCCGCGGTCGATTCCGTCGGCAATCCCGATGCCGTCGAGGTCGCTCCCGCCAAGTTCCGTGGCGGGAATAGATCGTTGTTCACAGGCCGCGACGAACTCGTCGAAGTCGTCGTCCACTGATGGAAGCACGACTCCGTCGGTGTCCTCGATGCAATGGCCGGCAATTTCACGCAGTGCTCTGTTCTCTTTGAGACAGCGCATCGCGCCCGTCGGATTCGACTCGACGAACCGAGCGCCGCTGTAGAGCAGGCCGTGGATGCTCCCGGTCGTGCCGGCCGACAGCGTCCCCTGCTCGACCAGTGTCACCTCCAGTCCGCGCAGCGCACAGTCACGGGCGATGGCTGTCCCCAGTACTCCACCACCGATGACGAGAACGTGTGGCGTATACGCCATTCAATTGCACTCACCTGCGAGGGCCGCGTACTTATACTGCCTGATCCACCTGACGGATCACTCCTCCAGCGGATCCGCGTAGACGACACCGCGCTCACCGTCGAGTGTCACTTCTCGCCGGTTCTCGACGGCTTCGGGCACGAACGCGTGGCTGATCATCGGCACACCGAGTTCCCGCGCGACGACCGCCGCGTATCCTGTCATTCCTTCGTGGGCATCGACGATGCCACCGATCTTCGAGAGGTCGCCGGTAAACTCCTCATCGAACTCGTCGGGGACGGCGATAATCGCGCCCTCGGGGATCTCCGAGAGGTCGCCGTCGGCGAGACGATAGAGCGGGCCCGTTGCGAAGCCGTCGACGACAGATCTCCCAGACAACAGTCGCTCGGAGGCGACGTGTACTTTGAGCATGTCCGCGGTATCGTAGCCGCCGTGGTCTGTCATCATCCCCGAGAGGACGACGACGGTGTCGCCACTCTCGGCGCTGCCGGCGTCGAGGGCGGCCTGGACGGCGTTGCGGATCACCGCGTCCGAACTGTCCTCCTCGTAGGTCGCGTGGCGGGGGATGATTCCCCACGTGAGCGTCAACTGTCGGCGCACGCGGTCGTCGGGGGTCGAGGCGACGATAGGGATGTTCGGGCGGTATTTGGCTGCCTTCCGAGCGGTGTATCCCGATTCACTCGCCGCGACAACCGCGCTCGCGCCAACATCGCGGGCGAGAAACCGGGCCGACCGCGCCAGCGCGTCAGTGCGCGTTTCGCCTGCGGGCGGGACGCGCTGTTCGAGCGTCTCGGCGTACTCCTCGCTGTCTTCGACATCCCGGATGATCCGGGCCATCGTCGCGACGACTTCGGCCGGGTGATCGCCGATAGCCGTCTCTCCGGAGAGCATCACGGCGTCGGTTCCGTCGAGGACGGCGTTTGCCACGTCAGAGGCCTCGGCCCGGGTCGGACGGTGTTGGCTGATCATCGAATCGAGCATCTCGGTCGCGGTGATCACCGGGACGCCGGCCGCGCGGCACTTTCTGATGATTCGCTTCTGGATGATCGGCACGTCTTCGAGTGGGCACTCGACGCCCAGATCACCGCGAGCGACCATGATCCCGTCGGCGACTTCGATGATCTCGTCGATGTTCTCGACGGCATCGGCCCGTTCGATCTTGGCGATGATCGGGATATCGGCGCCCCGTTCGTCGAGTTCGGAGCCAATTTCGTATACGTCAGCCGCCGAGCGGACGAAACTCCCGGCGACGAAATCCACGTTCGCCTCCGCCGCCACGTCGAGCTCCCGACGGTCCTGTTCGGTCACGGCCGGTAGTTCCAGATCGACTCCGGGGACGTTGACGCCGGTCCGAGAGTCGAGTTCTCCCCCCGATTCCAGTCTGGCGCGCACGCCCGAATCGCTTTCTGTCACAGTGGCCTCGATGCGCCCGTCGTCGAGGAGGATCCGATCTCCGGCCTCGACTGCGTCGATGCTGGCGGAAAGCCCGATCTGGTCGGCTGTCGTTTCTCCACCTTCGACGAACCCAACGATATCGCCGGCGGAGAGAGTGATTGGCCCCTCCATCTCGGCCGTCCGAATCTCCGGACCGGGCAGATCAAGCAGCGTTCCGATGGGTGTCGAGAGCGCGTCGTCGACCGACCGCACCCGTTCGATCAACTCTCGACGGTCCGCCGGCGATCCGTGGCTTGCGTTGAACCGCGCGACCGACATCCCCGCCTCCGCCAGCGCCGTGATCGTCTCTCGATCCTCCGACGCCGGTCCGAGCGTGCAGACGATTTTCGCGCGACGGGTCATCCGTGCCCCTCCGTTGGCTGATCGCTGTCCATACTATCACAGTCGCCGGTCGGCGTAATGAAAGTTGTTTGAATTAAAAAATGATGATCGTTCTCACAAATACTCCCCCTTTAACACCCTGTTTCCCGGGTTTTCGTTCCAAATAAACTACAGTAACTCCAAACGTTTATGTGATCGGTCAGGTGATACAGTGCCATGGGGATCTGCGCAACGAACAGAGAGACGGCCGTCGGTTCAGGTTCTTCGTTCTCACAGTGGGGCTGTGACGGGTTGAACCGCGGCGGGTGCTCGCTTAGCGTCGGGGTCGATAATCATGAGTGACGGTGCTGACACGGACGACGGCGCTCAGAATCCGGCTGTCAGTGTTTTGCAATCAGTCACACCGGAGTTCATTCGCAAGAGCTTCGCGATCAAGTTCGGACTCGTCCTGTTGATCATGGCGCTGTCGATCGGTGCGATCGGCGTCGCCGCTACACAGGTCATCACCGACCAGACCGAATCGAACGTCGAATCCGAGTTCCTCGGTGACGCACAACAGCAGGCCGATATCATCGAGCAGTGGCTGGAAACGAACCGCTTGCAGACACAACTACTCTCGGAGAACGTCTCGACGGGCGACAATCTCGACTCCGAGTTGAGTCGCCAGCAACGGGAACTCTCCAGTGACCTCGTCCACGCACACGTGATCGACGACGACGAGACCGAGGGGCCGGTCGTCGTCGCGGGAACCGACTCCGATCTCGGACGTGATCTCAGCGACAGCGAACGGGACTGGTTCGTCGACCCGAACAACGTCAACACGATTTTCGACCTCGAAGCGACCGAGGTGTACGTTTCCGACACCTACACCGTCGGCAACGACAACGTCGTCGGCTTCGTCAGTCCCGTTTCGGAGGCCGAAGACCGGTATCTCTTCCTCGAAATCTCCGTCGAAGAGGTCCAGCAGTCGCTCCGTGGCTCCGAAGACGACGACGTTGGATTCACGCAGGCAGTCAACACCGGTGCCTACCAGACTGACGATGGCGACGAGAATCTCGTGATGATCGACGCTCGAGGCAGCAACGGAAAACTCTTCGAGGCGTACGCAGGCGACGGTGACGAGGCGCTGCGGGTTCTCGATCAGGCCAACGAACTGCGAAGCAGCGACGAGACGGCCGGTGTCGAACAGGAGATGCCCGCGAACAGCGAAGTGATCGACGAAGTGTACACCGTCGGCTACTCGCCGGTCGAGAACAGCGACTGGGTCGTCGTGACACATGGCCCCCGTTCGAGTGTGTTCGGATTCGTCGACACGCTCTCGACGTGGGGACTGATCGTCACGCTGTTTTCGGTGCTTCTGATCGGCGTGACGGGGTCGGTGCTTGGATACAGCACTGCGACTTCCATCGACCGACTCACCAGCAAGACCGATGAGATCCGGGAGGGTGATCTGGACGTGGCGCTACACAGCAGCCGGATCGACAACATCGGTCGCCTCTACGACGGCTTCGACGACATGCGCGACGCGCTGAAGACACAGATTCAAGAAGCCGAGCAGGCCCGCAAGGAGGCCGAAGTCGCTCGCGCCGAGGCCGAGGAACTCGCGGACTATCTGCAGGACAAAGCCGAGGAGTACTCTGAGGTGATGCAGCAGGTCAGCGCCGGCGACATGACCCAGCGCATGGAGCAGGACGGCGAAGAGGACTCCATGGATCAGATCGCCGAGGAGTTCAACGACATGATCGAGGAACTCGAGAAGACCACTGGCCAACTCAAAAGCTACGTCGACGAAGTCGAAGCGGCCGGTGCCGAAGTCGAAAGCTCTGCGGCGACGGTCCGAGAGGCCAGCGAGCAGGTTGCGGATTCCATCCAGAAAATCTCCGACGACGCCTACGACCAGAAGGACCGACTCGACGAGCTAACGATGGTCATGGACAGTCTCGCCGACGATATCGAATCCATCGCCGAGGAGTACGACGATATCGATATGAGCGACTCACTCGACCAGATCCGCGAGGCCAGCACACAACTCGACGAACTGACCGACCTGAGTCAGGAGACGATGGCCGAAGCTGAGGAAGTTGCCGGGGCGGCAGAAGAACAGGCCGCCGAACTGAACGCCGTCTCCGACCGAGCGAACGAACTCCAGCGGTACGCCCAGCCACTTCGTGACATCCTCGAACGGTTCGAGACCGAAGCCGAACACGAGTTCGTCTTCTCTGTCGGCCCGACCGGCGGCGCTGCGAGTCCGAGCAGTCAAGACGACGACGAATAGCCGTCTCCGCTGCCGGTTTCGGAGATGGTGTCAATTGAACGTGATTTGACACAAATAAATGATATGCGAGTTGTTTGCCGTGGATTTATAATGTGTCCTGAAATATGCAGGTGTAATGTTAGAGGATCAAGAGGAGGCGGATCGAGGAATCAGGTATCGATTGCGGAGCAGGTATATGTTCAAGATCGCTGCGGCGGTGATTGTGATTGCGGTTGTTCTTGCTGGACTGGGGTGGTGGACGTTCACTGGTGTTCAGGCGAGTGTCTCCGACGATGCCGAGTCCTCGCTGTTGAGCGCTTCGGAACGTGAGGCGGACGGTATCGAACGGTTCATCGAGGAACGAAACGCCGCCACGCTTCGAATCGCGAACGAGGAGGGGATCGGCGAGATGAGCGATTCGGAGATCGACGCTGCGCTCACCGAGGAACTGCGGAAAGTACCAAGCGATGTCGCGGCCATTCACTACTACAATATCGAGGAGCAGACCGTCGAGATTAGCACGGAGTCCGGTGCCGAGGGAGTCAGAGTCGAGGAAGAGCGGTTCCCGTGGGTCGAGGCCGCCCGGCAGGCGACAGCAGACGAGGTCCGCTCGCTCGAACCGAACAGCGGGACGGTCGGAACCGGTGAGGGCAACGAGAAACAACTCGGCTTCGTCGCACCGATCGCAGACCGCGAATCGCACGCTATCGTCATCGTTGTCGATCTCGAGGAGCGGAGTTCACTGCTCAACTCGCCGGTCGACGACGGTGCGATTCACGTCGCGTCCTACGGGGCCGACGGACAGATCGTTCTCGCCGAGGATCTCGAGACGATTCTTCAGGATCATCCACTCGCCGGTGAACTCTCTTATCTCACCGATGGCCAGGTACAGTCTCAGACCGACCAGGTCACGGCACAGACCGATCTCTTCGAGGACGACAGTCTGGTCGTCGCCGGCACGGCAGTCGAGAACAAACGCTGGGTCGTGACGACGACAGCCGAACAGTCGACGATCTTCGCCACTGCCAGCGAGGTCTCTCGGAGCCTCCTCATCCTGATTGTCGTCTCGCTGCTTGGGTTGATCGTCCTCGGGGCTGCGATCACCCGCGATATCAACCGGTCGCTGAAACGGATGACCGCCTACGCGGAAGAAATCGAAGACGGCAATCTCGGCGTGGATATCGAAGAGTCCCGCGTCGACGAGTTCGGCCAGCTTTCGGTGCTGTTCTCGCGGATCCGGGACAGCCTCAAAGGACAGATCAAAGAAGCCGAACAGGCCCGCAAGGAGGCCGAAGTCGCTCGGGCCGAAGCCGAAGAACTGGCTCGGCACCTGCAGAACAAAGCTGAGGAGTACTCCGACGTGATGCAACAGGTCGGGGCCGGGGATATGACCCAGCGCATGGAGCAGGACGGCGAAGAGGACTCCATGGATAAGATCGCCGAGGAGTTCAACGAGATGATCGAGGAACTCGAGAAGACCACCGGTCAACTCAAAAGTTACGTCGACGAAGTCGAAGCGGCCGGTGCCGAGGTCGAACAGAGTTCCCGGACGGTCCGGGAAGCCAGCGAGCAGGTCGCCGAATCGATCCAGAAGATCTCCGACGACGCCTACGATCAGAAGGACCGACTCGACGAACTCCGCCGGTCGATGGAGGAAGTCGTCGAACGGATCGACGCCATCGCCGACGAGTACGACAACGTCTCCGTCGACGACGCGCTCGATCAGATCCGCGACGTGGCCGACGAACTCGATCAGATCGCCGAGTTGAGCCAGGAGACGATGGCCGAATCACAGGAGGTCGCCGGTGCGGCCGAAGAACAGGCCGCCGAACTGAATACCGTCTCCGACCGAGCGAACGAACTCCAGCGGTACGCCGAACCGCTCCGCGATATCCTCGAACGGTTCGACACTGAGGAAGAACACGAGTTCGTCTTCTCCGTCGGCCCGACCGGCGGTGCCGCAAGCCCCGACGGCGAACTCGGCAACGACGCCTGACTGTCAGCGCTCGCCGCTTTCGGTCGTTTCCACCTCCCTGGAGATCACCCTGTACTTAAATTACCCCCGATATCAGTGGTGGGAACTGGTTGTAATCGGCATTATACGTAGAGATATGACTCACCCATCGATGACCGGGGCCCACAGCGGCCCGGGCGGCGAACCGACGGCACTGACCGAGGAAGCCGATATCGAGTCGCTCCTCGGAACGCTCGAGGACCCGGATTGCCGCGCGATCATCGAGGCGACGACGAGCGAGGCACTGTCGGCCAGTGAACTTTCGGATCGATGCGAACTCCCGCTGTCGACGACCTACCGGAAAGTGGACCAACTCACCGACGTGGGCGTGCTCGAAGAGCGCGTCCGACTCTCCCGGTCCGGCCAACACACCAGCGAATACACCCTCCAGATCGATTCCATCCAGCTTTCTGTCGACTCCGAATCCGGGATTGTCCTCAAGATTTCCGAAGAACAGCCGCTTCAGTCCGACAACTCCCTCGTCGCCGGTGCCGACTGAACTGGTTCTGTTCGGCCGTAGTTTCTCTGCACTCGGCTCAACCCCTTTTTAATCCCCGCAGTACCGTGGCTTCCGGCTTAGGGAGATTCTCCCCAATATGTGTATATGGCGACGACACGTTCCGTTCTCCGCGAGCGGATGCACTGGCAGGTCGAAGACATTGCAATTACCGGCGCCCGTCTCTCTTTGCTCGTCCTCACCGTGGGATTCGGACTCGCGGCAGCCCTGGACCTGACCGTTCCCGTCAGAACGCAGATGGTCGTCTATCTCGTGGGAATGGTCGCGTTGAACCTCCCCCACGGCGGCTACGAACACTTCACGAACCTTCGACACAGGGGGCTTCCCTTCGGTGCCCGGTACGTGGGGATCTATCTCCTCGCAGTCGCGGGGTTCGTCGGGCTATTTTTCGTCGCACCCGTTACCGCTCTGGCAATCGCGTTCGCCACCGCCGTCGCCAAGGGTGGCCACGGCGATTTGCACGTCATGGACGGTGTCGTCGGCAGTGATCACCTCCAGTACCGGGTTCAGCGAGTGCTCGCCGCCTTCGTCCGTGGCGGCGCGGTGATGATCGTTCCGCTCTTTCTGTGGCGGGACACCTACATCGGCTTCTCGCAGTTGATGGTCAGCATGTTCGATCCCGCGGCGATGGGAACGATTGGGACCCGGATCGAAACGGGCGCACCGTTTTTGCTCGCAGGCTACGGGATTGCGCTGGTCGCCCATCTCGGAGGTGGTTACCTGACCGGTGGGTTCTCCCCAGACTGGCTCCGGGATGTCGGTGAAACGGTGCTTCTGGTCGCCTACTTCGCGGTCGTCCCGGTGGTCGTCTCTATCGGGCTGTACTTCCCGCTGTGGTACTCGATGCGACAGTCGGGCCGGTCGGCTGTTGCCCACCGTGTCGAATCCGACGACGACGGCCTCTCGGTCCAGGCAATCTGGGCTGTCTTCGTCGCCGGGGCCTTCCTGACTGGGACCGTCGCTGCCACGTTGTATCTCGTCGCCCCGAACCCCCTCGGTGTCGGGAACCTCCTCGGCGGACTCGTCGCGTTCTATACGATTTTCATCTGTGTGATTGCGATGCCCCACGTCGTCGTCGGCCAGTGGCTCGACCGAACGCGGGGTATCTGGTACGTGCCCTGATCTGTCCGGCACGGCTGTGCTCTCTCGACCGCCGTTTTAATCCCCGCAGTATCTGGGTCCGGGGTTCTCGTCTGTCTGGACCTACACAACAATGATGAGTGACCCAGCACTCCCCGGAGAGTCGATTGGCATCGTCGGCGCAGGATTTGGCGGGTTGGCGGCCGCCGCCTATCTCGCCGACGCCGGTGCCGATGTCACGATCTACGAACAACAACCGCAGGTCGGCGGTGTCGCTGGCGTCATCGAGGAAGACGGCTTCCGGTTCGACACGGGGCCGTCGTGGTATCTGATGCCCGGCCTCTTCGAGCGCTTCTTCGAGCACTTCGGCCACGAACCTGAGGACTTCTATGATCTCGTCCGACTCGATCCGCACTACCGGATCTTCTGGACGGACGGCGACAGCGTCGATATTCCCTCGAACACCGACCGGGCCGCGGAGCTATTCGAGTCGTACGAAGATGGGGCCGGGGAGGCTTTCGAGGCCTATCTCGATCAATCCGCCGAAACCTACGAGATCGGGATGGACCGGTTCGTCGTCCCGAATCGGAGTCGATTCCGGGATTACGTCTCGCTGGACGTTGCCAAATCCGCCCGCGGTCTCTCCCTGCTCGGGACGATGGACGACCACGTCGCCGACTATTTCGATCATCCCAAACTCCGCCAGATCGTCCAGTACACGCTGGTTTTCCTCGGCGGCGCGCCGCACAACACGCCGGCGCTGTACAATCTGATGAGCCACGTCGACTTCGAGTTGGGCGTCTACTACCCACAAGGCGGCATGTACGCCGTCGTCGAGGCGATGGAGTCGGTCTGCAAAGCCCAGGGTGTCGACATTCTGACTTCGACGGCAGTCACGGCGCTCGACCCACAGGATAGCGGCGTTGCCATCGAGTACGACGGCGGCCGCCGGACCCACGACCGCGTTGTCTCTAACGCGCCGGTCGCCCACACTGAACGCGAACTCCTGCCCGACGGCGCGGTCAACCGCGATCCGGCGTACTGGGACGACCGGACGTACGCGCCGTCGGCGTACATGTGCTATCTCGGTGTCGACGGGGAACTCCCGGAACTCGACCACCACACGCTCGTGCTCCCCACCTACTGGGACGAACACTTCGAGTCTATCTTCGACGCGCCAGGGTGGCCGGACAACCCTGCCTATTACGTCAACGTTCCCTCGCAGACCGATCCGACGGCGGCCCCCAACGGGAAAGAAACGCTGGTTGTGCTGGTTCCGATCGCACCGGGGCTGGAAGACGACGAGTCGGCACGCGAACAGATGCGTGACGACATCCTCGACTCGCTGGCCGAACACGCAGGCGTCGATCTGCGCGGGCGAATCGAGTTCGAGCGCGAGATGTGCGTCTCGGACTACCGCGGCCAGTTCAACAAACCACAGGGGACGGCGCTGGGGCTAGCACACACGCTCTTTCAGACCGGGCCGATGCGACCTTCTCATCGAGCACCCGGCGTGAATCGACTCTACTACGTCGGCGGCGACACCAATCCCGGAATCGGCGTGCCGATGTGTCTACTCAGCGGCGAACACGTCGCGGAGACAATCGAAGAAGATGCGACCGGTACGGGCGTGATCGATACCGTCCTTCCGGGCAGGCTGCGGTCCTGACTCAGTCCTCTCGACGGGTCGCGAGCCAGACGACCGCCGGTGCGACCGCCAGCCAGAACAGCGCGACGAGTAGAAAGACCGGGTTCGTGGTCGCGACCGCCGTTGCAAACGCCGCCAGTCCGAGACAGAGTCCGCCAGCGGTGAGAATCTGATAGAACTGCCCCAGCCCCGCGAACCAGCGGACGTACTTTTCCATACGACACCCTCGATAGCCCGTCAGTAGTAGATTACGGCGCTGCCTGTTCCTCTGATTCGAGTACGGTCTTGAGATTCTCTAGCGTCGTCCGCAGCTCCCGCTCGTTGTACCGCTCGACCAGCGGCGTCGCTGCCTTCGAGAGCACCCGGCCCGGGATGTCGTACGCCGCACTGTAGGTGACCTCCGTTCCGTCATCGCGTTCCTCGAAGACGAATTCGATCTCTCCCGTGAGTCGTCCACGCATCTCGAAGACCATCCGTTCGTTTTCCTCGTGTGTCTGCTCGACTAGTTCGCCGTCGATGCCGACACCGACCATCTCGTAGGTGTGTTCGAGTCGCTTTCCGCCGTTGTCCAGCCGCTGGACGTTTCGGATGTCGGTGATGTTGGAGGTGATCAAGGAGTGGTTGTGTGGATCGTCGAGATACGCGAACACGTCTTCGACCGGCCGGTCGATGTAGATTGACTCACTGACTTCGGTCATACTGGAAACTTCGGACCAAACGGACAAAAATCAGCGGCTCACTCCATCCACTTTGCGTCGACGAGCGTGCGCTGGACGGCCTGTTCGCCGACGGCCTCCGCCAGCGTCTCGTAGCCCGCTCGCTCGCCGCGGTCCTCGGCGTCGGCGACGAGTCGAGAGACGATGAACTCCGGCGTCGACCGCCCGACTGTCTCGAACCGCGGTTGGTAATCGACTTCCAGTTCGAGATCCGTCGTCAGCCCCTCCGCGAAGATGCCGTCCGTCCGGGCCTCGGGCGGCAGTGGCTCAAGATCGTCTGCGAGGTGGGTGACGAACACTCCAAGCGCCGCTTTTTCGACGGTCAGCGTCACGAGTCCGTGTAGTAGGTCGGCGGCGCTGCCGGGTTCGGTGATCGCCTCGAACTCGTCGACGAGCATCAGCGTCCGGCCCGTGTCGGTCAGCGGCGGGACGACCGAGCGCAGTGTCGACTCCAGTACGCCAGCGTTGAAACTCGCGTGTCGGCGGTGGAAGACGATCCGTTCGACGACGTGAATCTCGGCGCTGTCGGCCGGCACCGGCAGTCCCATCTGGGCGAGCAACTGCACCTGACAGAGCGTCTCCAGCAGCGTCGTCTTCCCGCCGCTGTTCGCCCCGGTCAGGACGGTCACCCGGTCGCCGCTGGGTGGTGAAGTCGCGCCGGGAACCGACAGGGAGTGTTCGCCGACGGCGTAGGTGATCGGCTGGACCCCTTCGCCAGCGTCTTCGAGAAAGATGTTTCGAGCGTCGACGACGCCCGCGACGGACTGCTCGCGGAAGCCTGGTTCGATCAGATCGAACGCCGCCGCGAAGCGGGCCAGCGACACAGACAGTGCGATGTCCGCGACCGCCGACACCGCGCGGTCGATGTCCTCTCGTGCCTCGTCGAGCATCGCTTCGAGATCACCGCGGACCTCCTGTTCGCGCTCGTCGACATCCTCCCGGAGGTCGTCGGCGAGCGTTCGCAGCGTCTCACCGACGAACGCCCGGGCGTCGGCGGCTTCCTGTGGCATCGCCTCTCGAACTGCCGTCACGTCGAGCGTGCTTTCACCGGAAATCTCACGGGCGAGTGACTCCCGCAACTGGTCGGTCCCACGGGCTCCGGACTGTATCTCTTCGAGTATCGTCTCGGGGGTCGCGCGCAGGTCCTCGACGGTACCGAGTTGCGTTCGCAGGCGGTCGAGTCGGTCGTCGGCCCCCTCCGCGACGCCGTCGTCGTCCAGTCCGGCGAGTGCGGTGACGGCGTCGTCCAGTGCGGCGGTCGACAGTTCCCCCAGCGGCTCGAACACACCCGAGTTGAGGTCAGCCTCCCGCAGTGACTGGGCAGCCTCGACCGCGCCGCGTTCGCTGTCTGCCATCTGGTCGTAGCGCTCGAAGGCCTCGACGACGGTGTTGCGCTCGTCGTCGGAGAGGGATTCCCAACTCTCCCGCGCTTGCTGTACGTCAGCCAGTCGGTCGGCCATCGCCTCTCGCTCAGCGAGTGGTGTGAGGATCCGAATCCGGTCGGCTGCGCCGGCGGTGACAGCGTACTCGCTGATGATATCGAGTAGTTGCTTGTAGACCTGCCGGGCGTCCCGTGTCGCCAACACGTCGAGCGCCGCGCCGCCGTGGGCGTGGCGTAAGATCCGCGTCGCTCGGCCGCGGGCCAATCCAGCGTCGGTCAGCGTCCGGACATCGCCGGCTTCGATGGCCTCGATTGCCGCCTCGGCACCCAGTGTCTCGACGAGCAGGTCACGGGTCTTCGGCCCGATTCCCCAGTACTCCTCCAGTCGCATCGACTGAGCGAGGGGGTGCCAGCGTCTTTTTCCTGTCGGTCACGTGCCGACGAGGACGACGATCTCGCCCGCGAGTCGAACTGACCGCACCCGAAGGCGACCGGTTGTTTCGTGCCACTCGGCTCCGTCGCCGTCGACAGCCCCTCTCAGATCGGCGAAGGCTTCCCGGAGTTCGTCCTCGCGGCCGAATTGCGGGCGACTGTCGATGACGGCGACGACACTTTCGCCGGCCAAAAGCGCCTCCCCGGCCTCGGCCGTCTCACCTGTCGCGCTATCGACGGGCGTCATCGACCCGAAGGCGATGCTCGCGTGTGTCGTGCCGCAGTCGTTGCGGAAGGCGAGTTGTTTCGTCCCGATTCGGGCCTGCGCCGCGTCGAGTTCGTACGCCGCTCGCGTCCCGTATTCGCTGGCTGCGACGCGGTCGACGGTGTTGGCGGCTTCGCCGGCATCCGGTGGTGGCTCGCTCGGGAGGCCGAGCATCACGCCGGCGACGGTGATACTCACGACCACGACGCCGATCCAGACGTACCACGCGTCGACCGGGACTTCGAGATTCACGGTAGCCCACCACACTGAATCCTGCTCGAATCGGTCTCGCCGACGGCCGGCCACGTCGGCGAGCATTCTGGGTCTTCGTCGTCCCGATCACCGACGCCGAGTTTCCCTGGCGGCACGGCGACGATCAGCAGTGACCGTCCCGAGAAGCTGATCTCCTCGACCGAGCCAAGCTGTCGTTCGCTCCCGGCAACCTCTCGCTCGACAGCCCGGTCCTCCCGAACGTAGGTCGTCGTCGTCGCCGTCTCGGGGGATCCCATATTTGCGGAAACCTCGAATCGGGCGTATTCGCCCTCGACCTCGATATTCCACGCGTTGACCGTCGCGTACCAGTATCCCGGCACCGGAAGCACCGGAATCCCGGCGGGCACGCGAACCGGTGTCTGGGTGCCGTTGACCCAGTTGTCGTAGTTCTCGATGTCGAACGATCCGTTGCTAACGGCGGCATCGAACCGCTCGCTGACGATTTCGGCCGACACCGATTCGAGGGTCTGTCGGATCTCCGTATCAAGCGTTTCGACGGTATCGGTGTCCGACAGCGTCACCCCGTGTTCGCCCGCTGCGTCCCGGACGACGTGTCGTGTCGAGGAGTTCACGACCGTCCGCCACTCGGCATATTCCATCCCCTGAGCGTACTCGGGCCGCAGATCAGAATCGACACCCATCAGTTCCCGGACGATCGCTTCGCTGATCTCACCGCTCGCGATGGCGTCGGCGGTTCTGGCCGTATCCCCGTAGTTGCCGATGGCGCGCTCCACTGCGGCCGTCACGTCCGCTTTCGCGTCGGCTCCTGCCGAGCCGTCTTCCATCGAACAGAGTCCCGTCGAGCAGTCTTCAGGAATCACGAAGCACGGTTCGCTGTCACAGTCCTCGATGGATCGAGGCGGCTCGATATCATCCCGGAGAACGATGATATCCTCAGGATACAGGTTGAATGCGATCTGTGCAGCTACGTCTTCGCTGTACTCGTCGATCGACGAATCGACGGCACTTTCGAGGTTGCTACTGAGCAGGCGTAACTTCCCTGGGTCCCCGTAGTCGGGATCGGCCTCCGCTGCTTCGATCGATTCCTCGCTGGCGACGAGCGCTTCGCTGGCCATCTGGAAGGTCAGTTCCGCGTCCGGTTCGCTCAGACCCAGTGCGTTACCGATCCGACTGAGCAGCCCTTTGACGACCGTCTCGTACGGCAGTTTGAGATAATTCCTGTTTTTGACTGCCATCGGCGCGAATTTTTCGCCGTCGTCGATTGCGGGGACAGTCTCGCTGGTGACGTTCTCGGCGACGAGATAGGTCGGCGATCCAGATACCTCGTAGGAGACATCGTCCGTCAGCGACGAGGAGTCGAGTGGCACCGGATCGGGCGGCGTCGCCGTCACTCCCTGCTGGAGGAACTCCATCGCCCGTTCGAGTCCCGCATCCGGAAGTTGGTCGTCGATTTCACCCATCGCGGAGCCGTGTGCGGACTCGACACGGTCGAGGTATCGCTCCAGCGCGCTGAAGTAGGCGTACCGGGCCTCGTACATCGCCTTCTGTCCAGCGCTGGCGAACGGCTTGTCACGTTCGAGATACTTGGCTTTCCGTTCTCGCACCTTACGCCGGAGTTCGCCGTACGGGCCGGTGTCGCTCCCGTCGTGGAGAATCTCACTCCGGTCGAACGTGTGGGTGATTCTGCTGACTTTCTGCTGGATCTGTCTGAGGTCGTAGAGAATTGCCGCCCGGAGCGCGGTCCGGGACGGAACCGGGACACTGACGCGCTCGCCCTCTGAGAATTCCAGGTCATCCACCGACCGACTGCGCTCCCACTCGTTTGTTAGCCGCTGTTCGATCCGGTCGACGACTGTCGACTGCTGATCGTCGTCTTCTCCAATACCGGTATCGTCGCTCGATTCGTCCGTTGACTGCGGATCGAAGATCGCGTTGAGCGGCCCCTGGCCGGGATCACCGTAGTTCTCGAACTTCCCGCCGTCTGTCCCCAGCGGGATCGTTCGATCCGTCGCGGCCTCGGTCACTCCCGGGCCAGAGCCATAGACGTACTCCTCGGTGATCGGGACGCCACCGGAGCCAGCGTGATTGTACTCGTCGACTTTCGCGTTCGGGTTTCGCGCTCGTTCCTCGATTCTGATCTCGAAACTTCGCTTTTCGGTACCCGAAGCGGTCGTCGTAACCGTCTCTCGTCCGTCGTCTGTCTGCCGGGTGTATTCTTTCTGTTCTTCGATTTCGAGCGTGACCTCGCCGTCCACAGCCTGAAATTCGTCGCTCGGTTCGAGACTCCTGATCTCCTCGACCGAGACATCCGTCACCTCGGCTGACCGCTCGACGACGCGACTCCTCCCTGCCCCGTTCGGCCTGTCGTGGTGCAGAGTGGCCGATTCTGTGACCGTCGTTTTCAGATCCGTTCCGACGGTTATCTCGTATACTCTGTCGACTGACTGCGAGATCGATGTCGATCCCGAACTCGTTGCGAGATCCCGGATCGGCAGGAGACTGGTTTCGTTGACGCCGATGGTGTGTTTGGCGTCCATTCCCGGCGCTTCCCCGAGCAGATCCAGTACGCCCGGCGCCTCGGGAACGTCTCCGGTGGCCTGATTCCCGAACAGCCATCTGCTCGCATCACAGAGTTCCGTCGACACGTCCGAAGCGGTGTTGGCGTAGTTGTTGTACAGGCCCTCGGCGTCGTGCATCGCCATACAGAGCCACCCTCGCCGAATCGCGTTGTTGAGATTTGGATCGGCCGCCCCGAAGACATCTTTTTGGGTCCGATAGACCGCATCGTTCGCCGACGGCACGACGTGGCGGTTTGCGATCACGTCTGTGACCGGCAGGCCGCTGTACTGGGCGTAGCCGCGGGCCCATCCGAGCGCGTAGATCCGAGCGTTGAACCGCTGGGTGAATCCCGGCTTGGTGAGTCCGGCGTCGAGTCGTCCCTGGAACTCGTTCGTTCGGTGATGAAGCTGGTACAGCGGTGACGCAACGGCGACTGTGACCGACTCCGTCTGTCGGTCGACGACCTCACCGTCGCGCTTGGCGATCGTCTGAATGCCTTCGATTTCCGCTTCGATCACGCCGAATTCGACCCCATCGGTCTCAGATCCCGGCCTGATCGTTACTCGGTCGAGTGCGTCCTCGAACTCGCGAGCGTTTCCGATATCGGGCACCGAGACGTGTGTCTGGACAGCACCGACTTCCTGCCCAGCCGTTTCGAGTCCCTCGTTTGCATTGAGATAGACCAGCGCTTTCAGATACTGCTCGAACGGCGCACCGCTCTCGGCGAGCACCTCGCCGTACGGAGTCGCCGCTGGCTCCGTCATCGGCTCTCGTGCAGCCTCTTCACTCGCGGCTTGCAACGCTTCGGTCAGTGCTGTTTCGGTGGCAGATTCTGTCTGCTCGATGGCTCGGTCCGTCTCGCGGGCCGGCTTCGGATTCTCCCGCGTCTCCAACTGGAGGACGAACGTGGCGCTAAGCAACAGCAGTGCGAGCCCGATCAACGCGAACGGGACCCGGGCACGCCGGTCGGCCAGCACTGCAGACACGCGCCCGGTCATGGGTCCCACGTCCGTACTGTCACGGTGATCGTCCCCGTCGAAACCCCTCGCGCGGCTGCACGCGGACGCTCGAAGTGCTGCCGAAGTTCCGGTTCCAGTCTGGCCGCCAGTGCTGCGATCAGTTCCTCGTTCGCTTCGGCGGGATCGGAATCTGTCTGGCGGATCTCGTCACGAATCGTTTCGACAGTGGCTTCCTCGAGCAGCGTCGCCAGTCGTTCGTACCGGTACCGTGTGAGAATCATCACCGAGCCGTCGCGTTCGAGAGCCTGTTTCGACTCGACGACGGGCAGATAGCCGTCGATAGTTGCGCCGGCGACGACTTCGGCAACTGATCCGTAGCCGCCGCCGTCTTCGACGGCCGAGATTGCAGCGCCGCGGGCCCTGTCGAAGCCGCTCGGAACGGTCAGCTCTCTCGTCCTGATATCTCTGTTCGGGGGCGGTTCGACACCGATTGTCGCCTTTCCGCTGATCGACGCGTCCGGATACGGCTCCCAGTGGGCGGTGACGCGGGTTTCGAACTGCGAGCCGGATAGTTGAGTCCTGAATCGCCGATCGATTGCCGACTGATACTGCCGACCAGTCCCTGTTACCTGCTCGGAGTCGATGACGAGGTTCCCGATCGCAGCGTCGCCGAGATGGGTCGCCACCGGTCCGTGAGCAACTCGCTGCTGCTGGGTCTCACTCTCGTCGTACTCGATAGCGTCGCTCGTTTCGGCGGCCTCGGCCAGTGTCGGCTCGACGGAGTAGGTAACATCGAACGTCGCCGTCCCGAGCACGGCTGCGGTCCGGTCGGTATCGAATCGATCCTGCTCAGGAGTGTCGGAGAAGTTGGCCGTCGAAAGAATGAAGACGGCGATACCGACGACGAGCAGCGCAACGGCGACATCAACGACCGTGTTGATTGCTCTGCTCCGCGTCATTTCCAGACCTCGACAGTCAGTTGTCCGGGCCGTTTGTCGCCGGGACCGACACGAACTGTCACCGCCCGCGTCACCTGCTCGGCATCTTCGGGGACTGACAGTGACGCTGGTTCGCCGGAGCTGTCGAACGCTTCCGAATCGACGCTCGTCCGTTCGCCGTTGCCGTCGATGTACGAGACGGTCACGGCGACGTTGTAGCCCTCGGGGAGCGTTCCGGGGCTGATTTCCTGTTTGATCGTCGTTCCTGCGTCGAACATACCATCATCGCTGATTGCTTGCCAGACGGCGTCTGCCGTCGGTTCGACGACTGCTCGGTCTGTTCCGCTCGTCTCCGCCGTCTTGGCCAACAGGACGACGCAGGTGCTCACGACGAGACAGACGAGTGAGACGGCGATCAGTGCCGCCAGCGGTTCGCTCTGTCCCCGATAGCCAACCGTCGTCTCGTCCTCAGTCGGCACGGACTCCGTGGATTGCTCGCCCGCGCTCCGAACTCTGGGAGTCATGTGGGCGGTCTGGTCCCACGTTCGTACTTAATTGTACGGCTCGACTGTCACGACTGGCTTCCCGGATGTCCCTACAACGAGTCGCAAGATGAATCGCTGTTTCCCGTGCCAGTCTGTCAGGTCGACCGGCCCCCCGCCGGCACTGCGGATCGGAACGTCGAGTTTCCGTTCTCGTGTCCGGCCACCTCGGACGCGATAGGTGACCCGAGTCGCTGCTCGGCCACTGATGCGCTCGAATCTGATCTGTTCCGGTCTCGCTTGCGTCGCCCGCCCGTCGTGCACCTCGACGGTGACGATTCGCCGCGGACCCGTTCCGGCGGTGGGGATTGTTTCGTACTTGTACAGCGATGAGGCGGCAGATTCGATCGTCTCGATCTCCGCCTGGACGGCGCGCTCGCCCCTGATCGTCCCGACCTGATCGACAGCAGTGGCGGTCATCCCCAGCACTGTCGCTGCGAGTGCAACGGCGAGGACGTATCTGATCACAGCGGCCCTCCATCGGTTGACATTGCGCGCTCTGGTCCCCTTCCGGTATTTGAACCTGTGGGTGGCTCCGTCGACCTGTATCCCGCGTCCCGTAGGTTCAAATACCGGGCGGGGGCCACTCGGCGTGTGTCGAGGGCATTCAGGAACGACGAACGCGGAGTCGAGGGCATGCCAATTCGGCTTCTCGTCGCCGTCACAGTCGGTATCGCGGCCTTCGGCCTGCTCGTGCCGATGGCCGACAGCGTCGAACAGGCCGAACAACCCGAACTCACGGTTGACCCGGCCCCACGACAGGTTACGGTCGAACCCGGCGACGCTGCGACAGTCCGACTCGATACTGTGACGACCGAGGGCGAGCCGGTCGAAGGGGCAAGCCTCGTCATTTCGGGTCGCTCGCTCGCCGTCGAAGACGGCCCGCTCACGTTCGATACCGGATCGACCAGCAGTCTCACGGTCGAGATTGGGACGAGTTCGGACGCCGACGTACCGGTCAGCTTTCGACCGACACAGAATCGGGGGACACTCAGACTGCGCGTCGTTCCCCCGCCAAATTCGGACTCCGAAGACGAGTTGGCGAACCCCGAACTGACAGTCAGGCTCGGCGGGTCCTGACCGTCAGGGCCGCGAGAGCCGCACGCGGACGGTACAGCCGTCGTCGTTTTCGAAAGAGAGCGTCCCGCCGGCCCGTTCGACGACCCAATTCACCAGCCAGAGCCCGACGCCGCTCGAATGTTGGAGCGCGGTTTCGCGTCCGGAGAGAATCGTCTCTAGCTCCTGCTGTTCGATTCCCGAGCCGTTGTCGCTCACCACGATGACGACGTGGTCGTCGTCTGTCGCGCTCTCGTCGACCCGAATTACCGCGTGGGGGTCGGGACTGTCGTTGTGTTCGATCGCGTTGCTGAGCAGTTCCTCGAACGCGGCGACGAGTGCGCTCCCGCCGGAGACGACGAGCCGATCTGGGAGCGCGATATCGACGGTTCCGTCCTCGAAGTCGAGGCCACCAGTGTCCTGCTCGGCCCGCAACTCGGTCGCGATATCGATCTGTTCTCGTTGCTCGCTGTCGAGCATCTGTGAGAGCCGACCGAGTTTGTTAGAACGGGCGACGATGCCGTCGACGGCGGCCGTCGCGTCGTCGAGATGGCTTCGTGGTTGTTCGTCCTCGATAGCAGTCTCCGCGAGTTCGATCTTGCCGCGAACGAGATTCAGTTCGTTGCGGATGTTGTGCCGGAGCATTCGATTGAGGACGTCGAGTCGCTGTTCGCGCTGGCGGCGGCCGGTCACGTCTCGGAGGCTCACGACCTGGCCGGCGATCATGCTGTACTCCTCCGAGAGCGAGGAGATTCGAACGTCGTAATACCGGCGTTTCCCGTCCTGTTCGAGTTCGATCTGAGCGTGGTTCCGCTCGTCGGCGAGCAACTCCCCGAGTGCTGGCTCCAATCCCGACAACTCCTGTCCGAGCGCGTCTTCGACCGATTTGCCGAGCAGGCGCTCGCCGGCCGGGTTCGTATCGATGAGACGCCCGTCGTCGTTCAGAATCAGGATTGCGTCGTCGAGTTCGGTGAGCACGGCCTCCCGACCGAGTTCTCGGGTGGCCGGCGCGACACCCTCGAGTTCGGCCTCGAAGACGGTGACAGCGAGCACCAGCGCCGCGAGCACGTAGCCGATTCCGCTCGGGTCGATGCCCGCGGCGGCGAGTTCGAAGCTGTACAGGGCGTTCAGCGTCAGCGGTAGCGTGATCGCGAGCAGGAGCGCCGTCCCCTGCCACCGGTAGAGTTGATTCGTTCGCAGTACCATCCGCAGGAGGACGAGTGCGCCGACAGCGAGCAGCACGTACGAGTAGACCTGATGGGCCCAGAACCCGATACCGAATTCGAGGGCGAGAACCTCGAAACCACCGTAAGAGAGTCTCTCAGCGCCGGACCAGACGAGTTCGTGATCGGTGTTCGTCCAGACGAGCCCCCAGAACAGCACTGGCTCGGCGAGCAGTGCCGGATAGACCCAGTTCGGGATTCGACGGTCGTTCCCGGTATACTCGGCGGTAAAGACCAGCCACGCAGGCGGGATGACTGCAGTGAGCGACAGCGCGACGCTGGTCCACAGCGTCATGGTTTCGATCCCCGACTGTGTCACTCTGAGTCCCTCGATAATCGTCCAGAGACTCGCAGTTGTCGCGAACACCGAAAGCGGTGCCGCGCCCGGGCGACTCCGGTACCGCAGCGCGACGCCGGCGATGCCGAGGCCGACGACGGCCGCCAGAAACACCAGCGGGAAGTACAGCGATTCGAGCATCCCGGTCGACCCGAAGTTCGTCGGTACGACTCATAAGTGTACGCGTCTCGTCCGTTCGTCTCACCGACAGAACGCTATGGGCGGATCAGTTTGCACGCTGCGTTCGGAGTGCAGCCCACACCGCGGTGATGCCGAGCAGGATGGCGGGGATCATCGGCATCGCGAGATAAGCTTGCCTGACCGTAAGTCCCAGTGACCCAAGCAGCGACTGGGCCTGCGGAATAAACAGGATCAACACCGGAATCACGAGAAAACAGACCAGGACCGCACCGACCAGAAACCAGCCTCGCCAGTCCATCTCCTCGGCAGGTTCGACGCCTTTTGGCCGTCCGGTCTGCTGGGTGCCGCGCTGTTCGGACGGCTCTGTTCGACCGTCAACGGATTCGGTTGTGTTCCCCTCGTCGGGATCAGGCGTCATGCAGGCTATCAGGCTTTACTACTACTTTGCCAAAGCCTTCACGCTCTTCGATGATCTCGTGTGCACGGTCGGTTTCGCTCATCGGCAGGACTTCGCGGACGCGCGGTTCGAGTTCGCCCTCCCAGACCAGATCGAGGACCTCGTTGGCCTCGCTCGGCGTTGCCATCGTCGAGCCGATGACTTCCAGTTGGTTCCAGAAGATGCGGTTGATGTCCGTCTCCGGTCGGCCGCCGGTCGTCGCCCCACAGGTGACGACTCGGCCACCCTTCGTGAGGCTCTTCAGCGAGTTCTCCCAGGTCTGTGCGCCGATGTGATCGACGACCATATCGACGCCGCGGCCGTCGGTCATCTCCCGAATTTCTGCCGCGAAGTCGTCTTCCTCGTAGTTGATCGTGTGGTCGGCACCGATCTCCTGGGCGTATTCGAGCTTCTGATCGCTGCTCGCCGTGGCGTACACTTCAGCGCCGGTGTAATCGGCAATTTGGACCGCAGCGTGACCGACACCGCCGCTGGCGCCCAGCACAAGGATGTCTTCGCCGGCCTGCAGTTCGCCGCGTTCGATGAGCATCCGCCAGGCGGTCTGGAAGACCAGCGGCGAGGCGGCGGCGGTGACCCAGTCGACATCCTCCGGCACTTCGACGAGGTTCGATTCCGGCAGTGCGGCGTACTCGGCGTGAACGCCCCGGACGTGTTCGCCGATGATGTGGAATCCGGGTGACAGCGTCGGATCGCCGTCGTGGTCGAACTCGTGGCCCTCGCTCGGGACACCCGCCAGCAGCGCCACTCGGTCCCCCTCATCGAACCGAGTTGCACCTGGTCCCGTCTCCGCGACGACGCCGGCACAGTCACTGCCCGGGATGTGTGGCATGTCTAGATCCAGCCCCGGCATGCCCTTCCGTGTCCAGATGTCGAGGTGGTTCAGCGCACCGGCTTTGACCTCGACGAGCACCTCGCCGCGGTCCGGTTCTGGGTCCTCGAACTCCCCGTATTCGATTACGTCTCGATCTCCGTGTTCGTCGAACTGAACAGCCTTCATATCCGGGTACACGTAGAGTGCGTTCAAAATGTTACTGGTCGGCCAACCCGGTATTGGTGCCGTGACAGATCCACGCTGCCGTGGGACTTTTTTGTTGTCCGGCTGTCGACACAGACATGGTCGATTTTCAGTCACGCGAATCCCGAACCCACGACGACGAGGACGAAGACGAGGACGTCGACGACGAGTCGGCCGAATCCGAGGACACACCGTCCTCCGAGGGGGAAACCGAACAGAGCACAGCCGAACCCGAGGAGACAGATTCGATTGCCTACGCCGTCGTCACTGTGACCGACGACCGCTCCATCGACGAAGATACTCAGGGGAATGCCATCGTCGAAGCTCTCGAAAACGCGGGCGCGACCGTCGCGACGCGTGATCTCATCCAGCCCTCCTACGACGGTATTCAGAGCACACTGGCGACTCTCGCCGAGCGCCGCGATGTCGACGCCGTGATCACCATCGGGGGGACCGGTGTCGAACCCGACGACGTGACTGTCGACGCTCTCGAACGGCTATTCGAGAAACGACTCCCTGGATTCGGAGAACTGTTCCGTCACCTCGCCTACGAACAGCACGGAACGACCGCTGTCGGCACGCGGGCCACGGCCGGAATCGTCGATGGCGCCCCCATCTTCGCAGTTCCAGGAACGATCGACGGTGCAATCCTGGCGACTGAAGAGATCATCGTCTCCGAGGCTCCCGCGCTCGTCGATGACGCCTCGGTACAGACTACCGATACGAATATCTAACAACGGCCAGGCTGGCTTATGTTCTACAAGTAACATCAGAATAAAGCACACAACGATTCTTTTTACTCTATTTCATCGAATTCGTTGCACTACTGGCTGTTTCCGTTCCGATTTTAGCTGATTTTCACCTCGTAAACGTTCTAAATGCTTAGATCCACTCAAACCCCTCAAAATTGGGTTCTGGGGATCTAAACGTGCCGTTAAACGCTTTTAATCGTCTAAATAGCAGCTAACGGAATTCCCCTACTAAGTGGATACAACCCCCAGCACCGACTGCGATGTTCGAGCACGACTCCGTACGGCGGCGCACAGTACTCAAAGGTGTCGGCGCGGCTGCTACCGCGACCGTGATTCCGATGGGAGCGGCTGCATCGGAGAGCGAGTGGACAGCCGTCGAGTCGCCGACGGGGAACACCCTCCACGATGTCGCGAACACGGCCGTGGGAGCGTACGCGGTCGGTGGTAGTGGCGTGGCTCTGCGCCGAACAGCCACGGGGTGGGAGAAAGTCTTCGACGGCGGGCCGACCGGCAACGGAAACAACCTCTACGGCGCGGACGTGACCGACGACGGCAAGCGACTGTGGGTCGTCGGCTCCAGTGGCGCAATCGGTGAGTACGACGTCGAGACGGGCGTGCTGGTCGACCGCTCCGCGCCGAACGACGTGACCAACAACTTCAACGACGTGTCGGTGACGGGAGAAGCCGGCAGCGCGAACGTCTACGTCGCGGGCGACTCCGGGAAGATTTATTCCAGTTTCGAGAACGGTGTCGAGGGGTCGTGGGACAGCACTACGCCCGGGTCTGGCTCGGCCATCAAGGCCATCGACTTCTTCGGGCCGCGCAGCGGTCACGCCATCGACGGCAACCAGACGGTGTTTGTCACCGACGACGGCGGGACCTACGACAAGATCGGACTGGCCGACGCCGACGTAAGTCTGTACGGGCTGGATTCCGACGCCTTCGACGACATTTGGATCGCCGGCGGCAACGGCACCGTCTTCGAGTACGTCGACACGCAGTGGGTCTTGGAGAGCACCAACGACACCCAACTGATGGATATCGTCGTCGCCGATGGCTCGGGCATCACGGTCGGCGGCGGTGGTGATGTGTACGTCTACGATGGTGAGAAGTGGGAGCCGAGCGCGACGCCTGCTGGCGATAATTTGAAGGCAGTCATCCAGGGATCGGTCGATATCGCCGTCGGCGCCGGCGGTACGATCCTCGAACGGTAACACGTCCCGCTGCTGGTTCCCTGCTGACGCAGTCCCCTCCCTCGTACGGTTCGCCCGCGGCTATTCGCCCTCCCCCCTGTACAGCCCGGGTGGCCACTCGTTTTCCCTCAGTTGTCGGACAGCCAATCCGTAACCACTTTTCGGCTCCCCGACGGAGGGATGGATGCGCGAGGGTGGCTGAGCTAGGCCAAAGGCGGCGGGCTTAAGACCCGCTCCCGTAGGGGTCCATGGGTTCGAATCCCATCCCTCGCATAGCGAGACGTGACCGCAGGGAACGTCTCGGAAGCGAACGGGGAGTGTAACGACCCGTGAGCAATATTTTCCGACTCGAACGAACGTGAGAGTCGTGTAAATCGAGGCCGGGACTCGAATGAGAAAAGACGCAGCGCGAGTGAAGCGAGCGACCGTCTTTGCGTGGTTCAAATCCCATCCCTCGCATAGCGAGGTCGAGCGTAGCGAGACCTCGATTAGCGAACGGGGAGCACAGCGACCCGCGAGCCATACTTTCCGACTCGAACGAACGTGAGAGTCGTGTCTGTCCCCTCGTCCCGGCACCCCGGACTTATCGAGTGTTGTGAACATTCCATATCCAAGTTCCCAGAATCAGCTTTGCGAACGGGAGCGAACAATCGTTGTCGACTGAGTCGCCTGCTGTGGTCCCGTACCATCGGTTCCGTGTGCCGTCTCTGGCTGTTGTTCAATCTGTAAAAACCGAACCCAATATATCCCAGAAGGTTCAACATCGGCGTATGGAACTGCAGCGCGACTGCCCAGAATGTGGCGCAACAGAGTTTTACCGGGCCGCGAGCACAGAAATGCACCTCGGTGAGAAAGTCAAGTGGCACTGTACAGAGTGTGACTACGGATTCATCAAAATCAATAACACAGTCGATAGCGCGAGTGCATAATGCCGTCGGCCATCGAGGTTCTCGTCGTCGACGAAGACGAGGACATGCTGGAGTTGACAGAGACATTTCTAGAACGGGAGAGTGAACCCATCGAGGTGACGACCGAGAAGCGCCCGCCGGAGGCTGCCGAACAGGCCGGCAACGGCGACTTTGACTGTGTCGTCACTGACCTGCGGATGCCGGAGATGGACGGAATCGAACTCTGTCAGCAGCTTCGCGAGCAACGGCCGGATCTCCCCGTGTTTCTGTTCACGGCTGCCGATTCCGCCGACATCGACGCAAAGGATGGCAGCGGTGAACTGACCGGAGTCGTTCAGAAGGGGACCGGCACGGAACACTACACCGATCTCGCTGCGAAGATCGAGTCTGCGGCCGAGTAGCGCGTTTTTCGCTCTTGGAGGTGGCTTCTCGATTACTCTGTGTCTTCGAGCGCCTGCCAGGAGAGCCGCGGGTTCCGTGCCGCCGCCGCCTGATCGATTCGACGGGCACTGGTCTGCTCGGGGGCAGCCTCGATCGTCTCGGTGTCCTCCGCTGCGACCGCGTTGAACGCCGCGGCGAGTTGATCGAGCGTCCGCTTGTTTTCGATCTCAGTTGGCTCGGTCATCAGTGCCTCGTCGACGATTTCAGGCCACTTCGTCGTCGGCGGGTGGACGCCGTAATCGAGCATCCGTTTCGCCACGTCGGCAGCGTCCTGCTCGCCGGCGCTGGCGACGAACTCGTGGTGGAACGGGCCGAACGGAACCTCGTAGTCGACTTGCTCGGCGAGGTAGTTGGCGTTCAGCACCGCCTTTGCGCTGGCGTCGGTCAACCCCTCGTCGCCGAGGCGAGCGATGTAGGCGCAGGTCTTGATCAGGACGAGCCAGTTGCCCTGGAAGCCGTGGACTTTGCCGATGGACTGTGCTGGCTCGAACAACTCGTAGCCGCCGTTGGTCTGGCGGACCTGCGGATCGGGGAGGAAATCGGCGAGTTCGTCGACGACGCCGACAGGACCGGCACCCGGACCACCGCCACCGTGCGGTGTGGCGAAGGTCTTGTGGACGTTGTAGTGCATGATGTCGAAACCCATGTCACCGGGTCGCGCCCGGCCGAGCAGGGCGTTCAGGTTCGCACCGTCGTAGTAGAGCAGGCCGCCGGCGTCGTGGACCATCGTCGAGATTTCCTCGATGTCGCGCTCGAAGAGACCGAGCGTGTTCGGATTCGTCAGCATCAGCAGCGCCGTCTCGTCGCTGATCGCTTCCTCCAGGGCATCGAGGTCGACCCGGCCGTCCTCGCCGCTGGGCAGTTCGACCACGTCGAAGCCTGCCAGTGCCGCGCTGGCGAAGTTCGTCCCGTGGGCGCTGTCGGGGACGATGATCTCGCTGCGGTTGTCGCCGTTGTGCTCGTGGTAGGCCTTGGCGATTAGCACCCCAGTGTACTCGCCTGCTGCGCCGGCCGGGGGCTGGAGGGTCACGGCGTCCATGCCGCCGATGTCGGCCAGATACTTCGAGGTGCGACCGAGCAGTTCGAGTGTGCCTTGAATCGTCTCGTCGGGACGGTCGGGGTGAACTGCCGCGCTCGGATGCGCCGCCAGATCCTCGGTGAACTTGGGATTGTACTTCATCGTACAGGAGCCAAGCGGGAAGGGCCCACTCTCGACGCCATAGTTCATCTGAGAGAGTCGGGTGTAGTGGCGGGCCAGTTCCGGTTCGGAGAGATCCGGCAGTTCCAGTGAATCGCGAGTCAGATCGTCCGGCAGTGGTGTCTCGACATCGACTTCTCGGCTGTTTTTCTCCGAGAGTAGCGGCTCGTAGCCTTCCTCGTCGCTCCAGCGGGCCTGATCGTACCGGACGGTGTCACTGTTGTCGCTCATGCAACC
Source organism: Halovenus anhuiensis (assembly GCF_037080055.1). Taxonomy (NCBI): domain Archaea; kingdom Methanobacteriati; phylum Methanobacteriota; class Halobacteria; order Halobacteriales; family Haloarculaceae; genus Halovenus; species Halovenus anhuiensis. The sequence continues at coordinate 96,003 of NZ_JBAOJI010000007.1, forward strand.
ACCTCCGAATCGACGATCCGGCGTCGTTGCGTTCGCTCACCGCGGTCGCTCACGCAACCACCTCCGACATCGCACCGACGAGGCCATCTATCTTCTCGGCGTTCGTGTCGGTGACACAGCACTGGAGCAGGTGATCGTCGACGGCGTGGACCGCGAAGCCGCGGTCTGCCAACTCCCCGGCGATTTCGGGGGCAGGCTGGTCGGTCCGCGCGAGAAACTCCCGGAAGTGGTGTCGGTCGTGGACCGGTGCGGCGACACCTGTGATGGCATCCAGTTCTTCGGCGAGTCGATCCGCGCCGGTGATGCAGGTGTTTGCGAGATCGACCAGTCCGTCGGGACCCAGTGAGGCGGCGTGGATCGCCGTCCGGAGTGCGACCCACGCCTGGTTGGTACAGATGTTACTCGTCGCGCGCTCGCGGCGGATGTGCTGTTCGCGAGTCTGCAGAGTCAGTGTGAACGCGCGCCGGCCGGTGCTGTCCTCGCCGGCGCCGACGAGTCGACCCGGAACCTGCCGGAGAAAATCCGTCCGGGTGGCGAACATCCCCAGCCCCATCCCGTAGGCGGTACCGAGTCCGAGCGTTGCGGCGTCGCCGATCACTACGTCTGCGCCGACCGCAGCGGGTTCTTCGAGCACCGAGAGGGCAACGGGATCGGAACCCAGCGCGAACAGGGCCTCGTGTTCGTCAGCAATCGTGCCGAGTTCACCGAGTGATTCCTCGATGACTCCCCGGACGGTCGGACTCTCCGCGTACAGCAGGAGCAGATCGTCGTCGACAAGATCACGGATCGCCTCGACGTCGGCGGCTCCGTCGTTCATCGGATAGCTCGTCACGTCGAGGTCGGCTCCGTCGGCGTAGTTTTCGAGCACGCCACGCTTCCCATCCTGAAGCTGTTCGGGGACGAGAATCCGATCACCAGTCGTCTCGCGAACGCGCGCTGCCAGCGTTGCAGTCTCGCCGAGCGCCGTCGCGCCGTCGTACAGCGAGCAGTTCGCCACGTCCAGTCCGGTCAACTCGACGAGCATCGACTGGTACTCGAACAACGCCTGGAGAAAGCCCTGTGCGATTTCGGGCTGGTACTGCGTGTACGAACTGAGAAACTCCTGGCGATCCGAGAGGTGATCGACCAGCGAGGGGACGTAATGATCGTAGTGGCCGCGACCGAGAAACTCGGTCAGATCGTCGTTGTGGTCGAGCAACGCGGCCAGTTCCTGCCGAACCGCCCGCTCGCTCCGGGAGTCGATGTCGAACTCGCCATCGAAGCGAACCGAGTCGGGGATATCGAAGAGGTCGCCCTCTGTCGAGACCCCGACTGCGTCGAGCATCTGTTCGGTCTCGGCAGGGGTGTGTGGTGCATAGGGGCTGCCAGTATCGTGTCCACCCATCGTACTATTTGTTGGACTGGATGTACGGAATGGTTTCGGTTTGGACGCTTCTGTCCGCTCGCTGCCCTGTCGTGTCGATCAAGGATAATTCTCCGTCGCTTGGTATCCAGTGATTTATGCCGGTCACTGGTCGTTCGTACAATATGGTCTCACAGATTCTCCTTGCCTTGTTGACCGGCCTCTTCGCCGGTGTGCTGTTCGGTCTCGTCCAGACACCTATCCCGGCCCCGCCGAACTTGCCCGGAGTCCTCGGTATCGTTGGGATCTTTCTGGGGTACAAATTCGTCGAGTGGCTCGACGTACAGATCGATGTCTTTGCGGCGATTTCGGGGCTGTTCTGAGCGGCTTACTGTTCTCGCACGGGTTCGTCCTTCCCGGAACTCGTCGCCAGAGTCAGTTATTTTCCCGACGATTTGCCCTCTGACGTGGGATCTGTTGCCTCACGGTATCCTCGCCAGAACGCCGACCCAACGAGCGCGCCGACAGCGATGGCGACGATACCCCAGATACCGAAGAGTTCGCGGCCGGTCGCGAGCCCCGGAATCGAAATCGCGACCGCGAGCAGAAACAGAATAACTGGGATCAGTCGCACCCGAAGCGTCGATAGTCCGTCTCCGCCTGCGACTGCGAGATACAACTGCGGCATCGCGTACCAGAACAAGCCGAGGTAGATGAAGGTGAGCAGCCCGGTCCAATCACTAAAAACGCCAGCAGCGTCGAGTCCGACTGCGAGCGCTGTTCCGACACCGCCCGAGAGCAGGACTGCAAGTGTCTCACGAGAAACCATTGTGTGTCTCTCACACCGCCGCAGTAAAACACCTTTCTTCGGCTGCTTCCCGGCTTGGGGGTTACTCCCGCAGCGCGTCTTCTCGCTCGGTGCCTTCTAGCGTCTCGTAACCACCTTTTTATTCTCGGGTAACTCGTTTCACTCGTCACCGCTCGAATAAAAACGTGGGTGAAAAAGAGCTACACCTCGCTCCGCTCGGTGTAGTGAACCGGCAGCAAGGCTGCCGGACACTACTTCCGTTCCTCTATTCTCGCAGCGCGTCTTCTCGCTCGGTGCCTTCTAGCGTCTCTTCTTCGATGTGGGTCGCGACGACGGCCGGCTTGTACGCGCCGCCGTCGAACAGATCGTGGTCGCCGATAGACGATTCGACGTAGCGGATGAACGCGCGCCGCTCCGGCGGGAGTTCGCCGTAGAGGATCTCCTCCTCGACGAGATCGTAGACCGGAATCCGCGGCGTCAGCAGCGTGTTCTCACCGACGACGCTGTCTTCGCCGACGACGAAGCCGGAGGTCACTCGACAGCCAGCGCCCAGCGAGACGCCGTCTTCGATGATCACCGGCGCGTCCTCGACCGGTTCGAGCACGCCACCGATCAGCGTGTTCGCGCCGAGTTTGACGTTGTCGCCAATCTGGGCACAGGAACCGACGGTGTCACAGGAGTCGACGAGCGTGCCGTCACCGACCCGCGCGCCGATGTTGACGAAGGAAGGACTCATCATGATCACGTCGGAGCCGATGTTCGCGCCGCGGCGGACGACGGTCCCGTTCGGCGTGTTCCGAGAGCCGCGGTCGCCGTAGTCGTCCGAGTCCGCGAGGGGGAGTACGTCGTTGTAGGTCACGTCGCCGTACTCGTACTCAGAGATCTGTCGGAGGCCGAAATTGAGAAGGACGCCCTGTTTGACCCACTCGTTGACCTGCCACTCACCGCCGGATTTCTCGGCCGCGCGGATCTCGTCGTCTTCGAGTGCGTCGAGAAACTCGGCGAGGACGGTCAGGTCCTCCATACTCGTCTCCGCACCGATCTCGTCGTTTTGGTACTGCGTCCAAAGGTCTTCGATTTCCGATTGCAGGCTCATGTCCGTGTCCTGGAGGGCGCCAGACTTGGCGGTAACGATTACGCACTCACTGCGAACTGGACTCATCGGAACAGCCCATGCGAGAACACGCCTGTTAAATACCACAGGGTGTGACCACACGGTAATGAAGCGACGTACGTTCCTGGTTTCGGCAGGCGCAGCGGCGACGGCAACGGCAGGCTGTCTCTCATCGGGGGGTCCCGCTGGCGGGAGCGACTCACTGGTCGTCGGAACATACAGTTCCTTTATCGACTCACCGTCCTCGTCGCCGGGGGCGTGGCTGAAATCGGAGTTCGAGTCCGAGTTCGACACCGAGTTGATCTGGCAGACGCCGAGCAACGAGTTGAACCACTACATCCAGCGCAAGCAGGCAGGCGTCGACATCGAAGCCGACGTGTATCTCGGGTTGAACACCGACGATCTCGTGCGCACCGACAACGCCCTCGACGACGATCTGTTCACCGAAGCCGGCGACATCGACGGGCAGTCGGACGTGAAATCCGGGCTGCAGTTCGATCCGAAGGGCCGCGCTGTCCCCTACGACACGGGGTATATCAGCCTCGTCTACGACGGCACCGCGATGACCGCGCCCGAGACGTTCGACGGGCTCCTGGCAGACGATGTTGCGGGCGACCTCATCGCACAGAACCCCGGCAGTTCGGCGACGGGGAAAGCGTTCCTCCTGCACACGATCAAGCAGTACGGCCCGGACGGCTACCTCGATTACTGGGCGGACCTGCAGGCCAACGACGTGCAAGTGTTGGGGTCGTGGTCCGACGCCTACGGTGCCTGGAGCAACGGCGAAGCGCCGATGGTCGTCTCCTACTCCACCGATCAGGTGTTCGCAGACGAGTCCGGCGAGGACCTCGAGAAACACCAGGTTCGGTTCCTGAACGATCAGGGCTACGCCAACCCCGAGGGGATGGCAATCTTCGAGGAGAGCGACCAATCTGAAGCCGCTCGCGAGTTCATGTCCTTCCTCCTGCGGCCCGAGGTCCAGGGCGAAATCGCCGTCCAGAACGTCCAGTTCCCGGCGACGGAGACGGCCGAGGTGCCGAGCGACTACGCCGAACTGGCTCAGGAGCCGCCCGAACCAGTCACGTTCACGTACGAGGAACTCGATGGACAGGTCAGTGGCTGGATCGAAGACTGGGAGCGACAGTTCGCGGGCAACTGAAGCCGTGAGCGACAGCGACGGGGCGGACGGGAGAACGCGAGGGCGGTTCCGGGGGGCGATCGAGCGGCGCTCGCTCCCGGCACTTGCCGTCGCGTCTGTCGCTGTCCTCGTCGTCGTTTTTTACTACCCGGTCACGACGGTGTTCGTCGATGCCGTCATCATCGAGGGCCGGGCGACACTGCGCGTCTTCAGAGAGATCCTCACCGATCCCTTCTATTTCGGAGAACTGGCGCGACTGCTCGCGGGCGACTCACCGCTCGCGGTGGCCGAAGCCACCCTCTCGGGGAACGCACGGCTCGGTATCGTCGGTTTCACTGCCTATCAGGCCGCGCTGTCGACGGTCGCCAGCGTCCTCCTCGGGGTGCCGCTGGCCTACCTGCTGGCACGCTACGAATTTCCCGGACGAGAGACGGTTCGCTCACTGACGATTCTCCCCTTCGTCCTCCCGTCGATCATGGTCGCGGTCGGATTTTACGCCACCTTCGGCGCGAACGGGACGCTCAACGCGGCGCTCGCGCTCGTCGGGCTGGGGCCCGTCGACCTCCTGCCCTCGCTGACCGCCATCGTCGTCGCGCACGCCTTCTACAACGCGCCGCTGGTCGCCCGGATTACGACGGCCGCGTGGGAGTCCGTCGACGCCAGCGCCGTCGAGACGGCCCGGAGTCTCGGTGCCAGCCCGCTCCGAGCCTTCCGCGACGTGGTGTGGCCGCAGATCGCTCCCTCGATTCTCATGGGCGCGGCGCTGACTTTCGTGTTCACGTTCGGGACCTTTCCGATCGTCCTCGCGCTCGGCGGCTTCGAGCTGGCGACCGTCGAGGTGTTCATCTACCGGCTCATCCGCGACCTGAACTACGCCGAGGGCGCGGCGCTGGCACTCGTCGAACTCGCCATCTCGCTGGCGTTGCTCTACGGCTATCTCCGGTACGAGGCGGCGAACGCCGTCGAATCCAGCGGCATCAGACCACAGGAGCGCAGGCCGTTGCGGCCGCCGTCGCTGTCGGTCCGGGAACTGCTCCCGCGCGTGGGGGTGGCCGCTTATGCCGTCGTCGCCGTCGTGCTCTTTGTCGCCCCCGTCGCGAGCATGATCTACGCCAGCGTCTCGGGGCCGACCGGACTCACGCTAGAGCACTACCGCTTTCTCGTCGAACGACAGACGACGGGGGCGGCCTTCCAGGTCCGGCCGGGGCCGGCGGTCAGGAACTCGCTGCTGTTCGGCGCGGCGGCGCTGGCCGTTGCGCTCCCGATGGGCGTGGTCATCTCGGTGCTGACGACCCGGAACTACCGGGGACGGACGTTGGTCGGTACCGTCGCGATGGCACCCCTCGCCGTCTCGGGGATCATCGTCGGCCTGGGACTGCTCCGGGGGCTCGTTTTCGGTATCGACATCGGGGGCTGGCGTCTCGCCGTCGGTGGCCCGCTCGCGATCATCGCCGCCCACGCTGTCGCGGGCTATCCCTTTGTCGTCCGCATCGTGGCACCGGAACTCGACGCCCTTGACAGCCAGTTGATCGAGTCCGCACGCGCGCTGGGAGCGCCCAGAGCGCGCGCGCTGCTCGACGTGGAACTCCCCCTGGTCTGGCCTGCGGTGGTCGCGGGTGCGGCCTTCGCCTTCGCGCTCTCAGTTGGGGAGTTCACTGCGACGGCCGTCCTCGCGTCGGGGACCGGCCAGTACACGATGCCCATCGCCATCGAGCGGTTCGTCGGGCGACGCCTCGGTCCCGCGACGGCGATGGGCGTCGTCCTGCTGGTCGTGACCAGCGTGAGTTTCCTCCTCATCGACCGGCTGGGAGGTGATCGCGTTGGTCTCTGATCCCGTACTCGAACTTGACTGCGTGACGCGGCGCTACGGCGGGACGACCGCCGTCGAGGAGCTTTCCCTGTCGGTCACCGATGGGGAGTTCTTCACGCTGGTCGGTCCCTCCGGCTGTGGGAAGACGACGACACTCCGGTTGATCGCGGGCTTCGAAGACCCAACGAGCGGCACCGTCAGGTTCGGCGGGACGGACGTGGCCGGCGTGCCGCCCGAGGACCGCGACGTGGGCGTCGTCTTCCAGAACTACGCGCTCTTTCCGCACATGACCGTCGGCGAGAACGTCGCCTACGGCCTGAACTTCGCGGATCCGCCTGGCGGCGTGAGCGACGAGGAACGCGTCGCGGAACTGCTGGAGTTGGTCGATTTGCCCGACACGCAAGCGCGCGACCCGAGCAGCCTATCGGGCGGTCAGCGCCAGCGCGTCGCCGTCGCGCGCGCCCTGGCCCCCGGGCCGGACGTGCTCCTGTTGGACGAACCGATGAGCGCGCTGGACGCGAAGCTCCGGGAACGGCTCCGGGTACAGGTCCGCGAGATTCAGCAGGAACTCGGTATCACGACCGTCTACGTCACCCACGACCAGGAGGAGGCACTCGCGGTTTCGGACCGCGTGGCCGTGCTGAACGAGGGAACTGTCGAGCAGGTGGCTCCGCCGCGGGACATCTACCACCGGCCCGAGTCGCGCTTCGTCGCGGAGTTCATCGGCGACAACAACGTCTTCGACGGGGAAGTCGAGGCGGTCAACGGGCAGACGGCCACAGTCACCGCCAGCGGGGAGCCGCTGCTGGTCGGTATCGGCGACTGGAGCGGGTCGTCTGTCTCGGTCGGCGACCGCCTCACGTTCTGCGTGCGGCCGGAGGACCTGACCGTCGCTTCCGGATCGAACCGGCTCACGACGAGCGTCATGAGCGCCGAGTTTCTGGGCGAGACGACTCGGGTCCGCCTGGACTGGAGGGGTCACGAACTCATGCTCCGGACTCGCGAGGCGCTGGACGGTACTGTGACCGTTGGATTCGACCCCGAGGATGCACGGGTCGTCGAGCGCCGCGACTGACGGCGGCTACGGGGGCGATGCGCTGTCGATTCCGGACGGGCACGTGCGGAGTGCTTCCAGCCGTAACTCCTGTGTGATTTACGATAGACTCAGTCCTCGATGTTGTACTCTTCGAGCGCGTCGAGGATTAGTCCGTTCGCCGACTCGCTCTATAACCGGGCTGTGGCGTTGCGTAGCCTGTCTGAACAGCACGGTCTGAACCGACCGCGTGGCTTTTGTTCGTTCCGACAGTAAAAACGTGTAATGTCGCAGGGGATACTCGAGATGCTCGGGTCGATGGCGACGCTCATCTTTGCGATTCCGCTCGCACTCGCCGGCGGGGAACTCGTTTTCCGCGGCAATCTTCCGGTCGGGGTCGGACTGCTCGCCGTGGCGCTGGCGATGCTCGTCGTCGACCGGTACGTCACGACACCCGGCGACCTGCCGGTGCTGATCGCAAGCAGCGTCGTCGAGGCGGTGGCTCGTCCCCCCGACGAAGAGTAATCTATTCGCAGAACAATCAGGCGTCGATCACGTCACCGAACTCGTACCGGCCCGGTTCCTGCTCCGCCAGCCAGACGGCAGCGTCGAGCGCGCCGGCCGCGAACACGCCTCGGTCCTCCGCGCGATGCGAGAGCGAGAGAACTTCGTCGTTGCCGGCCATGATGATCTCGTGTTCGCCGCGGATGTCGCCGGCCCGGCGGACGAGCATTCCGACTTCGCTGTCCTCGCGGGGCTGGATCCCCTCGCGTCCGGGGACGGTGTCGAACTCGCGGTACTGTGCAATCTCTTCGAGAATCGTCTTCGCGGTCCCGCTCGGCGCGTCGCGCTTGCCGTTGTGGTGGGTCTCCATCACCTCCACGTCGTACTCTTCCAGTGCGTCGAGTGCGGGGCCGAGCGTCCTGAGCAGAGCGTGCACGCCGCGCGCGAAGTTCGCCGCCCGCAGCAGCGGGACCGACTCACTGGTTTCGTCGAGTACGGCCCAGTCGTCTTCCTCGAAGCCAGTCGTGCCGATGACGAGTCCGACTCCTGCTTCGTCGCAGGCTTGTGCCAGATCGACAGTCGCCTCTGGGACGGCGAAGTCGATCACGATGTCGGGGTCGTGCTCGGCGAGTGCGTCGGCGGTCGCTTCGGGATTGTAGACCGGGACGGAGAGGTCGGCGTCGCTCGGGGCAATCCCGAACGCCACCGTCACGTCGTCGCGCTCGCGCGCCTGCTCGACGAGTGCCCCGCCCATCCGACCCGTGATCCCGTTGATCCCGACCGTCGTCATCGCCCTGCGGACTCGACCGGGTCGGCTTCGTACTCGGCGAGCAGCGATTCGAGTCGGTCCCGGTTCTCGGGCGTGATCTCCGTCAGCGGCGGCCGGAGGTAACCGGAACTGTAGCCGCGGATCTCCATGGCGGCTTTGACCGGGATCGGGTTGGTCTCCCAGAACAGCGCCCGGAACAGTGGCCCGAGGTCGTGGTTGCGCTCGCGCGCGTGATCATAATCGCCATCGAGTGCCGACCAGACGAGATCACTCATCCGCTCGGGTTCGATGTTGGCGGCGACGCTGATACAGCCAGTGCCGCCGACCGAGAGGATCGGCAGCGTCTCGCCGTCGTTGCCCGAAAGCACGTCGAACTCTTGTTCGCGCGTTTTCTCGACGATTTCGCTGACCTGATTCAGATCGCCGCCAGCGGCCTTGAATCCCTGAATGTTCTCGTGGGTCGCGAGTTCGGCGACGGTGTCGGGCTCGATATTCTGGCCCGTCCGGGAGGGAACGTTGTAGACAATCTGCGGGAGGTCGACGGCGTCGGCGATCGTTTCGTAGTGCTCGATGAATCCGCGCTGTTCGGGTTTGTTGTAGTACGGCGAGATGAGCAGCAGGGCGTCGGCCCCTGCGTCGGCCGCGCGCTGGGAGAGATCCAGCGCTTCTTGAGTGTTGTTCGAGCCACTCCCCCCGATCACGGAAATCTCGTCGACCGCGTCGACGACGGCTTCGATCACTTCGATGTGTTCGTCGTGAGAGACCGTCGCGGATTCGCCGGTCGAGCCCATCGGGACGAGGCCGTCGACGCCGGCGGCTTCGAGTCGCTGAGCGTCTTCGCGGAGTGTTTCGTAGTCGATGCTTCCGTCGTCGTGGAATGGCGTACACATCGCCGGATAGACGCCGGCGAAGGTGTCTGCCCCTGTCGGTAGTGAGCGTGTCATGGTTGGGTCGTATCGGCTGTCCCGCTTACGGGACGATTCGTTGTGAACTATCCTGTACTCGTCGATTCCCTGCGATGACCCGGGACGGAGATGCCACCTCCGCCGCGAGTCGGATCATCGCTTACGCTTCGAAAAACGGAACACACCAGCCGCTTTCGGGGTTTCTGCGCCGACTGCGGCTCTGGTGTGTCGCATATGCTATGATGAACGCATGAAGAATATATGCGTTTTGGTACGGCTGAACGCGAAGACGCGACCGCTCAGAAGAGTCCGAAATTGAGTGCGTACGGCCACTCTGACAGGCCCAGCACGACGAACGCGAGCGCACCGCCAGCCAGCCCGATATTTTTCAGGAACTGGGTCATCTCCGTCTGCTGGTCTTCTTCGCCGACTGCCCAGAAGTCGTGCATCGTCACGGCGGCGACGAGCAGGAAGCCAGCGAGCGCCAGCCCAGCGAGGACGGGCGCGACACCGAAGACGATGCCGAGGCCGCCTGCGATGAGCACTGCGCCCGAGGCGAGTACCGACAGCTTCGGTGCCGGCAGGCTCTTGAAGCCAGCGTACTGAGTCATCTGTTCGAGTTGCATGAAGTGATTCAGACCCGTGAACGCGAGAATCACGCCGAAGAGAATGCGCGCCACGAGAAACAGTTCGTCTCCGCCAGCCTGCTCGGCCAACTGTAGCGGAACGAGATCGATTTGCGGTATCATTATGCAACTTACTTTACGAACGATACCGGCATATGTGTTTGCTATCATTCGTTTCAGTACGTGACACCAGTGTCATCGCCACGCGCTGGCGTGGCAGTCTCGCATTCCGCTCACACTCAATCTGTGTTCTACCCAAAGTGTGAGTCTGCCGCGGACCCCACGGTGAGGAAACGGATGCTTCACCGCTCTTTCCTACGGTCTCAGTCCAGTCGCGCGAGAACTGTCGAATTCGGTTGTCTGGTTATGCCGTGGACGCGGCCGGTCGCTTTCTTATCGACCTCAAGCATTTTCTATTCCGAGCGGGATACGGCTGGTATGAGCGACAGTGATGGTACTCGGCCGAGCGACACGATGCGGGAGCGCGTGCCGGAGAACAGTCGGAAGTTCTGGCTGCTGCTGAACGCGAGCAGGTGGCTGGTCGCCGCCGGAATTGTGAGCGGCGTATTTCTCTCGCTCGCCATCATCGGGAGTCTCCACCCGACTGAGGCGTCGGTGCTGTTCAGCCAGGGAGACCCGATCGAAACGCTGTTCCAAGGGCTGCTCACGGCCATCATCACTGGTGTCACGCTCGTGCTCACGCTCAGCCAGCTCGTCCTCTCGCAGGAACAGGGGCCGGTCGGGGATCAGCGCGAACGGATGGAGGGCGCGATGTCGTTTCGGAAGGACGTCGAGGACGTTATCGAGGAGCCCGTAAGCCCCGCCCAGCCCTCTGCGTTTCTCCGCTCGCTCGTGAAACTCACGGAGCGACATACGGTCGCCCTTCAGGAGGCTATCGCGGACATCGACGACGAGGCCCTCAACGACCAGGTGGCCGAGTTCGCTGAGAACGTGAAGAGGAACGCAGACGCCGTCGAGAACGGCCTCGAAGACGCCCAGTTCGGCGAGTTCGACGTGGTGTTTTCCGCACTGAACTACAACTACTCGTGGAAGCTGTACGCTGCGCGTCGCATCCGAGCAGAGAACGAGGAGGCGCTCACTGAGGAGGCGCACCACGCCTTCGACGAACTCATCAACGCGCTCGAACTGTTCGGGCCGGCGCGTGAGCACTTCAAGACGCTGTACTTCCAGTGGGCGCTCATCGATCTCTCCCGGGTGATACTGTACGCTTCGGTACCCGCTCTCCTCACGGCAGTCGCGGGTATCGTCTATCTCGGGCCGGCGTTGTTCCCGGGGACCGTGGCCGGTGTGTCCATGCTCGTCGTGGCGGTGAGTGCGGGCGTGGCCGTCTCCCTCCTGCCGTTCGCGCTCCTGTTGTCCTACATTCTTCGCATCGTCACCGTCACGAAGCGCACTCTCTCCATCGGGCCGTTTATTCTCCGGGAGACCGACCGGTCCCGTGACCTCGACTGGGGCGAAACCGAAGCGAAAAACGGGGAGGACGCGGACGTCGGCGACGGGAGTGAGTGACGCTCGTACTGGTGGCTGTACATTCGCAAAGATATTCGATCCCAGGTGGGTCGACGTTGTTCAGTTTCTGACAGCCACCAGTATCAGCAGGTGTCGGCTCTCATTCAGTCGGGATTGCACGTAGTACCCCTGCCTTTCATCGGTGCTCTCTTTCTACCCCTGTGACTGGGAGGGGTCTGCACGGTCGTCACTGTGTGTCGTTCCGAATCGACTGCCGGTAGCCTTCTCGCAGTTGATGCGTCACGACGAACAGTATCGAGAGAACTACCACGCCACTGATAGCCTTCGACTCTATGCCGTCGACTTCTGCCGCGAATCCGGGCCCGAGGATGAGCATAATAACTGTGATCACCCCGAGTCGCGCCGTATTAGAAACGGCTGCATCGGTCCGCATCAGATATAGTTGCGGGAGCACGAACCCGAATCCAACGAGCAGCACAAACGCAATAACGGAACCCCACTGGCCCGGCGTATCTACGACGGTTCCGACTACGCCGAACAAAAAGAGACTCCCAACGGCACCCAGTGCACCCGCGAGGATGATTATATTTTCACGAGACACACTGATCTAATTTCTAAGTGATACTATATAGACTTTTAGTCATTTGTCGTTGGAATACTCACATTGGTGGCTCGTTGGCTTCCAGTTCGAGGAGATACGGGAGGCCAGATTTGAGCCTCGGCCGTTCCGCTCCGCTTCACTCCCTGGTTCAAATCTCGCCGTGTCGCTCGTAGATCTCCAGTTCTGTCGCTCGGCGACGAGATGCCTCGCTGGAAGTCTGGAAATCAAAGAAGCGCCCGAGGCGGGAGTGCATGGCGTCTGCCACGCACGCCGACCGACTCCGTCGGTCGGAATTTGAACCCGTGCGGAGACGGTCGGCTCGCTACGCTCGCCGCTACGACTCCTTGTGTTCAAATCTCGTGTTCGTCGTACAGTGGATTTCAATCGTCGTTCACGACATGCAAAACAGTCGCTCACTGAGTTGAAATCAAAGGAAACGCCCGAGGCGGGATTTGAACCCGGACAACTTCGTTCGCTGACGCTCACTCGTCGTGTAGTTCAAATCTCTTCTGTGGGGGATTTGCGGTTCACGTTCGTGACGAGCACACGCTACGCGGTGCTCGTTGAAGTTGTTCACCGCAAAAGTACGCCCGAGGCGGGATTTGAACCGTATCCAGACGTGCTCGCTCATGACGTTCGCTGTGCGCGACTGGTTGGGTTCAAATCCAGCTGTCAGCGTTTCCTCAACACAGTTGCTCACGACACAGCAAGCTGATTGTTCACGTTATGTTGAGAGAAAACGCCCGAGGCGGGATTTGAACCCCGGTCACAGCAAAGCTGCTCCCTAGTTCAAATCCCGCCGTGTCGTTCGTAGATTTCCAATTCTGTCGCTCGGCGACGAGACGCCTCGCTAAGAGTCTGGAAATCAAAGGAAACGCCCGAGGCGGGATTTGAACCCGCGTCACGACCGTGACAGGGTCGTATGATGGGCCACTACACCACCCGGGCTTCCACGCATTACTTCGTACCGCGGTTATAGTATTAAGACTTTCCAAACGCGGCTGGCGCGCGGACCGGGTATTTATATACTATCCTGTTGTACTGTGAACTGCAAACACGGTCCATCACGCCGACTGCGAGTGTCGGTCCGGTAGCTCGTGCCAGCGGATTCAACAAGAATTATATACGCTGGGACTATAGTGGGCTGTAGTATCTCGAACAGCTTCTTAGCCGATAAGCCACACTCATGGTAGATGTAAGCAACCACACACTCGTACCGGACCACACCCTCCTCGACGACGGCGAACTCGAGGAGGTACTGGAGGAGTACAACATCGAAAAAACAGACCTGCCGAAGATCACACGCACAGATCCTGCTCTATCCAAGGAGGCAGAGGTCGGTGACGTGGTCAAGATCACACGGGACTCACGGACCACGGACCAAGCCGTGGTCTATCGACTGGTGGTGGAAAAATGAATATCGAGGACAAACGCAACATATCACGGGAGTATTTTTCACGGGAACGACTTGCAGAACACCATTTCCGGTCGTTTAATGCTTTTCTCGACCGGGGAATGCAGGAGGTTGTGGACGAGAAGGCGACCATTGAAACCGACATCGGCGACAAGGAAGGCGAAGAGCCGGTGTACGTCGAACTCGGCGATATCCGCATCGTCACGCCGCGCGTCCGGGAGGCAGACGGCAGTGAGGAACTGCTCTATCCACAGGAAGCCCGGCTTCGTAATATCACCTACTCTGCGCCGGTCTTCATGGAGATGGCCGTCATCAAGGGCGGCGACGAAGAGGAAGAGGTTGTCGTCGACCAGACCGAGACGAAAATCGGCCGGATGCCGATCATGGTCGGCTCGAACAAGTGTAACATCGCCGACTTCACCCGCGAGGAACTGATCGACATCGGCGAAGACCCCGCCGACCCCGGGGGGTATTTCATCGTTAACGGCTCCGAGCGTGTGCTGATGACCAGCGAGGACCTCGCACCGAACAAGATCCTCGCCGAGACCGACACGAAATACGGCGACCAGATCGAAGTCGCCAAAACCTTCAGCCAGCGCCGGGGCTACCGCGCGCTGGTACTCTGTGAGCGAACGCGGGACGGCCTGCTCGAAGTCTCGTTCCCTTCCGTTTCGGGCAGCGTCAACTTCGTCACGCTCGTGCGCGCGCTTGGACTCGAATCCGACGAGGAGATCGTTCACCGCGTCAGCGACGACCCCGAGATTGTGAAGTTCATGCTGGAGAACCTGGAGGCCGCCGACGTGCAGACGACCGAGGAAGCCATCGAGTCCCTCGGGAAACGCGTCGCCTCCGGACAGGGCAAAAACTACCAGCTCAAACGCGCGAACTACGTCATCGACCGGTATCTCCTCCCGCACCTCCACGAGGAGGGCGTCGACGAGGAGGACGTGCGGATCAACAAGGCCTACTACCTCTGCCGGATGGCCGAGGCGTGTTTCGAGCTCGCACTCGACCGCCGAGATCCCGACGACAAGGACCACTACGCCAACAAGCGCCTGAAAGTCTCCGGCGACCTGATGCGGGATCTGTTCCGGACGGCGCTGAACAAGCTCGCACGGGACGTAAAATACCAGCTCGAACGCGCGAACATGCGAAACCGTCAGCTGTCTGTGTCGACGGTCGTTCGCTCGGACGTGCTGACCGAGCGACTCGAACATCCGATTGCGACCGGGAACTGGGTCGGTGGCCGATCCGGTGTGAGCCAGCTTGTCGACCGGACGGACTACATGGGAGTGCTCAGCCACCTGCGCCGGCTCCGCTCACCACTTTCGCGCTCCCAGCCACACTTCGAGGCACGGGACCTGCACGCGACTCAGTGGGGTCGGATCTGTCCCTCCGAGACGCCGGAGGGGCCGAACTGTGGGCTCGTGAAGAACTTCGCGCAGGCGATGGAGCTGTCACAGAACGTCGCGGACGAACAGGAACTGAAGCAGGAACTCGCACAGATGGGAGTCGAGGGCATCCCAGGCATCGAGAGCGTCGAACAGCCCGCAGACGACTAATATGAGCCAGCAACAACGAGAAGCGAAAGTCTACGTCAACGGATCTCTGGTGGGGACACACCCCCAGCCGGAGCAACTCGCAGAGCAGATTCGTCAGGCCCGACGCCGCGGCGATGTCAGCCAGATGGTCAACGTCTCGGTTGATGAGAACACCGACGAGGTCATCGTCAACGCCGACGCTGGCCGTGCGCGCCGACCGCTGCTGGTCGTCGAGAACGGCGAACCGCTGATCGACGACGAGGAGATCGAGGCACTGGAGGCCGGCGACATCGAATTTCAGGACCTCGTCGACCGCGGACTGGTCGACTTCATTGATGCCGAAGAAGAGGGTGACATCCTCGTCGCCGTCGACGAAGAGGAACTGACCGAGAATCACACCCACCTCGAAATCGATCCGCAGCTAATGTTCGGGATCGGTGCGGGGATGATCCCCTACCCCGAGCACAACGCCAGCCCGCGGATTACGATGGGATCGGGGATGATCAAGCAGTCGCTCGGTCTTCCGTCGGCAAACTACCGAATTCGTCCGGACACGCGCCAGCACCTGCTGCACTACCCACAGCTCTCGATGGTCAAAACGCAGACCACCGAACAGATCGGGTACGACGACCGACCCGCCGCGCAGAACTTCGTCGTCGCTGTGATGTCCTACGAGGGCTTCAACATTGAGGACGCACTCGTCATGAACCAGGGGTCGGTCGAGCGAGCGCTCGCCCGGTCGCACTTCTTCCGGACTTACGAAGGCGAGGAGCGACGCTATCCTGGCGGTCAGGAAGACCGCTTCGAGATTCCCGACGAAGAAGTCCGCGGCGCACGCGGTGAAGAAGCATACACCCACCTCGACGAGGACGGCCTCGTCAACCCCGAGACGGAAGTCGACGAGAACGCGGTCCTGCTCGGGAAGACCTCGCCGCCACGGTTCCTCGAAGAACCGGACGACATGGGCGGGCTCTCCCCGCAGAAACGCCGAGAGACCAGTGTCACGATGCGCTCCGGTGAGTCCGGAGTCGTGGACACGGTGACGCTGATGGAGAACGAAGACGGCTCGAAGCTCTCGAAAGTCTCCGTCCGTGACGAGCGGATTCCCGAACTGGGCGACAAGTTCGCGAGCCGACACGGACAGAAGGGTGTCGTCGGCCACATCGCCCCGCAGGAGGATATGCCCTTCACCGAACAGGGCGTCGTCCCGGACCTGATTCTCAATCCGCACGCGCTGCCGTCGCGGATGACCGTCGGCCACATTCTAGAGATGATCGGCGGCAAAGTCGGTTCGCTGGAAGGTCGGCGTGTCGACGGGACCGCCTTCACCGGTGAGGACGAAGACGAACTCCGTGGCTCCCTGGAGGACCACGGCTTCAAGTCCAGCGGGAAGGAGACGATGTACTCCGGAATCACCGGGGAGAAAATCGAGGCCGAGATCTTCGTCGGCACGATTTTCTACCAGAAGCTGTACCACATGGTCTCGAACAAGATCCACGCACGCTCGCGTGGCCCGGTGCAGGTTCTGACTCGCCAGCCGACGGAGGGTCGTGCCCGCGAGGGTGGCCTGCGTATCGGGGAGATGGAGCGGGACGTGTTCATCGGCCACGGCGCGGCGATGACGCTGAAAGAACGGCTGCTCGACGAATCCGACCGTGAGTGGATCAACGTCTGTGGCGAGTGTGGCATGGCAGCCGTCGAAAATGTCGAACAGCGCCGTGTCTACTGTCCGAACTGCGACGAGGAGACCAACGTCCATGAGGTGGAGATGTCCTACGCGTTCAAACTCCTCCTGGACGAGATGAAAGCACTCGGAATCGCACCGCGGATCGAACTGGAGGAAGCAGTATAAATGAGCCAGCAAGCACCACAAGAGATCGGTCAGCTCAGTTTCGGGCTGATGGACCCCGAGGAGTACCGCGAGATGAGTGCCACGAAGATCATCACAGCCGACACCTACGACGACGACGGCTTCCCCATCGACATGGGGCTGATGGACCCGCGACTCGGCGTGATCGATCCCGGCCTCGAATGCAAGACCTGCGGCAAACACTCCGGGTCGTGTAACGGCCACTTCGGACACATCGAACTCGCCGCGCCGGTCATCCACGTCGGCTTCGCCAAACTCATCCGGCGACTCCTGCGCGGGACCTGCCGAGAGTGTGCGAAACTCTGTCTCACCGAAGACGAGAAACGCGAGTTCACCGAGAATCTCGACCGAACGCGCGCACTCGGACAGGACCTCAACGACGTGACGAAGTCGGCGATCCGACAGGCTCGAAAGAAGGATCGCTGTCCGCACTGCGGCGAACCGCAGTACGACATTCAGCACGAGAAGCCGACGACCTACTACGAAGTCCAACAGGTCCTCTCCTCTGAGTACTCCGACCGAATTGCCGAGGCGATGGAGCCAGGCGAAGATTCCGAGCGTGTCACCCCGACGGAACTCGCAGAGGAAACTGGCATCGATCCCGGCCGGGTCCAAGAAATCCTCTCCGGGGACTTCCGTCCACGCGAAGACGACCGGAAAGCCATCGAGTCCGCTCTCGATGTCGACCTGACCGAGGAGGACATGAACAAACTGATGCCCAGCGACATCCGGGACTGGTTCGAGGCAATCCCGGACGAGGATATCGAAGTACTCGGCATCAACTCCGATCGCTCGCGACCCGAGTGGATGATCCTCACTGTCCTGCCGGTGCCGCCGGTGACGGCGCGACCGTCGATCACGCTCGATAACGGCCAGCGCTCGGAGGACGACCTGACCCACAAACTGGTGGATATCATCCGGATCAACCAGCGGTTCATGGAGAACCGTGAGGCCGGTGCGCCACAGTTGATCATCGAGGACCTCTGGGAACTGCTGCAGTACCACGTCACCACGTTCATGGACAACGAGATTTCGGGGACGCCGCCGGCGCGACACCGCTCCGGTCGGCCGCTGAAGACCCTCTCTCAGCGACTCAAAGGGAAAGAGGGTCGATTCCGTGGCTCGCTGTCCGGGAAACGAGTCAACTTCTCCGCTCGTACCGTCATCTCGCCGGACCCGACGCTCTCGCTAAACGAGGTCGGTGTGCCCGACCGGGTCGCAAAGGAGATGACCCAGACGATGAACGTCAACGAGCGCAATCTGGAGGAGGCCCGCCGCTACGTGAGCAACGGGCCTGAGGCCCATCCGGGTGCGAACTACGTCCGTCGTGCGGACGGTCGCCGACTCAAAGTTACTGAAAAGAACTGCGAGGAACTCGCGGAGAAGGTCGAAGCCGGCTGGGAGGTCTCGCGACACCTCATCGACGGCGATATCGTGATCTTCAACCGCCAGCCGTCGCTGCACCGGATGTCGATCATGGCCCACGAAGTCGTCGTGATGCCGTACAAGACGTTCCGACTCAACACCGTCGTCTGCCCGCCGTACAACGCAGACTTCGACGGCGACGAGATGAACATGCACGCCCTGCAGAACGAGGAGGCCCGCGCGGAGGCTCGGGTCCTCATGCGCGTGCAAGAACAGATGCTCTCACCACGGTTCGGTGAGAACATTCTCGGTGCGATTCAGGACCACGTCACCGCGACCTATCTGCTGACGAATCAGAATCCGCACTTCAACGAGACGCAGGCGCTGGATCTGCTCCGAGCGACGAGTATCGACGAACTGCCGGCATCGGACGGCACTGAGGACGGCGCGGAGTACTGGACCGGCCGGACGGTCTTCTCCGAGTTGTTGCCGGACGATCTGAATCTTGAGTTTACCTCCTCTGCGGGCGATGCAGTTGTCATCGAGGACGGCGAACTCATCGAGGGGACAATCGACGAGGACGCAGTTGGTGCCTTCGGTGGCGAAGTCGTCGACACCATCGCCAAGCAGTACTCCCGGACCCGAGGCCGAATCTTCATCAACGAGATTTCCTCGGTTGCAGTCCGGACGATCATGCACTTCGGGTTCTCGATCAGTATCGACGACGAGTCGATTCCGCCCGCGGCGCAGGCACAGGTCGACGAGGCTATCGAAGAGGCCAACGAACGCGTCGAAGAACTCATCGAGACCTACGAGCGCGGCGAACTCGAATCACTGCCGGGCCGGACTGTCGACGAGACGCTCGAAATGAAGATCATGCAGACGCTCGGCCAGGCCCGTGACAGTGCGGGTGACATCGCCGAGGACCACTTCGCTGACGACAACCCGGCGGTCGTGATGGCCGAGTCCGGGGCGCGTGGATCGATGCTGAACCTCACGCAGATGGCTGGCTGTGTCGGCCAGCAGGCGGTCCGTGGCGAGCGGATCAACCGCGGCTACGAGAACCGAACCCTGAGTCACTTCGAGGAGAACGACCTCTCGGCGGACGCCCACGGCTTCGTGGAACACTCCTACCGGGAAGGGCTCAACCCCAAGGAGTTCTTCTTCCACGCGATGGGTGGCCGCGAGGGTCTGGTCGATACCGCAGTCCGAACCTCCAAGTCCGGATATCTCCAGCGCCGACTCATCAACGCGCTCTCCGAACTGGAAACGCAGTACGACGGCACCGTCCGAGATACCTCGGACACCATCGTCCAGTTCGAGTTCGGTGAGGACGGCACCTCGCCGGTCGAAGTCTCCAGTTCCGAAGACGAGGCCGCAGTCAACGTCGACGAGATTGCAGACCGCGTGGTGGAAAGCGAGTTCGAGGAGGGCGAGAAAGAGAAATTCCTCGGAGAGACCCGCGAGCCGACGAATCTCTCTGAGCACGCAGACGACTGGTGGCTCGCACAGAGTGACGACTGATCAGGTGATATCATGACAGATTACGACGTATCCAACGACATCGAAGCGCTCGTCGAGGACGCTGATCTTCCCCGACGCCTCAAAAACGAGGTCTACGAGACCCTCGAAGACCGCGACGTGACGGCCGAACAGGCCGACGAAATCGTCCAGGCGACGGTCGCGGAGTACTACAACTCCCGGGTCGACCCGCTCGATCCCGTCGGAACGGTTTCCGCCCAGTCTATCGGGGAGCCGGGAACCCAGATGACGATGAACACCTTCCACTACGCGGGGGTCGCGGAGATCGACGTGACGCAGGGACTACCGCGACTGATCGAACTCGTCGACGCCCGGAAGGAGCCGGACACGCCGATGATGACGGTCTACCTCGAAGACGAGTTCGCGGAGAACCGTGAACGCGCCCACGAGGTCGTCTGGAAGATCGAGGCGACAAAGATCCTCCAGCTCGGTGACGTATCGACCAACGTCGCGGACATGCTCGTTCAGGTCGCGCTCAACGAGGACACCCTCCGCGAGCGGTGGCCGACCGTCGAAGACCCCGTCGAGGTGGCGGAAGAAATCGCAGCCACAATCGAGTCGAAACTCGGCGTCGAGACCCGCCAGCGCGGGCTCGTCATCGACTTCGGCCCGGAACAGCCGTCCTACCGTGATCTGCTCCAGCTCGTCGAGGAACTGCGCGAAATCGTCTTCAAGGGCATCGAGGAGATCAGCCGGGTCGTTATTCGGAAAGAAGAGACCAACCAGGGTGACGAGTTTATCCTCTACACCGAGGGGTCGGCTTTCGGCGACGTGCTCGACATCGAGGGGGTTGACGCCTCCCGGACGACGTGTAACAACATCCACGAGATTTACCGCAACCTCGGCGTCGAGGCGGCCCGTGAGGCGATCATCGAGGAGACGATGAACACTCTCGAAGAGCAGGGGCTGGACGACGTGAACATCCGTCACCTGATGCTGGTCGCAGACATCATGACCAACGAGGGAACCATCGAGTCTATCGGCCGTCACGGCATCTCCGGGTCGAAAGACTCCGTGCTCGCCCGCGCGGCGTTCGAGGTGACAGTCAGTCACCTGCTCGATGCGGCAATCCACGGCGAAGTCGACGAACTCGACGGCGTGACCGAGAACGTCATCGTCGGCAAGCCGATCAAACTCGGCACCGGCGACGTGAACCTGCGGATGACAAGCGGCGAACAGGCCGACTAGGATGACGATCACACTCTCGGACGAAGCGCGCCAACTTGCCGGCCTCTTCGAGACGGAGACCGAAGCGACGGTCAAAGACTGCCTGCTCGACGAGGAGTTCGACCGGGTGATCTTCCTGATCAAGACCGGCGAGATGGGCAAGGCCATCGGGGCCGGCGGCGAGCACGTCTCCCGAGTCGAGGAGCGCATCGGCAAGTCGATCAAACTCGTCGAGGACGCTCCGACCGCGGAGGATTTCGTCGCCAACACGCTCGCGCCCGCGGCGGTGTACAACGTCACGATCAGCGAGAACGACGACCGACTCGCCTACGTCGAAGTCGCCGAAGAGGACCGCGGTGCGGCCATCGGTGCCGACGGCCGGAATATCGACGCCGCCCGCCGACTCGCGGACCGACACTACGACATCGACGACATCGAATTGACCTAACCCGGGACAAGCTAGTTCACTGCCCGCGACCGAAGAGAGCGGGCAGACTTTTTCATCGACGTTTTTCGACGAGTGGTCGCCCAGCGACCCGAGGAGAAAAAGGTCGTCGACGATATCGAACTGACCTGATCGGTCAAATGCCTGTTTGAGTTGCCGTCTAGTTTTTATCTTATTCCGTCCTCTAGCATGAGACATGGCCGTTCAAGACCTAAACTACGAGATTCCGACGTGGGCAGCGGCACTCATCACCGTCTTCGTGCTATTCAGCTTCGCGTACGGCGTCCTCATTCAGGGAAGTTTCCTCGCGCCGATCGTGCTGTGGCTCTGGCTCGGGGGTATCGCACTCTCGCTGTTTGTCGTCTACCTTCTCTATCGGTTCGTGATCGCCGTCGAGAAAATCGCCGACAAGATGTAGCCTCTCAGAGGATGTCTTCGTCCCGAAGTGCTTCGATTTCTTCCGGTGCATAACCGAACTCCCGAAGAATCTCCGTCGTCTGCTCACCGAGCAACGGCGGATGTTCGTCGAACGCCGTCGCGCCGTTCTGGAAATTCATCGGACTGTCCGGCATCTCGACCTCTCCCACGGTGGGGTGCTCCATCGTCCGGCGCATATTGCGGGCCTCGATCTGCGGATGCGAGAACACGTCGGCCATGTCGTTGACCGCCCGCGCGGGCACGTCGTACTCCTGTAGGTGCTCGACGATTTCGTCGGTCGTGTAGACCTCGATCTCCTCGGTGAGGATCGCTTCGAGTTTCTCGCGGTTGTCGACCCGTTTCGCGTTGGTCGCAAAGCGGTCGTCGTCGATCAACTCCTCGCGGTCGAGTGCGCGACAGAACCGTGGCCAAATATTCTCGGAGGCACAGGCGACGACGACGTAATCATCCTTCGTGGGAAACGCCTGGTAGGGAACGATTGTCGGATGCCGACTCCCCATTCGGCCCGGCGGTTCGCCGGTGCCGAAGTAATACGAGGCCATGTAGGTCTGCCAGGCGGCGATGCTGTCGAGGAGGCTGATATCGATCTTGTCGCCGCCGCTGTCGGCGAACTCCCGTCGAAAGAGTCGGGCGAGAATCGCCTGTGTGGCGTACATCCCTGCTGCGATGTCGACGATAGCGATCCCAACGCGGGCGGGTTCACGGCCGCTCTCCCCGGTGATCGACATCAGGCCACCCTCTGCCTGCATGATGAGGTCGTAGGCTGGCCGATCTTTGTACGGCCCCGTCTCACCGTAGCCCGTGATGTGGCAGTAGACGAGGTCGGGGTTCTCTTCGCGGAGATCCTCGTAGCCCAATCCCCACTCGTCCATCTTGCCGACGCGGAAGTTTTCGACGAGAACGTCCGCCTCTTCGGCGAGTTCTCGGAAGACTTCCCGCCCCTCCTCGCTGGCGAGATTCAGCGATACCGAGCGTTTGTTCCGGTTGATGCTCAGGTAGTACGCCGACTGCTCGGAGTCACTGTAGGCCGGCGGCTTCCAGCCTCGCGTCTGATCGCCGCCGTCTGGTCGCTCTACTTTGATCACGTCCGCACCCAGGTCCCCGAGTTGCATCGTACAGAACGGTCCCGAGAGAACCCGGGAAGCATCCAGCACCGTGATCCCCTCTAGCGGTGCCGTCCCCGTCGACTGGTTTTCGGTCATGGATAGGTCATCGGGAGGCTGGTACTAGTCGGTTACCCCTCCCGATACCGGAGTGACATGTCCGTGCCTCGCCCGCTGTTCTGACCAAGATATTAGCCCCCTCGCAGCGTACACCGTGTCGATGGCGACGGAATCGCTCAGAGTACAACAGGCCGAGGAACCCGACATTCCCTATATCGAGTCACTGCTGCAGCAACACGGACTCCCGACCGCGGATGTTCGAGGGAAACTGGCGCAGTTTTTTGTCGGATACGCTGGGGACGAACGCGTCTGTGTCGGCGGACTCGAAGTCCGCGGACAGGCTGGACTCCTCCGCTCGGTCGTCGTCGAGCAGTCTGTCCAGGGGGAGGGTTTCGGAGCAGCACTCTGTGACGAACTCGAAGCGACGGCCCGGGAGGAGGGCGTCGAAGCGCTGTATCTCCTCACGACGACGGCCGCCGAGTTCTTCGCCGCGCGTGGGTACACCCGGGTCGACCGCGAAACCGCTCCGGAACCGATCAGACAGACGACCGAGTTTGCCGACCTCTGCCCGTCGACGGCCATCTGTCTGCGCAAGTCACTGGTGTAATTCAGCTTCCTGAACGATTTCGCGCGTCGCTCTCGGCCGTTTGGACTCACTGACTACAGCGCCGCGAGTCTGCCGGGGTGGAACTTTTCACACACTCTGCCCAAGCGTACGTATGCGTGTCAGCCGGGCAATCGTCGACCAACTCGCCGAGGGCGGTATCGACACGGTGTTCGGGATACCGGGCAAACAGACGCTCCCGTTGAACGAGGCCATCGAGGCCCGCGAGGACGTTCGGTTCGTCAGTACGCGCCACGAGACGGCCGTCTCACACGCGGCGTGGGGCTACGCCGAAACCAGCGGCCGGCCCGCCGCGACGCTCGTCGTGCCCGGGCCGGGCGATATGAACGCGATGAACGGGCTGAAAAACGCACGTAACGACTGCACGCCGCTCGTCCACATCGCCGTCGAGACGGATCCGACAGTTCGCGGCGGTGACGGCATCCACGAGACGCCGCCCGACACCTACGACAACGTGGTCAAGGAGAATACGCTGGTCGAACGACCTTCGGCCGTTCGGGTCGAGGTTGCTCAGGCTATCGAGACGGCGATGACCCCGCCGAAAGGACCGGTTCGGGTGGGCGTTCCGAAGAACGTTCTTCCCGAAGAGTACGCGATTGCGACGCCGCAGCCGCTCTCTCCTGCCAGTCCGCCGGCTCCTGCCGAGGGCGATATCGAGGCGGCCGCGGCCTGTCTGGCGAGCGCAGACCGGCCCGCGGTGCTGGTCGGCGGCGGTGTCAGATCGGCCCAAGCGGGGTCGGAACTGGTCTCCGTTGCCGACGTGCTTGATGCACCGGTAATCACCACCTACAAAGGAAAAGGAATCGTTCCCGACGAGAACGACCGCGTCGCGGGGACACTGTCCGGAAGTGCGAGTCCCGAACTGCTCGACTGTCTCGCCGACAGCGACGCGCTGCTGGCGGTCGGCACGGATTTCGACGCCGTGGCGACGCGGCGCTGGTCGGTCGAGATGCCCGACGATATCGTCCAGATCACGCTCTCTCCCGGTGACCTCGGGACCGGATACGATCTCACTGTCGGGATCGTCGCGGACGCGAAGCACGCCCTCGACGCGTTAGAGTCGGCATTGGACGAGACCGCAGGAGATGGTGGCGGCCGCAAGCGCGCGACCGTCGTTCGGGATGCCTTCGATCAACGGATCGACTCCTTACTCGACGACCAGCCCCCACTGAGTTCCGTCGGGGCACTGCGGGCAGTCCGCGAGGCGGTTCCGGAAGGGACAGTCGTCTCCGTCGACGCCGGGGGCTTTCGCGTCTGGGGGCTGAACGCGTTCGCGGCGAGTGGCCCGCGCGCGTACGTCAATCCCGGGTCGTGGGCGACGATGGGGACCGGTCTGCCGGCCGCGCTCGGCGCACAACTGGCAAACCCGGACCGGGACGTTCTCGCGCTCACCGGCGACGGCGGCCTGATGATGTGTATTCACGAACTACACACCGCCGCCAGCGAGGGCATTCCGGTGACGGTCGTCGTCTTCAGAAACGACGACTACGCAATCATCAGCGAGGAAGCCGAGCGGGCGTTCGAGATTTCCGACGGCGCGTACGACTGGAGCGGCGCGCCGCTGGATTTCGTCGCCATCGCCGCTGGAATGGGTGTCGAAGCGAGTCGAGCAGAGACGCCGGCAGCAATCGAGGCGGAACTGGCCGATGCACTCGATAGCGACGACACACGGCTGGTCGAGATTCCGACCGATCCCGAGGAACCGCAAGCCAGCGAGTGGCTGTCCCGGTCGGATCAGTCCGGCGACGCGAACTGATCGACGAACAGACCGAGATAGACGGCATGGACTGATCCGACGAGCGCTGTACTGAGTGCTGGCCCCACGACCGAGAAGAGGGCAAACACTGCATTTGTAAGTCCCAGTCCCAAGATAACCCCGAACAACGGCCACCCGTAGCCCTGGGTGAGCCGCCAACTCTCCTGTACGGCCTCGGTCACTGATTCTCGCGTGACGATCAAACCGGGGACGGCGAACAGTCGAACGGAGACGTATATCCAGACGACGAGGATGGGCAGTCCGATGACAACCGGCATATTCTGGAAGCCCTGTATCGAGCCAAAGCCACGGTAGATCAGGTCGATGCATGCGACGTACAGGAAGAACGATCCAACCGTCCGTCGAGTCGGCTCGACGCCCAGTACGCGAGCGATGACGACTGTGCCGGCAATCGCGTGTACCGCGAGCAAGAGGATGTATGCGCTGATCCCCCAGGCCAGAAACGGGAGTTTCAATCCGAGCACCGATTCGACAGAGAGTGTTGTTCCCCGCACTCCCGCCGGAAATCCGATGTATTCGAGTGAGATATGACCGTCGGCGAGTGTCCGACTGCTGACCGTGGCGATTGGATCCCGGCGGTGGAGCCACCCGAGCAGTGAAGTCACGAGTCCGGCGACGAGGAAGGGCAGGAACAACTGCGGCTGTGAACGCAACTCGCTGAGAAGCCGATGGCGCGGCTTCGTCCGGTGATCGACCGGCGACTCGGCACCGACGCCCGGTTCTCGTCTCATCGCTGCTCCCCCAGTGCCAGAATTCCTTCCCACGTGCCGAGGTACAACTTTCCGTCATCGACGATTGGCTGGGTGGGGGAGTTCGGAATCTCAATTTTCCACAACGGCTCACCAGTCGTCGCATCGAACGCGTGCAGTTCTGGGAGCCAGTAGTAACTCAGGTACACGACGCCATCGGCGACGACGGGAGCGGTGTCGGGACCGTACTCACTCTGCCACAGTCGCTCTCCACTGTCGAGACTGATTCCGTACAGCGACTCCTCGTCGTCGGTCAGAATGACCGTCCCGTCGGCGACGGCGGCGGATCTCTTCGCGCTCGTTCCGTCGTGAACGTATCGCCATTTTCGGCTGCCGTCGTCGAGGCTCCGCAGGTCGACGAATCTCTCCGTTGGAACTACGATTCCCTCTGCTGTTACGGTCGGTGCGTTGGGTACCGTATACTGTAGACTGTCCTCACGCTGGAGTGGCTCGATATCGACCTGCCACTTGCGCGTCCCGGTTGCGGCATCGAGAGCAACAACCTGGTTGACCGTACTCGTCGCATACACCGTCTCGTCCCGTATTACTGGCCGGTTCACACCTCGATAGTCTTCGCTCCCGACTCGGTAGGTCCACTCGACCCGGCCGCTGTTCGCGTCGATGGCCACGAGACGGTTCGTGTTGGGGACAGACGCGTAGATTGTGCCGTCAGAAGCGACAGCACTCGCCTGCCCCGCTGCGGTAAACGCCCATCCGCCAGACGGTTTGGCTGGCGTTTGCCATCGCTCGTGGCTGATCGTGAGTTCGCCAAGAGAGAATCCGCCGCTTGCCGCCAGTCCAACGAAGCCGCTTTGGTTTCCGGTTACTAGTACGTCGCTCCGATATGCCTCTGCTTGCGCGAGTAAGGGATTCATACGGTACGTCCCGGTTCGCTTGTACCGTCGGTCCCCAGTCTGGCGGTCCAGCGCCACGACAGACCGATCGCTGGTTGCGATGAGCGTGTCTCCAACCAGCATCGGTGGTCCTGCTCTATCGAAGTTCGACTCAGCTTCGGCCTGCCATCGAATCTCCGGCTCCGATTTTGGCCCTGGTTCGTTGGTCGCGCCGGTACAGGCGGGGTCGTGTCGGGCCATCGGCCACTTGGCCGCTCCATCGAGCGGGATTGGCCACCTTCCGGCGTATCCGCTAGCAACGCCGCCTGCAAGGGTAATTCCGCTACCGGCGAGAAGTTGTCGTCTGGAGGGCATTTATTTTTCTTCCTCTCTTTCTCCCTAAATAATTCTGCTCATTTTTGGATGAGAAGGCTCTGACGGCACAGCTCACATACCACGAA
Source organism: Halovenus anhuiensis (assembly GCF_037080055.1). Lineage (NCBI taxonomy): Archaea > Methanobacteriati > Methanobacteriota > Halobacteria > Halobacteriales > Haloarculaceae > Halovenus > Halovenus anhuiensis. The sequence goes on from NZ_JBAOJI010000007.1 coordinate 123,534, forward strand.
AGAGCCATTTGAATCGGCCCGTAGCGTCGCATTTCTTTCCGTGAGACAGGACGACACGACTATCTCCTTGAACTCAAAAACAGTCGACAATGGTGGAGCCGGTTCTCGTTGTGGCTGCTGGCGTGGTTCTGTTCCAGTTCCTTCTGGGGATTGTCGTTCACATCGACGCCAACCGCCGAGACCTCGAACATCTGGGGTTGTACTTCTACGGTGTCTCGATTCCGCTCGTCGGGTTGTTGATCGCTGGTGTATATCTCTCTCGTCGCGAGGAGCTACCGATGCAGGATCTTTCTGTGCCGACGGCGGCCGAGACGGATGGTGCGTTCACGTGGTCCGTCGAACACCGGGGACTCCGGCGACTCCCGCTGCGACTCGCCTGTGCGATTCAGTACGGACAGACGTTCTGGCGGGTGGGTGTCGTTTCTCCGCCGGTCTTACTCGTGCTCGCCGTGCTCGTCCACCCGGCGATTGCCGTGGCCTTGTCGGTGGTCTGTTTGGTGTACTGGTTCACGTATCTGGGCTCGGCGGGTACGTTCACTGACACGACGATTCGACTCGCCCCGGACAATCAGCAAATCGAGATCACGACTCGCGGCGGCGACCATCCGCTCTCTCAAGGTGGTTCCGAACAGGAGATCGATCTCACAGCGGTCCAGCAAGCGACTCTCCATCAGGTAGGTGAGCAGCCGCTGGTAAAGTTCCAGTACGAAAATTCACTTTCAGTTAGCCCGTCGATCATTCCCGTCGCACCAGCGCATGTCGAACACGTTCGACAGATCCTCGCTGCACGGGAGATTCCACTCCGTGACCACGTCCGAGACGGGACCACCAGCAGTCTCGCTCGACGACGAGTCGCCGGAACGACATTCTCACTAGTCGCCATTCCACTCGTTGCAGGCCCGCGCTGGCCAGAGTACTTTCTGGCTGGTCCGATGATTCCGTTTTTGTTCTTCGTGTTCCTCTGGTTGGTACTGAAACCACTCGCGTAACACTGCCGTCCGGTGGCGGTCGCTTCGGCACTGCTCGCACGACAGTTTCTGGAAGGATATTGTGCTGTGATGTTAACAGCAGTTGATTCAAGGGGAACTATACCAAAGATTGTTATAACGAACGCGAGTACAGAGAACTATGCCAGCGAACACACCAGTTATCGTCGGTGCGGCACGAACACCACAGGCCAAAGAGGACGGACTGCTCCGGAACATCCGGCCAGAGGATCTCTCGATCCACGTCGTCGAGTCGATCATGGAGGAGACAGGGCTGGAAAGCGAGCAGATCGACGACCTGATGTGGGGATGTGCACAGACTCGCGAGGAGCAAGGGACTAACATCGCTCGTCAGATCGCGATTTTCGCGCTGGACGAGAGCGTTCCCGGGACGACCATCGACCGCCAGTGTGCCTCTTCGGCGACGACGATCATGACCGCGTCCGACGCGGTCGCTGCGGGCCGTCGGGACGCAATCTTCGCCGGCGGTGTCGAGAACATGAGCATGGTGAAGATGGGCCAGGGCGCAGACAAGATGTACCCCGGTCTGGACGAGCGCTACGGGATGGAGAACCTGCCGATGGGTCAGACCGCGGAGAAGGTCGCCGAGCAGTACGGCGTCTCCCGCGAACAGCAAGACGAGTACGGCGCACGGAGCCAGCAGCGCGCCGTCGAAGCCACCGAGGAGGGCCGGTTCGACGAGGAAATCGTCCCGATCACGGGCCACGACGAGGACGGCAACGAAGTGACTGTCTCCGAAGACGAGGGCATTCGCCCGGGGACGACCGCCGAGAAACTCGCCGAACTCCCGACCGTGTTCAAAGAGGACGGGACGGTGACGCCGGGTAACGCCTCCCAGATTTCCGACGGCGCGGCCGGTGTGCTCGTCACCAGCAAGGAGTTCGCAAAGGACAACGACCTCGAAATTCTCGCCGAAGTCGGCATGAGCGGCGTCGCTGGCGTCGACCCGACCACGATGGGAATCGGTCCGATTCCGGCCGTCGAGAATATGCTCGAACGCGCCGGCCGAACCATCGACGATTACGGCCTCGTCGAACTCAACGAAGCCTTTGCGAGTCAGGTAATCGCTTCTGCCGACGAACTCGGCATCGACCACGATATCCTCAACGTCAACGGCGGCGCAATCGCAATCGGTCACCCGCTCGGGGCATCCGGTGCTCGCCTGCCCGTCACGCTCATCCACGAGATGCATCGACAGGGTGTCGACCGCGGCATCGCGACGGAGTGTGTCGGCTTCGGTCAGGGTGCAGCCATCGAGTTCGAGTTGGTCGAGTAGCGAGACCGAGCGGAGCGAACGGCCGATATCGTGTTCGGAGTCGCAGTCGAGGGAGAGATCGGCCGGGAGTGGATTGTTTTGCCAGAATATCTAAAAACCAGTACTCGCTATTGTGGGTGTGGACAGTGAAGCGCAATTGACGGCACTACACGAGATTGCGACGACGATCCAGAGTGCTGAAACCGCGACCGATGCCGCCGAGCAGACGGTCGCTGCGGCAGCGAACATCCTCGATTTCTACATGTGTAGCGTCGAAATTCACGAGGACGGCTGGCTCATCCCGTACGCCGTCTCGGAGGACTCGCCGGAAGACGGGGTCCGACGCATGCGCGTCGATCAGGGGCTGGCCGGTAAAACGTTCCAGACCGAGGAACCCCACGTCATCGATCACGTCACGTCGGACGACGAAACTGATCCCGCAGACGAAACCTACCGTTCGGGGCTGAGCGTTCCGATCGGTGGCCACGGCGTCTTTCAGGCGGTCAGTACCGAACCAGAAGCCTTCGACGAACAGGACGTCGAACTGGCCGAACTGCTCGTGAGTCATACCGCCGGCGCCCTCGACCGTCTCGAGCGCGAGGCCATGCTCGAAGACAAAAACAAGCAACTCGAAAGCTTCGCCAGTATTGTCTCACACGATCTCAGAAGTCCCCTGTCCGTTGCGACCAGCCGGATCGAACTGGCTGAATCCGAGTGTGAGAGCGAACACCTATCCCACGCATTGAATGCACTCGGACAGATGGAGACACTGATCGACGATATTCTCACACTCTCCAAACAGGGAGAGGTAATCGCCGACCCGGCCCCGGTCTCCTTGGCGACTGTCGCCACCGAAGCTTGGGATCTCGTAGCGACACGACAGGCGACACTGGAGGTTGTCACGGATGACACGATCCGGGCCGACCGGGACCGGCTCAAACAGCTGTTCGTGAATCTCTTCCGCAACAGCGTCGAACACGCCGGTGATACGGTTACCGTGACTGTCGGCCAGAGAGAGCCTTCCGGTTTCTACGTGGCCGACGACGGTGTCGGTATTCCGGACGATCAGCGGGAACGACTGTTCGAGCACGGGTACTCGACGACAGATGAGGGCACGGGACTCGGACTTCGAATTGTCGAACAGATTGCGGGCGCACACGGGTGGACCGTTCGTCTCACGGAGAGCCAAGCAGGCGGCGCACGGTTCGAGTTCTCTACCGGAGAACCTCCATCTGAGACCTGAGCGGTGCTGGGAGCGAGTGACGTACGGCGCATCGAATGGGGACCCTTAAGTGGCTCCGTCAGATAGCAATACGCACTATGGCAAACGGCAAATACGCCGCGCGCAAGCTCAAGAAGGACCGCCAGAAACACCGGTGGTCCGACTCTGATTACGCGCGCCGCGAGCGGGGTCTGGCCGAACAGTCCGACCCACTCGAAGGCGCTCCTCAGGGGCGTGGCATTGTCCTCGAGAAGGTCGGTATCGAAGCGAAACAGCCCAACTCCGCGATCCGAAAGTGCGTTCGGGTCCAGCTGATCAAAAACGGCAAGCAGGTAACGGCTTTCTGCCCCGGTGACGGCGCTATCTCCTTTATCGACGAGCACGACGAAGTCACCATTGCCGGGATCGGCGGCGCGAAGGGTCGAGCGATGGGCGACCTCTCCGGTGTCAACTACAAAGTCGAGAAGGTCAACGGCGTATCGATGATCGAACTCGTGCGCGGAAACGCGGAGAAACCGGTGCGATAACATGTCTACGGAACAACCTGAGCCCGACGCGCCTGCGGACAGCGAGGGAGCCAACGCCCAACTGTTCGGCAAGTACGATGTCGAAGAGATCGAATTCTCTGACGTCTCTACCGAACGGTACATCAACGTGACCCCTATCGCCAACACGATGGGTCGCCACGCCGACAAACAGTTCAAAAAGAGCCAGATCAGCATCGTCGAGCGGCTGATCAACCGGCTGATGCAGACCGACGAGAACACCGGCAAAAAACAGCTCGCGACACAGATCACCCGGGACGCCTTCGAGATTATCGAAGAGCGAACCGAGGAGAACCCGGTCCAGATTCTCGTCCAGGCTGTCGAACACTCCGCCCCACGAGAGGAGACGGTTCGACTCAAGTACGGTGGCATTTCCGTCCCGAAAGCAGTCGACGTCTCCCCGCAGCGACGGGTCGATCAGTCGCTGAAATTCCTCGCGGAGGGTGTCTACAACGACTCCTTCAAGACCGAGACCGACGCCGCCGACGCCCTCGCACGCCAGCTGATCGGCGCGGCGAGCAACGATGTCGGCACCTACGCGGTCGACCAGAAAGAAGAGAAAGAGCGCGTCGCGGCTGCCGCCCGATAATCTGCGCTGCAAACTGTTCTATTCGTCTTCACTTCGGTCAATCGGAGTTTTCAACACGGTTGACGACGGGATTGCTCGTATGGGAAACACTGGGTCCGAGGCGGTCGAACTGGTCGACAGCGAGACGATCCGAAACCTGAGCGGCGCAGTCGTGATTGCTGCGCTGACGGCCGTGCTGGCACAGTTTTCGATTCCACTTCCGGGCGGTATTCCATTCTCGTTCCAACCCTTCGGGGCCTTTTTCGGCGGTTTGCTGTTGGGCCCGCTCTGGGGCGGGTTCGCGCTGGGACTGTACGTGCTCGCCGGTGTCGCGGGTGCGCCGGTGTTCTCGAACGCGACCGGCGGACTGGGTGTCATCGCTGGTCCCACCGGCGGCTTCCTGCTGGGATTCGTCGTCGGTGCGGTGGTGATCGGTGCTATCTCCCACCGTCGGCTGTCGCCTCGGCCGGTCGAGACGCTGGGGCTTGGATGGGTGGCTGCGGGGCTGCTCGCGGGACTGGCTCCGATCTATGCGATCGGTATCGGGTGGCTGTCGGTCGTCGCCGGGCTCTCGCTCGTCGAGGCGACGGGGAGTATGGCCCCGTTTTTCATCGGTGATCTGTTGAAAATCACGATCACGGCTGCCGTCGTCGCCAGCAGCGGGGAACTGCTCTCTCGAAGATGATCACCGTCGAGAATCTCCGCTACAGCTACGGCGACGAGCCAGTGCTGGACGGCATCTCGTTGACGCTCGACGACGAGTGGGCCGTCCTGACTGGCGCGAACGGCAGCGGCAAGACGACGCTGATCCGGCAGTTCAACGGGCTGCTCGAACCCGACAGCGGAGCGGTTCGTGTCGACGGTACGCCCGTTGAAGACGACCCCGTCGCGGCCCGGACGGCAGTCGGGATGGTCTTCCAGTCGCCTCGCTCGCAGTTCGTCGCTGCGACTGTCGAGGCGGATGTCGCCTTCGGCCCGGAAAACCTCGGGCTGGATCACGCGGAGATCGACAGACGTGTCGACGAGGCGCTGGCTGCAGTCAATCTCGACGGCCGGGGCGAGGAGCGGATCGAGGCCCTCTCCGGCGGTGAGCAGGCCCGCCTCGCAATCGCGGGAGCGTTGGCGATGGAACCCGACCACCTCGTCCTCGACGAACCCTTCAACGGGCTCGACTGGCCGGCACAGCGCTCTGTCCTCGGCCATCTCGACGACCTCGCGGCGGAGGGGGTCGGCATCGCCGTCGTTACACACGACTTGCGAGACCTGCGCTTGCGTGCCGATCGAGTGATTGGACTCAGTGACGGACGCATCGCCTTCGATCTGCCTCCCGAGGAAGCAACCGAGAGACTCCCCGAAACCGACGTTCGCGTCCCTGACGGGTGGTGAAATGTTAACGTACAGTCCCGGTAACTCGCCGATTCACCGTCTCGATCCTCGCTCGAAACTGTTCTTTCAGTTCGGCTTTGCCATCGCTGTGTTCGTCTCTCCGTCGCTCCCGCGACTGCTCGCGCTGTTCGGTTTCGGAGCGGTGGTCGTCCGGATCGCCGGGCTCCCCGTCTCGCGCGCACTGTGGTCGTATCGGGTTGTCCTCGTGGTGCTGGCGATTGCACCGCTGATTGCCGGGTTCACGCTCGGGCCGCCGTGGTTTCGAGTCGACCGCGCCCTCGATTCGGTGCTGTCGGTGGCGCGGGTGGTCCCGATTCTGTTCGTCAGCGCAGCCTACATTCGCGCGACACCAGTCCGGCAGACTCGCGCCGCGATCCAGCAGACGATTCCCAGTCGGGCCGGGCAACTCGTCGGGACCGGCGTGGCGCTGACGATCCGGTACGTCCCGGTGCTCCGGGCAGACGTGCAGGAAGTCCGTGACGCACTCGCGGCCCGCGGCGGTGATCGCCAGCCAGTCCACAAACGCGCTGGACAGATCGTCGCGCTGTCAATTCAGCGCGCGTTCGACCGGTCCGACCAACTCGCCGTCGCGCTGGAGGCGCGCTGTTTCGCGTGGAATCCGACGCTGCCTCGTCTTGCGTTCTCCCGGACGGATTATCTGGTCGTCGGGATCGGCGGTCTGCTGGCGATCAGCCCGCTCCTGGCGTTTTGACTCCAGAGAGATCGACGGACAGTTATCCCGCGGGACGTACTCAAAGGCATGAACCAGCGATCACTCCGCCGTGGGGGTCAGCCATGACGGAGTATTTCGAGATTCACGAGCGGGACAGTGCCGCACGTCTCGGCGAACTCCGCCTCGACGATCCGGTGACGACCCCGGCCCTGATCGACGAGGTGCGCGAAGACGCCGGCAGTCGATGGACGCCGGGCGAGACAGCCGTCGATGGCGACGACTCGAAACTGACGATCCTCCCACACCGCGCGTTTCCCGGCGGCACGCCGGAGGAAGTCGAAGAGGCCTTCGCCGTCGACTATCCAGATGTGGACTTCCCGAGCGCAGCAGTCGTTTCCCCGGACACCGCGGAGAATCACGGGACCGACGCCTACGTCCTCTCGAACGCACAGGAACTGGCCGGCCACGCACGGGCATTCGTCGAGGCTATCGTCCAGACGCGGGCAGCGATTCCCGGCGACACGGCGCTGTACCTGCCGGGCGTCGCCACCCCCGGCAACGTCGCCATCCTCGCGTACGCGGGCGCCGATCTGTTCGACACGGATCAGGCCGTCCTCAAGGGATTGCAGGGCAAGTATCTCACTACCGACGGCGAGGAGTTTCTCGAAGACCTGACCGAACTCCCCTGTGCGTGTCCGGCCTGCCAGACACCTCGCTCTGAGTTCGGTCAGGACGAGTGCGCCGAACACAACGAACGCGCGCTGCGAGCGGCGCTCGGCACCGTCCGCGAGCGAATCCGTGCCGGTCGACTCCGGGATTACATCGAGGGACAGGCCCGCCACGAGCAGTGGCTGACCGCCACCTTTCGCCGATTCGACCAGCAGTACGCGTATCTCGAAGAGCGCACGCCAGTCCTGCGACGCAACGAGATTACCGCTGCGACCGACGATACCCTTCGACGGGTGGAGATCCAGCGCTATGCCGAGCGCGTCACGAACCGCTACCGCAACCGCTTCGACGCGCCGCTGGTGCTGGTCCCCTGTTCGGCCCGCAAACCCTACAGCGACTCACAGAGCCACGCCCAGTTCCACGACGCGATCCAGTACCGCGCTCATCTCGCCTCGATGACCTCCCCGATCGGTGTGGTGCCGCAGGAACTCGAACTGACCTACCCCGCCCAGCACTACGACTCGGTGGTGACGGGCAACTGGACGGCGACCGAAATCGAGTTCGTTTCGGACGTGCTCGCCGCCTATCTCGACCGTAACGAGTACCCACGCGTCATCGCACACGTCCCCGAAGACTACCGACCGATCTGCGAGCGGGCCGCCGCACAGGTCGATGTCGAGTTCGAGTACACTGTCACTGATCACCCGACGACGACCGACTCGCTCGCCAATCTCGCCTCGACACTTTCTGACGAGCCAAAATACCGCAAGCGCGAGCGCCAGCACAACACGATCCGGGCTATCGCCGACTACCAGTTCGGCGAGGGTGCGGGCCCGGAAATCTTCGACGAACTGTCCGTCGAGAGTCGGTATCCAAAACTCCGGGCAACCGACGACGACGGCGAACAACTCGCCATGCTCGTCCCGGAGTACGGCCTGCTCGCGCTGACCATCGCCGGCGCGCGGCGGTGGGTCGACAGTGCGGCTCCGACCAAACGGGTGGAGATCGACGCCTTCGTTCCCCACGGCTCCGTCCTCGCGCCGGGCGTCGTCGACGCCAGCGAGTCGATCCGCGTCGGCGACGAAATCGTCATCGAGGGACCGAAGGCGTTCGCCATCGGCCGTGCGGAGATGTCCGGCCCGGAGATGGTCGAAAGCACACGTGGTATCGCGTCTTCGGTCCGCCACCTCGAAGAGAAGTAGCGACCACATCGTAACGGGTACGTCACTCGGTACCGCGATTCGTCGGGACTGAGCAAAACCGCAGGTTTTGCGAGGGTCGACGAGGGAACGACTGAGCGAAGGAAGTGGACTCGTCGGGATTTTATTACGACTGCGCTGCGAGCACGGGATATGGGCGGCGACCCGTTCGGACGCGCAATCCGAGATTTCTACCACGACGACCAGTCGGAGCCGTTGCTGCAGTTCGACGGCGAAGAGAGCGAAGAACACCCCATCGAGCAGTTCTACTTCGAGCCGTTCACTTCCCAGGGTGACGAGGGATGGATCGAGACACACCTCCAGGGACCGCTTCTCGACGTGGGTGCTGGAGCGGGCCGAGACGCGCTGTACTTTCAGGATCGGTTCGAGACGGTGGCACTCGAAGTGAGCCAGCATCTCGTCACCCTCATGAACGAGCGAGAAGTGGCGGACGCCCGTCACGGGGACATGTTCGCGCTGCCGGAGCAGTTCGACGCCAACCGCTTCGAGTCCGCGCTCGTCCGGGGGACACAACTCAGTCTAGCGAAGTCGATGCGGGGAATCGAGGAGTTTCTGGTCGACCTCGCCGAGGTGACGACGCCCACTGCGACGGCAGTCGTCGATTCGTACGATCCTACTGACGAGCGGGTCAGTGATCTGCTTGGCTACCGCGACGATTCGACTCCCGGGCTGGCCTTTCGCCTGACGACCTTCGAGTACGAGGGCGACGTGAGCGAGACGCTTCTCTTCCGGTTGTTTAGTCCCGAGCGACTGCGGGATGCGGCCGCCGAGACAGCGTGGAGTGTCGACGAGCTACGGCGGAGTTCGGAGAGTGCGTATTATATGGCGGTACTACAGAAGGAGTGATTCGGTGGCCGGCTTCAGAGGTCGATCCGATTGAAGCGAGCGTAGCCAATCGCCAGCGGAACGACGATCCACAGCGCGAGGATGACGAACACGAACCAGTTCTGCATGTAGAACGCACCCGCATCGAAGACGATGGTGTTTCCATCGAAACTACCAGTCACGACCGAACCGCCGTCCAGCCCCAGTCTCGAATCGGGGAATTCGGCGGGGAACGCACTAGCTGGCGTGAGCGCGACGAACATATCTCTGAGCATCTGCGTCAAGCCGAACCGGCCAGCAAAGTCCGGGAGCTGGTAATCGACGACACCGAGGAGGAGATTCGTCAGTGACTGCCAGGTAAACAGCCCGAAGAAGATGACGATCCCGCCGACCGTCCCCTGCGTTTCACTGTTGAACAGTGCCGAGAATCCAACACCGATTCCGACGAACATCAGTCCGAATAGAACCGTCGCGAACACGAACACCAGCAACGCTGTCGCGGAGATGTCCGTCTGGAGGATCAGCAGGCCAAGTGCGGGAATGAATCCAACGACGATCGTGATCGTCATGACGGCTGCGCGGCCGAGGAATTTCCCGAAGATCACCTCGCCACGACTGTGTGGCAACGACAACAGCAGGTTAATGGTCCCACTCTCACGCTCGCGCACGATCGATTTGATGCTGATGAACAGCCCGGTGATCGGGATGAAAAAGAGTACGAACACCCCGAACACACCGGTAATCAGGAATCCAACGATGGCTTCCTCTCCTTCTGTGACACCGGAGTCGACGACCAGATAGGCGATCCCGCCGATCGCCAGTGCAAAGAGGACGATAATACCCCACAGCACTTTCGAGCGAACGCTGTCTTGGAAGTCTTTCTTGGCGATGGCTTGCCAACTCATGCTCGTACCTCCTGTTCGGTCGTGTACGCGGCGAACAGATCTTCCAGCGAGGCCTGTTCGGTCTCGAAGTCGTTGACGATTGCCTCTGTCTCCTCGACTTCGGCAAGGACTGCGGTCTTGCTCGCATCGTCTGCCAGTCCGACGGCGACGACTTCGCCTTCGGTCCTGACGGTGATGCTCTCGACGCCGTTGATTCCGCGGATCGAATCGAGCACGCTCTCGGAGAAGCCGGAGCCCTCGACGACCAGGCTCTGGCCGCCGGGGATGTTCGATCGAAGGCCCTCGATCGAGTCGTCGGCAACGAGTTGTCCTTTCCGGAGGATGCCGACGCGATCACAGACAGCCTCGACCTGTCCGAGGATGTGACTGGAGAAAAACACAGTCGTGCCGCGTTCGTTCTCCTCGCGGATGATCTCGCGAATTTCTCGGGCCCCGTTGGGATCGAGTCCCGTCGTCGGTTCGTCGAGGATGAGCAGATCCGGGTCGCCGACGAGTGCCATTCCGAGGATGAGTCGCTGGGCCATCCCTTTCGAGTAGCCGCTGGCTTTCCGGTCGGCGGCGTCCGCGATGCCGACGCGTTCGAGCAGTTCCTGCGGGTTGTCGTTCGCGTTCTTCGATTCGATTGCGAATTCGAGATGCTGACGGCCCGTCAGTCGGTCGTACACGTCGTATCCTTCCGGCAGGACACCGATACGGTGGCGCAGTTTTTCGCCCTCCTGCTGGCAGCCCATCCCGAATATACGGGCCTGACCTGCCGTCGGCTTGACGAAGTCCAGAAGGATATTGATCGTCGTTGATTTCCCGGCCCCGTTTGGGCCCAAGAAGCCGAATACCTCGCCCTCCTTGATCTGCAGGTCGAGGTTATCGACAGCTACGAGACTGCCGTACCGTTTTGTGAGTCCGTTTATTTCGATCGCTGTCATGTGCGCCAATTCTAGAGTAAGCCACATGTAACTTTGCATCCTGTTTCACAGCCAGAAACACCGCAAGAAACTGTCTGCGTGTGATTCTCTCCCAATAAATGTGAACGCAGTGTTTATTTTCCGGGTCGGCGAAAGACGGGCAATGAGTGTCATCGGATTTGTCGGACTCCCCGGAAGCGGCAAAAGCGAAGCGGCCGCTGTCGCGGAGGAAGAGGGTATTCCCGTCGTGACGATGGGCGATGTGATCCGGGCGGAGTGCCGGGACCGGGGACTGGATCCCGCAACCGACCACGGCCGGGTCGCACAGGCCCTGCGGGAGGAAAACGGGCCGGCGGCCATCGCCGACCGTTCACTTCCAATCATCGAATCGGAACTCGAAGACAGCGAGACGGTCGTCGTCGATGGGATCAGATCGGACGTGGAAGTCGACCGCTTCGAGGAGGCCTTCGGCGATGAATTTCGGCTGGTCTGTATCGAGGCTCCTTTCGAGACCCGGAAAGAACGGTTGGATCTCCGCGGCCGGGACGCCGGCGACGACGAGGGCGGCGAGTCGCTGAAAGACCGCGACGAGCGCGAACTTGATTTCGGCATGGGTGCGGCGATGGACCGGGCCGATCTGACCGTCGAGAACACCGACTCACTGGCAGCGTTCCGCGAACAGATCACGAATATCCTGACCGAGGGATCACCATGACTGACCTGCGCACGGAGGAAACACGATGAACTACGCAATCGAAGCCGAACTCACGGCTCCCGTCTACGATACAGAGGTACAGAACCGCGTCGCCGAGGCCATCACTGAAATCTTTCCCGACGCCGAGCCCGAATTCCAGCACGGCGAACTGACGGCGACGGTCCACAGCCTCGAACAGTTCTCCGAACAGCTACACCGACAGGCGATTCTCGACACTGCCCGCGGGGTCTTTTTCGACAACCGCAGCGGTGACGGCTTCTCCTTCCGGCTGAAAAAGCAGGCTGCTTTTCAGGGGCTGGTCAACTTCGTCGTCGACGAACCGGGCGAACTGGGCGTCATCGCCGTCCGGGTGCAGGTCGAGGAACCGACGGTTGAGGAGTTAATCGATCACATCGCCCCCCGAACCGAGGACGGCAAACCCGTCGAAGAGTAATCAGCCGAAGGGGCCGCCGCCACCGCCGCCCATACCGGGGCCGCCACCGCCGCCGCCGCCCATCCCGCCGGGACCGCCGCCGCCCTGCTGCATCTGTTTCATCATCCGCTCCATGTCGGCGTCGCCCATGCCCTGGAACTGCTTGAGCGTGCGCTCCATCATCTTGTGCTGTTCGAGCAGTTCGCGAATCCGATCCTCGGGCTTGCCCGATCCGCGGGCGATCCGCCGGGTTCGACTCGCGCCGACGACCCGCGGATTCTCCAGTTCCTCCTCGGTCATCGAATCCATGATGACCTCGAAGTCGCGCATGCGTTCCTCGGTCACGTCCATCGCGTCGTCGGGCAGTTGGTCCATCATCCCGCCGCCGAGGCCGGGGATCATGTCCATCACCTGATCCAGCGGTCCCATCCGGTTCATCGCCTCCATCTGCTTGCGGAGATCCTTCAGGGTGAACTGCCCTTCGAGCATGTCCTCGGGGTCCCAGTCTTCGTCTTCGGCCTGGGTCTCCTCCATCGCGCGCTCGACGCGCTCGGTAAGCTGTTCGAGGTCACCCATCCCGAGCAGTCGGGAGACGAAACTGGACGACTCGAAGCGTTCGATATCCTTGACCGTCTCACCGGTTCCGAGGAAGCCAATCGTCGAGTTTGTCTCGTTGACCGCCGCGAGCGCGCCGCCACCTTTCGCCGTCCCGTCGACCTTGGTGACGATCACGCTGTCGATGCCGATGGTTTCCTCGAACTCTTGGGCCTGCTCTTTGGCGCTCTGGCCCATCGCCGCGTCGATGACGAGCATGTTCCGGTCCGGGTCGGCCGTCTGCTCGATGCGCTCGATCTGGTCGATCAACTCCTGGTTGAGCGCGTCACGACCGGCCGTGTCGACGATCTGTACGTCGGCGTCTGCCGTTTCGAGTAGCCCTTCCTCAGCAATTTTCTCCGGATTGTCCGCGTCCGGGTCGCCGTAGTAATCGACTTCGGCCTCCTCGGCGAGTTGCTTGGCCTGATCGTACGCGCCCGGCCGGTCGGTGTCAGTCTGGATGATCGCCGGTCGGAGTCCTTTCTTCGAGAACCACCACGCGATCTTGCCGGCGGTCGTGGTCTTCCCCGACCCGTATAGCCCGGCGAGTAGAATTGTCTGTTCCTCTAGTGGGAGTTCTGTCGATTCGCCGAGTAGATCGACCAGTTCCTCGTAGACGATTCGCAGAACCCAGTCACGTGGGGAGGTTCCCCCCGGCGGTTCCTCTTCGAGGGCCCGTTGCTTGATGCTGTCTGAAAGTTCTCGAACGAGTTCGATATCGACGTCCGCCTGAATCAGCGAACGCTGGATCTCCTTGACGATGTTGTCGATGTCGTCCTCGGAGATCCGAGATTTGCCCCGAAGGTCATCGAGTGTACTCCGGAGTGAACTGCCGAGATCGTCGAGTACCATTGGAAGCGACTACGAGACCATCCCGGTAAAACCTTTTTCTCGCCCTCGGCGACCTGATCAGGGTTCGACGTACTGACTCTCCCAGTCTCGGCGTGCCTCGATCTCACGACGCCCCCGTCGCGTGAGACTGTAGAAGTTCGTCCGGCGGTCCCGTTGGCCCTTCTCGACGAGTCCTTTATCGACCAGTGTGTCGAGATTGGGATACAGCCGACCGTGGTGTATCTCTTTTTCGTAGTAATCTTCCAGTTCCTCTTTGATCGCAAGTCCGTGTGGCTCCTCCCGGCCCGCGATGACGTACAGCAAATCACGCTGAAATCCTGTCAGGTCGTACATTGGTACTTTACACTACTATTTTATTGTCTGAATATATTAAATATGTCGTTCGATATACGTCGCCGTTTGAGACGGGCCGAATTCGTCCGCTGGTATCAGATGATACTGCCCTGTGGTTGCCGTCCATTCGGGCCCGAACGAACGATCAGTTCGTGAAAAAACCACCGCGAACTGTTGAGACCGCTATTTTTGGCTATCACTCGGTATCGATATATTCCACACATATGCAATCTTTCTTTCACGTGTGTGTACCAGTGCTGTCGTTGCGCGGTATTCGGGCCCGGATACCTCTCATCAAAATGAGTACACTTCTCTGCATAACTCGCCAAACACAAATGATCGGTCCCGGACAACGAATATTCAATGTTTCCGTCATAAGAGCGCACAGCGTCACTCCTATGTCGATCCCGGCAGGCCGTCTTCCGTCGCGATGGATTCGATGAACGCGGTGACGTGGTCGTCTTGCCGGCGTTTGAAGCCGCGTTCTCTGGCGAGGCGGTCGAGTTCGCGGGCGACGAGACTCCCATATTGGACTGCTTTTTTCTCTCTAAATACGATCCGATCCGGCAGAAACGGTCGAGCAGCGAGTCTGAGCGCCCACTTGCGTTCTCCCCGGTCTGTCACGAGTGCCTCGGCCGGAAGTGCAAGGGCAGCGCGGACCACGGCGTCGGACAACAGCGGGACGACGGGTTCGACTCCGCCGCTCCACAGCGTGAGTACGTCTCGTTCCAACTGGGCGGGGAGGGTCTCGATCATCTCCCGTCGCGCACCGCGGACCGTCTCCGCCTCGACTCGTGGATCGTCGGGTGCGCGGGCGACCTTGGCGTAGCCGCCGAACAGTTCGTCTGCTCCCTGCCCGAGCACCAGTCGTTCGTAGCCGTCCGCACGAACTGCTTCGGCTAGAACGTACAGTGGGAGTGCAATCTGTACGTCCATCGCGTTCGTTCGACCGGTCGCCGCTACCACCTCGGGCAACGCACGTTCGAGACGCTCCCGGTCGAGCGTGACGACGGTCAGGTCGCGGTCGAGCAGCGCTGCGGCCGTTCTGGCGGCCTCGATGTCGTGACTATCCGGGAAGCCCACCGTGTACAGCGGCGCGTCGAGACGGGCCGCGAGAATCGCGGAATCGAGCCCACCCGAAAAGGCGATTGCGTGCCCAGCGGGATCGACTCCGTCGACTGCAGTTCTCACCGCTTCCCGAACTGCCTCGACGCCCGCGTTCGTCTCGACTGGTGCCGGATCTGGCAGCGAGAACTGCCGAGTGAGTTCGCCGTCCGCCCGGACGTGGCCCGCCGGGAGCCGCGTCGGGTCCGGGAGATCAGTTGGCCTGTGGCTCCACTCCTGCCCGTCGAAAAACAGCGGGACTCGGCCCAGCACGTCTCGGACGAGACCCCCGTCGAGTTCGCCCGCGAAGCCGTTCGTTCCCGGGAGCGGGTCGCCTGTATCGAGCGCGCGTCGAACGATCTCGGGATCTGCGCCTGTGATCGCCATCAGAAAAACTGGTGTCGCGCCCGGCGCGTGGCGGAACCGGCCACCTGTCTGAGAGTGATCCGGTAGGGGGTCCGCCGTCCCTGGACGGTCGTGTTGCCGTTACGAATCGCCGTGAGAATTCCGTCGACCGACCTGTCGTCGGTCTCGACGAGCGTCTGCGCCCGTCCGACCATCTCGGCGATGTGGGCGTCGCTGCCTGCTGTCTTCGTCATCCCGTACTCGTCGGCGAGGCTGTCGGCCTGCCGGTTCGCTCGTCCGGTGAACAGTCGGGAGTTGTACACCTCTATCGCGTCTGCTGCCTTGATTTCGGTCTTCGGGATCGCCCCGAGTACACCCTTTCTGAGTTCCTGAAACGGATGCGGCACGACTGCAATTCCCTCTGCGTCGTGGATTCGTTCGACCGTCTTCCGGAAGGGCAACCCTCGCTCGATTGCTCGGTCGATTCCGAGGCCGAGCACGTGGCCGGCGGCGCTGGACACCTCCATTCCCGGGATAACCAGCAACTCCTCCGAACTGAGTTCGGCCGCTCGCCTCCCGGCCGAAAAGTCGTCGTGATCGGTGACCGCAATCGCGTCGAGACTGCTCGCCCGTGCAGCGTCGAGTAACTGTTCGACGGAGTCGTGGCCGTCGTAGGAGTGTATAGAATGGGTGTGAAGCTCTACGGCGAGCACACTTGGGGTTGGGGAGAGTCGGTCAAAAGCACCGCGATTCAGGTTCTCCCTGCCACTCACAGCACGAGCAGCCCGGCACCAGCCGCAGACAGCAGGCCGGCGACAACCAGCAACAGGACGGCAAACACCGAGCCGAGTTGGAAGAAGCGCCGTGCCTCGCGCGCGGGCTCTCGGACCTTGTCCCGACCGCTGCCGTCGGCGAGTCGACTCGCACCGACTTCCGTGACGCCGGCGGTCACGAACCACAACGTCAGCATACTCACGACGAGATATCCGTTCGTACTTCCCGTCAGCGTCTCCGTCGTGTACTGTGTCCCGGCCATATGTCCGCCCGTGAGAAAGAGCAACAGGACACTCGTGCGCGAGAGGATCTTGAATCGCCCTGTTATCGTACTGAGCGGTCCGGCATCGAAGTTGCCGTTCAGCGCGAGTGGTAACACACCCAGCGTCATGAACAGAATACTGCCGGTCCAGAGGCCGGCGAAAACGGAGTGAATGACGTACGACGCGACATCGATTGCGGTCATACCTCTCCGTCTGCTTGCCAGATACTCAAACCGTCCGGTTTCAGAACGCCCGGTCGTCGTCCTGCCGTGCGGTGAGGTCGTCGATTTCGCGGATCTCCTCGATATCCAGCTTGTCGATCAGGTTGACGAAGGCACCCGGATCGGGCACGAGGAAGATTCGAAGCTGGAACTCCCGGTTTTCTTCCTCCAGATCGACGACTGAATCGAGGACGATCGACAGCGAATCTGAGTGAACGTGTGAGAGTGTCTCTTCGGCGATGACCTCCGCGTCGTCGTATTCGAGACTCGGCGTCTCCATGTTGATCGTCGTTTCGAGGGTGTTGGCGATGCCGTCGATGAACCCGGAGGTGAGGATATTACACATCTCCTGGAGGGCGCTCTCCTGCAGCTGGTTGAGTTCGCCGTTCTCGACGGGTTGACCGGTCATGTGGTGGGCGATCTCCTCGCCGGTCCGGTCGTCGAAGGTCATCAGAAAGACACCATAGGGCGGTTCGGTCAGTCGAATGTTCGCGTGATGGAAGGCCCCCTCTCCGATCTCGTGGGGGATATCGCTGGGCTCGACGAAGGAGAGACTCTTGATCTGGATATCGGCGTCGATGTTCGCCATCGTCGACAGCGAGTCTGCGACGTTTTTCGCCCCGTGTTGGATCAGTTTCCCGATGATTGTCAGCTTCCGAATATCGATGAGTATCGGCATTGAAAATCCGTATTGGGACGAGTGTGTTAGGCGTTTCGCCACCAAAATCAGATTTGAAGTAGCGGCCGTCCACTCGCTCCCGAAGTCGGGAGTTTCACAACGGTTCTCTTACTTGCGGCCCGGAACTGCACTCACGCTGGTTTGATTTGCTTTCGATATGGAATTTTGTGCCGTTCCATGTCACTCGATGGTAGTCAACCCAAGGATCTGGTGTAGATCGATGCATCCAGGTAGCTTTCTCCAGGAGAAGTAAACACGCACTCACTGAACTCGGAACCGTGTAGTAAATTTTAATAAACAATGCATTAGTGGTAGAGCGGCTCAGGAGCCGGTTCTTCGGGGACGTATGTTAACGGCCCTCAGAGTACCATTATAACCCTCCAGTGACAAGGTGGTGATGACCATGAAAAAGCAGGAACTCATTCACCTTCACGGCCTGCTCGCACAGGTACAAGACCACTACGAAGAGCAGACGGGCAATACCGTCGAACACGACAAGTACACAGAACTTGGCGTGCAGCCGACATCGATCCACAAATCGAAGACAGATCACAAAGACGCTGTTTTTGCTCTTGCACACGGAATCACCAGCGAAATCGACTCGAAGAAAACCGAGCGCGTCTCCGCTGCTGCGGACTGATTTTTCCCTCTCGTCTGTCGTCTCAGCGCTGACTATCCAGTCTCATCTCTCTTTGCGGGTCGCTTCTGGATCGCCGGACAAACTGCGTTTCCCCCCGGACTATCGCTCGAAGCAGAGTTATTCGTCGATGAGTTCCTCGAACTCGGGAAGCACTTCGTCGTCGCGCTCGGCACGTTCGACCGCGGTTTCTTCGCTGTCCGCTGACGAGTCGGCTGTCTCCTCCTCCTCCTCCTCCTCCTCCTCGGAATCGCTGGTTTCGTCCTCATCGTCGTCGTCTTCGAGGACTTCAATTTCCAGCACGTCGAGTGGGATGCTCTCCAGCCGTTGGCCGATTTCTTTGCGGGCGATCCGGGCAGCGTGTTCTTCGCGTTCGACGTTGAACACCGTCATCTCCAGTTCCAGCGCGACCAGACTCTCGTCGGCAGCGATGAAGGCCGGTTCGAGTTCCTCGCCGCAGTGGGGGCAACTCCGGTCGCCCATGTTGATCTCGACGTAGTTGAGGTCTGGATTCAACATCTCGCCTGTCTTCGAGATGGCGATCCTGACCGCCTCGTCAGGCGATTCGACATCGTAGACTGGGACGGCTGCTTCGACGACAACTCTGCAGTTCATATATGATTGTTGGTTTGCAACCACTATCAAGGTTAGCCCTGTCACTGTGAGTCCATCAGCACGCCCGCAACGGGCGGCTACGTCGGTTCGACTCGAAAGGCAAAAGCGGCCTGCTTCCCTGAGTTTGGGTGATGGAACGAGGCCGGATCGATCTGGATGGAACTCCCTTCGATCTGCAGTCGACGCTCGAGAGCGGACAGACCTACCTCTGGTGGCGCGCCGACGGCGCTGACTACGACAGCACCTACGGCGGGGACAACTGGTATCTGACCACGACTCGCGCAACCGGCGAACCCGGGGTCATCAAGGTCCGTCAGCGCGACGGCGGGCTCGACTACCGTGGCACGGTCGACGCCGAGCCAGTCTTGCGACGACGGCTCGGACTCGACGACGACCTCGCTGGGATTCGTGAGTTGACGGCGACCGACGACGTAATCCAGGCGGCTTACGACGAATACTGGGGGATGCGGATCGTCCGCGAACCGGCCTTTGGGGGGGTAATCTCGTTCATCTGCTCGGCACAGATGCGGGTCTCCCGGATTCACGGGATGCAGCAGTCACTGCGAGCGGCTTTCGGCACGCCCATCGAGTTCGAGGGCGAGACCTACCACGCCTATCCGACGCCGGAGCAACTCGCCGCGGCGACCGAACAGGAACTCCGGGACCTCTCGCTTGGCTATCGTGCTCCCTACGTAAAGCGCACCGCGGAGATGGTCGCCGACGGCGCGGATCCCCACGAGGCAGATGGACTGCCCTACGAGGAGGCCCGCGAACTGCTGACCCGCTACGTCGGGGTCGGCGACAAAGTTGCTGATTGTGTCCTCCTGTTCTCGCTGGGCTATCTCGAAGCCGTCCCGCTGGATACCTGGATCCGAACCGCAATCGAGGAGTACTATCCCGGCTGTGAGCAGGGCAACTACACCGATACCTCGCGGGCAATTCGCGAGCAGTTGGGCGGGGAGTACGCCGGCTACACCCAGACCTATCTCTTCCACTACCTCCGCAACGGCGGCGACGAGTAGCGACCCCCGGTCAGACGCGCGGCAAACAATTTTGTTGCGGCCGCTCGACACACTCTATTGATGACAGACCGAACACGCGCACACGTCTACGTCTCGGGGAAGGTACAGGGCGTGTACTTCCGAGCGACGACGCGGGACCGCGCCCGCGAAGTCGGCGTCGACGGCTGGGTTCGCAATCTCGGCGACGGCCGCGTCGAGGCCGTCTTCGAGGGCTCGGAGGACGCGGTCGCACAGCTCGTCGAGTTCTGTCACGAGGGCAGCGATGCCGCTCGGGTCGACGATGTCGAGGTCACCTACGAAGACCCGCAAGGAGAAGGCGGCTTCAGCGTGCGGTGGTAGTTACTCCTGCACGATCACGACGGCACTGTCGGTTTCGACCATCTCACCCTCGCCTGAGTAGATCCGTCGGCGTTCGATCTCGAACATCTCCTCTGGGAGTTCGTACTCGCCGCCGACCAGCAGGGTGTCGCCGTCGATTTCGTACTCGCCTGCCTCGATAGCGTCGTCTATCGCGCCGACTTCGTTGCCGAACTCCGGCCCGACCAGCGAGTAATCTAGATCGATCCCGCTGATCTCGGTCGTGATCTCCGGTTCGTCTTCGGTCGCTTCAATCTCCCCGACGTGCATCGCTTCGGCGACCGGGCCGGCGAACTCGCCCACGTGACCGAAGATCTTCACCCGCGAGAGGGTGGCGTTCAGCGCGAGGCCGTTCTCGCTTTTGTAGCCACGGAGCGCCGAGATGGCCTCCATCGCCGTCTCGCCGGCCGTCAGGTCGGCCTCGTAGCCGCCTGCAGTCGGCCACTCGGCGGTGTGCACCGAGTCGTCCTCGTCGTAAATGCGACGCCACAGTTCCTCGGTGATGTGTGGGAGAAACGGCGCGAACAGTTTGAGGAAGGTTCGGTGGGCGTGGACCAGCGCGAACTCCGTCGAGGCGTTCGGGCCGTCGTCGAGGCGCTGTTTGGCGATTTCGAGATAATCGTCACAGAACGTCGACCAGAAGAAATTCCGGAGTTCCGTCCGGGCTTTCGAGAACTCGTAGTTCTCGAACCGTCGAGTGACGAGGTCGACCGTCTCGTCGAGTTCCGCCAGCAGCCAGCGGTCGATTTCGGCCAGTTCGTCCTCGGGAACGGCTTCGACGGTGCCGGCCTGCGGCGTGAGTTGGTCGACCAGCCGCGAGGCGTTCCAGAGTTTCTGGAGCAGCCGTTCGCCCGCTTCGAGGTCGCCCTCGCGGTACGGGAAGTCGTCACCGATGGAAGTGCCCGCGGCCCAGTAGCGGGCGGCGTCGACCGGGAAGTTCTCCAGCACTTCGCTCGGCTGGATGACGTTACCCTTGGATTTGGACATCGCCTCGCGGTTCTCGTCGAGCACCATCCCGTTGATCATCACGTGATCGAAGGGCACCTCGCCGGTGTGTTCGTAGCACTTGATGACGGTGTGGAACAGCCAGAAGGAGATGATGTCGTGGCCCTGCGGGCGGAGATTCGAGGGGTAGAGTTCCGGGTTCTCGAAGCCGACTTTGCCGTCTTCGAAGTCCCAGCCGGCGTGGATCAGCGGCGTCAGCGAGGATGTCGCCCACGTGTCGAAAACATCCTCCTCGGGAACGAACTCGTCGCCGCCACAGTCGGGACAGGCGTCGACGGGTGGGTCGTCCGAGAGCGGATCGACCGGCAGGTTGTCGCGGTCGGCGAAGATGGTCTCGCCGCAGTCGTCGCAGTACCAGACCGGGAACGGGATCCCCGAATCGCGCTGGCGCGAGATACACCAGTCCCATTCGAGGCCCTCGATCCAGTGCTCGTAGCGAGTGAACATCTTGTCGGGGAACCAGTCCATCTCCCGGCCTGCTTCAAGATACTCCTCTTTCTTGTCGAGCAGTTTCACGTACCACTGCTCGGTGACGAGATATTCGACTTCCTCGTCACAGCGCTCGTGGACCTGCACGGTGTGTTCGTGATCGCGGGATTCGAGCAGGTAGCCCGCCTCGTCGAGATCTTCGATAATCTGCTCGCGGGCGTCGGTCGTCGTCAGCCCCTCGTAGTCGTCGGCCACGTCGGTCATCGTCCCGGACTCGTCGATGGCGATCCGCAAATCGAGGTCGTGTGCCTGGTACCACTCGATGTCGGTCCGGTCACCGAACGTACAGCACATCACCAGTCCGCTGCCGGTTTCGAGGTCGACGCGGTCGTCTTCGAGGATTGGAACCTCCTGTCCGAACAGCGGCACGCGGGCGGTCCCGCCGACGAGATGTTGATTCTCGTCGTCGTCGGGATGGACGAACACAGAGACACAGGCCGGGAGCAGTTCGGGTCGAGTCGTCGAGATAGTGAAGGTGTCTCCCTCGGAGCCGTCACCAGTTTCGACGATATCGAAGGCGATGTCGTTGAATTTCGTGTGTTTGTCCTTGTCTTCCTGTTCGACCTGTGAGATAGCCGTCTCGCAGTCGGGACACCAGATAGTCGGCGCGCGCTGCTGGTATTCTCGGCCTTTCTCGTAGAGATCGAGGAAGGATAGCTGAGAGATACGCTGGACGCGAGGTTCGATTGTCTTGTAGGTGTTATCCCAGTCGACCGAAATTGCGAGCGACTGAATGTCGTTGGTGAACTCGGCCTCGTAATCCTGACAGACATCTCGGCACTTCTCCTGGAACTCCCGCCGTTCGTAGTCGCTGTGGTTGATCCCGAGTTCGCGTTCGGTCAGGCGTTCGGAGGCGATGCCGTTGTCGTCGTAGCCGAAGGGGAAGTAGACAGTTCCCTCCTTCATGCGGCGGTAGCGAGCGACGAAATCCTGCAGCGTGAACTGGTAGAGATGGCCCATGTGCAGGTTGCCAGAGACCGTCGGCGGCGGTGTGTCGATGCTGTAGCGGGTATCGGCGTCGCCGTCGTAGGCGTAGGTCTCCTCGTCGACCCAGCGGTCCTGCCAGGTCGGTTCGACTGTCTCGGGGTCGTATTCGCCGTCGATCCGTTGTTCTGCGTCCGGTTCCTCGGTCGGTTGGTCCTGTGTATCACTCATATGTGGCTCCCGTGGGGTTGCTCGAAAATCGGTGCGTCGCCGAGTGGTGGAATGTGGTGGGGCTAAAAGGCCCCTACTACGAGAACGGGTACCGAACCCACTCGGCGTGTCATGGTTGTATATGGGCGAAGCGACCGTATTAATCACTTGGTTCTGTGATCGCGAGTCAGAACTCCAGATCCAACCGCGCGTGGGCGTCTTCCTCGCCGGAGTGCGCCCGAACCCAGAGTTCGCCGATGCGTGACAGCCGCGTCCGGTAGGATTTGCCGTGTTCTTCCTGTTCGATGTAGCCTTTCCCGCCGGGGCCGAGGCGGTCGACGTTGTAGATGACCTTCGAGCGGAACGAATCGGTGTACTCCTCGCCGAGTTCCCGAGCGAGTTGCTGGGCCAACTCGGAGACGGACTCGAACTCGCCGTGTTCGCCGAGGGTAAAGAGAATTACTTCCTCGAAGGGTTCGACGTTCGAGAACAACGCCACTGGCAGCTCGACGACATGGCTGCCGTCGATTTCCTTCGCGCCGATGGTCGTCCCGCGCTCGTCGAACTCCGAGAGGAGCTGTCTCGCGCTTTCGAGCCGTTCTTCCAGTTGTTCGTCGTCCGTGTCTGTCGATTGGAGGTCTTCGAGCAGTTCGATCTGGGCGCGCAGTTCCTCGGCGAGTTCGGTTTCGAGGTACTTCTCGGGAACCGTGTAGTAGGTGTGGATACGGTCGCGGTCACCCTCGCGTTCGACCATGATGGAGTGGGCGGCGGTCGCGAAGGCAAAGGAAACTGTGCGGGGCATCGCGGAGATGTTGACCCAGACCTCGCTTTCGCCGTCGCCGTCGTCGTTGTCGAGTTCGCGGTTGATCAACTCGAAGGCTTGCTCGAAGGCCTCGTCGTAGTCGTAGACATCTTCGATGACGAACCGCTCGGTCTCCGCGCCGAGGAGATTGATGTAGTCCTGTTCGAGTTTCTCGGCGATCTGACGGGAGTATTCGACGTTGGCTTCGCTGCCTACGTCGCCCTCCAGTAGAATAACTCGGTCGACGTCCATCTGTTCGCGCACGAGTGGCGCGATCAGCCGGTCGTAGTCGAAGCCGACCGGAACGATGTGTGTCTGCATACTCGTACGTGGGGCCGGCCGCGTATATAAATCCAGTTTGACAGCAGCCGCACGACCGGTGGCGGACAGCTCATCTTTGTCTCGCGCTCGTCGGTATTATTTCGCGCAGATTTAATCCAAATTGTCCACACAAAGCATTTAATTAACCGTCGAAAGGATACTGATATGAAACGAGAGTGGGTATTCGGCGGCGCAGTTCTCGGAGTGGTCCTCGCGACTGTGCTCGCAGCCGTACTGCTCCCGGGTGCGCTCGCGGATCGCTCCGAGCCACAGCCGGATGGCGAGGTTCGAATGGAAGAGATCTCGATTTCGGCGGCCGAGGTCGGCGGTGAACGACTCACTCTCGCGACGGATGTCCGACTGGAACACACGGAGGGTATCTCGGAGAACGTGACGGTCGAACTCCGCGCAGTGGGGTTGGATTCAGCGTTGGTCGAGACGAGCGAGACCATCGACGTGGGTACTGTCGACGAGACCAGCGAGGTATCGGCGGCCGGACGGCTTCGGGTCGAGCGCGGCGGGAGCTATCGGATCGAAGCGATCGTCTATCGCAACGGCGTCCGAACGACCACTGGCTCAAAGACTGTCCGAGGAACTGAGGCGCTGACACCCGGCTATCCCGACAGCCCGGTCGAGTTCCACCGCTTCGCTCGCCACGATTTCCCGGCAATCGACTACGAAATCACCGACAGCGGCGACGACAGCGCAACCCTCGACGTGGAGACGTACGTGACTAACGGCGGCGAAGCACCGACCGACGACCTCACTCTCGTCTTGAAGGCTCGCCAGGTCGACTCCGGCATCGTCGCATCGGAGCAGGAAATCGACGTGGCGTCGATTGGGTCGAGCCAGACGGCCCGCCCCGGGAGCGAACTCACGGTTCCGTCCGGGTACAACTACTATCTGGACGCGATTCTGTTCGAAGACGGTGTCGTCTTAGATACTGCCAGATCCGGGGCGAGTCTCGACCCGACCGAACGCGTCCAGGCGAACGAGACCGAACGAGATGTCGAACTCGAAGTCGGTGACTTCGATTCAGACGACCAGCCGGACCGCGACGAGCGAGAATCGGCTGACGAAGACGGTGAAGGCGATGCAGATGCCAGCGACGGTGCGGGCCCTGGCTTCGGCATCGCTGTTGTGATACTCGCGGTCGTCGGACTCGGACTTCGGGCACGCGGACACACTGGAGGGAAACAATGACTGATTCAGACGAGACAGATCACAGCGGACAGGCGCACGGCGAATCGCAGCGAGAGCAGATGATTCGGTATTTCTACTGGGGAACGTTCGTCCTCCTCTGTCTGTTCGGCGTCTTGGCCACTATTCGTGTGTATCTGAGTGTGATGGAGATCATCGATATCTGGGTCACCAAGGACTTCAAACCGATTTTCAGGCTGTTGGCCAACGCGGCCGTCGCGCTGATCGCGGTACTCGGCCTCTCCGTGCTGGTTCGACGATTCGATATTCCGTTCGGCGAATCGAGCGATAACTGAGGAAGTCTGAGATCAGCGTACAGTCCGGAACTACTCGCCTCGACTATTCGTCGACGTAGGAGGGCCGCTCGGCGTACTTGATGGGGTCCGTCTCGTCGAGAGCCTGGAAGGCCTGCAACCGGAACGCGCAGGCGTCGCATGTCCCGCAGGCTGGCTCCTCCTCGCGGTAACAACTCCAGGTGTGTTCGTAGGGGACACCGAGTTCCAGGCCGCGCTCGGCGATATCCGTCTTCGAGTTCTCGACGAAGGGCGCGACGAGGTCGATGTCGGTCTCGGGTTTGGTTCCGACATCGATCACCTGCTGGAAGGCCTCGAAGAATTCGGGACGGCAGTCCGGATAGCCCGAGAAATCCTCCGAGTGCGCGCCGATGAACACCGCCGAGCAATCGTTGGCCTCCGCGTAGGAGACGGCCATCGAGAGCAGGTTGGCGTTTCTGAACGGGACGTAGGAGGTCGGAATCTCGTCGCTGTCCAGATCGGCGTCTGCAACGTCCATCTCGTCGTCGGTCAGACTCGACGCGCCGATTCTTGCGAGGTGATCGGTTTCGATGTGGAGGAAATCCGCCGCGTCGACTTCCTCGGCAAGCCGTTCGGCACAGGATCGCTCGCGGTCCTCGGTCTCCTGGCCGTAGGAGGCGTGCAGAAAATACGGCTCGTAGCCGCGATCCATCGCCTCGTAGACGGCCGTTGCGCTGTCCATTCCGCCCGATACGAGCACTACCGCGTTTTCTGTCTCTGTCATCGTTGTCAGGTTCCTGGTTCGTCGTTCCAGAGGTCAACGTGGAGTCTCGGTGTGTAGCGATAGCCGTACTCCCCTGCGAGTTCCGCGACGGCCGTTCGTGTCTCGGCGAGTTCCTCCCGCGTCGTCCCCTCCGGCATCAACAACACGTCAGTATCGCTGATTTCCATCGCTGCCCGTTCGCGAAGCCGATCAACCAGCGACTCGATTTCACTCATGTCTTCACGCCCGGTAACGACGAATTTCAGTTGGTGGTCGTACTCCTCGACCAGCGTCGCGAGCGTGTCGAGGTCGATTCGTCGATCTTCGTGGCGGTCGGCCCACTCGCCCTCGCCTTTCGGGTCGAGATCGGCCGTCGGCGTCGAACTCGCCAGTTTCGGACTGATACTCACCAGATCGATCGGCGCGTCGTGGTAGATCGTTCCGTTGGTTTCGACGGTCGTGTGATAGCCCCGATCTCCGAGTTCGTCCAGTAGCTCGACGGTCTCGTCGTGGATCATCGGCTCACCGCCGGTCAGGACGACGTGCTCGGCGTCGAAGGAGTCGATTTCAGCGAGGATGTCGTCGATCGTGAGCCACCCGCCGGTCGGTTCCCAGGAGGTATGATAGGAATCACAGAACCAACAGCGGAGGTTACAGCCCGAGGTCCGAACGAAGACGGAGGGAACGCCTGCCAGTTTGCCCTCGCCCTGCAGCGAGACGAACAGTTCGTTGATCGGGAGCGCTGGCTCGTCGGGCGGCGACTCACTTCCGAGGTCGGCCGCGTCACTGGCGACTGGCATCGGTGGCACAGAGCTCGTTGGTCTCTCTGACTGTCGCGGAGACCGCACTCACGTTGTCGGGCAGGCGGTCTTCGAGTTCCCGTTCGAGCAGCACCGAGAGCACCTCGGAGGTCGGCGGCTGATCGATGACGACCAGTCCGTCTTCGTCGCCGGACTGCTGGAAGGCCTCGATCAGCGGATCACCCGACTCGACGATGAATCGGTGATCCCACTCGTCGATCACGTCGGTCACGTCGCCCTTGTCGACGACCCAGCCCTCGTCGGTGAGCGTGCCGGTCACTTCGACGGTAATCTCGAAGTTGTGGCCGTGCGGGCGCGAGCACGCGCCGTCGTGGTGCATGATACGGTGGCCGGTACTGATCCGGATCGGTCTGTCTTCGCCGATTCGGAGGGTCCGCTCGCCAGCCTCGGCCAGCGGGCGCGATTCGCTCGATAATCCTCGGGTCATGGTCGAAGAATATCCCGCGCAGAGTTAAACGTCCTTTTTTCCGACTCGGCGGTCCCGATTCATTCGAGATGGTTGTCGACGACGGTTCGGGCGACTGCGACGGCATTTTCGACTGCGACTCCGAACCCGTCCTCGAACTCGTCGTCGAAGAAACTCTCTCGGGCCGACTGCGTTCCGGTCGGGCGGTCGTGATTCGAGACGCCGCGGATCGCACAGTACGAATCGAGGCGAGCGAACCGCTCCAGCGCGGCGGCCGTTCCGGCGTCTTCCATCTCTGTCACGCGGTAGGGGCTGGCGTCGTACTGGTCGACCAGCCACTCTGCCTGTTCGGCTACCTCCGCCCCGTGCCAGAGTTCGTCGCCGCAGAGATTCGTCCCCGTCAGCAGTCGTGGTTCGGGTGCCCCGTCCACAGGCGAGTCCAGATCGACCGATTTGCCGAGCGACTCGATTCTCTCCACGAGGTCGGAATCGAGGTCGTACTGGCCCTGACTCTCGGTGTAGGGGTTCATGGCTAGCTCGCCGCCGAATCGGCACTTGTCGTCCCAGTCGACGATCTGGTCGCTGACGACGACCGACCCGACCGGGACCGTCGGTGGTGCACCCGCCACGCCGACAGAGAGAATCACCGCATCGGTGAGATCGATCCGGTCGTTCGCGAGCAGTGCGGTCGCCGTCGTTGCAGCGCTGGATTTGCCGACGCCCGTCGGAACGATTCCCAGCCCCTCGTCGGTGTATCGCAGCGGGGTCGCCAGGCCGGGGAGATCAGCCTCCGCCGCGAACTCGTAGGCGTCCGTCCACGGAGCGGCTTCGCCGGGAAGCCCGGCCAACTCGTCGAACGCCGGGAAAACCAGTACAGCAAGATCAACAGTCACAGCCGCGTTTCGAGTGGCCTCGACAAAAACCTGACCAGCGACGGTCACGAGATGACCGCCGACCGATCACCTCCCGCGATATCGATAGCCGATCGCACCGAGACAGAGCACCCAGAGCGTCAGCGTCGTTTCGGGAGCGTGTCCGCCGATACCGATATCGAGGTACAGCCGTTCGTCGAGCAGCGGGTAGAGCAAGGGAATTCCCTTCGGCGTCGTGATATCGATCAGCAGATGTGAGCCGTAGGCGGCAGCGAGCGCACCGAGCGTTCGGCGCTCACTGAAGACGGCAGCGAGCGCGATGGCGGCGAGTAGCGCGACGGCAGCGTGGGTAATGCCGCGGTGGACGAACGGCCAGCCAAGTGCCGCCGGGAGGAGGAAGTCGGCGTCGGGCGCGAGACCGGCGGCCAGCCCCGCCAACGGTCGGTCGAACAGTACGCTCCCGAGGACGAGGCCGACCAGCCCGTGGGTGGCGATTGCGAGCGGAATGAAGGTTCCGGGCGGATACGAGAGCACAGCGACTCCTTCGCAGTCACTCGGTATCAAAGTGCGTGAAACGGTTCGTCCTTCGCTGGCCTCGTTGTCTGTTCCGATTCATCCGATAGTCTCGCCAGACCGACCTGTGGCGGCCACGGCGGTGAGATTCCCTGTCAACTCTCAGCCCATCTGTCTACCGAACAGCGACTTCAGTAGTTTCGATTCGGCCTTTCTGAGATGTTCGGCCGCTGTCGAGGGGGCACAGTCGAGCGCTGTCGCAACGTCCTCGTGGCTCGCTTCGCGGGGAATCTCGTAATAACCCAGTTCGAGCGCCCGCTCGACGGCCTCGCGCTGGCGGTCGGAGAGGATTGCCGGTTCGGTGCCCGGCAGTCCTCGCAGGCCGGAAATCTCCTCGACGGTGACGCTGACGAATCCGGGCAACACCTCGATAGCCGCCTGAATGCGCTCACTCTGGCCGTACAGCGATACCGTTACGGTCCCGTCGGTGTAGATCATCGGCGGCGCGACAACGAGACTATCGTCGGTAAACTGATCGAAGACCGCGTTCATCGGCGGCGTCGTCTCGTCCCAGACGTAGAGATAGAATCTCTCGTCGTCGAGACGCTCGATATCGAACTCCCGGATGACGGAAATCTCCGTCAGTCTCGCCGCGAAGCGGTCGGGGTCCCCCTCGACGTAGTGCAAGATGCCGAGTTCGTCTCCGGTGAAATTCGCGTTGATCGCCGTCGCGTACTCAACGAACGATCCGTTGACGAGCATATCGTAGACTGGATGGATCTCGTCTTCACGCCCACCTGCGGTGATCGACAGCCGGACGTGTTTCATACGCAAGGACTGTCGGCAGACTGTAATAAATACCGTGGACAGATCCGGCAGTGCCGACTCGTTGCTGGTCGGGTGAGTCTGTGTATGGTCACGACACTGCTCACCGGTGCGACCGGGACCCTCGGAAACGCGGTCGAACCGCGATTGCACGCGGCGGATCACGACGTTCGGGCAGCGAGTCGCTCGCCGCCCGCGGACAGAGCCACCGGGTCGAGCGACTCGACTGACTGGGTCGCAGTCGACCTCGCCGACGGCACTGGTATCGGCGAAGCCGTCGACGGCGTCGACACGATCATTCACGCCGCGACAGCACCGACCGGCGACAGCGAGGCGGTCGATCTATCCGGGACGAAACGACTGCTCGATGCGGCTGATGCCGCTGGTATCGAGCACTTCCTGTACGTCTCGATTGTCGGCGTCGACGAGATTCCGTACTCCTATTACGAGTACAAACACGCCGCAGAGGACGCCGTCGAAGAGAGTTCGGTTCCGTCGACAATCCTGCGCTCGACACAGTTTCACTCCTTTCTCGACGACCTCCTGGGGGCGCTGGTCTGGCTCCCGCTCTGGCCGCTGCCGACGGAACTGCAACTCCAACCCATCGCTGTCGAGGAGGCCGCCGACGAAGTCGTCGAACTGGCGACGGCCGGTCCCGGCGGGCGGGTGGATCCTATCGGCGGCCCGACGGTCCACACACTTGGTGACCTTCTTAGCACGTATCGCGACGTTCGCGGGCGTTGGCGGCCGATTGTCCGGATTCCGATTCCAGGAGCGACGATGCGAGCAGTCCGATCTGGTTCCGCGACCTGTCCGGACCGGTCGGTGGGGGTCGTCTCCTGGGAGCAGTGGCTCGAACAGCAATACGGCTCGCAGACGGCCAAGTCACCGAAGAAGACAGCGATGGACTGGTAACACCAGGCTCACTCGACGCCTTCGAGGAAGTTCCGAATGAGGTCGTGGCCGACCGCGGTCAGTACCGATTCAGGGTGGAACTGGACGCACTCGAGGGGGAAATCCTCGTGACGGATCCCCATGACCAACTGCTCGCCGTCGACCTCGGTCGTCGCCGTCACGTCGAAGCAGTCGGGAACCTCGCTGGCGATCAACGAGTGGTACCGGCCGCCTTGGAAGCCCTGTTCGAGGCCCACGAAGACGCCCTCGCCGTCGTGGTCAATCGGGAAGGCCTTTCCGTGGATCGGTTCGGGTGCCCGACCGATCTCACCGCCGTAGGCGTACACTGCGGCTTCGAGACCGAGACAGACGCCCAGCGTCGGCACGTTGGGGCTGATCTCCTGCAAGACCTCGTTCGTGACGCCGATGTCGCGGTCGTTTTTGGGATGGCCCGGACCGGGAGAGATGACGATTGCATCCGGGTCGACAGCCCGAACCTCCGACAGCGTGGCGGTGTTTCTGAGCACCGTCGTCTCCGCGTGTTCGCTGACGTACTCGACGAGATTGTAGGTGAACGAGTCGAAGTTGTCGATGAACAGGACGTGAATCTGGTCGCCCTCGGAGTCGGCCTCGGCCGTCGAGTGCTGACTCATCGGGTCACCTCCTCGGCGTCGATTTCGATCCGATCCAGCGCGTCGAGGACGCCATCCATCTTGTTCTCGGTCTCCTCGTACTCCGCGGTCGGATCGCTGTCGGCGACGATTCCCGCCCCGGCCTGGACGGTGATCCGCTGTTCGTCCCCCTCGTCTTCGACGACTGCTGATCTGATGACGATGGCGAAATCCGCGTCGTCACCCCACGAGACGTAGCCGACGCCGCCGCCGTAGGGGCCTCGCGGTTGCTGTTCGAGGTTGTCGATGATTTCCATCGCCCGGATCTTCGGCGCGCCGGAGAGCGTCCCGGCCGGGAACGATGCCCGCACTGCGTCGAAGGCGTCGTGCTCGTCGTCGAGCGTTCCCGTCACTGTGGATTCGATGTGCTGGACGTGCGAGTATTTGAGGACGTTCATGAATTCCTGGACGCGGACGCTTCCAGCCTCTGCGACCCGACGCACGTCGTTGCGCGCCAGGTCGACCAGCATCGTGTGTTCGGCCCGCTCCTTGCCGTCGGCGAGCATCTCGCCGGCCAGCCGTCGGTCCTCGACCGGTGAGTTCCCGCGTGGACAGGTGCCCGCGATGGGATTCGAGACGATGGTTTCGTCACCGACGGAGACGAGTGTCTCGGGACTCGCGCCGACGATAGTCCGATCGTCGTAGGAGAGCAGATACATGTACGGCGACGGGTTGACCGTCCGTAACGAGTCGTAGAACCCGAGCGGGTCGACCTCTCCGTACAACTCTCGCGTTCGAGAAATAACGCCCTGATAGATGTCGCCGCTGTAGACGTGTTCTTTGGCCTGTTCGACGGCCTCCTCGTAATCCTCTTTCGAGCCCGCTCGCTCGCGGTCTTTCCGGAAGCCGCCCGTGTCGAGGTCGGCCGCACCGGAGAGGATTTTCTCGACGCGCTCTGCCTCCGCTTCGAGGTCCTCGTAGACCGCTTCCGGGTCGTCACCGTCGCGGATGATCGGCGTGAACACGAGCGAAAGCGTGTCCTCGACGTGATCGAAGACCAGCGTCTTCGTCGTCAGGACGAACTGTGCGTCGGGGAACCGCGAGTCTGGTCGCTCGACACCCACGTCCGAGAGCCAGAGGTCGTAGACGGCGTCGTAACCGAGAAAGCCGACGAGGCCGCCGTCGAGATGCTGTCGGTCGCGGTCCGGGAAGTTCTGCAGGGCAACGTCGGGCATCGCCGCGCGCAGACTGTCGACGGTGTCCCCGCCATTGGGTTCGATCACGCCCTCGTAGCGGTCGTCGAGTACGTCGGCATCGGTCCGGTCGGGGTCGACGGTTACGACCGCGGCAGGATCGTATCCCACGAAAGAAAATCGTGCGTGGCGGTCCTCGTGAGTGGGTGCGAAGGCACCGTCCGGGTCGCTGGAGGCGACCTTTTCGGCGCTTTCGAGCAGGAAGGCGTAGGCCGATCCGTCGGCGTCGCTCGTCCGGCCGGTCAGGGCCGCGTAGGCTGCCAGCGGATCGATGTCGGTCTCGACGGTGCCGGCGATGCGCACGACTGCCGGCTGGTCTTGCTCGGCCAGTTCGGCGAAGGTTTCGCGATCTGTCTCGAAATTCATGCGTGGTTCTCTCCGTTCTGTGTTGTCGCTGCTGTCGCCCGCTCGACGAACTCCTTCACGGCCTCGTTGTCCTTCTCGCCACCCGTCCGCTCGACGCCACTCGCCGTATCGACAGCAAAGGGGTCGACTGTCTCGATTGCTGCTTCGACGTTCTCGGCGGTGAGCCCACCGGCGAGGATCAGCGGCGTCTCGATCTCGTCTCGCGCCGCACGCGTGCGTTCCCAGTCGTGTGTCTGGCCCGTGCCGCCACCGCCGTCTTCGTCGGTCGAATCGACGAGCACGGCGTCGGCGACGTCGGCGTAGGCTTCGATATCTGCGGAGAGATCGATCGCTGCGACGACTGGCACGTCGAGTCTGGCCCGAAGGCCGCCGACCTTCTCTGGCGAGAGCGTACCGTGGATCTGGACCGCGTCTGCCCCGACATCGCTCTGGAGATCGACCGCGTCCTGGACGCTGTCCGGCATCGTTACGAGCACGCTCGTCACGAACGGTGGGACGCCAGCGACCAGTCGTTCGGCCGTCGCCGCGGAGATTTCTCGGGGTGTGTCGACGGGCACGTCGCTGATGAACCCGACTGCGTCCGCCCCAGCGTGGACGACGGTATCACGGTCCGCCTCACTCGTCAGCCCGCAGATCTTCACCCGTGTCGTACTCATGCGCTGACGCCGCGGAGTTCTTCGAGTTTGGCCGCGGCTTCACCGGAGTCGATCCCGTGTCGCGCTCGCTCGACACCCTCGGCGATGGTGTCGGTCTCGCCGGCGATGTAGATCGCCGCACCGGCGTTTGCAAGGATGATGTCACGCTTCGCCCCGTCGATATCGCCCTCGATGATGCCGCGCATATCCTCGGCGTTCTCTTCGGGTTGACCGCCTGCGATCTCCTCGATGTCGTACCGCTTCAGCCCGAGGTTGCCAGGCGTCAGCGTGTACTCCTCGATCTCGTCGCCGTTGACCTCCGCGACGGTCGTCTCGCCGTGAACGGCGATTTCGTCTAGACCGGAGCCGTGAACTACGAGCGCGCGGTCGACATCCATCTTCGCCAGCGCTTCGGCGATCACTGGGACGAGTTCGGGATCGTAGACACCGACGACCTGTCCGTCAGCGCCGGCGGGGTTGGTCAGCGGGCCGAGCACGTTGAAAATCGTCCGCATGCCGAGTTCCTTCCGCGGGCCGATGACCGCCTTCATCGCTGGGTGGAAGACGGGCGCGAGCATGAAGCCGATGCCCTTGTCCTCGATGGCCTCCTGCACCGCGGGGGGTTCGGCGTCGACTGTCACGCCCGCTTCCTCCAGTACGTCCGCGCTGCCCGACGACGAGGAGACCGAGTAGTTGCCGTGTTTGGCGATTGGGACCCCGACGCCAGCGGCGACGATGGCACTGGTCGTCGAGACGTTGATCGTGTCGTAGTCGTCGCCGCCCGTACCGCACGTATCCACGAGAATGTCGCGGTCGGGGTCGATTGTTCGGGCGGCGTCGCGCATCCCCTCCGCGAAGCCCGCAATCTCCGATTCAGTCTCGCCTTTGGCCCGCAGCGCAGTCAGTAGCGCACCGATCTGTGCCTCTGTCGCTTCCTCGAAGATCAGCGTCGAGGCCTCCCGTGCCTCCTCCTGTGTCAGATCTTCGCCCTCTGTCACGCGCTCGATATAAGATTCCATTGTCATGAGATTTCACCAATGAACGTTTCCGGTATGTAATGAACAAATCCGTACACTGACTTAAGCGTGTCGCATCGATCGTAACAGCCGGATCGACCGTTCGTCCGGAGATTAGCAGTCTGGATTTGTACCGCCCGAATAGGTGGGCGATAGTGTTTTTGCTATCGAGCGTAGCAGATGACTTTATGGCACGTAGTGATCCGGGTGGATGGAACCCGTCAGTGACAGCGCTCGATACCGAGCGACCGGATGTCCCCGAGTATCGCGGCTTCGCGACGACGCTCCGGGACCGCGTCAAGGGAGACGTCCAGTTCGACGAATACACACAAATCCTGTATGCGACGGACGGGAGCATCTATCAGGCTCGGCCCGCGGGGGTCGTTCTCCCGCGATCCGTCGATGACGTGCGCGCGACAATCGAAGTTGCCAACCAGTACAACGTCCCCATCCTGCCGCGGGGAACTGGCTCGTCGCTCGGCGGCCAGACGGTCGGCCCGGGCTGTGTCGTGTTGGATTTCACGAAGTACATGGACGACACCGTCGATATCGACCCCGACGCCCAGCGGGCCACCGTCCAGCCAGGGAAGGTGCAGGATCACCTCGACAACGAACTCGCCGAACACGGGCTGAAGTTCGCCCCCGACCCCGCCTCTTCGAACCGCGCGACGGTCGTCGGCGGCATCGGGAACAACTCCACGGGAGCGCACTCGGTCCGCTATGGCATCACCGACGCCTACACCGAGGAACTGAAAGTCATCCTCGCGAACGGCGATCTGATCCACACCCGCGAGGTCGTCCTCGACTCCGAGGAGTACGAGGACATCGTCGGCAAAGACGATCTGGAAGCGAACATCTACGAGACGGTTCGCTCGCTCGTCGAAGACAACCAAGACGAAATCGACGACAAATATCCCAACCTCAAGCGCTCCGTCTCTGGATACAACCTCCACAAGGTCATCTACGAGAACGACGAGGGCGAGGAGGTGATCAACCTCTCGAAACTCTTCGTGGGTGCGGAAGGCACGCTCGGCGTCATCGTCGAGGCGACGGTGTCGCTGGTCAGCAAACCCGACGAGACGGCGCTCGCGCTGTACTGCTTCGACGATCTGATCGACGCGCTGAAGGCCGTTCCCGAGGCCCTCGAATATCCGGTCAGTGCTGTCGAGTTGATGGACGACGAAGTGTTCAGGCTGGCCGCCGAGTCCGAGGGCTACTCGGAGTACGTCGAACCGATCCCGGAAGAGTGTGCGGCCGCGCTCATGCTCGAATGGGACAGCGAACTCATCTCCGCCGAGGACGGAACCCAGCGGGAGGCCTTCGAGTCTGCAATCGGCGACACGAACGCCCACTTTGTCGAGGAGGGCGACGCCTTCGACGTGATCGAGGCCTACACCGAGGCCGACCAGGACGACCTCTGGAAACTCCGCAAAGCGGCGATTCCGCTGCTGATGAGTCTACAGGGCGATCCGAAACCGTACCCCTTCATCGAGGACGCGACCGTCCCGCCGGAAGAACTCGCCGAGTACGTCCAGCGGTTCGAGGACATCCTGACCGACCACGACACGTCCGCCGCCTACTTCGCACACGCTGGCTCCGGGACGCTGCACATCCGGCCGATTCTCAACCTCAAGACGGACGACGACATCCAGAAGATGCACTCGATCACCGACGACGTGACCGATCTGGTGCTCGAACATCACGGTGCCTTCTCCGGCGAGCACGGCGACGGGATGGCCCGAACCGAGTTCACGCCGAAGATGTACGGCGAGGATCTCTGGGAGGCATTCAAGGAACTGAAGACGGCCTTCGATCCCGACTGGCAGATGCACCCCGGCAACGTCGTCTACCGCGAAGGCCCCGACGACATTGGGCCGGACAACGAGCGCGGCGTCGGCGCGGACAACCGCGAGAACCTGCGCTATGGCGCGGCCTACCAGTCGCTCGAACCGACGACCGAACTCGACTTCGAGGACGAGGGCGGCTTCTCCCATCTGGTCGAACTCTGTAACGGCTGTGGGACCTGCCGACAGACCGACTCCGACGTGATGTGTCCGACCTACCGTGCCTCCGGCGAGGAAATTCAGGCCACCCGCGGCCGGGCGAACATGCTCCGGGCGGCGATCAGCGGCGAACTCGACGAGGACGAGATCCACTCCGAGCGCTTCCAGAAAGAGGTGCTCGACCTCTGTGTCGGCTGTAAGGGCTGCAAGAGCGACTGCCCGACCGGCGTCGACCTGGCGAAACTGAAAGCCGAGGTGAAACACGAACACCACCAGGAAGAGGGATCGAGCATTCGCTCGAAACTGTTCGGCAACATCGACCAGGCCGCGGCGCTTGGCAGCAAACTCGCGCCTCTCTCGAACATCGCGCCCAAACTCCCCGGCGCGCGCATCGTCATGGAGAAGACGCTCGGAATCGCTCGGGACCGCGAGCTACCGACGTTCAAACGCCAGAGCTTCGAGGAGTGGTTCGAGGCTCGCGGCGGCGCGGCCATCCCCGAGGCACAGGCCGACGGCAAGGTGCTCCTGTTCCCCGATACGTTCACCAACTACAGCTATCTCGAACCCGGCAAGGCCGCCGTCGAGGTGCTCGAAGCCGCCAACATCCACGTCGACGTGCCGAGTGATCTGGCGTCGTCCGGGCGTGCTGCCTTCTCGATGGGCTATCTTGACACGGCCAAAGCCCGCGCCAGGGAGAACGTCGACAAACTCGCGGCTCGCGTCGACGACGGCTGGTCGGTCGTCTTCGTCGAACCCTCTGACGCGGTAATGTTCCAGGACGAGTATCTGGATCTGCTAGAGGGGACCGACGTGCAGAAAGTCTCTGCGGCCGCCTACGGCGTGCTCGAATATCTCGACAACACGCGACTGGACGAGGCAATCGAGTTCGACGCGCCGACAGAGGAACTGACCTACCACGGCCACTGCAACCAGAAAGCGACGAACAAGGATCACCACGCTGTCGGCGTGCTCCGGCGGGCCGGCTACGCGGTCGATCCGCTCGACTCCTCGTGCTGTGGCATGGCTGGCTCCTTCGGCTACGAGGAAGAGCACTACGACCTCTCGAAGTCTATCGGTCAGATCCTCTTCGATCAGGTCGAGGACAGCAGCGGCGAGACGGTGACCGCGCCCGGCGCATCCTGTCGCTCACAGCTCGGCGACCGCGCCGGCAAATCGACGCCGCCACACCCCATCGAGAAAGTCGCCGAAGCAGTCGATACGGTCTAGACGACCTGATTTTTCAACTCCGACTCCCCGTCGCGCAGACGCTCGATGTTTTCTGCGAGGATGTCCGCACAGCGCGCGAAGTACTCCGGCGTATCGCCGGCGTTGTGCGGCGTGATGATGACGTTGCCCATCCCCCACAGGGGGTGATCCTCCGGCAGGGGTTCGGGGTCGGTCACGTCCAAGAAGGCTCCGCCAAGTCGGTTCTTCTGGAGCGCAGTGAGCAGGGCGTCGGTGTCGACGACTGGCCCGCGGGCGATGTTGACCAGCACCGTCTCGGCGGGCATCGTCAGCAAGACTTCCTCGTCGATCAGTCCCCGAGTCGCGTCGGTCAGCGGACAGGCCAGCACGACGTACTCCGCACCGGCGACAGCCTCGTGGATCTGCTCGAAACCGAGCACTTCGTCGGCGGGCCCGCCTTTTTCGGGGGAGTAGCGCACACCGACGGTCTCCATCCCGAAGGCGTCGAGTCTGTCGACGATTCCCCGACCGATGGCACCCAGCCCGACGACGGCGGCCGTCGAGCCGTGCAGTTCTCGCGTCGAGTAACTCCGCCACTCCCGGCGTTCGGTCTGCTCGTACGCCAGCGGGAATTGCTGGGCCATCGAGATCATCGCGCCGACGACATACTCGGCGATGTTCGTCGTGTGCACGCCCGAAGCGTTCGTGACGGCAATCTCCCGCTCCTCGAAGGCGTCGAGGTCCAGATGACCCGTGCCGGCGTAGACACAGGCAAACAGGTCGAGGTTGCCGGCCTGCTCTAGCTGTGATTCGGTCAGTTCTAGCCCCGTCACGATATCCGCTGTCTGCAGTCGCTCGCGTTCCTCGGCCGGCGTCGCTGCAACTGTGATCTCGCAGTCGGGCAGTCGCTCGCGGAGTGATGCGCCGTAGACCGATCCGTTCGTTCCGTGGATCTTCTGCCGAGTGACGAGAATTTCGGGGTTGTCCATATCTGACCCACGCGGAGAATCCCTAAATCAGTGATGCAGCCACTCCCCGGGCGTGGTCTAAACTCTCCGGTGTCGGAACACGCTGCCGATTCTATCCTCGGCGGTAACACCGATATAACCTCCTGACACCGGTGTCCGCGAGCACTTATTGGCCGTCTCCAGCTAGAGTATTCTGTCAACAATTTCTATGTCCCAACAGAAAGTAGACTACGCTGACGAGACAGAAATCGACGAATCGCTCGACGAACTGCCATCCGATGAGGAACTCGACGAAGCCGCCGAGAATCTGGAGGCGAACGGGTTCAACGTGATCGTCGTCGACTCCGCCGAGGAAGCATTCGGTGAGATCGAGTCGCTGATCCCCGGTGGCGCGTCCGTGATGAACGGTCACTCGACGACACTCGAAGAGATTGGCTTCGACGAGCATCTGAGCGAAGGAGACCACGACTGGGAGAATCTTTCCGGCGAGATCTGGAGTATCGACGACGACGCCGAACGAATGGCCGCCCGCCGCGAGGCCCAGACCGCGGATTACTTCCTCGGTGGCATCAACGCCATCGCACAGACCGGCGAACTCGTCGCCGCGGACCGCTCGGGTAGCCGAATCGGTGCCTATCCCTTCGCCGCGAGCAACGTCGTTATCGTCAGCGGTATCAACAAGATTGTCCCGACGCTGTCGGACGCACTCGACCGACTGGAGTCTGTTGCCTACCCACTGGAAAACGAGCGCGCCAAGGAGGCCTACGGCGTCGACTCCGAAATCGCTAAACAGCTCATCTTCCGACAGGAACTCGAAGACGACCGGACGACCGTCGTGCTCATCCGCGATCAGTTCGGCTACTAACTGATTGGATTCGACCCGCGTGGGTATCTTATTTTTTGCTAGTCAATTGACCCTAATCTGCATTATTCTGATGGTGTGTGGTATGAGGACATAGTGAACGCAAAACCACTAAGGCAGTAGGCCTCTTGTACCACAGACATGCAGACGGTACAGCGGGCCGAACCGCAGAATTTCGAGCGGGTTCTCACCTCGATGTGTACCGAACCCCATCCCAAGGCCAGAGCGGCGGCCGAGCGGTTTCTGGCGACCAACCCCGGCGACCCGGGGACGTACCAGACAGTCGCAGAACTCGAAGAGCAGGCCGTGGGGATGCTCGGAGAGATTGCCGGACTCTCGGATCCGTCGGGATACATCACCAGCGGGGGGACAGAGGCGAACATTCAGGCGGTACGGATCGCTCGCAACCACGGCGATAGCTCCTCGCCAAACGTCGTCGCACCCGAGAGCGTGCACTTCAGTTTCCGGAAAGCCGCCGAACTGCTCGGCGTCGAACTCCGGACTGCACCGACGACTGACCACCGCGCCGACCTGGAGGCGATGAACGAACTCATCGACGACGATACTGTCGGCGTTATCGGCGTCGCCGGGTCGACAGAGTACGGCGTCGTCGACCCGATTCCCGAAATTGCAGAACTGGCCGAAGACGCCGGTGCAGTCTGTCACGTCGACGCTGCGTGGGGCGGCTTCTATCTCCCGTACGCCGATTACGACTGGAACTTCGAGGATGCGGCCATCGATACGCTGACCATCGATCCACACAAGGGCGGGCAGGCGGCGGTCCCCGCCGGGGGGTTGCTCGCCCGGTCGCAGGAACTGTTCGACGATCTGGCCATCAACACGCCGTATCTCGAATCGACCTCCCAGATCACGCTGACCGGCACTCGCAGCGGCGCGGGCGTCGCCAGCGCAGTCGCAGCGATGGAGGCGCTGTGGCCGGTCGGCTACCGCGAGCAGTACGAGCGGGCGATGGACAACGCCGAGTGGCTAGCCGAGGCACTCGCCGACCGCGGCCACGAAGTCTTCGGCCCGGAATTGCCGCTGGTGACGGCGGATCTCTCGGTACCGATGACTGACGAACTCCGCGAGCGCGGCTGGCGAGTCTCCAAAACCGGTGCGGGCGAGATGCGCATCGTCTGTATGCCCCACGTCACGCGGTCGATGCTTCGTTCGTTCGTGGCTGATCTTGACTGGTACTAGCATCCGGCGGCTTTGCCGCCGGTTCTTCGGACGCGAACTGTGAGGCCGAGCGAAGTGAGGCCTCGATAGCGAACGGCGAAGCCGTGAGCAGTGAGCGTCCGGCCTTTTTAGCCCAGATTTTTCGACGAGTGGTCGGTGAGCGGGTTGCGGGTATCGTCCGCAACCGCATTCCGTGGCAGCTCCGCCGCCACGCGAGCGAACCGACCCGAGGATGAAAAAGGTGGTCTCGTATGCCCCACGTCACGCGGTCGATGCTTCGTTCGTTCGTGGCTGATCTTGACTGGTACTAGCATCCGGCGGCTTTGCCGCCGGTTCTTCGGACGCGAACTGTGAGGCCGAGCGAAGTGAGGCCTCGATAGCGAACGGCGAAGCCGTGAGCAGTGAGCGTCCGGCCTTTTTAGCCCAGATTTTTCGACGAGTGGTCGGTGAGCGGGTTGCGGGTATCGTCCGCAACCGCATTCCGTGGCAGCTCCGCCGCCACGCGAGCGAACCGACCCGAGGATGAAAAAGGTGGTCTCGTATGCCCCACGTCACGCGGTCGATGCTTCGTTCGTTCGTGGCTGATCTGGACTGGTATTAGACTGTGAGATCGACTGGCTGCCAGCCTGCGGGCTGGTCGGGCAGCCCTTCGGTTCGGATCTCGTAGCCGTCCTCCGTTCCACGGATCTCGATTGCGCCGTCACAGATCGATTTGAGGGTGTACTCGACCTGTGGGCTGTGCATCGTCGGATCGAGAACGAACGAACCGAAGCCATCAGTCGCCCTGATCCGGCCCCCGAGGGTATGGGTAAACCGGATGACCGTCCGCAGTTCTGTGTAGAGCAACAGAAGCGACAGCGAGTCGAAACAGGAGCGGAGGCGGGTGATCCCGTCCTCGTTGAGGGCACTCGATAGAATCGAGAAGTCGATACTCATGCCCGTGAGATCGCCCGTGCTGGAGACGGCTTCCATCCGAGCGGCAGTTTCGGATTCGATATCTGCTCGTCCCGTCGCGTCGACGATACCGACCCGGCTCATCTCCAGATCGGGATAGGCCGCCACGGTATCGGCCGCCAGCGACCGGCCGCTGGTACTCGTCGAGACGAGGACCGCTCCTTCGTCCTGTTCCGGATCGAGTTCCAGCGTGAGCCGCCGAGCCAGTTTCGAGGCCGCCCGGCCCGGTCCGGTCACCAGGACCGAAGAGCCGGAGCGGATCGGTTCGAGTGGCAGCTCAGGGAAGCGAAACGCCGTAGTCATGCGTCAGCACCTCCGGCAGCGAGGAGATCACCGGCGAGCGTGGCGAGTCGGCCGAGATACGTCCTGTCTGCGGCATCGAACGTTCGCGGCTCGGTCCCGTACACAGAGAGCACTCCCACTGCCTCCCCGTTGGGGTGGTGGATCGTCGCGCCGAGATACGAGACGATGCCGTTCTCGTGGATGGCGTTGATATCGGCAAAGCGGGGATCGGTTCGGGTATCTTCGACGCCGAGTACCTGCTGGTCGGCCGTAAGCGCGTGTGTCGCGAGCGATTGCTCTCGGAGTTTCGGGGTTCGGTTCGGCCCGACTGCGGTCAGCACTCCCACCTCGTCGCGGTAGACGACCACGATTGCGGCGGAGTCGAGACCGAAGTGGTCGGCCGCGAGTCGGGTGACTCGCTCGAACGGCTCCGTATCAGTTCGCTCTGCGAACGTCTCCGCGGTGTCGAGGCGGTCCTGCTCGGTCTCGGGGACCGGATGTGCCGCCTGCGTCTGCTCGATTCCCGTCTGTTGGATCAACGCCCGGAGCGTCTCCGTCGCTTCCGGTGCTTCCTTCGGGACGAAATCGACGATCACGTCCTCGAAGGAGTCGGTGTCGACACTCTCCGAGCGGGTGTAGAGAATACAGCCACAACCCGGATTGTGCTCGCGTGCGAGCGCGACCAGTTCGAGGCCGTTGCCGTCGTCGAACTCGTAGCCCGTGACGAGTACTGTCGGTGGCTCGCGTTCGATCAACTCAGTCGCGGCCGAGACAGAGTCGGCCGTTCGTACGTCCCCGTCGAACGCCTCAGAAATGAATTCGGCTGTCTCCGACCGCGTCGCCTCGTCGTTGTCCACAACGAGCACCCGTAACGTCTCCATACCGCTGTCCATGCATTCCTGACGGATATAGTTGACCAGATTCGGTGCTCTGCCGGATTTACTCGATTTCGGCATCGACGACAACATGGGAGACACCCTCGCTGTAGCCTTTGACTGTCCGCGTCTCGATGCGCTCGACGGTTCTTCCCGCCCGCTCGACGGCCTCGCGGAGACGCCGTTCCGGTCGATCCGGAACGAGTTCTTCCGGCGTCGCCTCGTGCATGTGAACGGTTCCGCTCGGTCCGAGCGCCGCTAACGCGCTGTCGAGATACTCGTAGGCGTCGTAATAGCCCATCACGATCCGGTCGAAACTGAACTCCTCGCCGCCCTCGGCGATCACGTCACGGCAGTCTGCCCGATAGGTCTCGACGGACTCCTGGACACCATTTCTGACGACGTTCTCGACGAGATAGGCGAAGGTCGTCGGACTGTGTTCGATCGCAGTCACGTGCGCGCCCGACCGGGCCATCGGCAGCGCGAAGTAGCCGATGCCCGCGAACATGTCGAGCACCCGTTCGTCCGGA
Organism: Halovenus anhuiensis; assembly: GCF_037080055.1. Lineage (NCBI taxonomy): Archaea > Methanobacteriati > Methanobacteriota > Halobacteria > Halobacteriales > Haloarculaceae > Halovenus > Halovenus anhuiensis. The sequence continues at coordinate 166,652 of NZ_JBAOJI010000007.1, forward strand.
CTGACGACATCGCCCATCCGCGCTCGTTCGGCCTTGTTGCCCGGAGAGAACATCACTTCGGCGAGATCCACGGCGTAGGTCGTCCCGTGTTCCTGATGAACCGTCTCGGTATCGCCCGCGCCAGCGATCACCTCGACATCCGGTTCGCGGTGCTGGCCGGAGATCCCGTTGCGAGCCAGCACCGTATCCGCGCTGCCGTGCATCGCCAGCAGCGCCTCGCCGACTTCCTCCGGGCGTGGACAGTCGCCGACATCGACCAGCACGACCGTTCCGATGACAGCCCACGATCCGGGCGCGGCTTCGAGTTCCTCGTCGGTCCAACCCACGTCCCGGAGGTGATCCGAAAGCGTCTGCAGGCGCGGTTCACCCGCTTCCTCGATGACCTCCCGGACCGGCGTCTCTTCCGGTGGTGCGGTCACCGGAATCGCTACCGTCTCCGATCCGCACTCGTAGACACTCCGAGAATCGTCGTAGATGCCCTCGACACGGAGCGCGCCGATAGCCGCCTCGGCGCGTGGCTTTTCGACGACTGCCGCTAACTCTCCCATTGCTTGGCGATTCTCGGGTCCCCCCTGATATATATGATTCGCTGTCCTGCCGGATGGGTTCGAGTCAGCTAGGCGAAACTATTATGATTAATCATGATGTATACTCACATAGCCATGACGCCAGACCGACTGCGTGAACGACTCGAAGAGGCGGAGGGACGGATCGATCCGGTCGAGTACGCCGAGGCGTTGCAGTACGTCCGTGAAGACGGCCGATAGTTCCCGCTGATCTGTCGATCTGTACGGATCGCGTAGCGACAGCTGGCGCGGGATTTTAACACGCACCTCCCCGTGGGTAGCGGTATGCAACTCGACTCGGTTCGCGTGCTGGATCTGAGCCGACTGCTTCCAGGGCCGTACGCCACGCAACTGCTCGCCGACGCCGGTGCCGAGGTAATCAAAATCGAGGACACGGGATCGGGCGATTACGCTCGTGCCATGCCGCCGTACACCGACGAGGGGGTCGGTGCCGTCTTCGATGCGGTCAACCGCGGCAAGAAAGGCGTCGCGCTGGATCTCAAATCCGAGGACGGTCAGGAGGTGCTCTACCGACTCGCCGAGGATGCCGACGTGGTTCTGGAAACCTTCCGCCCCGAAGTCGTCGACCGACTCGGCGTCGATTACGAGCGGCTCCGGGCGGTCAACGAGGACCTCGTCTACTGTTCGCTGACTGGCTACGGACAGGGTGGGCCGCTGGCTGACCGCGTGGGTCACGATCTGAACTACGTCGGTCGCGCGGGCATGCTCGATCTCGTCCGGGAGGACAAAGATTCCCGTCCGCAGATTCCGGGCTACACCGTCGCCGATATGGCTGGGGGGCTGTTCGCCGCGTTTAGCATCGTCTCGGCGCTGCTCTCGCGTGAACTCGGCTCGGGTGGCGGGGAGTACATCGACGTGTCGATGACCGACGTGGTGCTTTCGTTCTCGCAGGCAGTCGTCCAGCCTGTTTTCGAGGGCGAACAGCCTCCACCGGGCGAGGGCGAACTCAACGGCGGCTATCCGTGGTACGATGTCTACGAGACTGCCGATGGCGAGTACGTCACTTTCGCGGCGCTGGAACCGCAGTTCTATCGGGCGTTCTGTGAAGCCATCGACCGCGAGGATCTCATCGGTGCACATATGACCGACGACGACGCCGAGCGCGAGGCGCTTCGTGCTGAACTGACCGATATCTTTTCGGCCAGAACTCGCGAGGAGTGGCTCGAACACCTCGACGGCGTCGAGGCCTCTGTCGAACCGGTGTACACGCTCTCCGAGGCCATCGAAGATGAGCAGATCGCATCCCGCGATCTGATCTGGGACGAGCGTCGTCCCCGGATTGGATTCCCTGCACAGGGATCAGATGTGCCGACAGATCGAGGCCGACCGGTGCCCGGACAGGGCGAACACACGGCCGAAGTTCTCCGTGCGGCCGGCTACGACGACGAGGACCTCGACAGCCTCGCCGATGCGGGGACGATTGTGCGCGAGTAGCCGTCGACCTAACTCGAAGACAGAGCGGGGAACGGCAGTGGCGGTCGGTACGGAAACGGGAAAGCGGCGGGGAGCCGCTTTCGACTGGGTGGGGCGGGGGCGGCAGTCAGATGCCGCCAGCATCTGATTCGGTCGGCGCACACATAACCGCCGACGACGGCTTTCTTGCTCAGAAACACACCACAAAATTTATACTGAATCTCAGATTTGTTCCGACCGGCCGAACCAATAGAATAAAACCACAACCGTCTGTACCCCGATTTAATGATGGACGACAGGGACGCGCTCCGGCGCTCGCTGATCGGTGCGGGAGTGGCTGGACTGTTTCTACTCATTGCGTACGTCACAGTCGTATTTTTGGCCGTTCTTGTCTTTACGATCTTCCTCTATTATGCGGTTCGACCGATCTTCCGGTTTCTCGATCGGTTCGACCTCGGCCGCCGAGTCCGCGCTGGACTCTCGATAATCCTCTTTGGGTTACCCTTTGCGGCCCTTCTCGGCTACACTATCGCCGTCATCGTCAGCCAACTCAGGGAACTGCTGCTCGAACGGGGGATCATCGGACAGAGCTTCGACGGGCTAGCTGCAGAACTGAACGTCACCGAACTCGATCAAGTCTCTCTGGAAGAGATGGTCAGAGAGAGCGTGGCAAATCTCACGTCGGCCGCTGGACAGTTTCTCGATGTCGCGAGTCTGGCCGGCAGTATCTTCGTTCAGGCCTTGCTGATCATCACGGGAACCTACTACCTCCTCGTCGACGGCCCCCGACTCGCCGAGTGGTTTTTCGAGACGTACGACGACACGGGTATCGTCCGAAGCTATGTACAAGCCGTTGATGCTGAACTCTCGGTGACTCTGTTCGGGAACATCGTGAACATCTTCATCACGGCGACCATCTCGCTGATCACCTTCTACTCCTACAACTTCTTTGCGCCGGCGGGGGCCGCGGTCCCGTTCCCGGCACTGCTGGCCGCGCTCGCGGGGATGGCGAGTCTCATCCCGGTCATCGGGATCAAAATCATCTACATCCCGCTGTGTCTCGGTCTCTCGACCAGAGCCTGGCTGATGGGCCAACTCGAACTCCTCGGTCCGATTGCGGTCCTCGCCGTGGTCAGCGCGCTTTTCGTCGACTTCGTCCCCGATATCATCGTCCGGGCACAGGTGAGTGCGGACAAGACACACACCGGACTCCTGTTGGTCGCGTACATCGTCGGTCCAACGGTGTTCGGCTTTTATGGACTCTTTCTCGCCCCAATCGTGCTCGTCGCCACGACAAACGCGGTGACGATTCTGCTCCCCTACGCGCTATCCGGTGAGCGTCCCGACGTGCAACGGACTCTCGAGGAGTACCGCGACGGCTCGACCCCTGACGACGGTGACACGTGTGTGGACGAATCGACGGATTGAACGAGTAGTTTCGTTCGGCTGTCTGTACTACTAGACACCATCGGCGACCGGGGTCTGTATAGCTAGCATGTACCTCCAGGGGGTCGGGAGGCATTCGTTGGAGTATACACAGATGGCACAGACTGCATCCACGCCCAACGAGCGATATTCTCCAGCAGAACAGCCGCCGGCGCGAGAATCGACCGATCCCGAGGAGTTGCTCTCGCTGCTCGGTGACGAGTACGCGAGAGCCGTACTCGAAGCAATCGCACAGACGCCCCGGTCGGGGCGGGAAATCGTCGACGAGACGGGCTTCTCGAAGGCGACTGTCTACCGCCGACTCGACCGCCTCGAAGAGGCGGGACTGGTCGCATCGCAGACGGTCTTCGACCCTGACGGCCACCACCGCGAACGGTTCCAAACCACGTTCGAGGGCGCGACCTGCCGCTTCGGTCCCGACGGAATCGAGACGACGATTCATCAGACTGAGGATGATCGGTAAATATCTATATGCCTAGACGCTATGATTGGATATCAGTCTGAATGGATGGGATGAATATGAGCGACGGTTTCAGAGCGTGGGACTGGTTCACCCGACTATGACAGTAGACGAATCGTCGACACTACCGATCGAGCGGTATCCTGACCCCGCCTGTAGCTACGGCTTCGAGGACGGCCGTGCGGTTCTTCGAGCACGCAACGGTGAATTTGCGGATCTCGCTGATCTTTCAGTCGGGGACTCACTCGCGGACCTGTTCGGTGAGGAGCTACCCGTCGTCGGGGACCGGCCGTCTTTCGAGGACGGCGAGCGGGTCTGGGTTCGATATCCGGAGGCCGATGGGGAACACCGATATCTCGTCCGGATTATCCCGCCGGCCGACGACCAGCCGGGGCATCTCGTCTTCAACACGGTCTGTGACGAGGGCGACCAGCAGAACGTCGGCGTCGATCGGGTCGCGAGCGTCATCAGCCACGATCTCCGCAATCCACTCGATGTCGCCCGCGCCCGCCTGCGCGCTGGTCGTGAACTCGATTCCGAGGAACATTTCGATCACGTCGAGCAAGCACACGACCGGATGGAACGAATCATTCAGGATGTGCTGACACTCGCTCGCGGTGAGGATGTCGTCAACCCCGAAGAACAGGTCGATCTCGATGCGGTCCTCAAGACGGCTTGGCAGACCGTCGAGACGAACGACGCGACACTCGATGTCGCCGAGGAGTTGCCGACCGCGATTGCAGACCGGGATCGGGTGACCCGACTGTTCGAGAACCTCTTCCGGAATGCGGTCGAACACGGCCCCCCAGGACCCGAAGGGGACCACGAGATCACGATCACTGTCGGCCGCCTCTCCGATGGACTGTACGTCGCCGACGATGGCGTCGGTATCCCGCCGGAGAACCGTGAGCGGGTCTTCGAGCCCGGATTCACCTCCGACGACCACGGCACTGGGTTGGGGCTGGCTATCGTCGCCCGGATCGTCAACCTGCACGGCTGGTCGATCCGTGTCACCGACTCGGCGTCAGGCGGCGCACGCTTCGAGATTACGGGGCTCGACCCCGAGTGAGTTATGAAGGACCGATACGACGCAGCACCGATCGGGATTCTCGAAACGACCACTGACGGCGTCGTAACCGGCGCGAATCGGAGCGCGAAACGCTTGCTCGATCAGGAGCAACCGCGTGAGTGCCATCTCGACGATGTCTTCCCCCAATCCGTCGAGAACACTGTCCCCGCGGTTTTCGAGCGTTCGGAGCCGGAATCACGCGAGGTCGAGGAGTACTATCCGGAACTCGACCGCTGGTTCGATATCACGGTCGTCCCCGCGGAAGACGAAGTCACGATCTATCTCCAGGACGTGACCGACCGTTACCACGACCGCCAGCGAATCGAGCAGCTTCGGGGAGATATCGACCGTCTGACGGTTACAAACGGGCTGATCTCGGATATACTCGGTACGCTTGTCGATGCCTCTTCTCGGGAGGAAATCGCCGCGACGATCTGTGAGCGCCTGGGCGAGACGGATCTTTACGAGTTCGCGTGGGTCGGTGAACGCGAACTCGGCGGCGAGGAGATTCAGGTGCAGGCATCCTCTGGAACGCCCGGCCGGACGCTAGAAGCGATCGAAGAGATACTCGATACCGGAACGCCGCTGCCCGAACAGCAGGCGATCGAGACGGCGACGCCGGAGATTGTCCAGCCCCTCGGCGAGGACGAGTCGGTTCCGGAACCGATCCGTCGGGCGGCCTTCGCCGACGGGCTCCAGTCGCTGCTCGCGATTCCGCTCACCTACGGCTCGAACGTCTACGGTGTCGTCGGGATCTACGCCGCGAATCAGGAGGCCTTCTCACAGCGAGAGCGGGCCAGTTTCGAGACTGTCGGCGAAATGGCGGGCTTTGCGATCAACGCCAGCCGCCAGCGTAACCTCATCCAGTCGGATACGGTCGTCGAACTCACGATCGAATTCATCGACAGCGACGCTCCCCTGGTTTCGGTGGCGACGGCGACGGGCAGCCGGCTCGTCCTCGACGGACTCGTCGGGCAGGGCGGTGATCTCTACTGCTATCTGATCGTCGAAGACAGCGAGCCCGAACCCGTCGCAGATCAACTCGCCGATGCCCCCGAAGCCAGAGAGAGTCGGGTCATCAGCGCCACCGAGACCGGCGGCTCGCTGGAGGTCGATCTCACACCCGAAACGCCGCTCGGCACACTCGCTGCACAAGGAGTGACCGTCTCACACGCGGAGTACGAAGACGGTCGCGGGAGATGCACTGTCGAACTCTCCCCCGAAACAGACGTTCGTCGCGTCGCCGACGCCGTTACCCACGAGTACGACGGGCAGGTGGTCGCCAAACGCCGCCGCGAGCGTGAACTGACGACTCCACAGGAGTTCCGTGACGATCTGAGCGACCGACTGACCGACAAACAGGAGACGGCGCTCCGGACAGCCTTCTTCGCGGATTATTTCGAGTCACCGCGCGGTTCAACCGCCGAAGAGGTCGCAGACACGCTCGATATTACCGGACCCACGCTTCTCCATCACCTCCGTGCCGGCCAAAAGAAACTCCTCGCCGAGTTTTTCGAGACGACAGACCGGGAGTAAGCACCTTTATTGCGTCTCTTACCGCCCTTCTCTTTCGATACCCTCGAAGGTATCGAATAGCTGTTCGGCGTCGTCGAGTAGCCTGGTCGCTCGGTCGCGGAGTTGCTCGGTCCGTTCGACGACGGTCTGGTAGTCGTCGTGTTCGGTCCGTTTCTCCTCGGGCAGTTCCGTTTCGATGACGCTGCGTTTCGACGCGGCGCTGAAGTACTCGCCGAGGGTCTCGTAGCCAAGAATCTCACATTGCTGGGCGACGGCGTCGCGGATGTCCTCGCGGTCGACCGGTTTACAGAGATAGTCGTCGAAGGGCATGTCGAGCACGTCGAAGCCGGGGTCGATTGCCGTTACCATGATGACGCGGCCAGAGAACCCGGCTTCCGTGAGGCGGTCGAGCACCTCGTCGCCCGACATTCCCGGCATGTGGCGGTCGAGCAGGAGAATATCGATCTCGCCCGTCTCGATGTGGTCGAGCGCAGTCTGTCCGTCGTAGACAGTCTCGATGTCACAGAGGCCACGGAGTCGGAGGGCGTAGGCATCGGCGACCTCTTTCTCGTCGTCGACCAGCAGCGCAACCGGGAGGTCCTCTTCCGCTGTTTCGCTCATGAAACGTTCTCGGATATGGATTCGATAGCCATTGATATAATCCCTGCCATTATCGGCTCAGGGTTTTCGATCCGACCATCCACAAAGTGTTTTAGTTGGCACCCAGTCACATCTGGTATGAAAGCTGTCGTGCTCGCGGCCGGAAAGGGGACCCGACTTCGGCCATTGACCGATGAAAAACCCAAAGGGATGGTCGAGGTGGCCGACAAGCCGCTGCTTACCCACTGTTTCGAGCAGTTGATCGATCTCGGTGTCGACGAACTGCTCGTCGTCGTTGGCTACAAAAAGGAGATCATCATCGAACACTACGGCGACGAGTTCGAGGGGACGCCGATCACCTACGCTCACCAGCGCGATCAGAACGGCCTCGCGCACGCGCTGCTCACCGTCGAGGAGTACATCGACGAAGACTTCGTGCTGATGCTCGGGGACAACATCTTCCGGGCAAACCTCGAAGATGTGGTCAACCGCCAGCAAGAACAGCGGGCCGACGCCGCCTTCCTCGTCGAAGAGGTGCCCTACGAGGAGGCCAGCAGGTACGGCGTCTGTGATACCAACAAGTACGGCGAAATCGTCAACGTGATCGAAAAGCCCGAGGATCCACCGTCGAATCTCGTCATGACCGGCTTCTACACCTTCAGTCCGGAGATTTTCCACGCCTGTCATCTGGTTCAGCCGTCCGCCCGCGGCGAGTACGAGATCAGCGAGGCGATCGATCTGCTCATCCAGTCCGGCCGGACCATCGACGCAATCCGGATGGACGGCTGGCGTATCGATGTCGGGTATCCCGAAGACCGTGACGAGGCCGAGCGCCGACTGACCGAGGGGGCCGACGACGGGGCCGAAAACGCCACAGACGAGACGGCTGACACCGACGAAGACCCGACGGAGAGTTGAATGAGCGAGACGACCGAGTTAGTCGAACGCTCGCTCTCGGCGGAGACGGCCGAGCAGTTCATGACTCGGGTCAACCAGCAGGCCGACCGACTCCGTGAGGCGATCCGTGCTGGCACGCTCGACAATCCCGACTTCGCTGTCGGACTGGAGATGGAGGTCTACTGCGTCGACGCCGATGGTCGACTCGCCGACGTGCCCGACGACACTTACGCCGCCGGTGCGACCAAGGAACTGGGCGTTCACAACGCCGAGATCAACACTGACCCCGACACCTTCGACGACGCGGGACTCGGCGCACAGGCCGACCGGATCAGCGCACAGTTCGGTGCTGCCGACGATGCCGCGGCGACCGAAGACTATCGGCTCGTCAGCGATGCGATGTGGACTGTCCCGCCCGAAACAGGGAGCGAAGCCTATCTCGGGACGACCGAGGATCGAGAGGGAGTTGTCTTCGCGACCAACATGCGGGCTGATCCACGGTACACTGCGCTGGACAACGAGACGCTCCGGCTCTGTGACGGCGCAATCGAGTTCGATGTCCCGGGAGTCGACCGGACCTTCCCGTCGATTCTGTTCGAGTCACTGGCCACGTCGATCCAGCCACATCTCCAGATCCCCCGCGCCGAGGAGTTTCCGGCGTACTACAACGCGGCGATCCGAACTCTCGGTCCCGTGCTCGCGCTGTCGACGAACTCGCCGTTTCTCCCGCCGGATCTGTACACCGACGTTTCGGATCCGGAGGGACTCGTCGACGAGACCCACCACGAACTCCGCATCGCGGCCTTCGAGCAGTCGATGAACGCGACGCCGTCGCCGAAAGTCCGCGTTCCCGCAGATATCGACAGCGCCGAGGAGACGGTCGACCGCGTCGTCGAAGACGACCTCTTCGCCCCGTTTCTCCGTGAGTGGATGGCCGACGAACCTCGGGAGTCGTTCGCCGACGAGAACTGGGAGTTCGACTACAAGCGGTCGACCTATTGGCGGTGGCTCCGCTGTGTCGTCGGCGGCGATCCGGTCGGCGACGGCGACGAGCGCTCACTGCGGATCGAGTACCGCCCGATTCCGACGCAGCCCACCACGAACGATGTCGTCTCGATGCAGTGGCTCACGGTCGGACTGATCCGCGGCCTCGTCGAGACGGACCACCCCCTCGCGGACCTGCCGTGGGAGCTCGCCCGCGAGAGTTTCTACAACGCCGTCCGGGATGGACTGGCGGGCGAACTGCACTGGCTCACAGCGGCCGGTGAGCAGACCACCGATCAAGCGTTGATCTTCGACGAGGTGTTCGAGATTGCGCGTGCGGGACTCGACGCGGCCGGCGTCAGCGACCAGCGAATCGAGTCGCGTCTCCGACCGCTCGAACAGCGCTTCGAGACCCGAACGACGCCGAGCGTCTGGAAACGCGAACGAGTTCGTGACAGACTGCAGGCCGGCGACGACCTCTCGACGGCGATCACGACGATGCAGCGGGAGTACATCCAGCGGAGCCGCGACACTGACTCCTTCGCCGAGTGGATCTGAGTCGTCTTTTTGTTCAGAGTTCGTGACCGCAGGCGCACTGGCCCAGACAGTAGGTCGTCTCGTACTCGCCAGCGATTTGCTCGATACTCGCCGCTGTCTCGCCGTTACTCTCGCGACGTACCGGCGCGGCCGTCGCTCCGTACGGCTCCGCCCCGACATCGAGTCGGTCGACAATCTCCCGACGCTCGCTGTCGATCACCGCGACTTCGTCGTCCGTCTGGACGGGGACGTACAGTTTTGACCGAGCGACGTTCCACGACCCGACGAACGCGCGGCCGCCGAGATCCAGTCGATCGTCGACCTCGCCGGTCGCCAGATCGATCACGGTCACGTCTGCCGTCTCGCGGGTGAAGACGTAGCCGTACTCCGAGTTCGGACCGATTTCGCTCGTGAGTGGTCCCCGGCCCAACCCGTCTGCGGGAGCAATCCGAGCCATCTCGACGGGATCAGCCGGATCGCTCACGTCCCAGAGACTCTCGCTGCCGCCGTCGCCGCCGTTGTTCTCGACTAACAGCGTCGAGCCGTCCCACGAGACCGTCCCCATCCACGGCTCGACCGCGGAACCGTCGCCGCTCTCGACAGCGACCTGCCGGACGACCTCGAAGGCCTCGATGTCGATCACGGTGAGCGTGTCGCCGAACAGATCGGGGACGTACGCGTACTCGCCGTCGGGGTGGATCGTCACGTCGCAGGGGCCGGGACCGTCGTTATCGCCGCGACCACCCTCGGAGGAGCGGTCGAGTTCTGCGGTAATCTCACCGAAGGATTCCGAGTCGCGGTCGGCGTCGAGTCGAAGCTGTCGGTGGGCGGGTTCGCGCGCGCTGACGACGATATACTCCCCGTCGGGGGTCTGCTCCTGCCAGTTCGCTCCCGAGCCGGTTTCGACGTGACCCTGTTGCTCGAAGGAGCCGACGTCGACAGCCCGCACGCCGTCGTCGACGTTGAGCCAGAGGGAATCCGACGGCTCTTCGATCAGCTGTGGGGTGAACTGATTCGAGGGGAAGGAGGAAGTCAGCCCGATGGATCGTGTCCCGACGACCGAGTCTGTCTCGCTGTCGATCACGCTCACCGTTCCGTCGCCGGTGTTGAAGACGTAGACTGTCGATCTGTCGACGACGGCTTGCTCGGGATCTGTTTCGTCACTGTTGGTCCCACCGTCACCGAGACAGCCCGCTGTCGCTGCTGTTCCCGCCGCGGCCGACCCGGCGAGGATCGTCCGTCGGGAAATCGCCGGCCGGGGTACATCGCTGTCCGAGGCGTTCGGATAAATGGGGTCGTCCATTCGTGTGTGGGTTCGGTGGCGTCCTACTAAGATGTGGGCTGCTCTGTACCGGCTCCGCATAACCGATGTGTGAACGCGAGAGCCGATCCGATTACACCTGTGCCCTCGATTGGTTCTCTCTTTAACGCCTTTCGATGGAAGGTGGAAGGCCTTTGCGTGTGCAGACCCGATATAGAGGAGATGGCACCTCAAGAAGTTCAACCTGACGCGCAGTGGGATTCACTCTATATCGACGGACAGTGGCGCGAGGCGACCGGCGGTGAGACGATCCCCGTCGAGAACCCCGCGACACGTGAGTCCTTCGCAGAAGTACCGGCGGCGACCGTCGACGATGTCGACGAGGCTTACGAGGCCGCCGACCGCGCACAGGACGACTGGGCGGCACTCGACCGCGAGGAGCGACTGGAATACGTCGAGGAGATGCGCGACCTCATGCAACAGAAATTCGCCGAGGTCGTCGAACTCCTTGCGAAAGAATCAGGAAGTGCGCAGGGGAAAGCGCAGGGTGAGGTCGGCATCTCTCTTTCCGATTTCGAGTCGGCAATCGACGTCGAGCCGCCCGCAAAGGAAGAACGGGACTCGGTCTTCCACAGCGACAAGACCCACCATATCGTCCAGGAGCCAGTCGGCGTGGTCAGCATCATCTCGCCGTGGAACTATCCCCTCCACCTCACGACGCGTGCGCTCGCTCCCGCCCTCGCGCTGGGCAACACTGTCGTCATCAAACCGGCGACAGACACGCCGATCATCGGCGGGCTGATGCTCGCCAAAATCGCCGACGAAGCCGGCCTCCCCGACGGTGTCGTCAACGTCGTGACGGGCCGTGGCTCGGAGATCGGTGACCGCGTCGCGGGTCACCCGGTCCCGCGCGTGCTCGCGTTCACTGGCTCGACGGGCGTCGGCAAGTCCGTCGCCGGCCAGGCTGGTGAGAACCTCACGATGCCGACGCTGGAACTCGGCGGGAACGGCCCCTTCCTCGTCACCGAGGATGTCGATGTCGAGCAGGCCGCCAAGATCGGTGCGGTCGGCTCCTTCACCCACCAAGGCCAGGTCTGCATCTCGATCAATCGCCATCTCGTCCACGAGGAGGTCTACGACGAGTACGTCGACCATCTGGTCGACTATGCAGAGTCGCTGACGGTCGGCGATCCGATGGACCCCGATACCGACTTCGGGCCGATCATCAACGAGACCCAGCGCGACGATCTGCTCGAATACGTCGAGGAGACCGTCGAGCAGGGCGCAACACTCGAAACCGGCGGCGAGGCCGACGAGTTGTTCTTCCAGCCGACGGTGCTCTCGGACGCGGAAAACGACATGGCTGCGGCGTGCAACGAGCACTTCGGCCCCGTCGCGCCGGTCATCCCGATTTCCTCGGACGAAGAGGGTATCGAGGTCGCCAACGACACCGAATACGGCCTCGCGGCCGCGGTCAACTGCAACGACGAACAGCGCGGCTACGAACTGGCTTCCCAGATCGATGCCGGGATGGTCCACGTCAACGATCATCCGATTCAGGACGAGCCGAACGCGCCCTTTGGCGGGATGAAAAGCTCCGGCCTGGGCCGGTACAACGGCGAGTGGGTCGTCGACAAACTCGTCGAGCCGAAGTGGATCTCCGTCCAGCACGAGGACCGCGAGTACGACCTGCTGTAGTCGGGCGACCGCGGGCAGTTTGAGTAATTCGGAAGCCTTTTATTGGTTTCCCGGTGTACAATACAATGCAGACAACGAGCGCGCTGGTGGTGAGCAGACGACACGTCTGCGAGGCTCAGCGTGAACGAAGTGAGCGCTGGTGGTGTAGTGGTATCACAGGACCCTGCCACGGTCCTAACCCGAGTTCAAATCTCGGCCAGCGCACTACCACTTTTTCCTCTCGTTCGAAAGACGCGAAGCGTCTTTCGTGATGACGAGAGAGCTTCGCTCTCTCGAACCACTTCGGGTTTCCTCGGTCACCTTCGGTGACCTGCGGGAACCGCGTGGCGGCTTCGCCGCCACGTCATGCAGTTGCGGGCGACGCCCGCAACTCGCTCAGTCAGAAAAACTTGGGGAAAAACTACCTCAGCGTTCGCTGCTCACGGCTTCGCCGTTCGCTTCCGAGGTCTCACTCCGTTCGACCTCGCACCGCTCACGCTGAGTGAACCGCGCTCGTTGCACTCGCGCGGATGCTGGTATTGGAGCCGAATCAGCGAGTCCCAGCCCGCACGGTGTACCTTCTTCCGATGCTACGCAGTGAGCGATCACTCTCTGTATCGGTCACGACTGTCCTGCGGTGGCTGTCGTCCGTGCCTGCTGTTTCGACGGAAACAACTTGGCAATCACTCAGTGATCGTGCTCGTGGCTATGCCAGCCGTTCGCCTGGTTGAAATGCAACATGTGCTCGGTTCCGTCTTTCGTAATTGTGACTCTCTCGGTCATCGGTCCCGGCGTCTCCGGCGTCGTAACCTCCTCGAACGCATCACTGTCTTGTAATTCCTCGACTTCCTCGGAGGTCAGGGGTCGGTCCGGGAGCACATCACTCAATGCCATAGATACACCCGTGTGTCGCTGAGTTATGTTCTTTTCTGATCCTCGAATATCTTGCATTCCCGCGGTACCGAACTGTCTGCTGTCGAGCCGAGTCATCACTTCCGGCAGACTCTCGCTCGAAGACCTCACTCCTCCCGAACTCTGAGATAGGTCGTGTACTCAGTCCGGATGAGCTTCTTCCGTTCGGAGTCGATGCCCAGCAGTTCGTGAGCTGTCTGCTCTGCCAACTGCGGATACTCCCGCTTCGCTCGCTTGTCGGTGCTCAAAATCTCCAGTACGTCGCCGTCGTCGAGGTCTTCGAGCGCTCGCTGGACGCGCGCGATACCGTTCGCACAGCCGGTCCCGCGGTTGTCGACCGAGAGGTCCGGTTCGATATCCGGGAGTTCCGACGACACCTCCGTCTCAGTCATCGTCGCTCACCTCCTGTGAGCCGCCGAGTTCCTCCAGATCACAGACGCCCTCGATGGGAGAGCAGGCCCGCCACATCGGGCAGAGCTTGAAGATCACGAAGAGAGTGGCGACCAGTCCGAGCTTTCCGACGATAGCCAGCCCGAAAACCGACTGGAGATAGACCTGGAGATTCCAGCCGAACAGCGCGTAGGCCTGATAGAGCCCCGTCAGGAGAATCGTCGGAAAGATGAGTCGGACGGCCCAGCGGAACCGTTCGAGCTGTTGGCCCGCCGCACGGACGACCGGCACCGTCGGCGACTCCTGTCCGGTCGGGACGGCGACGAAGATGTTCCAGACTGCGCCGCCGATCCAGAAGGCGAACGCCAGCAGGTGAAGTGTTCGGACCGCCGCCTCTCCGGCCGTCCCGCGGCTGAGGGCGACCTCCGCGACGGCCGTCGCGCTCAGGACGGCCACAGCGAGGCCGAACGCAGCCAGCCCACGCGGACTGCGAAACTGCTCGTCGATCGAAGAAGACCCGACCAGCGACGCGCCGAGAGCGAACACCAGCGCGGTGAACAGCGCCGTCACCGTCGCCGGAACGACCGTACCGGGGACGGCAAGCCAGTACCGCGCGAGGACCCCGACGCCGGTGAGAGCGAGCACTCCCGTCGCGAACAGGAGAATCGAACCGAACCGGTCATACATCCGCCCGCAGTACGATTCCGTTCCCTCGTCGAGGTCTTGGGGCCGAACGAAGCCGTGTTTCCAGCCGAGGCCGCCGACGAGCACCCCCAGCGTGACGAGATATCCCCACTTCGCCAGCACGGTCAGCAGCGATCCGAAGCCGCTGAGTCCGAGCGTGAGTGCTGTGCCGAGCAGCGAGGCGAGCAGAATGATCGCCAGCGCGACCTTCGGGAGGGTGTACCTGTCGAATAGCGCCTCGGAGGGTTGTTCGATGGGTTCGTGCCGAGGCTGTGCCATCTCGTCCTCTGTTTCTCCGGTCGTGCCCAAGTTTCTCGTGTCGAAGATCTTCGCCCGCAGAGCCATGTCCGCGGTGACCGAACGTCGAGTATGAGCAATGGGGTCGCGACCGAGAACACCGCGACGGTCGAGTGGCGACCGTTGCCGGCGGATCGGCTGGACGCGCCGCTGGTCTGGACGGGGCCGTACGTCGAGTGCAAACTCGAATATCCGATACTCGAACCGACCTGTCTCGGCGACCAGTTCTTCCCCGACTCGATTCCGTACGAGTCCGACACCGAACACCGTGTGTTCTACTGGCGCCGTCGTTTCCCAGATGTCTTTCCCCGCCCCGAGAGGTGGACTGGCGTCTGTGCGACGACGCACGAACTCGCGGCGCTGACGGCGGACTCGTCGCACACACTCTCCCTCACTCAGTCGACTCCTGAGGGAGACGAACTGGTCGTCGACGGAACGATAGTCGGTGACTCGAAGACTGCCCTCGTCTCCGAGTGCTCGCCGCCGACTGTCGAACTCCGTCGGGCCTCCGACGAGGCGGTCGAACTGGCCCTCGATGGCGAGTCTGCTCGGATCACGGCTGGCGACCGCGAGAGGATCGAACTCTCACGGCGAGTCGTCGAGACCGAATACGGATCGGCCATCTCGGCGACACCGGAACTCACTGTCCGGTTCCCTGGCCGGCGGACCATCTACCATCCGGGCGAGGAGTACTGCCTGTTCCCCCCGTTCGGACTCGACCTCGCAGAGATACCGAACCCCCTCGAAGTGCCGACAGCCCGTGGCGAACTCGATCACGACCGACTCGCCTCCGCGGTCGGTATCGACATCGCGGCTCGCCCGTATCCCGAGCGAATCCTCTGGCAGGCGTTCGCAGTCACGGCGTTCGATCCCCACGCCACCACGGCCGAAATCGCGCAGTTTCCCTCCGGCGAACTCGCTGTTCGATCCTGATCGCGAGCGATCCTTCGGATCGGAGGCGACCGACGTTCAGTCTGCCGTCACCGAGAGGCGGGGGTGCTGGTCGGCGTCGCCGTCGAGGAACTCCTTGAGAACCTGTCCCTCTGCGCGGTGGAGAATCTCGCTACAGGTCGACTTGGCGATGCCGGCCTCCTCGGCCAGTTCGACGAGGGTAATCCGACGGGGCGTGTCGTAGTACCCCTGCTCGACGGCTTCCTGCAGCAGCCACTCCTGGCGGTCGGTCAACAATGGCTCTTCACTCTCAGTTTCCTGCTGAATCCGCTCGACGGTGTAGGAGATGCCGAACGAATCGAGTGTGTCGCCGAGCGTCGAGAGCTTCGCCTGCGGGACCGTCGTTTCGAGTTCCAGAACCCCGTCGCTGAGTTCGAGCGGGAAATCCAGCGGAATGCCCGCGGTCTGAATCGCGTTCAACAGTACCGGCACTGTCGTTTCGATCTGCAGACGGCACCGCTGGGGGTCGCGGTCGGTCACGACGACGCCGGTCACTGCCTCGTAGGTCTCCAGTTGCTCACAGACCGCCTCGACGTCGGCACCCAGCAGTTCGAGCCGAGCAACGCCCGTCTCGTCGTTGGCCGTCGCTGCGTGGATCCGAAATCGGATCTGCGGGTACTCCTGGGACAGTTCACTGAGCCAGACATCTTCCGGGACCGTGATCGAGAGGTGTGCGTATGGCATTGTTCTCCGTGAGCGGCCAACTGCGGCCGTGATCTCACACAATTGTTTTAGGCAACCCTAAAAGTATATTGGCAGGCAGGTGTTCGGGGGTGGTTTATATGTTTTATATGTGCGGTACGCCCGATGTGGTCACGGGTGCCGCCGGGATGGGAGTCGGGCCGCACGTTCTCTCTGCGTCTCACTGGATATACAGCGAGTAGAGGATGACGGCGAGACCGAGCGCGACGAAGATGCTGTTGATGAAGACGCCAATTTCCAGCGAGACCGACAGTAGCTGATTCGCAACGCCGGAGACGACCGCTCCGAGCGTGATGATACCGAAGCCGATGCTCAGCGCACGGAGCGATTTTTCGCCGGTCCGACGATAGGCTTTCACCGCGATGTAGGTGATTCCGCCGCCGAGCAGGAGGATCACCGTCTTGATGACTGCAATCGCCGTCGCAATTTCACTCATAGCTCCTCACCCATCATCGACCAGATATCTGCGAGGCGTTTGTCTGTCGTCTGGGCAACTCGCTCGATCTGGACCGAGAACTCGCCGGCGTCGTCGAGAGAGATCGTAACGTCCTCGAAGGAGCGCTCGTAGCGAGTGACTCGTCCGCCGTCGGGGTTGACTGTCTCTTGCTCGCGCAGTAGTGAGGCAGTACTGAGTAATTCCAGCTTTCGGTACAGCGTCGATTTCGGAATCTCACAGGCGTCGATGAGTTCGTTTGCGGTCATAGGTTCGATCGTCTCCCGGAGGATAGCGCGACAGTCGGGGTCGTCCAGTGCATCGAGTACCTCCTGGCACGTCGGTTCGTCGCCCGACGACGCGTGACTGTCTCCCATTGTTAGTGTCTTATTTCTCTGGAGATATTCTCTGCTTCGCATCTCGGAATCGGTGCTGTCGGAGTGTCCCGCCGCGGTGCCCGGACTATTCGGTGGTCGCCTCCTCGTCCGCATCCTCGGCTGGCTGGACGTTCAGCGGTCGCATCATATCGTGGTCCTCGTGTTCGATCATGTGGCAGTGCCACATGTATTCGCCGGTCTGGTCGTTGAACAGGCCGTCGTACTCGCCGAAGTGGACGAGGATGTGCACGACCTCGCCCGGATCGACGGAGACGACGTCGTGCCAGCCCTGCTCGGACGGTTTCGGCGGTTCGAGCGAGTCGAGATCGATTCCCTCGCTTGGATCGTAGCCGGCCGACTGGCGGCCGAGGACCTGGAAGTGAACGAGGTGGAGATGCATCGGGTGCGACATCCCCGTGAAGTTGGGAATGCTCCAGAGTTCGGTGTCGCCAACCGTCGGCGTCTCCGTCGCCGGATCAGTGAGTTTGTTGCCTGACTGGTTGTCCTCCGATCCGATCAGGAATAGCGGCCGCCTGTACTCGTCCGAACTCTGTAACAGCGGCAGATACCGCTCGGTGTCGACCTCTTCGAGGGACATCTCGGGCATCCGCGTCAGCGTCTCCGGGAGCTGATTGCTCTGTTCACTGCTTCCGTCCTCCGCCACGTCGATCAGCATGAGTTCTGGGAGCGGTTCGACCTCGTCAGCCTCCGCTCTGGGCTGGCCGCGGTACCTCGCCGGCGCGTCGTTGTGGACCAACAGCGTCTCGCCCGCGTACTCGCTGAAATCGACGAGCACGTCGGCCCGCTGTGCGGAGCCGAGTTCGAGACGCTCGTCGTGCTCGACCGGTTCCGAGAACAGTCCGCCGTCGGTGCCGATCTGGACGAAAGCGGGCCCGTCTTCGCCCGTTTCGCCGGACTGCTCGTCGTACGTCAGCAGTTTGAGCCGGTAGTACCGACTGTTCGCGCCGTTGAGCATCCTGAAGCGGTACTGTCGCGGTTCGACGGAGAGGCGGGGCCAGGCCTTCCCGTTGACTGTCGACACGTCGCCGTAAAACTGCGGGACGATGCTCGGGTCGGGAAGGTCCTCGTCGCTATCCAGGTTCTCGCCGGTCGGATAGTACATCGAGCCATCCTCGTTGAACTTCCGGTCCTGGAAGACGAGCGGGATCTCGTACTCGCCGCTGGGCAGATCGAGGCTGCGCTCGTGATCGTTGCGCAGGAGATAGAATCCCGCGAGGCCCGCGTAGACGTTCAGCCGCGTGATGCCGAGGGCG
Organism: Halovenus anhuiensis; assembly: GCF_037080055.1. Lineage (NCBI taxonomy): Archaea > Methanobacteriati > Methanobacteriota > Halobacteria > Halobacteriales > Haloarculaceae > Halovenus > Halovenus anhuiensis. Next base: position 185,118 of record NZ_JBAOJI010000007.1, read on the forward strand.
TGATCGTGGTACCACAGCGTTGCTGGCGGCTGATCGTTCGCGTAGTAGTAGTCTTCTCTCTCGAAGTTCGGCCCCGTCTCGGCGAAGTCGCGGGTAAACCAGCCCCGTGCCGGCCCGTCGCTGGCGTCGTCGACGTTTCCGCCGTGGAGGTGAGTCACCGTCCGAACGCCGTCGATGTCGTAGGGGATGACGTCGTCGTGGATCGTCGAGTCGACGGGGAGGAGATGCTCGTCGGGAAGTTTGTTCTGCCACTTGACGTAGATGGGCTCACCCTGCTCGGCTTCGATCGTCGGTCCGGGGAACAGCCCCTCGTACCCCCAGACAGTCGTCGCCGGCAGGTCGCGGTGGAGTTTCTGCTCGGTCTCGCGCATCTCGATCTCGTAGTACGGCTGGCCGTCTTTGGTCCCGGTCGGTTCGACCGTCGCGGGACGGGGGAGTTCGTCGACCCATCGGTCGAGGTCGGGCGACCTGTGACCGGTCGGACCAGCATCTCCCCGGGCATCCGGGTCGTCCCCGTCCGGCGTATCACTGTCCGAAGTGGTTTCCGCTGGCTGGCCCGTACAGCCCGCGATGGCCAGCGCACTAGCTCCTCCCGTCGCGAGGAGGAGTTTCCGCCGTGTTATCCGGTCTCTCGGGGAGGGGTATCGGTCGCTCATTCCAGCTCGTATATAAGAATGCCCGCGGTATGAGGGGTCTGCGTGGTCCCAATCACTGGGACTGCGACCCATAGTGCTCTGGAGTATTTATTCACTTGGGCCGGTCGGGAGCAACGGCTCTGGATGGTTTCGACGGGTCGCTGCCAACGACAGTTCGCTGTCAGTAGGTGGCTGTTTCTGCGGTGATGGGCTCGAAATCACCGGTGAGAAGAGAGCCTGTCCCGGTTTGTGTGTGAACGACACATCTACAAACACTTACTTTTTTAGCGTCCATCTCTAAGTACAGGACGATGGTAGGACACAACGGACTCAAACTGCGGATGGCAATCGCGGGAAGCATCCTCTTTGGCTTCTACGCAGCGCTGGCCGCAGCAGTTATGTGGACGTTCGGTACCGGAACGACCGTCCTCGCCCTCCTATTGCTCGGTAGTGTCGGCTTCGTGGGCTTCCAGTACAAGTTCGGCAAGTGGATGGCACTGCGCAGCGTCGGGGCCGAGGACATGCCCGAGCAGAGCCAGGGCAGATACGATTACGCCCGGATCCATCAGTCGACAGAACAACTCTGTCGTGAGATGGATATCGACAAGCCCCGACTGATGGTCGCGGAGATGGGCGTGCCGAACGCCTTCGCCGTCGGCCGGAAGGGCGCAGGCGTCGTGGTCGTCTCCAAAGAGATCATCCAGTTGCTCGACCACGACGAACTCGAAGGCGTCGTCGCCCACGAACTCGCGCACATCAAAAACCGCGACGTGGTCATCATGGTGCTGGGGCAGTCCATCGCCTCGATGATCGGAATCGTCGCCCAGTGGGCAGTGATCCTCGGCGGCGAGCGCAACATCGGCACATACATCTTCGCGATGTTCGTCGGCACTATCGCCCAGATGATCGTGATGATCTTCGTGATGGCCATCTCCCGCTACCGGGAGTACGTCGCCGACGAAGACGCCGCGACGTTCACCCGCAACCCCGACGCGATGGCCCGGGCGCTGGAAAAGATCAGTTCCGGCGCACAGGGCAAGGAGATGAAAGGCGAAGAAACCGTCAACGCCCTGTGTATCTTCGGCTCTAGCGGCAGTTTCCTCCAGAAGATCTTCTCGACGCACCCGCCGACGGAGAAACGAATCGAACGGCTCCGTTCGCAGACCGTCGGCTACTGAACCGCTCGATCCCCGTTTTCCGGTTTTGTTCGCTGACGTTTTTGCGCTGGCTCCCGGAGTAGCCGCTAATGCAGATCTGCGTTTTCGGTGCCGGCAGCCTCGGCACGCTAATCGGGGGCGTCCTTGCCAGCGAACACAGCGTCATGCTCGTCGGTCGCGAACCCCACGTCTCCGTGATCGAGCGCGACGGCCTCCGAATAAGCGGGGCAATCGAGACGACGACACATCCGGCGGCGACCACGACGCCCCCCGAAGCGGCCGAACTCGGGGTCGTGACCGTCAAGAGCTTCGACACCGCCGAGGCCGCCGAGGCACTCGCGGAGTGCTCGCTCGACGGTGTGCTCTCCCTGCAGAACGGGATGGGCAACGAAGAACTCCTCGCTGAAGCCCTCGACTGCCCGGTCCTCGCGGGCACGTGCACCTACGGCGCGCGCCGGGGCGACCCCGGGACGGTCGAGTGTACCGGAATCGGTGATATCGTGCTCGGCCCACGCGACGGCGGCAAGTCAGCACTCGCGGATCGAGTCACCGAGGCGTTTACAGACGCCGGACTCGTCGCCGAGTCCTCGACGGAGATGCCGCGCAAACTCTGGTCGAAACTGGCAGTCAATGCTGGAATCAACGCGACGACGGCGCTGGCCCGGATTCCCAACGGCTCGCTGCTCGACGGTCCGGTGGCATCCGTCGCAGCCGAGGCCGCACGGGAAACGGCCCGGGTCGCCCGACAGCAGGGACTCGACCTGACCGACGAGCAGGCAGTTCGACGGACCCGAGCAGTCGCCGACGCGACCGCTGATAACACCTCCTCGATGCAGCAAGACGTGCTCGGCACGGCCAGAACCGAAATCGACGCGATCAATGGCTACGTCATCGAGATGGCCGGCGACGACACACCTGTCCCGACGAACGAAACGCTCACTGCACTGCTCCGTGCGTGGGAACAGGAGCAGGGCCTTCGCTGACAGGCTGCTAACCGCCGAACGCGTCGCTACGGGGACTGGAAAACAAAAGACAAAGCGTCGGAGTTAGAACGGGGCTTCGGGGCCTTCGTCGCTGTCGGCGTCACCAGTTCCTTCTCCCGGGAAGGAAGGCTCCATGCCGCCGGCACCGCCGGCCATCCCCTCGTTGCCGCCCATGCCGGTGTCGGCGTGGACTTCCTCGATCTCGGGGATTTCCTTGGTCATTCGGGTCTTGATTGCCTGAATCGTCATCGGGGAGATGCCACAGCCGGAACAGGCACCGCCCAGCTGAATCGACACCGTTCCCTCCTCGCGGTCGAGATCCTGAATCGCCGCGCTACCGCCGTGCATCTGAATCTGCGGGAAGTTCCGACGCAGGAAGTTCGTGATCCGCTCTCGAAGCTCGTCCTCGGGGTCCTGATCCTCAGTCTCAGTGCTCATTGTACACTCTGATACGTATCGGGTGGGCTTAGGCTTTGGGTCTCACACGTTCGTCGTCAGGCTTCGAGCCCGAAGACCGATCGCAGTTCGTCCTCGATTTCGTCTTCGTAGGTGCTCATGATCGTCGTGAGCTTCTCGTCGTCGACGAGAACACCGGTGAGTCGTTCGTCGATATCCTCGGGGAGTTCGATCCGAAACTCGCCGTCGCCCTCGTAGAACGGCTCGCTTTCGGCCAGTACGTGCTGATCGATGGCGTGGATCAACTCCGAGTCGTACCGGTCGTTCATCGTCTCGAACGCCTGCTTGTACGCCCGCTGGAGCTCCGGGAAGTAGTGCTGGTACTTGTCCTCGAATTTCTCGGGATCGAACTCTGCCATGTCCGAAGGGTTGGCTGTCGACGGGCAAATCCTTACTGCTTCTCTCTCTGTCTCAGCCGACCTGTGTGCCGACGAGTTCGTCGGCGTGGTCGACGAACTCCTCGCGTTTCTCGTCAGGAATCGTCGCACCGGCAGCGATGTCGTGGCCGCCGCCGTCGCCACCGACTGCGCGGGACGCCTCGCCCATCACGGCCGAGAGATCCAATCCCTGCCCGACGAGGCGACCAGTGCCGCGGGCGGAGACTTTCAGTTCTTCGTCGTTCTTGCGAGCGAAGGCGATGATCGGCTGGCTTCCGTCGACGCCGTCGACGCCCAGTGCCATCCCGGCGACGATGCCGACGATGGTCTCTCGAATGTCGTCGCCGGCGTCGAAATACTGAAAGTGCTCGGCCGTCTCGACGCCCTGCTCTTTGACCTGTTCGAGCCCCTCAGAGAGATTTCGGCGATGGGTTTCCAGCAGTTGTCGCGCCTGCTCGAAGGCCTTACCTCGGTCGCCGAGACAGACCGCCAGGCCGACATCGGCGCGCTCGTAGCGCGCAGTCGCATTCAGAAGCGTCGAGAACTCACTGGCATCTCTAAGAGTCGTTCCTGGTTGTTCGTCGGTCAGCGTGTAGGTGGTCCCGACAAGTCGCTCAGCTTTGCCCGGGGAGACGCCGCGTTCGAGTGCGCGCTGCAGCAGTGCGCTGACGACGGTCTGTTTTTCGTCGTCGGTCAGATCGACCCACCTGCGCCACTCCTCGTCGCCGTCGGGCGTCTTGAGTTCGACCGAGAGATCCTCCAGAAAGCCGACCGCGCCCTGCTCGTTGTTGGTGATGCCGGGAATCCGCACGTCGGTCGCGTATTCGAGTAGCTTCGGGAGTGGGCGGGTCTGTTTGCCGTAGATTGCGATATCCTGGCCCTCTTCGAGGACGCCCGCCTCGCTGCCGTCCTCCACGATGGCCCGGTTCGCGCCGACGAGTTCGCCGTCGACGGCCTGCATATCGCCGACTGCTCCGACGACCGCCAGCCCGGCCAGATCGCGGTTGTCGTTCGCCTGCTCGCCCTCCTCGGCCAGCGCGCGAGCGAGCAGGTAACTCGCCCCCGCCCCGGAGAGTTCCGACGCTCCGTCTATTCCTTCGAGCAGGGGATTCAGGTGATATTCGGTCTCTGCGTCCGCGGGCTGGTGGTGGTCGGCGATAATCGGTTCGAAATCGCCTGCGCGCTCGTGTTTCGTGATGTCGTCCAGCTGGCCGCTCCCGAAGTCTGTGAACAGAACCGTGTCGAACTCGCGGGCGGCGATACTGGCTATTTCGGTCTCGTCGAGCTGGTTCTTGAAGACGACTTCGTGGTCGAGTCCGGCTCGTTCGAGCGCCTGTGAGGCGATAGCGGCGCTGGTCAGTCCATCTGCGTCGATGTGCGAGGCCAGCAGTACGCGGTCGCTTTCGAGCAGCCGACTCGCACACGACCGCGCGCGCTCGTCGAGTTCCGGAACCGGCATACCCACTGATTGGAGCGGTATCGCTCTTAAACTTCCGGCTCTCGCTCGCTGAACCACGAAACCGCTTCGAGAAATCCGTCGCCGAATCCAGCCGCAGTGACGTGATCGGCCGCCGCCTTCGCGTCCTCGTCGGCGTTGGCGACGGCGACGCTCTGGCCGGCACGCTCGAACGTCGAAACGTCGTTGATCGAGTCTCCGATTGCCAGACAGTCCGCCGGCGCGAATCCGAGTTCCTCGGCGAGGACCCCGAGCGCGCGACCCTTGCTCTGCTCGGGAGATTTGACGTGATAGGCGTAGCCCGTATCGACGACGACGAGGCCGTGTTCCTGGGCGATTTCCCGCAGCGGCTCCAGTGGCGAATCACGACTGACAGCGATTTCGGTCTCCCGCCACCGGTTCACGAGATCCGCCTTTCCCCAGCCGAGGCTGTACCCGCGGTCGCGGTACTCCTCGACGACCGCCATCGCCGCCTCGCGGTCGCCGGTAAATCGCAGTGTCCCCGCTCTGCCGGCGAGCGCGACGCCGCCGTTCTCGGCGATGACGTTCGCATCGAGGCCGAGAAACTCACAGAGCGCAACTGGGTACGGCATCGCTTTCCCCGTCGCGACGACGACAGGCGCGGGCCACCCGCGTAAGACCGGCAACACGCGTGGGTCGAGTGCCCGCTGGTCGTCGGTGAGGGTGCCGTCGATATCGGCCACCAGCGGACCGAGCGTCTCGGGGAGGGTCGCAGCGAGTTCCAGTGTCTCCTGAAAATCCATACAGTGCGTTGTTCGGCGGCGGTCTTTTCGGTGTCGGCTCTCAACCGAGATCGATCCGCTCGAACCGGAGATACCCGATCGTCAGCGGACCGACGAGCCAGGCTGCCAGAACGACGAACCCGAGCCAGTTCTGGAGATAGACCGCACTCGGTTTCGGGAGCAGCGTGATCTCTGCGAACTCGGGAACGAGTGCTCGTGCCGCATACGGGAAGGCTGTCGACGGATTGAGCAGTCCGACGAACTCGATCCAGTCGGGGAGGCCGTTGTCTGGAACTTCCGACCCCACGGTCGCAAGTTGCAACAAGAGTAGGAATACGTCCCAGAACAACAGGAACAGACCGTACAGTACCGTCGCGATGGCGAGTGCTCTCGTTCTGGACGCTGTCACTACAGAGACGCCGATCCCAACTGCGACGTACACCGCGCCGTACAACAGCGTCAACAGGGTGTACAGGACGACGATTCGAAGCGAAAACGAACTGTAGGTGAGCAGTGCGATGATCGTCGCAGTGCCGTATCCGAACAGGACTGCAACCGAGAGCACGGCCGTCCGTCCGAGGAATTTTCCGTAGACGAAGTCGGCTCTGCTATGCGGGAGACTGAGCATGAGTTTGAAGCTCCCGCTCTGTCGGTCGTCGACGATAGCGGCGTGGCCGAGCATCAGCCCGATCAACGGGACGAAAAACACCGCAGACTGTTGCATGGAGTTCATCACCGCCAGCGTGCTCGTCGACAGATCGCTGTCGCGGAAGAAGGTCGGTACCCACTGGATCGCTGCCAGGAAGCCAGCCCAAACGACGAACAACGCCGTCGTAATGGCGAGGGTATACGAGCGATGAGTATCCAGAAACTCTTTCTTTGCGACAACGCGGAGGCTCACGGCCGATGCTTTTCAACAGTCGAACAAGAACCGCTCGTCGCGTTTCAGAGCGGGAAACGGGCCTGCACTATCTCGGCCGGCCACAAGCGACTTACAGGCACCTCGGGTATTTGCCTGTATGGTTCCCCCGCTGTTCATCGGCCCGCTCGGCTTTCTCGTCTCGGCGCTCGTCGTGATCCTGCTGGTGCTTCTCATCCTTCGGGTCGTCTTCGCGCTGGCGTGGCGACTGATCGTCATCGCAGCAATCGTCCTCGGCGTGCTCTGGCTGCTTGGCGCGCTCGGTATCGGCACGCCGGGACCGAATCCGTTCTAAAAAGACCGACTGCCGAGTTCGCAGTCAGTACTCCCGCTCGATGAGGTAGTCGGCGATATCGTCGAGCAGGTCGTGGGCCTCGTTGTCGGGGAGGGTCTGGAGATGTGATTTTCCACTGTCGACCAGTCGCTGGGCCGTCGAGCGTGCGTACTCGATGCTGCCGGCCTCCTCCAGTCTGGCGACCGCGTCGTCGATTTCGGCCTCCGTCACGTCTTCGACAGTCTCGGCAGTGACGAGGTTGTCGATGTCGACGCCCTGATCGCGGGCGTGGACGGTGATGATCGTCCGCTTGCCTTCGACGAGGTCGCTGCCGCGCTGTTTGCCCAGTTTCTCCGTGGGGGTCGTCAGGTCCAGCAGATCGTCCTGAATCTGGAAGGCCCGACCCACGTCTAGCCCGTAGCTGTGCAGTGGGTCGACTGCGTCGTCATATCCGAGGAGAACTGCGGGGATGCTCGCCGCTGCAGCGTACAACACCGCCGTCTTCAACTCGACCATGCCGAGATACTCGTCGGGCGTGACAGCAGCCCGCTTCTCGAACTCGATGTCGAGTGACTGGCCCTCACAGATCTCCGTGCAGGTCGTCGCCAACTCCGACAGCGCCCGCACGGAGCGTTCGGCCGGTGCGCCGGTTTCGAGCATGTTCTCGAAGGCCTTCGAGTACAGCGTGTCGCCGGCGAGAATCGCCGTCGAGAGGTCGTACTCCCGGTGGACCGCCGGGACGCCGCGCCGCATGTCGTCGTCGTCCATGATATCGTCGTGGATGAGCGTAAACGACTGGATGATCTCGATGCTGACCGCGGCCGCCATGATATCGATAGCGCTGCCGTCGGTCGCGGGAAACTCCCGGTAGTTTCTCGACTGCGGTTCGATATCTGCGAGCGACTCCGCAGCGAGCAGCAAGATGGTCGGGCGAAGCCGTTTGCCGCCGGCTTCGAGCAGATACCGGGAGGCCTCGTAGAGCCGTTCCGGTTTCTCGATCGGCAGATCCTCTCCGATCGCGTCGTTGACCAGCCGTCGTCGCCCTTCGAGCGCGGCCTCAACTGCCTGCTGGCGAGACATATTCACTCAACCAGCGTAATCAGGTTCCCGTTGCGGGTCACGTGCAGGTCACGGCCGACCTTGTAGCCCTGATTCTCTGCAAGGTTGACGTAGTCGGCGAAGCCACTCATGTCTTGGTGGGCCGGAATGACGTTCTGTGGCTGCAGCGCGTCCAGCATCTCGTAGTGACCCTCCCGGTTCAGGTGGCCCGAGACGTGGATATCGTCGTAGATCCGAGCGCCCTGCATCCCGAGCAGTTTCTCGGACTGGTACCGCTGGCCCTCGTTCATCGGTTCCGGAATGACCCGGGCCGAGAACAGCACCTTGTCACCGTCTTCTAGTTCGTACGGCGTCTCGCCACGACCCATCCGGGTGAGCATCGCGCGCGGTTCACCCTGATGGCCGGTGACGATGGGCAGGAAGTTCTCCTTGCCCTCGTTCATGACCCGTTTGAATGTCCGATCGACGGACTTCCGGTGACCGTACATTCCCAGATCATCCGGGAAGTCGACGAAGTCGAGTCGTTCTGCGGTGCCGGAGTACTTCTCCATCGATCGACCGAGCAGCACGGGCTGACGGCCGATATCGTCGGCGAACTCGACCAGTGACTTCACTCGGGCGATGTGTGAGGAGAACGTCGTCGCGACGATTCCGCCGTCGTAGTCCTCGATGCTGGTCATCACGTCCTTGAGGTGGCGTCGTGCGACGGACTCAGAGGGCGTTCGGCCCTTCTTGCCGGCGTTCGTACAGTCCTCGATGTAACAGAGGACACCGTTGTCCTCGCGGCCGATCTCGCGGAACCGCTCCATATCGATTGGGTCGCCGATGACCGGCGTGTGGTCCATCCGTTTGTCGAGTCCGTAGACGATTGCGCCTTCCGGGGTGTGAAGAACCGGGTTGATCGCGTCGATGATCGAGTGGGTGACGTTGACGAACTCGAGTTCGTTCTTGTCGCCGATGGACATCGTCTCGCCGGCTTCCATCTTCACAAGATCGTTCTGGACGCCGAACTTCTCTTCGCCCTGAATCTGCTGTTTGACGAGTTCAATCGTGTACGGCGTCGCGACGACCGGCGCGTCGTACCGGTGGGCCAACTTCGAGATTGCGCCGATGTGGTCGAGGTGGCCGTGTGTCGGCACGATGGCCTTTACGTCACCCTCCAACTCGGACATGATCCGATCGTCCGGGATCGCACCCATGTCGATCAGATCCAGCGAGTGCATCCGCTCTGTTTCCACGTTGTCGTGGATCAATACCTTCGAGAGGTTGAGACCCATGTCGAAGACGACGACGTCATCGCCCGCGCGTACGGCCGTCATCTGTCGCCCAACCTCTTCGTATCCGCCAATCGTTGCGATTTCGATTTCCATAGTGATCACGCCGAGGCGATCGCCACGCTCGGGCGGACCGGCAACCACGAACACAGCCGACTAACCGGCTGTCCGGTGGTCCCGACACTGTCGGTCGACCGCCGTCGGACGACTCGGCCAATAGCCGAAGCCGTCGTCGGTGGCGGTGCGCCGGTCGCCCGTTTCCCCGTGGCGACCGTTCGCTCGGATACGCGGAAGTCGTACCGCAAGCCTAAAAAGAACGTCGGTTGGTCTGTCCTTATTCGTCGTCGAAATTATCGGCTAACGGATCAGAACTCGAATTGCCAGCCGTTTCGACGTTTTCGCGATTCTCTTCGTCCTCGAACTCGAAATCACCCGTTTCTTCGGCCTTCTCCGTCTCTGACGGCTCCTCTGTCGTCTCCTCGTTGCTCCCGAAGACGATCTCCTCGGCGGTCTGCTCACGACCCGTTCCGTCGTCGGGTTGTTCCTGTTGTTGGGCTGTCGTCTGTGCTGGCTGTTGCTCCGGCGGCTCTGTCTCCGCGGGCGGACTCTCTTGGTCGGACTGCGTGGACTCGGCCTCTGCTGCGGGCTGCGGTTCCGCCGGTGGCTCCGGCTCTTGAGGGGGGTGCTGTGGGTCCGTAGGTGGTTCCTGTTGCTGTGGGTCCGTGGGCGGCTCCGGCTGCTGTTGTGGTTCTGCGGCCGGCTCTGGTTGCTGTTGTTGGGGCTCCTGTTGTGCTTTGGGTGGCTCTGCCGGCTGGTCGGCGGCATCGGCAGCGACCGCCCCCTCCGCGGCGGGTTCCGCGGGCTGTTCAGCTTCTTCGTCGTCGGCCGAATCAGCAGCCTCGGTGAACTCGACGGCCGGATCGGCGTTGCCTTTCGAGACACCGTCGGCGATTAGCTTGTAGATGATGGCAAACTGCCCGATGATGAGGATGCTGAGTCCGAGGACGCCGAGGACGAGGCCGCCGGCGATGAACGCCGTCTCCGCCGATCCGGTGCCCCGCCACGTCTGAATCTCGGGCACAGCGAGCGCAACACCGCCGGCGAGCGCGCCGCCACCAATCAGCAGAATGAACAAAAAGAGCCCGAACAGTCGGCTGCCGTATTTGAAACTCTCTGAAAACGATGTGGTGGCCATACCGTGGGCAATGTCTGAATCGCGTAAATGCATTTCGGCAGACCGTGTCCGGCAACTCACCTGACGACCGTTCCCGCCCGTCCCGTCTCGAGAAATGCCGCCAGCGCGTCGGGATCAAAAATCGAGGCCGGTGTGTCGAGTTCGAGCAACCGCTGTACTTTCGCGGCCATCCCGCCGGTGACATCCGTCGACTCGCTGGCACCGAGCACGCTCGCCACGGCCTCGAAGGACTCGATCTCGTCGATCACGTCGCCGTCATCGTCGAGCACACCCGGCACCGTCGAGCAGAGACCGACCCGGTCGGCCGCCAGCGACTCGGCCAGCGAGACGACGATCGTATCGCCGCTGATGATCGTCCCGCCACGGCCGGCGTGTGCGATCACGTCGCCGTTGAGCACGGGCACGAACCCTTCCGAGAGCATCGTCCGCACGCTCCCCTCGGCGAGCGTGACGGTTCCATCTCCGGCTCGAAAACCGGCCGACAGAGGCCGGACAGGAAGGGGATCGACCCCTTCTTCGGCCAGCGCATCCAGCACCGCATCGGTCAACCGACCCATCGCCCGATGGATGGCGAGCAGTCCAGCACCGTCGTGGCTCCCGTCTGCCCGCGAGACGCCGTGTTCGGCGGCGTGGTGGTGGCCGAAACTACCCCCGCCGTGGACGACGACGATCTCACCGCCCTCGGCGACGTACTCGCCGATGGCCGCCGCCGTCCGGGCAAGATTCTCCTCGTCGACCGTCTCTGGCTGATCTTTCTCGGTGATAACGCTCCCGCCGAGTTTGAGAATCGTCGTCATCTGTCCTCCTCGACGCGGACCCCCTCGCCGTCGAGTTGGGCGCGCAGGGCCTGCTCACAGCCCGGTGTGTATTCCAGTGCGGTGATCGTCTCCGGCGAGTCGTCGAGTGCGACGATACAGCCACCGCCGCCCGCGCCGGTCAGTTTCGCGCCCGTTGCCCCGGCGTCGCGGGCCGCCCAGACCATCGCGTCGAGTGAGCGCGAAGAGACGCCCAGTGCCGAGAGCAGGCCGTGATTGAAGTTCATCAACTCGCCCAGTTCCTCGACGTTCCCGTCCGCAAGCGCTTGTTCGCCACTTCGGACGATATCGCCGATCGCCTCGACCGTATCGGCGGCGAAGTCGTACTCCTCGCGCAACTCCCGGACGCCGGCGACGAGTGCGCCGGTATCGCCGGCGCCGCCGTCGTAACCGATGACGAAGGGGAGATCCGGCGTCCCGACCTGTCGGCAGTCGTCGCCCTCGACGCGGACGGCCCCGCCCATGGCCGAGCAGAACGTGTCCGCCCGCGAGGCCTGCCCGTCCTGTACCTCGTGTTCGACCCGGTAGGCACGTTCTGCGATCTCTTCGGCGGAGAGTTCGACGCCGAGTTCGCGCGTGCCGGCCTCGATTGCCGCGACGGCGACGGCCGCCGAGGAGCCGAGTCCCGCACCGAGGGGAATCTCGCTGTCGATCTGCACCTCGAAGCCCGTTCCCTCGACGCCGGCGGCGTCTTCGACCTGTGCGATTGCCTCGTTGACGTAGCCCATCGCCGCCTCGACCAGCGAATCCGAGACATCGATATCTGGCCGGCCCGAGGCGTCACCGTCGTACTCGACTGCGAAGCCGTCGAGCGAGAGATCGTTCGCCTGGACGCGCAGTCCTTCCTCGCGTTCGTTGACGGTGACCTCCGCCCGCAGTTCGATCGCACACGGGACCGCGGGCTCGCCGTAGACGACCGCATGCTCCCCGAAGAGATACACTTTGCCGGGGGCGCTGGCTGTGACCATACCTGTCTCTGTGTGGGGGACGGTGTTTTAGATGTCGGTTTCAGAAACGAGACGTATCCCTACTCGGTCGGATACCACGCGAGTTCGTGGTCGGCGGTGATCGAGATGCTGACTGGCTGGCCGTGCTCGAATGTTTCGACGTGGTTGTGGAGACAGCGAAGGGTGGTTTCCCCCTCCAGTTCGACACCGTAGACGAAGTTCGGGCCGTTGTACTGGCGGTGGACGATTTCGCCGTCGGCCATCGTCTCGTTGGCGGGGAGGGCTTCGAGATCGTCCGGACGAACGAGAATGTCGATCTGTGCGCCGTCGTAGGCGTCGACAGGACCGTTGAGCTGTGCCGTTTCGAGTTGTTCGAGTTCCGTCTCGACCGTGTCACCACGGACCCGGCCGGTGAGGAAACTCGCCCGACCGAGGAAACTCGCCACGAACCGTGACTCGGGGTTCTCGAAGACCAGTTCGGGCTTGCCGACCTGTTCGAGGTGACCGTCGTTCATGATCGCCACGCGGTCCGAAATCGACAGCGCCTCCTCCTGATCGTGAGTCACCGAGATGGCGGTCACACCGGCTTCTTTGAGAATCCGCCGGACTTCCTGTCGCATGTCGATCCGCAGGCGAACGTCGAGATTCGAGAACGGCTCGTCGAGCAAGAGAATATCCGGCTCCGGAGCCAGCGACCGGGCCAGCGCGACTCGCTGCTGCTGGCCGCCGGAGAGTGCCTCCGGGTACTTATCGCGGTGTTCGTCGAGGTCGACCAGTGCCAGCAGTTCGTCGAGTCGCTGTTGCTGCTCTTCGGACTCCCAGTCGTCGATCCCGAAGGTGATGTTCTCGCCGACTGTCAGGTGCGGAAAGAGCGCAAACTCTTGGAAGACCAGCCCGACGTTTCGCTCCTCCGGTGGGACAGCCGAACTGCCGTCGGCGACTGTCTCACCGGCAATTCGCACCTCTCCGCCGGTCGGCTGTTCGAGTCCGGCGATCATCCGAAGCGTGGTCGTCTTGCCACACCCCGACGGACCCAGAAGCGTCAGCAACTCGCCCCGATCGACCGATAGCGAGAACTCCTCGACGGCCGTTTCGATACCGTACTCCCGGGTTAGCCCGTCGAGTTCCAGTACCGTCTCGCCGGTTGTCGTCTCCTCGTCGGTGTGCCAGCCGATTGCCGGCTGGTTAGTCCGAACGCGTTGATCGAGTTTCTGTCCAGACATTGTCAACAGATCCCGTCTCTGTCACGACACAGTCGGCCACGACGACGCAATAATCCTCCGACGTGAGTCCAGAGACGCATTATCTACCTGATCTTTTTAGGCGAACCAAAAGTATCTATCGGTTGTTCTCAAAGCCTCGCACTCCCGTCGCCCCACCGAAACCGACACAATCCCGGGATGAGAGGTGTGGATATGGACGTTGCAGTACTTTCCGCATCGATGACCGACTTCGGCGAGCGCGACGCGTGGATTCAGGAACTGCTCGCCGAGGCCGCGCTGGACTGTCTCGATAGCACAGGAGCGACCCCGGAAGATGTCGAGCACCTCTACGTCTCGAACATGGCCAGCGGCGAGTTCGAGGGCCGAACCGGCGTGATGAACGCCCTCGCTGCCGACATCGGTGCCACGCCCGCGTACGCACAGCGAGTCGGCCAGACCTCCGCCTCCGGCGGTGCCGGGTTGTACGCCGCCTGGCAATCGATCGCGTCCGGGGCGAGCGAGATGACACTGCTGGTCGGCGGCGAGAAGATGACGCACACGACGACCGGCGACTCTTCGGATATCATCGCCTCGCTCACGCATCCGGTCGAGTACAGCCACGGCGTCACGCTGCCCTCGTTTGCCGGACTCACCGCGCGGCGCTATCTCGACCGCTTCGACGTGCCCCGTGATAGTCTCGCCGAAGTCGCGGTCAAGAACCACGGCAACGCTGTCGACAACCCGAGAGCGCAGTTCCACAAAGAGATCACCGTCGACGAGGCGATGGACAGCCCCGTCGTCGCCGACCCGCTTCGACTCTACGATTACTGTCCAGTGACCGACGGCAGCGCGGCGCTGCTGTTCTGTCCAGTCTCGGTCGCCGAGCAGTACACCGACGAGTACGTCGAACTGACCGGCGTCGCCGGCGCGAGCGACACGCACGTCGTCCACGAGCGCGAGGATCCGACGTGGATGGGTGCAGTCGCCGAGAGCGGCCGGCAGGCCTTCGAGATGGCCGACTGCGAGCAGAGCGATATCGACGTGATGGAACTACACGATATGGTCACACTGCTCGAACCGCTGGAACTGGAGGCGCTCGGCTTCGCAGAGCGAGGCGAGGGCTGGCGGTTCGCCGTCGAAGGGAAAACCCAGCGCGACGGTGAGTTGCCGGTCAATACCTCCGGCGGGTTGAAGGCCCGCGGTCATCCACTCGGTGCAACCGGCGTTGCACAGGCCGTCGAAATCTACGAGCAGTTACTCGGCGAGGCTGGCGACCGGCAGGTCGAGGCGTCCCGTGGCCTGACCTGCAACGTCGGCGGCTTTGGCAACTGCGTCACGACCGCCATCTTCGAGGAGGGATCAGCATGAGCGGACGTACGGCGGACGACGGCCTGCTCGCCTACGAGTGTCCGAACGGCCACCTGACCTACCCGGACCACGCCCGCTGTCCCGACTGCGGCGAGGCACAGACCGACACCGTGGACCTCTCTGATCGCGAGGGTGAAGTCCTGACGTGGACGACAGTCGGCGCATCACCGACCGGTGTTCGCGAACCGAATACGCTCGCGATAGTTGAATTCACGCTCGGAGATCGATCGGTTCGAGTCATCGGCGGCACCACAGACGAAGTCAGCATCGGCGATACCGTCGAACCGATTTTCGTCGACGAACTCCGGGATCCCGACGCCGGCATCCGAGTCAGGGAGACCCAATCGTGGAGCGGCTATCGGTTCGAACCGGTCAAACAGTAGCAGAAACTGGCGATCTGTTGGCCTCGTCGTCCTCGTTTTCCGGTCGAATACTTATGTGAATGGCTCAACTACATCCCTAGAAATCGACGACAACATGAACGTGCTCTCAGATACCGTCCACGTTCTCCACGTGGACGACGAACCAGACTTCGCGGAGATGGCCGCGACGTTTCTCGAACGTGAAAACGAGCAGTTCGTTGTCGAGACGGCGACCGCCGCGAGTGAGGCCCTCGATTACGTCACGGAAAACCACGTGGACTGTATCATCTCCGATTACGACATGCCCGACCAGAACGGCATCGAGTTCCTCGAAGCCGTCCGCGAGGAGTGTCCCGGACTTCCCTTCATTTTGTTCACCGGGAAAGGCTCCGAGGAGATTGCGAGCGATGCTATCTCGGCGGGTGTCACCGACTACCTTCAGAAAGAATCCGGAACGAGCCAGTACGCCGTGTTGGCCAACCGGATCCAGAACGCCGTCGAGGCGTTTACTGCCCAGCGTGAGCGCCAGCGACACCTCGACGCGATCGAAACGTCACAGGAAGGGATCGCGATCCTCGATGACGGACGGTTCAGATACGTGAACGAGGCGTACGCCGACCTCTACGGTTACGACCCAGAGGAGATGATCGGCGAACACTGGGAGCTGATCTACCCCGACGAGGATGTCCCGAGGGGATACAACGAAATTATTCCGGAGGTGAAGGAGACGGGCAACTGGCAGGGAAAGACGACAGGGCTCCGGGCGGACGGCAGCACGTTCATCGAAGACCATGCCCTCTCGATGACCGACAGTGGGGAACTGGTCTGTACCGTTCGAGATATTACCGACCGCGAGCAACAGCGCAAGCAACTCGAAGAGACGACGGCGCGTCTCGAACTCGCAGTCGAGGGGGCGAATATCGGCGTCTGGGACTGGGATACGCGGACCGACGACGTCCAGTTCAACGAGAAGTGGGCGGAGATGCTCGGCTATTCGCTGGATGAGATCGATCCCACTCTCGACACGTGGGAACAGCGCGTCCACCCGGACGACTTCGACGACGCGATGGAAACGTTACAGGCCCACCTCGACGGAGAGACGGAGTACTACGACAGTGAATACCGGATGCAGACGGCTGCTGGCGAGTGGAAGTGGATCCGTGACATCGGCCGGGTCGTCGAACGGGACGAGGCGGGTGATCCGGCCCGTGCAGTGGGTATCCATCTCGATATCGACGAACGCAAACAGCGTGAACAGGAACTCGAACAGGAGAAACAGCGACTGGAGGAGTTTACCGGTGTCGTTTCCCACGACCTGCGGAACCCGCTGAAAGTCGCGAGCGGGCGGATCGAACTCGCACGGACGGAGTGTGACAGCGACCATCTCGACGATGCGGAAGCCGCACTCGGCCGGATGGAGGAACTACTCGATGATCTGCTCCGACTGGCACGGAGTGGTGACCAGATCGACGAGGTGGTCTCGATCGATCTCGAAACGATCACCGAAGACTGCTGGCGGAACGTCGAAACTCCCGAGGCGACGGTTGTGGCCGCCACCCAACGGTCGATTCGAGGAGACCGAAGTCGAGTGAGTCAACTGTTCGAGAATTTGTTCAGGAACGCCGTGGAGCACGGTTCCACGAACCCTGACTCGCAGGCTTGGGAGAACGCCGGAAGCGAAGCTTCCGAGGACGCCGTGGAGCACGGCTCCACGAGCCCTGACTCGCACACTCGTCAGGACGCCGGAAGCGAGGCTTCCGAGCCCTCGGTCGCTGACGCTCCCGAGGACGCCGCGGAACACGGCGAATCTGACGTAACCGTCACCGTGGGCGAACTGGACGACGGATTCTACGTCGAAGACGACGGGCCGGGGATCCCCGACGAGCACCGGGAAGATGTGTTCGATACCGGATACTCGACCTCGACGGACGGAACTGGCTTCGGACTATCGATCGTGAACCAGGTCGTCAACGCTCACGATTGGACGATCGAGGTGACCGACGGCTCCGACGGCGGCGCGCGGTTCGAGATCACCGGCGTCGAGTTCGATAGCTAACTCAGGTTGCCGATACGGGACTCAGCAACCAGACTCGGCGGCACCGATCTCCGCAATAAATATCCATCGGTATCAAAACCGAAAATTCAGCGGTCAGTTTCTTACTCCCCCATATTCAGCGTCTCCGTATGAGCGATGAGACTCCGCCAGACGCCTCGAAGACGAGTCGCCTCCGCCGTGGATACGACGTTCTCCGCGGGAGATATCTCTTCAAGATCGCTGCCTTGGTCCTCGTCGTTACCGTCCTGTTGCTCGGTGCCGGATTCGTCGGCTACACACAGACCGCAGCCAGCGTCGAAGACCAGGCCGAACAGAATATGCTCTCCTCCGCAGAGCGAGAAGCCGATGGACTCGATAGCTTCATCGACGACATGAACGGTGATGTCGTCTCGATGTCGAGCAAGAGTGTGTACGCCGAGGGATCGAACGAGGAGATCCGGAGCAGTTTGATCGAGGATCTCTCGCTGTTTCCCGATTCGGCCCAGGCCGCACATCTCTACGATATGAATTCTGGCGAGATTGTCGTCAGTACGGATCCCTCGCAGGAAGGGATCGTCATCTCCCGGCAGGATCGCTCCTGGGCCGTCGCCTCGGATCAGTTCGAAGGCCCCGCCGATGTCCGTTCGTTCGAGCCATACGAGTACCAGGGACGGCAGGAACTCGGCTTCGTCAGCCCGCTGCCGGACCACCCAGATAAGGCCATCGTCGTCACTGTCAATCTGGAAGCGCGCAGCGAGCGGCTGACGTCGCCGGTCGATGACGGCGTGATCGAAGTCGTCACACGGCGATCCGGGCTGGTCACCCTCGCACCCGAACTCGATCAGATTCTCACCGAGTACTTCCTCGCCGACGAACTGCAGCCCTTCCACGAGCTAGCTTCCGGTGAGTCCCGCGTCGAGACTGCTTCCGTCGGCGAGACGGATGTGATGCAGGCTGATTCTGCGCTCGTCACGACCGTCGCCCTCGAAAACAAAGACTGGGCTGTCGCCGTCGCCGCGCCGGAGAGTACGGTCTACGCAACCTCAGACGATGTGGGACAGAATCTGCTCGTCTTGATCGTGCTATCCGCCCTCGGACTAATTGCTCTCGGTGCCGTTGTCTCGCGGGATATCTCGAACACTGTCGAACGTCTCTCTGGCTACGCCGAGGAGATTGAACAGGAGAATCTCGATGTCGACATCGATCGTTCACGGGCCGACGAATTTGGAGAACTCTCGGAGTTACTGGCCCGCATTCGCGATTCACTCACCGAACAGATCGAGAAAGCAGACCGGCAGGCCTCGCAAGCACAGGACGCAAAACGGGAGGCCGAGCAGGCACAGGCGGACGCCAGGGAGGCCAAAGAACAGGCCGAGCAGTTCAGCGAGGCACTGCAGGAGGAGGCCAGCCGGTTCGGAGCGCAGATGCAGCGAGCAGCGGACGGTGATCTCACTCAGCGACTCGAAAGCCGGACCGACAGCGAGGCACTGGCCGAAATCGCAGACTCGTTCAACGAGATGATGGCCGATCTGGAGCGGACGATCCGGGATCTGCAGTCGTTCGCACAGGAGGTCGCAGTCGCGAGCGAGGAAGCCAACGCTGGCTCTCAGGAGGTCAAACAGGCAAGTCAGGAGGTCAGCGAAGTGATTCAGGAGATCGCAGGCAGCGCCGATCAGCAGCGATCGAAACTCCGGCAGGTCTCCGAGGAGATGACGACCCTCTCTGCAACCATCGAGGAAGCAGCCTCGACTGCCCAGACCGTCGCTCGAACGTCCGAGGAGACTGCGACGGTCGCCTCGGAGGGTGAAGCGACCGCTCAGGAGGTAATCGAGGAGATGGAGACGGTGCAGGATCGCATGGCCACGACCGTCGATAACGTCGAACGACTCGACGAGCAGATGGATCAGATCGACGATATCGTCGAGTTGATCGGTGAAATTGCCGAGCAGACGAATATGCTCGCGCTGAACGCCAACATCGAGGCCGCCCGCGCTGGCGACGGCGGGGACGGCGACGGCTTTGCGGTCGTCGCCGACGAGGTCAAACAACTGGCCGGAGAGACCCAGGACTCCGCCGGCGAGGTCGCACAACTCGTCGAGGAGGTCCAGGCGCAGACCGAGACGACCGTCGCGGAGATCCGAACGGCCGAACAGCAGGTCGAGCAGACGACCGATTCGGTCTCTGAGGCAGTCGACGCATTCGTCAGGGTCGCTGAGAACGTCGACGAGACGGACGACGGCGTCCAAGAGATCAGCCAGGCAGCCAACGATCAGGCACAGACCACGGAGGAGGTTGTGAGTATGATCGACGACGTTGCCGACATCAGCACGACGACTGCCGACAACACTGAAGACGTTTCGGCGGCCGCCGAAGAGCAGGCGTCGTCGATGACACAGGTCACCTCGAACGTCGAATCTCTCGCCGAGCAGGCCGAACAGCTACAGGCGAAAATCGACCGGTTCGAGGTCGGGTCGGCCGCGACCGACGACTCGAAACCCACGGCAGTCAGCGACGGCGGTGACGGCGACCGCCCGGAGTGACGCCGGCGTCTCGAATCCCTACGCCCGCTCGGCCGTGACGAGCGTCGACACGCGAGCGTTCTCTTTGAGTCTGAATCCCGCTCCGCCGACCGACAGCGGCACGCGAGGCAACGTCGTCACCGACAGTGTCGGATGTGCTGCTCCGCGTTCGAGCAGGTCCGTCCGCGTCTGCACCGTGAACGCCATGTCCGACCCGGTGAGCGATTCGTTGTATTCGATGAGATACTGTCCGGCGTCGAGATGCCACCACTCGTAGTCGTCCTCTGGGTCGCGTTTCTCGCTGTCGTGTGGCGTCGTCTCTGCCGGTTCGAGTTCGCCGCCGCCGAAGTCGACGCGACCGGGTCCCGTAATCTCGTACACCTCCGAAACCGTCAGGTCGAATCCCCGCCCTTCCGTCTGCGTCGGTTCGTGGACGATACCGTCGAGAAACTGCGCGTACTCGACCATATTCGATCTGTGTCGTGAGCACAGATAACAGTGAGGCCGCTCCGAACCGATAGGTCCGGGATCTATCAGGCGTCCTGTTCTCGATCAGTTCTCTCTGCGGTCGCGTCTTCCGTCGTGGTTCTGTCGTCCGGACCGCTGGTTCGGAGGCGGTCGAGTTCCCGTTCGATTTCGTCCGTGAACGCTTCGTCGTCGATATCGATTTCGTCGTTCACTCCCCTGCTCGATTCAGTACCGTAGGTCGTGTCGACACTCTGGCAGTCCTCGCAGTAGTAGTTTTCACCGTTTTCCATCGTGTACAGTGGGACTCCGGCGACAGCGTACACCTGCTTGTAGTCTCGGACGACTCCGTCGACGACCCGCGAGCCACAGACTGCACAGGGGCGATCCGTGTGCTGGACGTATCGCTTCTTGACCGTCTCGGTCGGGCCGAACGTCGTCGGCGCGTGTCGGTCCCGAATCCGTCGTCTGGCCGGCGGCAGCATGTACAGGCCGACGAGCCCTAACGTCAGTCCCAACAGCGAGGGGACGAACGAAAGCCCGGTCGTGACGATCATGAGGAATCCGAGGACGAGCAAGACCAGCGCCCCGGCAAACTGCCCTATCGACGTTCGTATCTGGCCAGTTTCCGTGCTTGTCCCCGCTTTTGGATTCTGTGGGTCGAGCACCTCGTAGTCCTGTCCGCTCGCCCGGAGCGCGACGCGGGTCGGATTGATCGAGTAGTGATACCACGCGTAGAAGAGATTCCCGATCCCAGCGGTGAACAGCAACAGGACGATGTGGATCCAGATCGAGCCGATCCCCCTGTCGGCAAGTACGACCTCGTCATGGCCGTCGTACTCGATATCCCAACCGTTGGTGACGAGAAATCTGATCCGCCTGCGAAACGCCTCGATGTCGTCGCGCTGGCGGTCAGTGGCGGCCCGTCCGGAGTTGGTCGCCCGCTCGCTCGTCCGTTCGCTGGTCTCTGCGACTTCCCGCAGCGCCGCGAGATCGTGGCCGCAGTGGATGCAGTATTCGTGGTCAGGGTTGGCGCTATTCCCGCAGTTGGGACAGAACAACCCCGAACCATCGGTGCGAGCGGGACCACCCATCGCACGTGTAGTTGTCACCCGGACAATAAATATGCTGCTCTGCGTCGCCCGACCTGAAACCCTACCCCGGCGTCGAAATCCCGTCCAACTCGATGTCGAGATACTCGTGGACGAAAAACTCCGCGGCGTTGACGACGTAGTGGGCGACGACCACGAGCAGGAGGCTTCCGGAGAGGACGTACCCCGCCGCGAGGACGAACCCGAGCAGTCCGGTCACGACGACACCGACCCGGCCCTGTGCGCCGTGCCCGAGCGCGAAGGCCAGCGACGAGAGGACTGCGAGCAGCCACGGCGAGAGGCCGAAACTCGCTGCCGGGACGCCGATCAGCGCCGCCCGGAAGAGCAGTTCTTCAGAGATTGCGATGATCGGCAAGACGCCCCCGAACAGCAGCAGCCATCCGCCGGGCGACTCCGGCGCGAGCAACTCTCTGACTCCCTCGTCGTAGGCTGCTCCGACCGCATCGGCAATCGTCGTCGAAATCTCGTTGCCGATCCACAGCAGCACGCCGAAGGCGACCCCGATTCCGACCGCGGGGAGGCCGGTCGAGAACGGATCGGCCGTGACGCCGAACGCCTCGGCGGGAATCGCGAAGTACCACCCCGCTGCGAGGACGATTCCCGCGATCAGTCCCTGCGTGACGGCGACGTTCGCGATCACCATCGCTGGCGTCAGTTCGATCTCCTGCGGCTGACTCTGGACAGGCGTCTCGGGCGCTGGCCGTCCGACGGGAGCGAGATCGGTCGACTCCGGTGGGGCCTCCGCGGTCGACACCGCCGTCCTCGGCGTTTTGTCGACACTCGTGGCTGTCGGTGCGTCAGGTTCGTGCCGTCCGGGTGATTCGGCGGCCGTCGTGTCCTCGGTCCGTCGGGACTCGAACTGTTCCGCCTGGTCGTCGGTGTCGGCGAGTTCGATCGTCCGGTCCTCGCTCGACTCCAAGAGGTCTTGTGACTGTCGGGCGACGTAGAGTAATCCAAGCGTCACGAGCACTGCAACGACAGAAAAAGCGAGCGGCTGGGCCACGCTTACTGCGGGCTTGGGCTGCCGCCGGGGCCGACATCACGGTCGAGCGCACGACCGGTGATCGATTTGAGTCGGTCGACCAGCGAGTCCTTCTCGGGTTCGCCGGCCAGCGCGACTTCGAGCACCTCGGAGATGTGCGAAACCGGGATGATCTCGACCTGTTCTTTGTACTCTGGCTCGATCATCACGTCCTGCTCGTTCGCCTTCGGGATGATGATCTTGTCGATGCCCGATTTCGCGGCGGCCTCGATCTTGTGCGTGACGCCGCCGACGGGCAGCACGTCACCGCGGACCGACAGCGAGCCAGTCATAGCGACGTTTTGCTCGACGGGAATCTCTTCGAGTGCGCTGATTACCGCCGTTGCGACGGTGATGGAAGCGGAGTCGCCGTCGACCCCGCCCTCACCGACCTGAACGAACTGGATGTGGATGTCCTTCTCCGAGATGTCCTGATCGGAGAACTTCTTGATGATGGCGGAGACGTTCTCCACGGCTTCCTCGGCCATCTCCTTGAGTTGGCCGGTTGCGATCACCTGACCGGGACCCTGCGACGGCGCGATTTCGGCCATCACGGGGAGGACGATTCCGGAGTCTTCGCCCATGACCGCCAGCCCGTTGACCCGGCCGACGGCACCGCCCTCGTTGACGGTGAGTTCGTAGTCCTTCCGGCGCTCGATGTACTCGTCGGCCAACTGCTGCTCGATGGAGCGCGAGCGGCCTTTCGCCTGCAGCACGTCTTCGCGCTCGGTGTTGTCTTTGCCCTCTGCGCGGGCGATATCCCCGGCAACCCGGACGAGGCCACCGAGGTTTCGGAGTTCGAGCGTGAGGTGGTCCTTCCGCCCGGCACGACGCTGGGCTTCAAGGATAATCTCCTCCATCGCATCCCGCGTGAAGTCGGGCAGACGACCGTCTTTCTCGACTTCTTGGGCGACAAAGCGGGCGTACTTCCGGCGCATCTCTGGCGTGTCGTCGATGGTGTCGTCCATGTACACCTCGTAGCCGTAGCCTTTGATCCGCGAGCGTAGCGCCGGGTGCATATTCTCCATGGCGTCCATGTTCCCCGAAGCCACCATGACGAAGTCACAGGGCACGGGCTCGGTCTGGACCATCGCACCCGAGGAACGCTCGGACTGGCCCGTGATCGAGAACTCGCCCTCCTGAATTGCTGTCATCAGCTTCTGCTGCGAGCGGATGTCGAGGGTGTTGATCTCGTCGATGTAGAGGACGCCCTTGTTGGCCTTGTGGATCGCACCAGGCTCAACACGGTCGTGGGAGGGCGTCTCCATGCCGCCGGACTGGAACGGGTCGTGTCGAACGTCGCCCAGCAGCGCACCGGCGTGGGCACCCGTCGCGTCCTCGAACGGCGCGGTCTGCTGGTCTGCGGTGTTGACCAGCAGGTTCGGCACCATCGCGTCGTTGCCCCGGGAGATGTACCGGAAGGCCAGATAGATGATCCCTGCAGCGAGGATGCCGAGCAGAATCTGCCCGACGATGATCAGGGCGTAGCCCAGAATGAGGGCGATGATGATCCACATGATCACCGTTCGCATCTGGTTGCGCTTGCGGGCTTCCTCTTTGTGGGCTTCGACGATCTGTTCGCCTTTCCCCGCTGGCACGGTCCGAACTTTTGGCTCGTTGCCGTCGTCGGGGTTGTGATAGACAAGTACGTCCTGTAGCTCCTCTTTTGGGAGGAGTTGGCTCATTGCCTTCGCGAGCATCGACTTCCCGGTCCCGGGTGAGCCGATCATCATTACGTGGCGGCGCTGTTTGGCCGCCTTCAGAACGATATCGCGGGCGTGGTCCTGCCCGATCACCTGGTCGACGAGTCGCTCGGGAACGCTAATCTCGCTCGAACTGTCGACTTTGAGACCGCCGAGAAGGTCTTCATCTTCGACCTCCTCGTTGATCTCCATATCTTCGTCGACATCGCTTCCCAGCGCCTCGTCGAGGGGGTTTTCTTCTTGTTCGGATACGCTACCAGCGTCGTCGGGACTCGGTTGGTCGATTTCCGAGGCCGGACCCTCGCCCGGAACCCGAATACGTTGCTCGTCGTCCATCTCCGACTGCTCACCGCCGTCGGCGGGAGCCTCGTCGCTGGCTGGCTGGTCAGTCTCCGCCTCGCCTTCGGCCTCGGCCCCGTTGCTGTCGGCCGCCGGCCTGGCGGACTCATCGGAGTCCGACTCAGCCGCCTCGTCGGCGTCCATTTCCCGGTCGGTATCCGGGACATCTGATTCCTTGCTCATACAAACGTTGCTATGTTTTTTGGAAAGGGCTGTCGACTGATATACTTTCTCCCCGATATCACGGCCGCGAACGATAAAATGGGCAGCAGAGGCGGTATACGGCGGGAATAGCTACTGGTGTCGAACACCGACCATTCTTATAATCAGCGTCCAAACGGCATGCAAATGGCTCCCTTCCGAGGCTGTCTGATCGGCCGGTTCCAACCGTTTCACAGCGGGCATCTCAGACTCGTCGAACGCATTGCAGCGGATGTCGACGAACTGGTAATCGGCATCGGCAGTGCCGACGCGTCTCACACCCGGCGTAATCCGTTCACGGCTGGTGAACGTGTTATGATGATCCGCAAGACGCTGGAATCATACGATATCACCGATTACGTCGTCCCGATCGAAGATCTCGAACGGAACTCTGTCTGGGTCAGCCACGTCAAGAGCATGGCCCCGGAGTTCGACGTTGCGTACTCGAACAATCCACTCGTCGTCCGACTCTTTTCCGAGGCCGGAATCGAGGTCAGACAGACCGAGATGTTCGACCGTGAGGATCTGAAAGGGAGCGAAATTCGCCGGCAGATGATCGACGACGGCGACTGGCGACAGCACGTTCCCGAACCCGTCCAGGACGTGATCGAAGAGATCGACGGCGTCGGCCGACTTCGGGAGATAGAGTGACGGCGGCGTCGGGGCTGTCGATTCTCCGCAGCCAGTCCCGCCACTTATATGACTGTACCGCTCCTAGGTCCTGCTATCACAGCCGTGCGATCTGATCGTCCGACGAGGGAAACTGCGTATGCCACATTCAGCAAAGTACGTCATTCACGCGGATATTCGCACCAGCGGAGTCGTCGAGCGCAGCGACGTCGTCGGCGCTATCTTCGGGCAGACCGAAGGACTGCTCGGGGAGGATATGGACCTGCGGGACCTGCAGGACGCCTCGAAGGTCGGCCGGATCGACGTCGACATCGAATCTGAGGGCGGCCGTTCGTTCGGCACGATCCAGATTGCAAGCGGGATGGACCGCGCCAAGACGGCCGTCCTCGCCGCGGCACTGGAGACCATCGAACGCGTCGGCCCCTGCCGGGCGAACTGCTCGATCATCAAAATCGAGGACGCCCGCGCCGCCAAGCGCCGCGAGATTGTCGACCGCGCGACGGAACTGCTCGCGGCCTTCGAGGACGAACAACTCACCAGCGAGCGACTCGTCGAGGAGGTTCGCGAGCGCGTGCGGGAGTCGGAACTGACCGAGTACCGCGACTTTCCCGCTGGCCCACGTGTCGCCGACAGCGACGCGATCATCGTCGTCGAGGGTCGCGCGGACGTACGGAAACTGCTCTCGGTCGGCATCAAAAACGCCATCGCCGTCGAAGGGACAGACGTGCCAGAGGAAATCGCCCGACTCACACAGGACCGGACGACGACGGCCTTCCTCGACGGTGACCGCGGCGGCGACCTCATCCTCCGGGAACTCGCACAGGTCGGAAACATCGATTACGTCGCCTTCGCTCCACGGGACCGTTCAGTCGAGGATCTGGATCGCGGTGCGATCATGGCCGCGCTCCGCAAGAAACTCCCCTACGAACAGATCGAAGACGGAACGACACCACGGGAGACGTTCGCTCCGACTGACGGCGGAACCGTCACTGACGACGCGACGCCCAGCGAGGATCGGATCCCGGAGCCATCGAGCGATATCGATCCCGACGCTGACAACGGAGCCGAGACGGACCCAGCGGTCGGGCAGTCGCCGCCAGATCCAAGCGACGCGGACTCGTCGACAGAGACAGAATCGACCGGCGGGCCGACAGAGACACACCCGGAACAGACGACTCACGCAGAAAACGGCTCGCCGACAGCAGTCGAGTCAGCCGAGCGCGCAGATTCGGCTCAGGAAGAATCCGAACGAACTGATTCGGCCGGTGAACAGGACGAGTCGGCGGCGGAGACGGCACCGAAAACGCTCGGCGATCACGTCGCCGATATCGTCGAGGCGGGATCCGGAAACGTTCGACTGCTCGATTCAGAGTTCTCGTCGCTGGCCGAGACCGACGCCGACGATGCGTTCGAGGCTATCGAGACGGCCGAAGAGACGGCTCATACCGTCGTTCTCGACGGAAGCGTCACACAGCGGCTGGTCGACATCGCTGCTCAGCGCGGGGTCGGGCAGATCATCGCCGCCGAGACCGGCGAATTCGTCAAACAGCCAGCCAGCGTCCGTGTTCACGCAGCCGACGAGATCGAGTTGAACTGACTGCGTCGAGAGCCAGATCACTCTAGCGCCGTCAGGTCCCGAGCGAGCAACAGTCCTGCGCCGCTTTCGTACTCGTCGTCCAGTCGTTCACAGACCTCGAACTCGTGTTGTCCGTAGAATGCTCTCACCTCCTCGTCGACAGCCTGAACCGTCAACACGAGTCGTTCGTATCCTTCTGTCCGCTGATCTCGCGAGATGGTCTCGATGAGTGCCGAGCCGTATCCCTGCCGTTGTTCGTCGGGGTCGACCGCCAGTTCCGTGAGATAGGCGGTCTCCTCGGGGCCAGGCATGACGATGGCGTAGCCGACCGGGCGATTTTCGAGAGCGGCGAAAAGCGGTGGAAAGCCGCTCAGCGCCGCGTCAAGTATCTCTGGCCACGGTTCGGGCAGGGCAGCCTGCTGGATCTCCCGGAGTCGATTACCGTCGACTGTCGTCGTCTGTCTGATCTGGACCATCGTTACAGTGAGAGGCCGGCGGTCGCTGCGATTGCCGCCCCGGCGAGAGCAGCGGCCAGCGTCGCGAGGAAGTTCACGCCCTGATTCCCGCAGAGCCAGCCTTCGATCGTCGCGCCCAGCAGGCTGTCGACGGTCATGCCGACGACGCCCGCGGCGACGATTGCGCTGGCAGCGACCGCAGTGATGCTGTCGAAGGCGACGAAGGCGATCAGGGCGACGATTGCTGCGCCGCAGGCACCGACGACCTCTCCCTGCCACGTCACGGCACCATCAGTTCCGGGTTCGACGACCCGCAGCGTGGTAATCAGTCGTGGCTTGTCGAACAAGCCACCGATCTCGCTCGAGAGGGTATCGGCCAGTGCTGCGCCGACGGCGCCGGCGAAGGCGAAGAAAAACACCGCTTTCGGGACGCCGATCTGTTGGCTGGCTGCCGCGCCGACGACGGCGAATAGCGCCACCAGCGAGTTCGCGAGCACGTTGCCGGTCCCGCGTGCCCCCTCGTTTTCCTCGGCGATGCCGCGGTCGAGTTTACGGTCGTATCGGTACTTCGATGCCAACCCGCCGATGCCGAAGAAGGCGATCAGCATGGCGAACCAGCCGTAACTACCCAGGACGATCGTCAGCAATCCGAGCAGGACGCCGGTCAACATGCCCGGCAGCGATGCGGTATCCAGCGCGAAGGAGGCGTAGCCGAGCACGATCGTGACCGCGAGGGCGACGGCGATCCGGACCGTCGTGATTTCGACCGGCAGTGCGCCGAGAAACCACAGGAGCAATGCGGCCGAGACCATCACGAGTACGTCGTCACGTTTGAACAGCGCTTCCCGCAACAGCGCTGCGAGCAGGCTCCCGCTGGCGGCTAAAAACGCGACCACCTGCCACTCGACTGTCTGTCCGGTGAGTCCAGCCGCGAGCAGCTGTCCGGCACTTCCCGCGAGAAAGCCGCCGCCGACGAACCCAGCCGTCGCGCGGAACGGATCGCCCCACCGGTGTCGACAGCCCTGTCCGGCGAGGTTGCCGACCGACAGCAGCAAGACGGTTCCGACGTAGATCGGTACCGGAAGGCCGAACTCGACGGCCAACACGGCGGTTCCGGCGGCAGCGAGTGCGAATCCAGCCAGCCCGTACAGCGCCCCGTCACGGCGGTCCCCTGGCCGGGCGAACAACTCGAACAGCACTGTATCCGGCTTGATGACGAGCGCGGCGGCGGCGACGATCAGAAAGGGTCCGATCGCGAGCACTGTCGCCACCGCCGGCTCACCGATGCCCTCCACGAACGGAACGGCGAAGGCGAGTAGACTCACCAGCGCAAACGCCGCGGCTCGTCGGACCGGCCCTGTCACTACAGCGGGGTATTGCCGACCGGCACTTACGTTTTCCGAACCCATCGTCACGTTCTGCTCCGGTCAGGCTGTCTCGATTGCGTCCCGAACCGCGGGGAGGACCTCCGTTACGTCGCCACGAATGTCGAACTCGGCGTTGTCGGAGACGGGTGTCTCCTCCAGATTGACGATCCCCAGCGTCGAGCCAGTTCGGGTTGCGATCCGCGGGAGTGAGGCCGCCGGTTCGACGGTCAGCGACGACCCGATTGCGAGCAGCACGTCGGCCTCTCGGGCCTGTTCTTTGGCTCGCTGGAGTGTCACTTTCGGTAGCTGCTCGCCGAACAGCACCGTATCCGGCTTCAACACGCCGCCGCAGGCCGGACACTCCGGGGGAAGCTGTCTGTCGTCGATCTGCTCGCGGGCGAGTTCGAGTGGCTCCGTTTGTCCGCAGCCCTCGCAGGCCACACGCTGGCCGTTCCCGTGTATCTCGATCACTGACGAGCCAGCGGTCTCGTGCAACCCGTCGACGTTCTGTGTGATGACTGTCTCCAACTGGCCTGCCTCCTCCAGCGCGGCCAGTGCGTCGTGAGCACCGTTTGGTTCGATGTCGTCGCCGAACACTTCCTCGTACAGGTCGATGCGCTTCTCCCAGAACGACGCGGGATCGGCCCTGAAATTGCTGTAGTGAAACTCCGAGGGGTCGTACTGATCCCAGATCCCGCCTTCGCTCCGGAAGTCGGGAATTCCCGAGGCCGTGCTGACGCCGGCCCCCGTGAAGGCGACTGTCGACTCCGCATCGGCAATCGCCCGGGCGATAGCCGTAATTTCCTCGTCCATACTCTGTTGTGGGCTCGCAGCCATCAAAGGCGTTTTGACGCTCAATACGCGAGGTCTGCGGTCGAGTAGTCCAGCACGAACACGAGTCCAGCCCCGACGACGGCGGCGACGGCGACGACGGCCGCCCCCACAGGAGTTGGCTCCGTCACGGCAGCGACTTCGAGCACCGGCAGGCGGAGCGATCCGACCATCAGACTCACGAGAAAGGCGAGCGTCGCTCGCCGGTAGTTTCCGAGTGCCCACCGAACTGTGTAGGCGACAGTGAACACGCCGACGGCCGCCCCCGAGAGAAACACCACAATCCGGACGCCGTCCTGCACGAGCGACGCCGTCACCCCATCACGCCCCAGCGCGATTAGCCCGTCGACGAACCCGTTCAGTGTCGCCGTCATCATCTCGTACTGCCCGAGCAACAGCAGGATAAACGCACCGGAGATGCCCGGCAGGAGCATCCCGCTGATCGCGACAGAGCCAGCGACGAAGATAACCGGCAGCGAACTCGGCACGCCGCCCTGTCCCGAGATACCGGCGATTGTGAACGCAATCGCGAACCCAGCGACCGCAGCGAGGATCTGACGAGGCTGCTGGAGCCACTCGCGCTCGCCGAGGATGACTGCCGAGGCACCGATCAGTCCGAAAAAGAAGGCATAGGTCGGTCCCGGAATCGTTTCCAGCGCGAACTCGACGACGCGCGCAAGGAGGATGACCGCCGTCGCCATCCCGCCGCCCAGCGCCAGCAGAAACGGCACGTCCATCCGGCGGAGCTCATCGAACAAGTCCGCCCGACCCGACGGCTGATGGAGCGATGGGAGATGTCTCAGAACGATGGGATCGAGGGCGGTCAGCGCGGCGATCAACCGCTCGTAGATGCCGACGATCAGCGCGATAGTTCCGCCGGAGACGCCCGGGACGGCGTCTGCACTGCCCATCGCGAGACCCTTCGCGTAGACGATCAGCCACGACCGAAGCCCGCTGCCTGCGGTTTCGGTCCGTTGTTTTCCCTCTGTAGCAGGTCCGGTCTCGCCGTCGACCGTGTCGGTGTCGGCTGTCATCGCTCACCTTCGTGCGCCGCTTCGTGGCTTCTCGATCGCGTCTCGGGGTTCGGACTGGCTTGCTCTGATCGGCTCAGTACGGTCTGGTCTGGAAATCTCGACAGCGACCGCAGCAGTCGGTGGACGTTCGGGTGCTCCACGCTCGTTTGGTGCTTTTGTGTTCCCTTCGTTAATCAGTTCGTGTCGACGCGCTCGAAAAACGTGCTCGCGTTCAACTACCGACGTTGTTCTCGACGTCTGCAGTGAACTCGTCAACGCTGTTCGTGTCGACGATGAGACTCGGCTGGTTCGGCTCGGGCGTGTAGCTGAGTTCGACGGATTCGCCGGCCTCGATCGATCGGTTGAGTGAGACCGTCACTGTGGCGTCGTTCTCGCCCTCGGTCACGCCAGTCACTTCGACGGTCTCGCCGTCGGCAGTCACGTTGGTGTCGGCGATTGCTCGCTGCTCGTTGGCGACGGAGGTCGCGTTCCCGAATTCGAGCGTGATTTCGTCGGCAGGATCACTGACCGACGACGACTGGAGGTCGACAGACTCGTTTCCGCTGTCGGGGGCTTCCCGTTCGAGTTCGGCCGTGATCGGCTGGCTATCTGCGGTGACGACTGCCTCCTCGGACACGTCGACCGTGTCGCTGAACTGGGTCTGTCCGTTCTCGCCGCCGAAGCCAGTGATCTGATAGCTCCCGTTCGCGCGGGCGCTGACGTTCGTGTGACCGTCGTCGACACCGATGTCGTCGTAGCCCGTCGTCGAGTACGGGACCGTCGTACTGAACTCGCCGTTCTCGTCAGTCTGGACGCGCTGTGTGTACTGGAACTCGTTTCCGTTGGCTGGCTTGATCGGGACCGAGACGGTCACCGTCCCGTTCTCCGGTCCGTTCTCGCCTTCGATGGTCGCTCCCGGAACGCGCTCGAAGGTTTTGACCCACGCGGGATTGCTTCCCTGGACTGCCTGCTGGGCGCGCTGGAGCGCCAGTTGCTGTGCGATCTGTTGCTGCTGTTCACCGTCGCCGAACCGGCCCTCGAACCGTTGTTGGTATGCGCCGATGATCCCGGAGTTGCGGATATCTCGGGCCGTCACCGCCGATCGCGCGAAGCTGACACCATTGTTTGCCAGTTCTTGTGCGTTCTCGCTGTCCTGAGACGGAATCGCCGACGTTTCGCTCATGTGGACGACCCGGAAGTGTTCGAGCGCTTCGACTCGCTCTTCGGGGAGCAGTCCGATGCCCCCGACCTGTCGAGTCTCGGATTCGGACGCCCACTCGCGAGCCTCTTCGACGCTACCGAACGACCGGACGGGTTGCTGGTCGCCGCCAACCCGTCGTTCCGTTCCGATCGCATCTGGGGCCCGGGAACTCCCGTGATAGTGATACAGTCGGGTGAGCATCGAGTCGTAGTACCGCTGTGAATGGGCGATCATCTGGGTCTGCCGGAACAGCTGCTGGCCCGACGTGATCTGCTCTGCGTTCGGGTTGACCAGCCGCTGATAGAAGTCAGAGGTCTCGTAGTCGGGATGGAAATCCGTCGGTGCGAAGTACTTCCCGCCGACCTGTCCCTCGGTTTCGGCCATCTGCCAGTCGACCATTACGTACTGGGTTTCGGCGTTGTCGTTCTCGTCGAACTCGTCTTCGAGCGTCGAAAGCGCTTCAGATTCGTTCTGTGCGAGCAGGAACTCCGCAGCCGGACGGGCACCTTGCTGGAACGGGTTCGCGTTCGGAATCCGCTCGGCGCGGTTCGTGATCCAGTGACCGTAGTCCCACCACGAGAGGACGCCGTAAGCTCCGTTGGAATACTCGTAATCGTCCGTCCTCTCGTACGTCCCCATGTACTCGATCGGCTCGCCATCTGGGTTGTTGTACTGTCCGGGTTGGGGCGTGTTCTCCTCCATCCACTGGAGGCTCTGGTCCCAGACGATCACGTTACCCGGCTGGCTCAGGTTATCGGCCCGCTGCTGTGCTGTACTGTCGACACTCACGTCGACGCCGCCGACCGACAGTCCGATCAGTGGCACGAATATCACCATCACGATCACCAGGACGGTAAACACCTGATAGGTCTCGATCGTGAAGTCGTCGGTATCCGGCGTTCCGATCATCTTGACCAGGAAACCGGCAAAAATTGCGTTGAGTGCGCCGACCGGAACCGTGAGGTAGTAGCCGAATCGGGTCTGCGTGAGCGTCGCTGCCACCATGAACAGCGTCCAGACGACGACCAGCAACTGCTGGCTCTCGGGCTCTCGCTTGAACTGTCGACCGAGGACAATCAGACCACCGATCGCCGCGGTGACGATCGCCAGCCCGTATCGCTGGTAGAAGTACTGCTGGGGGTCCTCCGGCGGCTGTGCTTCGCCGATGGTCCCGGCGGCGGTCCCCGGCGACGTAACGAACCCGAAGACACGATCGATCTGACTGTAGAAGAAATCAAACAGCCCTGGGAGTGCGAGGGCAACGACGACCGTTCCGACGACCAAAATCCCGCCGACGATTCCCGGATACGCCGCCCGAGAGAGATCACGGTCCTCGACTTCTCGGGAGAGCCACGCGAGGAAGACGAGTCCGGCGACGACGAGGAACGCCAGTCCTGGCTGGACGAGCGAGCGACTCGCGACCGCAACCTCGAACGTCCGGAGTGAGCTCAACTGCAGAATTCCTGCCGTCGCAATGCTGATAATCCCGACAAATGCCGTGTGTTCCGGACTGCGTCCGCGGACGTGTTCCAGTGAGAGGTGGATCGTGAAAAAGACCGCGAGGATGCCGAACAACCAGGCGCCGGGCGGCCATGACCAGAGATACATCGACATCGCGATGCCGGCCAGCAGTGACCAGCCGACCGTTCCCCGGAGTGTCGAGATGTCTCCGGCTGCAAGCAGTTCATATACGGGTTTTTCTTTCTCGGCAGCCGAGAGGGCAACCATCACTCCGAGCACCGAGAGCGCCATGAACAGCGCCTCTGCAGAGTGGTGTTGGGTGTGTCCGGCGAGTGTCATCTGGAGCAGTCGATCCGGTGCGAAGGCGATGAGTCCGACGGTGATCAGCCCCCCGAACCGGCCGCCGAGTCGTCGACCGATCAGATACGCCGGCAGACAGATCGCAACCGCAAACAGGGGTGGGGCGAGCAAGACGACGTGATCGAGGAGTCCACTACTCGGTGAACCCAGCCCCAAAATGAGGGCGATCAGCGCGATGATCTGATCGAACAGGGCCCCAAACTGTCCCGTCGCGGTTCCGTACGGGAAGAAGGTCCACGGGTCGTACGGCATCGTCCCGAGGAAATTCTCCGTGGCGTATTCCACGGAGCGGTGGTTGTACCACGGGTCGTTTCCGCTGTAATACACCTGTCCATCGTAGACAAAATTCGACCAGTTACGGATCCGATTCCAGAAGACGAAGCCGATCAACACGATGAGGACCGGGTACTGATAAAACTCCGTGAGCCAGTCCACCACGGCCTCCGTCTCGGAATCGTTTGCCAGCTGATCCCGCCAGTTGCTCATTAGCAGATGACAGAAGCAGTGTGCGCATAAGCCTTATGTAATGTGCCGAGGGGCCGTCTTCTCGCGCTTAGGCCCCGAACTCCGATTCAGTCACCCGAACGACCAGCGTTCTGTCGACAGCCCGCAGATCGTACTCCGGAATCTCCGCCCCGGTTCGCGTCACGAGCATTGGCTCGACGAGTCGTGGCCCTCCAATTTCGTTCTCGGACGCGTCGTCGGGCTCTGGTTGTTCGATGCCGTAGACGCGGAGAAACCGGCCGCTCTCGGACGGTTCGATCTCGTCGTTTCGGATCGCCGTCGCGAGGTCACGGGAGAGCCACTCCTCGTCGCTGATCGACGGCTCTCTGACGAAGGCGTCGGCGACGAAGCGGATCAGATACCAGTCCAGATCGTTCAACAGAGAGACTGCCGCCCCGAGGCTGACTGTCTCGACGGCAAGCGCGTTCTCGAACGGTTCGGTGATCTCGTAGGCTGCCAGTGCATCTCTGGCCGTCTCCCGGGAGAGCAGTTCGTACTGGAGGTTGGTCTCCTCCTCGCCGACGAGACAAACCTGCGTCATCGTCTCCTCCACTGCGGTCGGTTCCAGCGAGTGTCTCTCATATGTGCGCGGACGTGACTACAGTCCGATTCCGTCGCTGAAAGTGGTTTCGCACGCACAGCTCTTAGACACCGACTCACGACTGCCCGTCGAAGGCGGCGATCAGTTCTGCGAACGCCTCGCGCTCGCGTCGTTCCTGCTCAGCATCCGGATCCGTATCGCGGATTCGTTCTTTGATTCGGCGCATTGCGGTCGGATCGTTCTCCGCGAGCGATTCGGCGACCGTTCGTGGCTCCTCGACAATTCTGCTACAGAGACCACAGTCCCGCGCCTCCGTCGCGTCGAGCACCCGACCGGAGAGTGCGATATCTAGCGCAGCGCCCTCGCCGACGATCCGTGGCAATCTCGCGGTCCCACCCCACGCACCGAACAGTCCGAGGGTGACACCGCTTTCGGCGAAGGTCGCCGCCGGTGTTGCGATTCGCAGATCACAGGCCAGCGCCAGTTCGACGCCGCCGCCGCGGGCCGGGCCGTCGATTCCGGCGACGACGGTTCCATCGTACTGTTCGAGCGCGCGTGCGACATCTTGCCCCTGTTCGGCGAAGCCAGCGGCAGTCTCCTCATCGAGTGAGCCGACGGTGTCGAGATCAGCGCCGGCACAGAACGCGTCTCCGGCCCCGTGGAGGTAGAGTACGGACTCGGTCGCGTCGGCGACTGCTTCGTGGAGTTCGTCGAGACCTTCCCGGGTAAGTGCGTTCTTCCGCTCGGGACGGTCGAGCGTAATCGTCCGTCTCTTCCCGGTCACGTCTGTGGTAATCATGGGCTGTTCTGCGGCGGTGGTTTCCAAAGTTCTTTGCCTTTGCCTCCGCTAGAGCGTAGTAATGGACGAAGCCGGGGCGACGCGTCGGGCCGCGCTCGGTGCCGTGCGGGATGTCGAACCTGCAGGGTTACACGACCGGATTACCGAGTGGCTCGACCAGGGTTCGATGGTACCAGGTGTGTTGACGATACGGTTTGCACGCGCGACAGCGAGCGCCGTCTCTCCTGGAAGCGCAGATGAACTGGCGGATCCAATCGGCGAACGCGCCGCGGGTGTGCAACTGATCTATGACGGACTCCGACTCACCCGCCGACTCTCATCGGAGCAACCGTGGGAAACCGACGACGCCGAGCGTGGAGATCTGGATATTCTCGTTGCCGACGTGCTCGTCGCACGCGGGTTCTACTTGCTCGCCAAGACAGAAGCCTCCGACCGAGCAGTCGAGACTGTTCGCGCTTTCGGCCGTGATCAGACGGTCCAGCGCGAGACTGGTGACGATTCTCTCGCTCGGAATCTCGAAACCGACGCCCTGGAACTGGCCGCCTTCGCGGGAACGACTGTCGGTGATCGGTCTCTCTCGCCCAGCATCCAGTCGTTCGCTGCCGAACTCGCGGCAGACGGGCCTGTGGACGGATTCCCGCCGGCTGATCAGTTCCTCACGGATGTCGACGCTGACCGACTCCGCGGGTTGACCGCCGACCAGAGCGGGAGCGATGGCCTGACGACGTCGGTTGATGACTGATCGCACGGCTAGTTCAAATCGAAACGTTCAAAGATGACTCGCGGCAATCACCGTATGCGTGCCTGGGTAGCTTAGCGGTAAAGCGCGTCCTTGGTAAGGACGAGAGCCCGGGTTCAAATCCCGGCCTAGGCTCTCTTTGGCTGTTACGTCCGGTAGTTACCGGGTTCTTCGTCGGTGAAACAATGTCCACCGCGCAAGAACGAGTACCCGGTGTCAAATACGGCACCCCGACGCCTTACAGCGGTTTCGACAAAAAGACAGGCATACTACATTATACATTTAAAGATTGCCACGCAAACGATCTAGTTTCTAGACAGAGGATCGAACTATGACGTACAGCTCTGAAAACAAGGTTGACGGGATCGTCCTCGTCACAGACGATGCGAAAGAATACCTGAACCCGAGGCAAGAAGTCACGTACCGCGAACACCGCCGCGAACTCACGGAATGGATGCTCGGCCTCGGTAAAAACCCGGAGAAAGCTGAAGGCTACAGCCACAGCACCGCGAAAAACCGGATGAACCGCCTCGATCTCTTCTACCGGTTTGTCTGGGACCGGAAGGGCCGATTCGTCCAGGAACTATCGACGGATGATGCCGACGACTGGATGCGCCACCTCGCACGCCAGGATATGAAGGAATCCACGAAGAACCACTACCAGAAAGCGGCCAAGACGTTGTTCAAGTGGAAACGCGAGGCCCGCAACAAAGACGTCGATTGGGAGCCCGAGATCGAATACAGTGATCCTTCTACGACTTACACTCCTCGGGACTACCTGACCAAGGACGACCGCCGGAAGATGAGGGAAGCCGCTATGAGCTACGGAAGTGTACCCCACTACAACAGTGTAACCCCGAGTGAACGCGACAGATGGAAGACATACCTCTCACAGAGACTTCAGAAACCGAAGGACGAAATCACGATGAAGGACTGGGGGAAAGCGAATTCCTTCAAGTACACGTCGATGATCCACGTCGCCTTGGATGCGGGCCTACGTCCTATCGAGATCAAACGGTCGAATGTTCACTGGGTTGACACCGAAAACGGCGTCCTCCGGATCCCACGCGAAGAATCTTCCAAGAATAGGGAGAACTGGATAGTCGCACTCAAAGAGGAGACGAGTCAGATTCTGAAACGCTGGCTTGACGAACGGGAGACACGGGAAAAGTACGACGGCCGGGATGCGCTCTGGCTCACGATGTACGGCAACCGCTACGACAAAGACAGTTTCCGGGATGTGTTCCGGAAAATCGCCAAAGAAGCCAACCTGGATTTGGAGAACCGAGACCTAACACCGTACAGCATTAGACACAGTACTGCGACCTACGTAGCCGAAGAAGAAGGACTCGCAGTAGCCGCCCAACAATGCCGACACAAGTCGAAACGGACGACGGAGAAGTACGAGCACAGTAGTACGACCCGGCAACAGGACGCAGTCAACAACATAGACTAACCCCCCTCTCTTTTCCTCTCCCTCGTTTGCGTGAACCCGTACACGGCAGTAAGTCGTTCGAGTTTAGAACCTGATTCAAACCTTTCTGTCGAACCAAGGAAGGGTGAGTGTGACCTGATTCACACCTGATTTTGTGTACCTGGTGAAGTGTTCAGGGCTGTTTCCGGTGCTGGTTTTCCGTACCTGTCGGCTATAGTTTCTTGATTGCTTTCTCGATGCTGTCTCTCGCGTTGACCACTTTCTGTATCTGTTCCTGGTTGTCGCCTTCGTATTGTGAGAGGGTTTGTTCGAGTTCGTCGGAGATATCGATTAGTTGCTCGGCTAAAGCAGTGTCCGGGTCGTAGGCGACGATGTAATCCTGTACCTCTTCGGGAGGTTTGCTGTCTTGGTAGCTGAGGTGGTATTTTTCTCTTTCATTTTCGGCGCAGCCTCTACAGACTGGTACGACGTCGCTGTCTGCGTGAGGTTTTATCCAGAGGTCGTGTTGTCGTTCGCAGTTTCCAAATGCACATTTCATTATCTTATGATTTAGTATCAGTTTTTAAATAATTAAGGCAGACCACCTGTCTAAGTGTAAGATACTTATTTAAAAGTTGTAGACAATATGTAAGATAAGGTGATTGTATTTTGGAATCGGAGCACGGGATAACCTGCAAATGCGGTCAAACCTTCAAAACCAGCGAAGAACACACCAAACACATCGCAATACGCAAAGTACTGGATGAAGTGAAGCGTATCGGCGGAGAGAAATTCTACCAAGTCGCCAAGCAGTGGGAGGACGACGCACACAGCGGAGACCTCCGGGAATTCGCCGCCACACACGACCTTGAACTACGGCCAGAGAACGCTACCCGGATAGCGAAGAAAGAAATCATCCATATGATTCACCACCACGACGAATACTGCATCAACGGATACCAGGACAGCGAGGGCGGTACGGAGTGAAGCAGGAACTCGGCAACCTCACAGTCAAAGCCGAGATACAAGACCAAGAACCCGACGCAGTACAGTCACTTCACGACGTCATCAACAGGTACGAATCCCTGAAACACGAGCAAAAGGAGCACCTGTACGCAGTTTTCCTCACCAATGACAACCGGTTCATCGGAGACAAAATAATCGGGATAGGCAGCCGCGACACCGTCGAGATTGACATACAGGACGTGGTCAGAACCGCCGCAGTCACCAACGCCGGCGCAGTCATCCTTGTACACAACCACCCCTCGGGAACAGCAGAGGCCACAGCAAAAGACCTCGAAACTACTCAGGAAGTCCACGAAGTACTGGAGAAAATCAACGTCGAACTCTTAGACCACGTCATCATCTCCAGAGACAGCCACTACAGTATGAGGCAGGCAAACGATGGATTATTCTAAACACGACCTCCCTTTTCCGCTTCTAGATCTGCGGGTAGTGGAATCCTCTAATAAAATTCAACTCCCCAAACGTTTCCAGGGCAGCAGAATGGACACACAGACAGTACTCGAAGAGTACGGGCTTTCCCGAGAAACAGCAGCCAAGTACATAGACGCGATCACCCGGAGCAACCAGACACAGACCGCAGAAGAACTCAACGTCTCGCGCGACACAATCAACCGGTACAAGAACGCTTTCTCAGAGATGAACGCGCAGGAAAGACTGCTCCTCATCTCCACACTAACCCAGGAAAAACTCCTCAACCAAGCCACAGAGTGATCCATCTATCGCGCAGGCATACCAGAAAGGAGACCGAGTCAAACTCATACTCGACAAAGAACTCGGACCCGACAAACACCTCCACGGCAAAACCGGAGAAATCATCGACGTAAGCTTCGATGATGCTGCCTCAGTAACCGGAGACAGCGAAGACAACTTCATCTACACCATCAAACTCGACAACGGCGAAACACCCGAAATCCACTTCCGAAGACACGACCTGAAGAAGATAGAGAAATAGTTATAATCTTAAATATGTTTCTTACCATAGTAATACTATGGTGATATTCCGTGGGTTCAATGACAATCAAACTTCCAGATGACCAGAAACGTGAGATCGAGGCTGTAGCCAAAAGGAAAAACTACAACAGCACTTCTGAGTATGTCCGGGAAGCTCTACGCGACAAAGTAGAAGAGGACCTTGTCCTAAGACCAGAAGTAGCTGAGAAGCTGCGAAAGCGACTCAAAGAGTACGAGGAAAATGAAGGAGAGTTCGTCTCCCACGAAGAGTTGAAGGACGAGCTGGATCTTGATGAGGATTAGCTGGTATCCAGAAGCACGCCAAGACCTGGAAGAGTTTGATAAGCAGATCCAGAGACAGTTAATGGATCAAGTGGGTGGGTTAGAGCAGGCACCGCTCGGAGAAAACACGTCTCTTCTAAACAAGCAAGGCTTGGAGATCTACCGACTCAAAGCAAAAACTGGGGAATTAGATCACAGAGTTTTCTTCGACCTTGACGGAGACAAAGTCGTTATACTCGGAGTAGAGCACAGAGACCAAGCCTACACACAAGAATCCATAGAGAAGATCAAATCCCGGAAATAGATTACTGTTTTTACAGCTTCGAGAGTTCCTCGGCTAGATCCTCAGCCTGGTTCAGTTGCTTCTTGGATTCTCGGACGGTTTCAGCGTCTTTCTCCCCGATCTCTTGTTTGAGTGTCTCAAACTGTAGCTCTCCGTTCAAGTACTTCTTAACCGCTGCTTCTTTTTGTTCTGTCATAGAAGGCTAACCGTATCTGTATTTTACTGGATTAGTGATTTCTGCACTTGGTGAAGTGTTCGGGGCTGTTTCTAGTGCTGTATTTCTAACTTGAAATTGTGCTCCCTCAGGTATAACAAGCTTACAGGCCAATACGCTCAGTATGTCGGAATCAGGATCTGGAGACGGAGGTTTTTCTCCGAACCCATATAACTTCCTCAACCCGGTTTCAGATGAGCAAAGATTCGCGGATCGGCAGGAGGAACTACAGGAAATCGAACGATACCTAGCTCAAGCAGAAGCCGGAAACTACTATCACATCGGCATCACCGGTAACAGAGCAGCAGGCAAATCAAGTCTACTTAATCGTGTGGAAGAACTCGCTGACGAAAACGATCATCTAGCAGTAAAAATCTCTCTTGACTCCCAGATCGTCCAAGACCAGCTCAAGTTCTTCAAAGAAGTCTTAGACAGTATAATGGCTGAAGGCACCAATAAAGGTGTGATCGGTGATTCTCTCCTTGACAGTTTCCGGAACAAAGTGGAAAGCCTAGATCCAGATATCGAGGTCTCACTTGGATACAGTTCTACCTACATTCGAGCAATGCAAAGCCAGGATCCTGAACCAGACATCCCTCAAAGAGTCCTGTCTGACGACTTAGAGGATTTGTACGAAAAAGTGGCAGAGGGCGGGAAGAAATCTATTGTGCTTCTTCTGGACGAAGCCGATCTACTTGCGGAGAATGATGCTATCCTGCAAAAGCTCCGGAACATCTTTTCAGATATTGAAGGATACAATCTGGTTCTTTCAGGGACTGAGGAGTTATTTGAGAGAACTGACGAAGTGTTCTCCCCAATGTCAAGATTGTTTAAGCGGATCTCTCTCGGCCCATTCGAATCTCAAGACAAGACTAAAGAGTGTATTGTGAAGCCGCTTTCCGAGGAGGAAGAGGAGGATCTAGACGAGCAATGTATCGGCGAGATACACAGCATAACAGGAGGGTCACCCTACGAAATCAACCTTGTCGCCCACCATATGTACAAGCATTACAACGAGGGTGCGGACGAAATCACTCTTACACCAGAGATCCTGGACGACGTGGCCGAGGAACTGGATAGAATCCGTGAATCCGGTCACCACGAGATTGCTGATGATGTCAAGCGATTAATCCCGAACCAACTCCAAGTTCTTGTGTCTCTCCTTGAATTCCCCGAAGTTCCAAAAGAGTGGTTAGTCGAATTCTGTCTCCTGGATAGAATAGAAACAATCGAGCCAGATAACTTGTCCTCGTTAAGAAGTAGCAAGGAACTCACTATTGACTCGTTAATCGACCAAGGGATAATCCAAGAAGACGAGGACGAAGATCTGTCCTTTGCTGGGAGTGAGTTCGACAAGACCTATTTGAAATACTACGCAGCTTCTGAAGGAGTTATAGATGAGGTAGGAGACTTCAGCCCTGGTATGCTGGGTGGCGCAAGCCAGAACCTCTATCAAAAACTTGTGGATGATGTTATAATTTCAGACGAGTTTTCAGAATATAGGATACATACGGTCTTCGACGGAGATGCCGATGTCGGAGAGGAGCTCGGAGAAAATATGGGAGAGGGCCGACAGCTCATTTTGGTTTCGGCTCACCTTTCGATCCCCGCAGGAGAGTCAAAGGTTATGGTTGAACTGAGTCCCGATGAGCGCGAGAAATTCTATCAGAATCTATCCAACGCTGTAAGATTCCGGTGTAATATCGGTTGGATGGGTCACGGATTTGTTTCACAGGTAAGATTTGTCGAAGAAGGAGAGGAACAAGCAAAGCGTCTAGAACAGCGGCTAGAGACGCTTAAGAATAAACTAGAGTATCTTGATTATGAGATCATCCTCGATGAAGAAGTACAGTACTTCAGCGAAGCTGTTGATGCAGCAGAAAACGGTGAACACGAAAAGGCGATTCAGCTCTACAACGATGCCTTGGAAATCAATTCTTCATTTGTCAGAGCCTGGGCAAACAAGGGACTGACACATCAAAACTTAGGACAGGTGGATGAGGCGCTTGATTGCTTTGATGAAGCCCTTGAGATACGTCCAAACTGGTCTCAAGTACTGAAACAGAAAGGGGTTCTGCTCATTGAAGAAGATAGGCCAGAGGAAGCACTGAGTCTTCTGGAGCAAGCTACAGACGAGAATTCCGGTGACTGGAACTCTTGGCACAACAAGGGTAGAGCCTTGATGAATCTGGAGAGATTTGAGGACGCTATCGATTCATTTGGTAGGGCGAAGAACCTCAACCCAGAGAGCCCTCTCCCGGTCTATGCTGAAGCTCTCTGCCATCTAAACTTAGGTGATTTTAACCGGGCTATCCCGCACTTTGAAACACTTTTAGAAGATCGGGATAAGGATCATCCTGGTTTTCCTCCGATGTCTGAAGTTAATCATAACTACGCTATTGCCTTGTCTGAGGTAGGAGAGTATGAGGAGGCTTTGGAATACTACAAAAAGGTGGTCGAGGAACAGCCTGGAAATAATCAGGCGTGGTACAATAAGGCGATGACCGAGATGGAGCTAGGGAAGGGAGAAGAAGCGATTGAGTCACTGAAGCAGACAGGTATTACGGATGCACTTGACGCAGATCTACCTGAGCTTTCAGAGTCTGAAATAGAACAGCTTGCCACCCCTGTAGAACTGGAAGAAGAAAATTCCGCACAAGAGGACGAAGAGTGAGGCCTGAGATGAGTAGATCGATAAAAATCTGTTACGAATGGCGGGGAGACATCTAATGACAGAAGAAACGAACACTACATCCGACAATGCTGGGGTTTCTGCCAGTACAAAACGGTTGGCAGGTCTGGCTAGGGGATATACCTTCCAAGATGTTCTCGCGGGAGCTTGTATTCTATCAGTTTTCTTTGAAGACGCGAATGCCGTTGCTATAGAATCAAAGTTAGATAATAACGACAAATTCGATGATATTGTCCTAGAAAAATCTGGTGAGAAAACCTGTCTTCAGGTTAAAAACGGGCCGGAACACAGGCTTATTTCTAGCGACCTCTCAGGATCCAATGACAGAGGATTAGATTTCACCGACTTATCCGAATCTGCGGAAGCTCGTAGGGTGGCAGATGAAGGGTCACGCTTTGTGGTTCTAACTTCATTCGAAGATGAAACTGGATCTGGAATAGAGTTTTCAGATGAAACAGAAAACCTCTCACTGTTCGGAAATCTTGAGTTTGAGGCAAAGGAGCTTACTGAATTTAGAGGAGGAGACGTAGAAGACGAAGGTATAGAATTCGTACTAGGGGTGCCTGGTATAGGGACAACTACGGACGAAGAAGAAATCGATTCACCACGAAATACAGAGCTGTTTGAACGTATTGTAGGGGATGTTGCTCCGCGTTTGGATGTTAGGGAGAATCCTGAGATTGATGATCCGGAGTCACTTACACAAAGAGCGGTTGGATTAGCGAGATGGGCTAGAAATCAACCAACTGATATACGAAGGTTGGAACGTGAAGAGATTATACAGCGTTTAGAATTAATTCCGTCAGAACAATTTCCTCAGAAGTTTGAACTCCCTGATGAATATATTCATCCAAGATGGCTTGAAGATCTTGAGGAGGCGTATGATGACCCAAGCGATCGAGTTTTAGTTGAAGGTGCTCCAGGAAGC
Organism: Halovenus anhuiensis; assembly: GCF_037080055.1. Classification (NCBI taxonomy): domain Archaea; kingdom Methanobacteriati; phylum Methanobacteriota; class Halobacteria; order Halobacteriales; family Haloarculaceae; genus Halovenus; species Halovenus anhuiensis. Next base: position 229,002 of record NZ_JBAOJI010000007.1, read on the forward strand.
GGAAAATCAGTGGGTATAGAACTGTTTCACAGGGCGTGGGAGGACTCGGAAGACTGTCGAACACTTCGATTTTATTTCTATATACCTGAGGATGCCGATTCGCTGGAGATGAAGAGAAGCGATCCTGAATGGTTTAGACATCAACTCGCATATCAAATATATTCTACTTTTCCTGAGGCGTTTGGCGAGGATACTTCGGTTCCGGTGTGGACAGCGACTGAGGATTTACAGGAATATATCGACACCGTCGCCCAGTGGGCAAATCAAGAAGATCAAAGAATTCTATTTATTTTCGATGGCTTAGATCACGCATTGCGGCCGTTTGGAGGTACTAAAGCTACAGAGTCTGCGGAGGGTTCTGCTCTTGAAGAGATTGGGATGCTTGACTTTCCTGATCCATTGGGGTTATTGATGGTGAGCCGTGAAATTTCAGAGTCTCACGACACTCTTCGAGTTGATCAGCAGATTGAGGTACCTTCTTGGAGTCCAGAAGAAATTAGAGAGTATCTTGAGAGAAGAGATGTACCGCTAGATGATGATCTTGTTGGGCAGGTATCAGATGTCTCTGGAGGCCTTCCTGTTATTATTTCACATCTTGTAACGAAAGCTGAAATCCAGGGTGTAGATATAGAGGAGGTAATTAATGAGGCTTCACATGTCGATGGGGAGCTGGAGGAGTATTATGATACGATCTGGGAGCCACTAGAACCATATGAGAGAGATGCGGTCACGTTAGTTGCGCTGAATCCTACTGGATTGCGTGAAGAGACTATAGGTTCTGTGATTGATTTACCGTATACGCTAGAAAGCACACGTCTTGAGGATGCCCCTCTTGCTCATATTCTAGAGTCCTTGGAAGGAGATCGGTTTCGAGTGTTTCACGACAGCTTCAGGAAGTACACAAAAGAGCTGTTAGATCAAGAAGAAATAGTCCGTGAGCATACACGTTTGTTTGACTATTTGTTCGATCAGTGTGTACATTTTCCACAGGATTTAGATAGTCTGGGCTATCATGCAGAAAATGGTCCGGGGCGTAGTGCACTCAAGGATTTAGCAACTCTCGATAATCTTCTACAGTGGTGGCAGAAAGGAATTCAGCTGGATCATCTTTCTAATACTTTAGATCTGGCTTTCGAGGCCTCTCTTCAAGAAGGAGACTATATCACGGCTTTTGACTGTGTAATCCTTGGTGGTGTCGCTCGAAATATGCTTGATATTTACACAGGCGACGACTTGCGTCTCACATACTATGCTGCTCAAGGTAGACGTGATGACGCTCTTCGCTTAGTGGACCAGATTCGCAGTTATAATGGTGGTAGTGAGGAGGCGCTTGAAGCGATGCAGACTGTGGTGCGGAACTGGGAAAATGAATTAGATCGAAACTGGCTCGTTTCTTGGGAAAAAGACCATCAGGAGGCTGAACAGCCAGAGATGAACCCGGAAGCTTATTTTGAAGTTGTGTCTAAGGTTTTGGATCCTGAGGAATTCTGGGATGCAGCAGAACAAGTTAAACGACTAGATACGGGAGAACACCTTCCCCGAGAAGTTCTTGCTGCTGTTGAGAAAAAGCCGGAATTGTTTGATAGTCAACCTGAGCCACCGGAATGGTTTTTTGAGAATGAATCAGTAGCACTAGAATCCTGTGAAGGATTAATTTATAATCTTCCTGAGGCGTGGTGTGAAGAGCTTATAGCTCGCGCACCAGACTACTCGGGGTTGTCTTTTGCGGCACTGCACGTTCTGCTTAGGTGTGGAGACGTGGAGGAGGAGATCAGTGAAGTCGTCGAAACTCGTGAATTGGGTGAGCCTCTCGATACTTCAGGTCAGGGTGGTGCTCGATTTAATGATGTATACTACGTCGGTTCTATAGTCGCAAGTCTTGTTGAATCACCTGAAGACTTACTGTATACTGTTGATGAGATTGCTGTAGAGCAACCGAAAATTCAGAAACTTCTCGCATTGATGGGAGCAGCAGCAACCCGTGAATCTTCGGGAGAAAAGCAGGTTTGGGTGGATGCAACCCTGGAATACTTAGAAGAGCGGATTGAGGATGGGTATCTGTTGAATGGGAGTGCTAGGGCTGTTGATGAGATCCGGTATTGGCAAGCGGTTTCTCAGGTGTCAGATGCATTCGGTGAAGTCGCTGATCAGGGGTCAGAAGATCTTGTGAGACAGGTTCTCGAATTGTCGGAGGAGGTTAGTTCTGGAGATCGGTTCTTTGATACAATTTCCAGGAGTCTGAATCAGGCGTGGGAGGAATTATCTCCAGAAGAAGCTCTTCCTGAGAGTTTGGATCGTCGTTATGAGGAGTTATTGAATAGGCCGCCTATGGAGGAGCCGCCGTCAAGAGAGCTTATGGATTTGGCTGTTAGAGCGGCTAGAGCAGGATATAATAGCCGGGCTGAGAATTATACAGAGAAAGCAATTGAGCGTTGTTTCCGATATGGGTATAGGAAAGACGGGTTCTTGGATGATGTCTGGGAAGGGTTGGAAGATATTGCAGACGGTGAATGGGATCAATATCTCGGTACGGCTATCCAGTTAATCAACTGGGCAAATCTTCTACATGAGATGACAGATGGAAAGGGGACCGAACATTTTGAGGGTATGTTCCTAAAATCCCTCCTCGATTCAGGTGCTATCAATTATCGCGTAGCCGAAAATAGCGCTCAACAACCTACGACGGTACGCAAGCTATGCAGATGGCGGTTAGAGAATCCTGGAGGAATGACTGAAGATGAACTGTATCAACTGATAGACTCGAAAGAGATGAGAGTCCGTAGCGGTCCTACCTCACAGATGGAACTTCCGTTCTTTTCTAAGGCTGCTGAAGTTGCCGATGAATTTGGATGGGAGGAACTAGTTATGAAGGCCCTGCGGGCTTTGAGTTGGGGTGAATATGTCCGAGACGGCATCAGCGATGATCAAAAAGAGAATCTCCGGGAGTTGGCATCGGAATATGGTGTAGATATCCCTGAAGATCTGGATTCGGAAAATGGGTCCAGTGGATATGAAACGGAATCAGAGGGAGTGGAACCAGAGGATGAGCGTATTCACGAGATTCTTTCTCAACATTCAGAAGAAGATCCTCTCAGGATGAGTGATTTTGACGATCTAACATCAGAGGAGCTCTATAGAGCTGGTGATCTGCTTCAGGACAATTCAGTAGATTCTACGAGGTATAATCCGACAGCGGCAGCTCCTATCTCGCGGCTCTTGGCAGAGAGGGGAAACGAGGAACAGGCTATTCTTTTGTTGGAGAATGTGATTGCTGAGCGTGATCTAATTAACTCGTGGCTGGGAGGAGGCAGTAACCGGTTTGAGAGAGTTGCCGATGCTCTCTTAGATATAGATGAGGAGAAAGCCTTGCAGAGTGTGCTGAATGGTTGGAATAAGAGCCGCCTTGATACTCAAGGATATCAGTCCATATTCCCTCAGTTGTTGTGGATTGTGAAGAGAACTGAAGGAGAGATAGCCGCTGAAGAGTTCTTTTCCAACGTAATGAGTTGGACTAGGAGATTAATGTGGCCCCATCAGGATCGGATACAGAAGTGGGGGGTTCTGGCGGACTCTGGAACATAGTATTCTGTCTGTCTTTGGGAAAATTTCTCCTTGAGTTATTCTAAAATATTTTAGTTGTATATGTTTGATTGGGGATTGTTATATTAGAGCAGTTGATTACTGGGGAGGACGCTAAGGAGATCTACAAGGATTTTGAAGAGGTTTCGGTTCCTGCTCTTCGGGGAGTTTTTGATGCGCCTCCTGAAAGAAAAAAGAGATTAGAGCAGAAAGTATCTGAGGCCAAGAAAAAATATCGAAGGAAAAAGAAGGTCAACAAAGTTTGGAATTATCTGAGTGATTTGAGCGCTCTGGGGATAGTTCAAATTGGACAGACTCTATTAGGAATCCCTGTCTACATGCTTCTGTATATTATTATCAAAGCATCATATCTTGGGTCACATACTTCTCTAAAGTTGGTTGATGTAGTGAAAATTTCTGATAAGTCGTCGGGTAAGTGGAATGAGGCCTTTCGACGAAGTTGGAATAATTCGATGAAGCAGCCTCGATTTCTTGCTGGAATAGTTTTAGCTAATCTCTTCAGAGACAGTATGCCGAAATACTACTTCAACGGCGTAGATACGTGGGAAGAAGTTTTGCCCGAGATACTTGAAGAAGGAGAAGTGCCGTGGGCAAAGGTGTTTCTGCTGGCCGGTTCGAAAAACACGTCTGATTGAACGTTGCTAATTAATCTGTCTCTGAACCTGTTTTTGAAATGTTTCGAATTTTTCTTCCAGCTCGCTCACTTGGTTTTCAAGCCTGTGTACTTCCTCCACGAGTTCGCTGTGGCTCAGATTCTTGTATTCGTCTAGATCCTCTCTGTCCGTATCTTCGAGGTATTGTTCTCCTTTCTGGGTTAGTTCGGCTTGTTTTGGGTGTTGGAAGACTCGTTTCTGCCCGTTGATTACTCTCTCCACTGTTCCGTCTGGTTTTGAGACTTCCAGTAGGTCGAGTTCTTCGAGTTTTTCGAAGGCGTAGGTGACGTGGTGGTTTTCGAGGATGGTTTCGGAGGTGATTTTCTGTACGTCGTCGTTGCCACTGTCGACCTGTTGGAGTATGATTTGTTCTTTTTCGCGTAGTTCTGGTTCAGTCATCAGCCTGTAGGACGCATTGGGTTTCGAGTGCGGAGCAGAACCCCTGGTCGTCGCGGTAGAGGCAGAAGTTTTCGAGGTCGCCGCGGTCGTTGTGCTCTAGTTCAGGGCATTCGTCCTCGACTTCTTCGTGCTCTTCCAAGGTGTCTCCGCTGAGTTCCAGGATGCGGTACTCGGCCTGCCTCAGTCCCTCGACGTCGGTGATGGGTTCGTTTTCGTCGTCCGTGTAGTAGCTGTAGCTGCCGGTGTCGTCTTTGTGTTCGTTTCCGCGGCGGTTGACCGGGTCGGAGACGATGTTTTCCAGTTTCGCTGCTTTCCCTTCTTCGACGACGTAGAACACTTCCCGATCTTCCTGGACGCCCCTACGCAGGTTTTTGAGGACTTTTCCGGGTTTTGTCAGGGTGGAGTGTTCTGCTTCGAGGTGTGCGACTTCGTTGTCGGGGAGGTGGACGTGGCCGTCGGGTTTCTCTTCTTCCTGGCCTTGGTACAGCAGGTTGACGTGGAATCCCCGGTTTTCTAGATCTTGTTTGGCTGCTGCGAGGAGTTCCTGGTGTGTTTCCCCGCCGGCGTTGGCCTGGTTACCGAGTGACTGGGTCAGCTGGACTTGGGTTTTGGTACTGGTGCGGGCAGCGGCTTTCCTCTCTTTGATTTTGTCGACGTCGCTGTAGTCGGCTTCCCAGGGCGGGTACGTGTTGAACAGGACGGCGTTTCTCTGGTTCTTCTCTGAGGGTTTCTGGACTACGGCGCGGTACTTGCCGAGGCTGGTTAACGTGTGTTTGTCGATGCCTTGGAGCATTCCTGCGATCTGGGAGGTATTTTCGCTGCCGCTGGGGTTGAAACAGATTTTGGTTCGGCAGTTGTTGGAGACGGCCCGCCGCATTTCTGATGCGAGTTGTTGGAGGTACTGTGTCGCGAGCCAGCAACCTAAGCGGTATTCGCGGGCTTCGCTGAGGATTTTGGTGAAGTTGCTGCCTTCGCCGGCGAAGTTTTGGAGTTCGTCGACGTACAGGTAGAAGGGCTGTCTTTCCTCGAAGGGTTGTGTGATCCGGCTTTGTGCTGCTGCCCAGATATTTGTGATGACAATGCTTCCGACGAGTTCTGAGACGGTGCCGCCGACCTCTCCCTTCTGGATGTCGACGAGGACGATTTTACCCTGGTTGACGGCTTTTCTGAAGTCTAACCCGGATTCTTCTGCGCCGATGACTCTGCGGATGGTCGGGTTCATCACGAAGTCGTTCAACCGGCGCTGCAAGGGCTCCATCTCGTAACTGCTCATGTCTTCTTTGACTCGGACGAGCTGTTCTCGGATGACGGAGTCCTGTGTCTGGTCGATGAGCTCGGTCAGTGGTTGGTCTTGGATTACGCAGCGGAAGACGTCGACCAAAGTCTTCGAAGAGTTTTGTTTGATGTTGAGGTCGAGGTGTGCCCGCAGGAGTGTTTCGAGGACTCGTCCGAACTGGTCTCCCCAGTTCTCGCTTTGGCGTTTGAACAGGTCGATGAGGTCGGAGACGATGATCTCTTTCTGATTCTCCCTCTGTGCCTGGTTCATTTCTTCCGTAACCTGGGGTTCGAGGACGTTGATCGGAGTCACAGGTTCCTGTGCCGGGTTGATGTAGACTACGTCTTCGAGCCTGTCTTCAGGTAGTTTGGCGATGAATTCGTCTATCAGGTCTCCTTTCGGGTTGATGATACAGAGGCCGTGATCTTTCTCTGCGTCCTGTAAGGCGACGTGGAGCAGGAGCTGGCTTTTGCCGTAGCCGGTCGGCCCGATGTTCAGGACGTGAGTCGGTCTGTAGTCATCATTGACGCCGACGTTTTCCTCGACTCCTAACTGACTTTCTCGGTAGCCGAGGTAGGTGGTGGTCAGGTTTTCTGTGCTTTCGATCAGGGTGCGGGTTTCTTCCGGGTTCATTGTTCAGCTTGGGCGATGTTTTCTTGTTCGATGCTGGGCAGCGACAGCAAGGCGGCGAGTTCGGGAACCGAGGTCTGGAAACTGTGGCTCCACGACCCGAATCTTCGGTGGGCAACTGTTTCTGCGAAGTCGAGGACCCGCTGTTTTCGTAGGGATTTGACTGTGATTGTGTCGAGGTACTGGCCGGTGTCCGGGTTTTCGAAGGTGTTGTAGCCGCCGCTAAGCTCCTTTACCCGGCTCTGCGTGTATTCATCTGCTCCGATAACCAGGAACCGGATACTGGTGTGGAACCGGTTGGTCCCGGCCTTGTCTTCGATGGCGTCGGCCTGCCGTTTTTCCCGTGGAGTCGGGTTACGGCTGCCCCACAGCTTCTCTTTCTCTTTCCGGAGGTAGCCGATGCGTTGGTATGCTCTCTTCCTCCAGTACCACCGACGCAGGGGTTTCCCGATTACGGGTTGGAACAGGACTTGTACTACGAACTTGGTGTCTCTCATCGCGTGCCTATGCAATGCGGAGACGGCGGAGTTTACCGGAGGCTGTTTGAAGTCGTGTTTCAGTGGGTACCAGTCGCGTCTTCCGGTGGTGAGGAGTCCTCCGCCGACGGTGTCTTCTGACGTGACTGGTATTCCTTGGCTGCCTTCTTCGAACCGGATTCCTGGTATTTCGTTGGTGAGGTGTGTCCGTAGTTTCCGCTCTAGTCGGACTGTGGGTGTGGAGAACTGGAACTTGATTTTGTCTGGGTGGGTTCGCCGGATTTCGAAGGCGGCGACTGGTGACGTGTTTAGGAGTCCGAAGTACTTGGACTGTAGCTCGGTGACGGCTTTCACCAGGTTTTCCGGGACTGCTGGAATGTCTCCGTTTCTCGGTGTCTTGACTTCGATGGTGTGGGACTGTACCGCGGGTTTCCGCAGGTATTCTGCTTCCTCTTCGGACGGCGTGGTCGTGTAGTACAGGAAGGGGTCAAGGTGGCTCACTGGTTTTCACCCTGGTTGACGATCCGGTGTTCGATGTCGGTGGATTCGATCTTTACCCGGGTGTCGAGTTTTCCGGAGATTTTCAGCAGTGCTTCACTGTACTCGCTTTCTGTCCCGGTTTTCAGTTCGTAGAGTTCCTGGCGTTCCCGTTGTGAGAGGTTGAAGTAGTCGACGACGTCCTCCGGCACCCGGTCGTGCCGCATAAACACCTTTCCAGGTACGTTATCCAGAATTTCCCGGCCTTCCCGGCAATAGGTGAAGTGGGAGGCGTTCTGCGTAACCAGGGTGACTGCGGTGTTGGTGTCCCGTCCTTCCAGTACGAACTGGTTCAGGATCTGCCGCCCGGTTTCGTCGTTCATCAGGATGCGGGCTTCGTCCATCAGTACCAGTGTCTTCGCTGAGTCCTGGCTGACGTAGCTGTATATCTCTCGAACCAACTCGACAAGTTCCTGGACGTTCTCTTCCTGTCCCCGGTCTTCTACTTGGAAGCAGATGTGGCCGTCCGGGAAGCTGTAGTCACTGCTTCCGTCCAGGTTCTGTATGCTGCCGCCGAGTTCTTTGATTACCTGCCTGTACTCCTGTTTCGGGTCGACAGCGATTATCTGAAGATTATCGTAGACCACGGCAGAACGCAGCAGTTCAATTTTCGCTGCGTAGCTTTTGCCGGAGCCGACCATTCCCATTCGAACCATTGAGTGAGAGGACCACTGGAATCGGTCAGCGAGGATGGGAGCTTGGTCGCTGGCATCGACGCCGTAGATGACGCCGTGGTCCTGTCGAGTGCTTTGGGTTCCGAACGGGAAGCCTGCTGCTGCACTGGTTGACGGCGCTAACTGGGTTTCGTTCAGTGCGTCTCCGTACGCTGGGTGGTCGGTTTTGAAGGCCTGATCGGTTCTGAGAACCGGTTTTGTGTACTGGATTTGCAGGGTGTCCAATCGGTTCTGTATCTGCCGGTAAGTTTGGATACAATCCTGTTTGTCGTTGGCTTTGGCGGTGATGTAGACGCCGTAGTCGACTGCTGTGCTTCGGCGTTCAGCTAGGAGGTCAAGTATCCATTCTGTGTCTTCGAGCAGTGTTTCGAGTTTGTTGGTGCCTCTGTAGCCGTGGCTAAGGATTGAGTCGATCTCGGCGTTCAGCTTTTCTGATAGGCGTTGGAGCTTGTTCGAGGCTTCTGCACTACTCCTCGGTTTGATGACCTGTGTTATGTCGACGAGTCCTTCGGTACGCAGCAGTTGCAGAGGCCAGCCGAGTTCAACGGTGGACGGGTACTCGGACAGGTATAGGGATTTCCTGTAACCTTTCGTGTTGAATTTCTTTCCAAAGCTGGTCCAGTTGGGCTCTATATTTTCGCTGGCTGTTCCCGGGTAGAAGTTGTTGAGAGTTTTCAGCTCGTTGTCAGTGACTCGTTCTGCCTGGAGTTCTGCTGAGTTGATTGCGTCGATAACTTCGTTGCACCGGCTGTTCAATTCCTCTGTCAGTGGTTTCTCATCGATTTCCTTGTCGGTGAGTCGTAGGAAGTTGGGTAGCAGGCTGTCGGCGTCTCTCTCTGCGAAGATCTTGATGTAGTGCGTGGTGTAGGACAGGTCTTGCTCGGAGAACTCCCTGCACCTTAGCATATACTGGTGCCGGATATCGTGCCGGATCTCTCCGGGCTTATCCAGTTTCTGGATGTAGTCGTGTAGATCCAGGTGGTTCTGACGAGAGATAATGTGGACAGGGTAGTTGACTGTGTCCAGCAGCCTTCGGTACAGGCTGTGTAGAGCTTTTCTCTCATCTTCGGTCTTCATATCGAGGTTGGTCGGAGTGACTTTGACCAACGCCGCAGCTCTGTCGTCACTCATCCTGATGATCTTGGTAAAGGAGGTCGGGTCAGACTCCATCTCGATCTTTTTCTGGTGGGTTCGATACCGTACCAGGTTGTAGATCAACGTGTCCAGGTGCTGGCCGTATGGTGTGAACCAGTACCATACAGCTCCCAGGAACGCGGCGAAGACGAACCCCAGGATGGATGGAGTCAGGATGTAGACGAGTGCGCTTGGTGTCAGCAGCCGAAGCAAGTCCTTCACGGTGAACTGACCGAAGAACTTGGTGGAGACCCCCAGCTTACCTGGGAAACGGATACCAGTCAATCGTCATCACCCCAATTGAACGCCTTACCTCCAGAGGAGACCCGGCGCTTCCTCCGGTGATCTCGCAATCTCTGTTTCTGATCTTCGTCCAGTATTTCACCGAACTCTCCTTCCTGTTCCGTGCTGGAGCTGATCCGCTGTTTCACGTTGCTGGAGGCGGCGTATGTCAATCCGACTGCGGCCTGTGATGCGTCCCAAACCTGTTTCGGCACGAGCAGTAGGAGTACGAGGGATGCGACTCCGAGCAGCCAGTTCGAGACTCCTTGGAGTACTGTGGATCCTGCTCCGCTTGTTAATGCGAAGGAGAATTTCAGTACGAGCATATCCAAGGGTGCGATCAGTAGTGCGGCGAACCAGCCGGCGATGAACGTGTCACTGTATCTCTTCACGCGTGGCAGGCTCCATCCGAGCGCGAGTAACGGGGAGATTGCGGCGACGAACAGGATGTAGACGTCGCGGATGATGAACAGTACTGCAACCGCCAGCAACAGCAGTGACTGGAAGATGTAAGCCAGTACCAGGCCGGTTGTGATACCCCAGTTCTGCTGTATAGTTGTATCCAGGAAGTCAGGTTGGAACGCGATTGTCAGTGCGCGTGTGAAGTCTACTCCGAGCTGTAGTAGCGGGAGGGAGACTGCGGAGAACACGAGTGCGATCACGACCCGTGGCAGGATTTTTCGGACTTGTCCGTAGGAGATCCCGAGGATTGGACCGATCATATGGAGTATGCCGGCGACGATGAACGCTAGCGAAGACAGTAGGAAGGTGACGAGGAGTACGTCGCTGTGGACGTCTTCGACCGCCGGGTTCGGATGTACGTCAGGTGTCGCTGTCAACAGTCGTGCGATTAGTGAGAGTAGTGCGCCGACCAGGTTGATGAACGGTTCAAACAGGATGCTGTGGAGGATATCCCCCAGGTTTTCTTCCCAGTTATCAGTGAAGTCCGTGATCGCCTCTGTCAGCTCGGCAAGGATGCCGGTCTGCTGTTCTTCCTCTGTTTCGTGGTCCGCTGCCACCGGTGTAACGAAGGCGGTGCTGATGACCAGCAGCGTCAACGCCGTAAGGGCCAGTTTCTCACCTTTCATTGTCCTTAGGCGCAGATGCTACCTCCGAGCTGGGAGACCAGGTATGAGGTAATCATATTCGCACTCAGCAACAGGACTGCCCCGATGAACCCGTTCTTGGCAATGTTCTTCCCGAGGCGGTTGTAGTCCTGTCCGGGGATGATCAGGCAGGTTCCGGCGACGACGAATGTCAATGTTGCCAGGCCGACTCCGGCCAGGAACGCTAACTCGGTAATCGAGTTCAAGAATGTGAATAACGGCTCCAGTCCTGAAGGCGGGTCGCAGGGGAGGTCGTCCGCAGCGGTCTGTGCTGCGGCTGGTTGGATGAATACGATGCTGGTCAGGCTGTAGACCCAGAGTTTTAGGGTCTTCCGCGGGAGTTCTGCGAACATTACAGGCTGGACCGAGGTTGGAGACGCTGTTAATGACGACAAGAAAATTTCCTAGTAAAAATATCAGGAAAAGAAAATGAGTGTAGATCAGATTACGGCGTACGCTGTGGACCTGAGAATTTACAAGGATCAGGCGAGCGTAACGACACCGGGAAATTATCTAGAAATTCCTCTTCCAGATGAGGTCGCTGACTTTGAAGGTGTGGAGATCGGTGAGAAATCTTTCTATGTACATCTGGTGAAGGATGACGACTTTTCGTACCTGAGGTACACCCCGGATGACGATAGTTCACGGCACTTTCTGAAACTAAAGGAGAAGAGTGGCAGCGACCCTTCTCTTGCGGTTAGTCTTCCTGCTGAGTATGCGGTTACATACAATCTAAGCCCTTTCCAGGGAATGGAGCACGGAGACAGAGTGAATATCGAAATACGTGAAGATGAAAATGAGATACGGGTCTACACGCCGGAAGAATTCCCACATCGAGTGAAACAGTTATCTGAGGAAGGTACCCTGACCGATTTCGATACACCGGTGATCGCACCTGTACTGGCGACAGGCGACGGGTTCACAGATTTAACGGTCTCAGCTAACGCACAGAGTCAGAAGTTCGAGATCGTGCCGTTTGATGGGCAGCACCGGAGTTTTGTGGAGATCGCGGAGGAATACCCGATTTTCCGTTCTCAGACTGGCAGAGTAAGAGGTGAGGTGTTTCGAGGTGGTCCAAGGCTCCTGAATGCTGTGAGAGATGAATCCGGTATTCCAACTATCGAGGCAGATATCAAAGTGAAATGGGCTCCAGATGCTCCGCCGAGTATGGGTGGCGGTGGTGAGGTAATCTATACTAAGGAGAGCTCTTCTTCAGCAAAAGTGGAACTTCAGGAAGAGGGTTCATATTCTGTATTAGCGGAGAAAGACGGTGAAAGCGGTGGTATGTGGCTGGCCCCTGATCCGAATCTGGCTATGACTGATCCAATTAGAGACTCTTGGAGTGCATTCCTATTTGATGACGAGGAAGATTGGGAAGCACCGAAGATCTACATACCGGTGAACTTGGGAGAGGTCAAAGGTCACTGGCCACAGCGTTAGCTGGGACTGCTCTTTCTTCTCCTGAAGTACATCAGAACGGAGAACAGGGTTAGAGGTGTTGAGATTTTCCAGTATCCCTGTGCTATTCTTATTCCGCCTACTGCTGCGGTGAAGAGCCAGAGTTTCTGGTTGGTGGAGATAGCCACAAGGCGAACTCTACTTTTTATTCAATATATCCTTTTTCGGCTTCAAATCCTTCGCCTTCAAGCGCATCGATAATGCCGTCTACCTGTTCGTGGGCGTCTTCTTCTGTGAACGGTGGGTGTGTCTCGCTGGTTTGTACTCTCCAGTAATCGTCCGGGAATTCTGGAGTGTACCTTACGTCGAGTCCGAAGGCAGGGAATGGCTCATCGACATCGATAGGTCCATCTTGGCCTTGGATCTGGTTTGTCACTGGTTCGTCGACGTGGAGTACTCCTCTCAGGTTGCGGTAGATTAGTGATTCTACGTCCTGTCCTTCTTGGATTGCTTCGCTGAATTCGTCTCCGCTCACGTAAAAGAAGAGCTGTTCCTCGTCTTGTACTTCATCGAGGGTTGCTGTGAGTGCTTCTTGAGGTGTTTCTGCGGCGTTTGCGACCACGAAACCGTTTCTGTCTTCTACCTGGGCTTGATATGAGTTTACGTCGTAGCCGGCGTCTTCCAATGCTTCTGCACCAGTACGCAGATTCTCGCTGAAACGAGACGCAAAATCAGTCATATACTACTAAGAAATAACAAATATTTTATATTTGTTCAAAGCGGGGCATCCGAAACTTGGTGTGTGGCTTGAATAGTAGCGTTTCGGTCACCTTTCTTCTCCTACAAAGGTGATTCAACGATTAAAGGCGAAACCTACGTTTTCGACGACTTAGACGAGCTTTACGAAACCGCAGAAATGCTTCCGGAGGTTGACCGGCACGACGTCTACGCCCATCACACCGGGGAAGATGACTGGGAGGATATCCCGTACCGAGACAGTCTATGGACTGACGACGGCAGAGCCACAGGAGTCGTTTCCAGCAGCGAGGATTTCTACAACATCATCCAGTACGGGGATATCCTGGAGACGGTCGGTGATGCCGTAGACAGGCACGAGGATATAGAGCCGCGCGGCAAGGTATCTATCTCGCCCACGGCTCACAAGATGAGTGCTGATATCGACTTTGACGGTGCCACAGTCTACGCCTCCCAGGACGACCCTATCGACCTCGGGTTACAGGTACAGAGCGGCCACAGTGGTTTCCACGGCTTGAAGTACGACGTGGGTGCCGAGCGCCAGGTATGCAAAAACGGGATGAAGGCCTTCATCTCGGAACTCGGTTTCGACCAGACTCACAGCGAACCGTTCCAACCCGGCTTAGCTTACAACGCTGTTGACGCCGTGATCGAGTCGCCGGCAGAGATCGAGCACCGATTGGCCCAGGCGCAGAACCGGGAGTTAATGAACCGGGATGAAGCCCTGCTGGTCTTGATGGATACCGGGATTGACCGGTACCTGGAAGATCCGGTACCTGACTTGTTGAATGCGATGCACAACGAGGTGGAGGATCCGGAGTCACCGACTCTTTGGGAGACCTACAACACAGCCACACGCGCACTCACGCACTACACACGGGACGTACCGGATTACGAATTGGCGCAGGGCTTCGAGCAGGCTGCACAACTCTTGGAGAGCGGCGGAAACGAGGTGCCGGAGCCTGATAGACTCGGGCGTTCAGCGGTCTACAGTCGTTCCCGTGATCTAATTGAGCAGGGTAATTCGGAGCCGTACTGGCCTGACGAAGAAGACGCATTGAGAGAGTTGATGGAGGAGCACGAGATCGAGGCTTGACCGAGGTGAACCAGATATGCTACGACGGACAAGGACTGATCAACGAAACGACGATGAAAACCGGAAGAAGGCGGTGAAGGTGACGTACAATTACTGATTACGACGAGGAAGAGCCTATTGCGGAGTGGGAGGCCGCGTTTCTTCCGAACTGGGAGTGGGAAGCCTACGACAAGGCCGATGATGACGATGATGTCTACTTTGGCCGTGTCCGTTCCCCTAACACGTACGGCAAGTGGGAGTACGGTTACTTCAGCCAAGAACAACTCGAAAAGGCCGGAGCCTACCGTACTGATCTAGATCCGGAGGAAGACGCTCCCTTGTATCCTGACGGGGGAGAGGTTGAGGACGTCGTTGGCTTGTTTGAAACTGAGTTAGAGGCGTTGCTTGAACCTGGGGAAGGTGATGAACGATACAAGGAGAGATAGACGAGCTGCTTGAAGAATACGCAGAAGAAAAGCAGTATGTGGAGGAGGAGAAGCCGTACTGGGTGAATCTTACCGGCGGCACCTCTTTCTCCGGTCCTCTCCGCTTCGAACTGGAGAACTACTTCCCCGAGGCACACTACAAAGACGCGATTGATCAGGCTTTCCAGGACAAAGCCGAGGAAGAAGTCTTGCCGGACGGTGGCAGCATGACACAGTACTACTGGAGTGGAGACGAAGGGGTTGTGTACCATACCGAGGCTGGAGATGAATTGGTTGATCCCTTCTTTGGCTCAGTAAAGGAGGCTGAGCAGTATCTTGAGAATTTGGCTGATCGCCACGGAAAAGAACAGTACTCAGGGATGGTGCTACGTAAATCAGGGAATCGGAAAGTCGAGGAGGCAACTGAGGTCTTGACTGAGCAGTCTGGCCTGACGGACTGGTGACACAGTGACAGGAAAGAGAAGATTGAAACGAGTGGAATAAAGAGGAACCGTCTTCTCTGGATAGATAACCTGGATGCACGTAGTGAGTACGATGGGAAGTGGAGAGCTAGGCAGGGAGATAGATCTATCAGAGGTGATTGATGCTCTCTCTGCGGAGTTCGACATCGAGACCAACACCCACAGCGATTCTATGGCTACAATCAGATTGGTGGATGGAGGTCCTGCCTTGACTCTCTACCGTACCGGGACGTTTCAGATCCGAGGTACTTCCAGCAGGGAATCTCTGTTTGAGGCTAAGGAAGATCTGCTGAGTGCTCTTCGAGAAATTGGTGTAGAGTTTGACGAAGTCTCCTTCAGACAGAACAACTCGGTCTACCTCACGGACTTCGAGGCTGAGATCCGGTTAGAGGCTTTAGCTATCCACCTGGGACTTGAGAACGTCGAGTATGAGCCCGAACAGTTCCCTGGCGTCATCTATCGGCCTCCAGAATTAGGAACAGTGATGCTCGTATTTGCTAGCGGTAAATCGATCATCAGCGGCACTATAAGCAGGGCGGAAGCCGAGAAGTCAGAATCTCACCTACGAGACCAGCTACAACAGCTCAATTGACACCCTGTTTGTGGCCTACGGTTCAACGCAACCATTAACAGTGTTTCCTTAGCAACACTGTGTATGGCTATCGCGGGAAATTCTAATGGCGAGCTCGAAAAGAAACTCTGGGAAACCGCCGAAAAACTCCGAGGACCTGTCGACCCTTCCGAATACAAGGACTTCGCTCTTGGTCTCCTCTTCCTCAAGAGTATGTCCGACTCCTTCGAGGCTCGTAAACAGGAACTCGAAGAGAAAACCCACGACGAGGATTCCCGATACTACACTGAAGACGAGAAAGAACGCGAGTATATTCTAACGGACAAAGACGAGTACAAGCGCGAGAACGTATTCTACCTTCCTGAGGAAGCCCGCTGGCAGTACTTCGTCGATAACGCCACCGACCCACAAATCGGAAAAAAGATTGACGATGCGATGCGTGCTATTGAGGAAGAAAACACTCGGTTGAAAGGAATTCTGCCAAAAGGATATTCCCGTTCATCTCTCTCCGACAACTCTTCTGACGCACTGGAAGGCCTGATTAACCTCTTTGCTGATCTGGAAATGGAAGCGGGCAACGGGGACGGAGATGAAGATATCTTCGGCCGTATCTACGAATACTTCATCAAGCAGTTTGCGATGGAGGGCGGCCAGAAAGGAGGCGAATTCTACACACCAAAGAGCGTTGTCGAATTAATGGTTGAAATTTTGGAACCTTACGAAGGCCGTATCTTTGACCCCTTCAGCGGCTCAGGCGGAATGTTCGTCCAGAGCCAGAAATTCATTGAAAGCCACGGAGGCGACACCGACAAAATCTCGATCTACGGCCAAGAGATCAAGGAGAGCACTCTTCAGATCTCCAAGATGAACCTCTACCTCCGAGGCCTAGACGGAAACATCAAACAAGGTGATAGCATCCTTAACGACCAGCACAAAGGCCTTGAAGCAGACTACGTGATTACAAATCCACCATTCAACATGAGTGAGTGGGGGAGAGACTCCATCGCAGATGATGACCCCCGCTTCAAATATGGAGTAGCGCCCTCTAACAACGCAAACTATGCTTTCATCCAGCACATGATTAGTCATCTTGGGGATAGCGGTATGGCTGCAACAGTGATGGCGAATGGTGCTATGTCTGTTCAGGGCAAGGAAGGAGAAATTCGAGAGGGCATAATTGAAGACGATCTACTTGACGCTGTTATCGCTCTTCCGAAAGAATTGTTCTTCACAACGAGTATCCCGGCCTGCATTTTCATCTTGAGCAGGGGCAAGAGCTCGGACAAGTACCGCAATAGAAGCGAGGAAACGCTGTTTGTTGATGCGAGAAATGAATACGAGAGTATTAATCGGACACAAAACACCCTGGCAGAAGAGAATATTAACAAGATTGTTGAGAAGATTAGAGCCTACCGAGGCGAAGACGGAGCAGAAAAGTATGAAGACGAGAAAGGGTTCTGTAAGGTAGCTGAGATTGAAGATATAGCAAATAACCGATATATAATCACCCCAGGTCGATATGTGGGTGTCAAAGAGCAGGACGGAGATGATGAACCGTTCGAAGTTAAGATGGAGAGGTTGTCTGCTGATCTCAGAGAGAATTTTCAGAAGTCCAATGAGCTAGAGGAACAAATCGAAAAGAATCTTGAGGTGCTAGGATTTTGAACAAAGAACAACAGGATATAGATGAATTTGACTCAAACGAAACTTATGAAGGCGGCAATAGATGGGAGAATGTGACATTTTCAGATGTTATTGAAATAAACGACTACCCTTCTGCTGAAAAAAATAAAGAGTATCGATCCGTAGGGATGTCAGATTTGGGGAGAGATAAGCGGAAAATTCAGGGATGGGAATATAAAGAGTATACCTACTCTAGGCCGCGGTTCAGCAACGGCCAGACATTGATGGCAAGAATAACACCTTCGGTACTTCCCAACCGGCGTAAGCAGCGGAGCTGAAGCGTCGCTCTGATTGAGGAAGATGTCCGGTTCAGAAGTGT